>NC_013205.1:1207502-1811253 GCF_000024285.1 Alicyclobacillus acidocaldarius subsp. acidocaldarius DSM 446
GAAGGGCACGCTTCTCGGCATTGGCGCTCAGGGCCAGCTTACGATGCTACGTGCGACTGAGGAGCTGTCGCTGAACGTCTACGATCCTACGAATCCGATCAGCAACATGTGGCCCTGGTTTCTCAACACCTTGAGCACCAACCCTATGCGGGTCAGCGTGTTGACGCCGTTCTACGGGCCGCGCACTCGCGATTCGTCGTCTGTCGTGGCGGAAGTGGAGAATAACAAGATCGTTGCGATCCACGACGGCATCACACCAATTCCAAGCAATGGCTACGACATCGAGATTGGCGCGGGAGAGGCGAAAACCCCCATCATGCAGCGGGTCCATGTGGGGGATCGGGCAGTGTGGGGAGATACTGTAGTTTCACTGGACACAGGAAAGACTGTACCGTTCAGTGCTTATCCAAACGCCATTGGAGCCGGTCCCATGTTGCTTAACAATGGCCGCATCGACATCGAGCCAGCAAAAGAAGGACTGGATAACTACGAAGTCGTGGACGCGGTGACACTGCGCTCGGTGGTCGGCTTCAATTCGTCCGGGCAGTTGGTGTTTTTGACGATTCACGACGCGAATGTATACCAGGAAGCTCAGATCGCCAAAGCGCTCGGTTTGACATACGCGATGAACCTTGACGGGGGGAGTTCAACAGGACTGTGGTATGAGGGGCGCTACTTGACGGTTCCGCAGCGAGCCTTGGCGACTGCGATCGTGGTGGAAGAGAGGTAACACATGCACTCCAATTAACAGCCTTGCGTCGAAAGGTGGCGCAAGGGCTGTTTTTATGCCGTTTTGCCCTGCAGACATCGCTCTTCGGAGGGGGCGATCTCTCATGCAACAAACCTGGGCGGTCTTCGCGAATGGCGCGCAGGTGCGTGTGTTTTGGGTTGATGGCGAACCATGGTTTGACGCCGTCGGGGTGTGTGAGGCGATGGGGCTGCGTAACATTGAGAAGGCGATACGAAGGTTGGACGACGACGAGAAGGGTTTGGTGACGGTCGACAACGCAGGCGGGCGCGAGGAGATCCTGGTTGTTCGCGAGTCGGGGATGTTGCGTTTGGCGCTTGCAGGCCGAGAACCCCACGCGCGTGCATTTCAACGTTGGGTGGTGCGCGAGGTGTTACCTCTTGCGATCCGAGGTCAGCGTCCCAACGCTTTGGAGGAACAACTGCGACTTGAGAAGGTCTCGTTGCTCGTCGAGATCCTCGCAGCATATCAAGACCGATTGTCGGACGGAGGGATCGAACATCTTGCCAAAACAATCGCAAATCTCCTAACTTAATTGTAAGAACTTAACCATTCTCCACGCGTTTTTGGAGGTGGCCCTTGTGGCACGTTCGGATTTGGAGGATCTGATTCAGGAATATGAACTGACATTGCAACGCATCAAGGAGGCCAAGCGGGAAACCCAAAAACGTCTTCAAGAACACCCCGAGCTCGAGCGCGATGTGTGGCTGTATGAAAGTATGGCGCGCTCCTTGGACTACACCTTGTGCCTAATGGAGGGTACGACGCGTGTTGAGCATCGCGAAGTGCTCGTGGGCGATCCAGCGGTGTTGGATCGGCTCGCAGCGAAATGCGTTGGAGGAACACAGCCTGGAAGATGGGATAGGGACGACGAGGGAGACGCGGCAGAGGGTGCGGTGGAATGGTGGCGGCAGAGGCTTCCCGTCGCATGGCGCTCTGTGTTAAGCCTTCGCGAAGCCGCTTGTCTGTTTGCCTACGAACGCGGTATGAGCTATGCGGGGATAGCACAGGCATTGGGTGTCACTCGTGGATCTGTACAGTCATACGTGAGGCGAGCGAGGGAGAAACTCGAGCGTGCGAATGCCGTTCAACTCGGCCTATTTGACGATACACCGGATCTAGGCGCGTAAGATGCCATACACCTCTCCACATGAAGGAGGGGTGTTTTTTATGCACACCATCTATTGGCACGACAACATTCTCTTTTTAGACAACGGTAGCGCGTATGGGGTCTATCGGTTACCGGCGTTGCCGTACGAACTTCAGCCGGAAGCGGTCAAGCGGAGTATCTATCGGCAATTCGAAGTGTTCTTTCAAACGTATCGCGGGCAAGGGCAGCTCCTCAGTGTCTCCGTGCCGATTTCGGCAGAGGAAGTTTCTTTAAGGATGCGTTCCTTTGGAGATCATCCGCATTGGCGCGCCCACGTGGACCTGGTGATGCAACGTCTGCATGGCCAGACGCCTTTCGAACGACTCACAGTGCTCATCTTGCCGCTCGCTTCGCCGGTCGGAACCGCATGGAATCAAGTGTTGGACAGACCGGACAAGCTTCGCGAACGAGTTGCGGATCAATTTCTGCGATTTTGGGGCTATGCCAAACGCAAGGTCGCACGAGTCCAGGCGCCTGTGATCTCGCAACACGACCTAGAAGTAACGCGGCAAGCCGAAATGCGTTTGTACAACCGTCTGCAAGCGATTCTTCCGCAGCTTGCGCGTGCTACACCACATGAAATGGAGCGCATTCATCGTGCGCCCTATTTTCGCGGGCTTGCGCCATGGCCAAATACACTGCCTGATCCTCTCCCAAAGACCTTGACGATCGAAGGAAAGGATATTCTCATACGTCCACGACCTGTTCGTCTATCGCTTGTTTCGGCGGCGGTGCGCGAAGACACGTTTCGCATTCGAGTGGAGCATGACGACAAACGCGTATCGTACCAATCGATCATGGCGGTGGCGAGCCTGCCGGATCGACTGGAAACGATCGGTGATGAGTGGCTCTATCACCCTCTTGAAAAGCTCCACTTTCCCGTCGATGCTTGTGTGCATTTCGAGATCATCTCGCCCCAGCGCGCGCGTGAATTGGTCTATCGCCGTCGGAAAATTGTCGCGGCGCAAGGTGAGGAATATGCGCAAGCAGGGGACATCCCGTGGGACATTTACGACGGTCTCGAAGACGCGCAGGCCCTCGAAGCAAAACTCAAAGCGGGTATGGCGTTTGCGACGTTTCACGCGTTCTTTGCCGTAGGGGCGGACAGTGAGCTTGAGATGTTGCGGCGTGAGGAGTTGCTGAAAGAGCGTTTGCAAGGGGTCGTGCATCTTGTCCATCCGCCCGGTGATGCTCTGAAACTGTGGCAGGCGTTTTTCCCAGGCACGGTGGGCGGTGTCGACAAGGCTTGGGCGATTCCCGCGGATCCAAGCGTGCTCGCCGCATCCGGTGCGCTCGGAACAGCGACGGTCGGTGATCCATCTGGGATGTGGTTCGCGCGTATGGTCCATAGCGCACGTCCGGTATGGGTGGACTGGTTTCGTCCCATGCGCGAACTCAATCGGAGCGGTGCGGCCGCATTTGTCGGCACGCTTGGGAGCGGCAAGTCAGTCGGGATGAAGTACGCGGCAGACACCATGCTTCAGTGGGGCGCGATCGGCGCCATCGTGGATCCCAAGCAGGCAGAGTACGGTTCCTTGGTGCAGTTGTGGCCGCAGGAAAGCGTCTGGTGGACGTTTGGCGCGGGTAGCGAACTCCAATTCTCACCGTTTCATCTGGGGCGCGACGCGCGGGAATCGCAGCTTATTGCCGAGGGATTCCTGAGCGTGCTGTTGAACGTCACCACACGCCGCGAGGACCAGCGGGCGTCGTTGGTCATCCAGAGAGCCCTCAATACGCTCTATGAAGGCGAGAAGTGGGATATGGACCACTTTCTCGTTTGTCTTGAGCATGAGCAGCGGGACACACAACGCACCGAAGACGAACGCGATCTCGCGGATCTCTTTCTGGGTCTCCTCGAACACTACCGGATGAGTGAACTGGGCCGTGCGCTTTACGGAAAAGACGGCGAAGACAACGTCATGGATAGCCGTGCGAGGCTGGTGGTGGCGTCGATTATGGGTCTGGACTTCCCGGACCCGGGGAGTTCGCCGGATGCATGGCGTGAAAGTCAGCGTTTCGCCGTTGCCATCCTGTACTTGGTCACGCAAATTGCGTTCCGACGTCTGGTCATGGCTCCCCAACATGTGCGCAAGTTTTTCGCTGTGGACGAGGCGTGGATTCTTCGCAGTATCCCGGAGGGGCGTGCGCTCCTCAACCGCATGTTACTCCTTGGGCGCAGTATGAACCTTGTGCTTATGCTCGCCGTGCAGAATCCGGATGTTCTTTTGCCAAAGCAGGGTGCGGAAAACGACGACATGGCCGCGAGTCTCGGTTGGACGTTTGTCGGTCGTCTGACGTCTCGCACGCAGGTGGAGCATGCGGTGCGCCTGCTCGGGCTTCCGCTGGAAGAAGACGAGATGCTGAATCGCTATGTCGAGGTCTTCCAGTCGTTTGAAAGAGGACGGGGTTTCCTGCGCGATCCGTTGGGGCGCATCGGCGAAATTCAGATCGATGTGGTCGATGCAGGCTTGCTGAAGGCGTTCAGTACAACACCGGAATGAGGGGATGGAGGCATGCTGCAAGTCATCGGAGGCAACGGGGGCGCGCCGAGTATCGACAGTGTCGTCACGTCGAACGCCGCGACCAACACGCTTTTTGGCTATGCGAATCCCACGTCTCCGTTTCCGGGATGGGAACAGCCCTCGCCAAATGTGTATACGTTCACCCTCCCTCCACAAGGGTGGTGGAATACGCTTTTTGGCGGTGGGGTGATCAAAGAAGTCGCCAACTGGATTGCGGATCTGGTCATGCAAGGCATCGCGTGGTTGATGCACTTGGTAATCTTGTTGGCGGTGGACTTTTCAAATCCTAACTGGTTGGTGGATCCCGTCGCGAAGCGCTTGGGGCTGTCTTTCTCGCTTGCCTATCAGAATGTGTTTTTACGTCTGCTGCCGTTTCTCGTGCTTGCCGTAGGCGTCTATCTAGTCTGGCAGTTTCTGAGGGCTCGACATGTAAAAATGCTGACAGCCGTCGTGAGCACGGCGTTCTCGGGTGCGTTGTTATTCATCTTCTTCTCGCATTTCTCCCCAATCTTTCAAAGTGTGAACAATCTGTCTGAGAACGTAGACAATCAGGTCAGTGCGGCCATTGAGTCCATCTCGAATCTTCGCGCCAGCACCATCTACGACGCGGCCTGGAACATCTATGTGTTGGAGCCGTGGGAAATTGCTCAGTTTGGCCATGGTTCCAACAACCTGCAAGACTTCAATGTATCCAGTGCGTCGGTGGGAGAGTCATACACGACGGACAGTGGGGGCACAGCCACGATTCAATCCGGGGACAACTGGGTCACGTTGTTCATGCAGAACACGACGACTTCGGCCAGGCAGAGTCTGTTGAACGACATCCTCAAGACGCCACAACCTTTCGCGCACACGGGTTGGACGAGCACAGATGTCAAAAATTCGAACCCGTATAACAACATCGTCTTTTTGGCCGTGATGTTGCTGCTCGGGCTTCCGTGCCTCATGTTCTTGGCCGTGATGGCGTTCTACCTGTTTGGGCTGGAAATGGCGTTCCTCTTCATGACGTTCATGGGGATCTTTGTGCTACCACTCGGCTTTGTCCCCGAGGTCGGATGGACGTATGTCCTCAAGTGGGTGAAGCAGGCCATCGGCTATCTGCTCCTCAAGCTGGCGAACGTGGTGTACTTGTCGATCACATTCTTGCTCATCAGTATTGTCATGGACACGGTCTCCCTGACGGGGGATGAGACGACACTGGTCACAGGAGCGATCATGGCGGCGCTCATCTTTTTGGGTGCGCTCATCTTCCGAGGCCCGATCTTCTCAACGTTCATCATGCCGACCCTTGAACGGTTCAAAAGCGGTTCGTCAGAGGCATCCGGTGAAGACGAAAAGAAGAAGCAAGCCAGCAAATGGACGGAGTTTGGAGATCGGACTCGGGAACTGCTCTCGAAACGCTTCGATTGGCGAGGCCACAGTTCAGCAGACGGTGCCGCAGGGATGGCAGGAACGCTCGCCGGTTCGTGGAGTACGTCCCATCGCGGCGGAGCCGCAGGAGGCTCTTCTGCCCAGGGGAGCGCGGACCGATCTTCAAGTTCTGGATCTCGTCGCTCGACAGGCGCATTCGGCAAGGGGCCAACAAGCGATGGGGCGACGATGCGCGGACCGACAAGTGGCCGTTCAACCGATCGTGCCTCGACGGGCGATGGTTCAGCAGGCAACAGTTCACCGCCTGGAAGTTCGGCTAGCGGTGATTCGGCCGCCAGTTCACTGGGTAGAGCCGGTGCGGATCAGCCTTCTTCCCTTGGTGACGTTGTGCAATCGGGGAGCGGCGCGAACGTAAGCGGTGAACAAAGCCCCAGTGGGGGGCCGTCCAATCCAAGTGTGTCGGATTCCAGCCCATCCGACATGGGGGCAAATCCCGAAACGGACGCACATGGTGAGGAGGACTTGAATGACCGTCTTTCGTCTTCGAACACGCATGGAGTGGCTGAAGACGAACAAGCGGAGCCTCACCTCGAAGAGGCGTTTGAACGGGCGGCAGCCACTGTGGAAGCTGCACAGATGGTGGCAGATCGCCGCACGCTGGCCCCGAAAGCGGAAGCTGAGGCGGTCATGCCGGATCTGGACGCGTCATTCGCCACGCCACCAGAGGTAGAGGCTCATGGCGCAGTGACTCAAACGTCCACGGTCCAGCTTGAAACCGTGGCGGCGGAGACGACCACGTCGGGGGACAAGGCTGCGTCTACCCAGGTGAAAACTGAAAAACAGCCGTCGTCGGACGCTTCACCGCGAGAAATGTCGCGAAGTGGATGGGTGAAGGCGACGACAGCTCCTAACGTCGAGGAATCGGTGAATCATCCGTTGGAAGAGGCGTTCGCCATACCGCAACCGAACAACACAGACGATGCGGTTGCAGGAAATCCACCAGCAAGGAGCGATGCGAGTCCGGAGGCGGAGAAGTCCGCGGAGCCGACGATGTCCGTAGCCCCCACGACGCTCGCATCAAGCGCCGAGGAATCGGGGGCACATCCCTTGGACGAAGCATTCGGGGTGTCGCAACCGAGAGTTGAAGATCGCGGGGTGACGCGCGAAGGACAAGGCGAAGTGCACGAAGAAGGCGCTTCGGATTCGGCCAAGCTCGAAGATGAGTTCCAAACGCCCTCTGCGGTCAGCGGAACGGCAGCCCATTCGCCGTCGTCGACCAGCTTCAAGCGTGTGAACTCCTCTCCTGGAGAGCCTGGAAATCCGAAGTCGAGCGAAGCACCGAAGCCGAATGAAGCGCCGAAGTCAGCGGAGGCCGCGAAGGTCGTGCCGATGGTCTCGGTGTCGTCTCCGTCCCGAACAGTGCGGTTGCGGGCGAAGCCCAAGGCGCCGCCGACTACGCAACGAAGCGAGCGAAAGTCGTCGGGCGCTACGCGCAACGCTGAACGCAGGCGCGTCGAACTTGGGCGGCGGACACCGCTCGATCCCAACCGTACGAATCGTCACGATCCCAAATCGTGATGTTGCCTTACACCCCTCCTCTGATGAGAGGAGGGGTGTTCTTGATCCACACCACGCACGCGGTGTTCGCGGCGGCACTGACGGAGGTGATGCTGGTCTCGGAACACGCGCCCATCTCATGGCAAGCAGCAGCTACGATCGCTGTGGCGTTTGTTGTGGCTCCCGTCCCAGATATTGACCAACCCGAATCGTGGGTGTCGCGGCACATCCCGGGGGCGTCGCTGGTCTCGAAGTTCATTCGTCACCGCACGTTGACCCATAGCCTGCTGGTGTCCGTGCTCCTCTACCTTGTGCTGTTCGGCCTCGGGTTTCACATTCCGGATTGGTTGGCGACAGGAATCTTCATGGGATGGGTCAGTCACTGGCTCATCGATCTCGTGAACCCGATGGGCGTGCAACTCTTTTATCCCTTGCCTTGGTGGGTGAAACCACCCGTGCCATGGCTGGCCATTGGCGTCGAAAGCCCTGGCGAAAGCTTGATCCGCGCCCTTATGCGCGTGTTTGTCACGGTGCTCACGCTTTCCTACCTCCTCGTTCATGCGCCACCCATGCTTCAAAAAGCCGCAGGACCGCTCGAAACCTACGCACTTCGCTGGGTGGGCCTGTGGACATGGCCATGGCTCGGCACGGTGTGTCATGTTCTCCATCTTCGCTGACAAGGAGGCACACGTATGGGACAAGGTGCAAGCCTCAGTGGAATCACAAGCAACCCCGCATGGCAGTTAGTCCAGCCATTTTTTGATATTCTCGCGGTCGTCGTGTTGGTCGTGATGGTCGTGTGGATCACGCTGAAGTACATCCGAGGCCAGCATCAGCACATCGTTGTCCAAGTGGTGTTTGGGCTTATTGCCTTACTCTTTTTGGTTGACCCCACGGTCTTCTTTGGTGTGCTCACGTGGCTGGTCGGCAAACTGCCAAGCGGAAGCTGACTTGGACGCGCTCTCGCAGGTGCCATCAGGTGCCTGAGAGAGCGCGTGTTTGGGGAGCGTTGGTATGCCACGAACCTACCAGAAGCTGTTCAAACAGAAGGTCGTCATCACAAACATCAACCGCCGGAGTCTGGGGTTTCGCCTATTTGCGGACGATGTCGTCACGTTCTTTCTCTCGGGGGTTGGATTCCTGTTATTGGACACCTTGACCCCTTTTCGTCTATTGAACCTCGTGGTGAATCGTTGGCTTCTCATCCTGGGATGTGCGTTCGGATTCACGTGGCTGGCGCGAAAGCTCGATCCCGATGGCAAGCCGCTCGTCAAGTATTTGTTCGACGCCGCGCGTTATCCCTTTCGAAGTCATGTGAGCGACGGATGGGTGCGAAAGGCACGGACGCTCGTTTGGCGTCGTGGGAAACGGACAGTCTTTCGTAGACAGGCGCGGGTGTGGTGGACGCACGGGGATCTTCATTTGCCCGTGGAGGTGAGGATGCGTTCACCGGTTCCCTTCACGTTTCAGAGTTCCGTGCACCTGGACGTCAAACTTGGACGACGAAAAACTCGATTCCAACGCGCCGGTCGTTTCCGATGGCCGCGTTTTCGACAAATTTCGGGTCTTCGCCCCGGCAGTTATGAAGTCTCGCAATGTAGGGTGCAGCGCTTGGATCGGTGATGTTGCCCTACAGATCGCCTGGAGATGAAGAACGCCCACACAGAAGGAGGAATCACTTTGAAGCGCGTCGGATGGTTGCTTGTGTCGTTGGCTGTGAGTATCGGAGGTCTGACAGGATGCGGCACGTACACAGTACACACGACCCACCCAGAAGTTGAAACGCAAGCTTCTGCGCCGCCTGTTTCAGCTTCCGTGTCAACTAGCTCGTCAACGAAATCATCAATACATCCAGATTCCAAAACTTCGCCTGCGAAAGAAGTCCCAGTCGTGATGAAGAGCTTACCGACAGGAATGGTATCGCATCTTCAGCCCTACGCTCAGCGCATTCAGCATGTCTCCGCATTGCCCGTGCATGTTCCGTCTTCTGTTCAGAACGTGCTGATCCTGAGCGGGGTTACGGCGTATGCCATTCCCCAGTTCCAAAGCATTTGGTCACAGTTGCCGAATAAGCCTGCCGTTGTATGGGTGGGTTTGACCCCATCCCAAACCAAATCCTTATGGAAGCAGGCGGGCTATCACACGGATCCATTGCCGAGTCCCGTGACCCTGTACGAAGACGTGCAGTTGCCTGTCCCGGTCGCCTACCACAAGGTGAAAGGTGGTTGGGAGGAGCTTCCGGGGATCTTGCCGTCAAGTCAAGTTCATGACTGGGTGACATTTTTCAAAGGAGGGACATCATGAAGCGAATTGGGGTGGGCGTCGGGATCGGTGCCGTTGCCCTTTGGGTGACAGGGTGCGGTACCGCCGCCACAGCCCAACTTTCGACTGCCCCAACTGCGCAGCGGGCGATAGGCGTATCGTCTTCCGCGACGCCGTGGCATGGATTGTCGGTTGCCCCCATGCCGCTCATCCGTGCAATCCAAACCGCCACGGTCGAGACGGGAAGCGGGGAGCTCGTTCCGCTGCCCGGGCAAAAGCCTATCGTGGTATTCGCACCATGGTGTGATCATTGTCATCAACTCATCCGATTGCTGGCGAAGGAAGACTTGCTCCCGCGCGTCACACTCGTGGCTGCCGGTTTATCCATGTACGGTTCAACTCTATCGGTGAATAGCGCGGAGAATCTCGTGCGATCCTCGTTTACACAACTTGGAATATCGATGCCAGCTGACGTCTTATATGCCATGCCGAATAGCGCATTGGACCTTGCCGTAACGCGCTTTCCTACGGTACTCATCCCACATGAGCACACGTGGTACTGGCAACCTGGTTACGTGGATAACCCTGCTTTTTGGAAGGTGATCTTGTTGTAAGCGAAAAGGGAGAGAAAACATGGAAGCCTTGGTGGTGAAGCTGGGCTTGCGTATCGGGTTGCGCATGGCTCAAAAGCGCTGGCCCTTGCTTCTGGTTTTTGTCTTCTTCCTGTTCGTTGCGCCCTTCTTGGGAGGGTTACTCCTCTTTCTCGCGATCATCGGCGGAGCGAATGCGCTCAACACGGCGGTGCCGGAGACTTGGAATGGACAAATTCCCAAGGACGTTTCGCCTGCCAACGGGATCCCACAGGCCTTTGTCGCCTATGTGCAACAAGCCAGCGAGACCTATCAAGTGCCGATGCAGTATCTCGCTGCGACCGCGCTCCATGAATCCGCGTGGGAACCGAACGCCTACGCGGATTACGCCGGAAGTCACGCCATGGGGCTCATGCAGTTCGAACCCGAAACTTGGAGCGGGTGGGCGGATCCGTATACGCGAGTGGATGAGCCGGACACCGACGCCCTTCGCATCTCGCAGTACGGCGGTTATGGCGTGGACGCGGACGGGATATGGGCGCCAATCGGCACGCCCTCTCGTGTCGCGCTCACTCCAGCAGAGCTTGCGCAATTGAATGTGGCCTGCCAGGCCAATCAGAACCAAGGCTGCGCGCCGTACGCCTCGCCTTGGGATCCCGACGACGCACTGAACGCGGGTGCCAAGTACTTGCACACCTTGTATCTGATGTACGGCAATTGGCCCAATGCCAGTGCGCATTATTACGGTTCGAGCGATAAAGCGGCCGTGCAAGACTACATCAACGCGCTCATGCGCATGACAGCGGCCTACATCCTGGATACGCCACCTGTGGCCTTGCCAGACGGCGGCTATTGGCCGTTTGGGGATGCGAAGCTCACGTTCACAATTTCTTCGGGCGGGTGGACGATGCAGGCCACATCGAACGACGACAACACGCCGTTGGTCAGTGAATTCTTGCCGTCCCTCCCGATCATCGCACCGGCGTCCGGCACGGTAACTTGGACGACCAACGGGAATCAGACGACGATCACGTTACCGCTCCCGAATGGCAGCACCCTTGCCTTACAATTCGCGTCTCGACAGGGGATGAAATGGGCCTTGGCACAGAACCAAACGAAGGGAACCGTCGCAGCGGGCGATATCGTGGGATTCCTCAATGTGACGCAACCCGTTCGAGTTTCGAACACCATCTCCACGTTGTTTCCATCGGGCTTTTCAGGCGGCATTGTTGCACCGCCGGGGCAACCGGTGCACACGGGAGGATAACACGACATGGTGGAAATCTTTGTTCGTTTCTTGCAACGGCTCGCGTCGGGAGAAGCATGGCGCGACGCACATATGCGGTTTTGGCTCGATATGCGAGCCTTTGGCGTTGAAGTTGAGACACCTGAAGGTAAGGTGGAGCAAGGCATTGTCGCGGGATCGCCTCATTGGAAGGCGGCCCTTCGTGTTCGCGAGGTTCCCTGCACGGATGGTCTCTATCGCGTTTACTTTCGAGGTGAGGCCACTCCGGAAGAAGAACAAGCCGTGGAATTCGCGTTGGCGGCAGACACGTTGTTGCACGATCACGAACGATTGAAGATGGAGGCGACCCATGACCCCTTGACGGGTTGCTTGAATCGAAAGGGCCTTCAGGAGTGGTTTGAGCGGCGTCTGCGGCGCTACGACAATCTGGAGTTTGTGTTGGTCCTGATGGACTTTGATCACTTCAAGCGTCTCAACGATACACAAGGTCATGCCAAAGGCGATGAGGCGCTTTGTGCTATTTCGCAAGCCTTGGAAGCCACGAAACGCGCCACGGATGTGTTGGCGCGCCTGGGCGGCGACGAGTTTGTACTCATCTTTGAGGCATGCGCCTGCCACGAGGGGATGGTCGAGCGCCTCCAGCAAATCAAGTCACGCTTGCCACTTCAACCGTATGGTCTGGATGTGACGTTTGGGGTTTCATGTTTTCCTAAGCACGGAAAGACCTTGGAACAACTCTTGGCGCAGGCTGACCTGCGCCTTTATCAAGGGAAGCGCAGGGGTGTCGGGCAGATCGTCTGGGGCGAGGAGGAGTGTCATGGTTCAACTGCAGATTAGTGCGGAAGGCGTCATTCTGTACGCGACCGGCGACACCGAGGCGCTTCTTGGATTTCGTCCAGAGGAGTTACAAGGGTTGCCATGCGAGCTCCTCCATCCTCAACTTCTTGAGCTTGGGCTGCATACACACTGGGTGCGGCGTCGAGATGGCGAGGGGACGCTCATTCACGCCTTTGTGGAGGCCGAGCCTTCGGGTGGGTACACCGTTCGGATGGCTCATGTGTTTGGGAGCGAGAGCGAACGGATGAAGCTCGCCTTTCAATACGCATTGTTTCGCGGTCTCGCGTTTGCGGCGGAATACGGCGATCCGGAGGTTCTCGATCACTTGTCCCGCGTGGAACGGTATACCGTGTGGATTGCCCGCGATGCCTTGAAATGGCCTGAACCGGATATCGCCCGGGTGACGCTTGCTGCGTACGTACACGATGTGGGGAAGTCCGCCATCCCGCGAGAGATCTTGTACAAACCCGCCAAGCTGACAGACGAAGAGTACCGTCTGGTGCAAACCCATACGACGAAGGGTTGGGTCGTCCTTGAAGAGGTGGAACGGCATGTGCGTCAACAGACACCCTGGCTGTACGACGCGAAAAGTTGGCAGTGGGCCAAACAAGTGGCGCTCCACCACCACGAAAATTGGGATGGAAGTGGTTATCCCACTGGGGTCTCGGGACAGGACATTCCCATGCCAGCCCGAGTGGTCAAGGTCGTCGATGTGCTTGACGCGCTGATCCAGGCTCGGCCCTACAAAGAAGGCTGGCCACCGGATCGGGTACGGGATGAATTTGCGCGCAAAAAAGGGATCGAGTTCGACCCCGGTCTCGTGGATTGGCTCATGAGTCAGGATTGGCCGCAACCGAATGGCGAGGCGAGCGCGTGGAGGGGTGAGCCAGGATGGTTGCACTTCTGATTGGATGCTTGGGATGTCTTTCAGTGTTGGTCGTCGTATGGGGATGGGCGAGCGCGCGTGAAGAGGAAGAACGCCTTCGTGTCCAATCCGTACGGGGCTCGTACAAACATCAAGCGAAGAAGAAGGGGTTTCTCGAATCTCTGCATCAGAACATGGTGTTCTTTGCGCGTGAGATTGGGCATCCCGAGTGGGCGGATATCGCGTATCGCGTGTCGTTTGCCATGCCCCTGCTTGTCGCGGCGATCCTGTTTGTCATCGGTTGGTATTGGGCCATGCCCCTTTCGCTTTGTGCTTTCTTTCTTCCTTACTTCTATCTGAATCGCGTTTACAAGCGTGCGCGGTTGTTGCTCAAACGACAATTGCGGCAGGCCAGGCTCTTGATCGCGCTACTCACAGAAGCAGGCGCGCCCATCGAACGGAGTATTGCTGCAGCCGAGTCGGTCACGAGCCATCCGCTCAAACCGTATCTGCGCGACGTGTCCATCGCCATTGGCGCATCCGAAGATGCCAAAGACGCAGGGATGCGCGTCCAGACCGTGGTTGAAGCCTTCATGGGGATGGCCGAACGCCTGCATCTCCCTGAGGCGACGCAGTTCGCACAACTCTTGACGCAGTCGGCCCGCTACAACACGCCACTTGTGGACATGATGTTCACCTCGCTCGACATCGAGGAACGCATTCGAGACACCGAAGCGGAGCTTCGTTACAACAACGCGATCTCGAAGATCAGCTACATCTCGACGCTCGGGCTTGGCATTCCTGTGTTCGGATACCTGTTTCTCGCGGTCTTCAGCTATGCCTTGCAAATACTCGGCAACGGCTTTGGCATCTCGTTGTGAGTTTGCCATACACCCCACCTATGGATGAGGAGGTGATCTCATGAGGGGGTTGATCCGAAGCCCGACGAGGCTTTGGCGTTGGCAGCGCGCAGGGACGGGCACCGGCGGAATGCTCGTCAACCTGATCTGGCTTTTAGGCGGCATCTCGCTCGCGACCGCTGGCGGGTTGCTGCTTGGCAGCACGCTTCTTGACGGGGTGTTCCCTGCCGCTCTTCGCGCGTTTACTGCGATGTTTGGCGCATAACTCATTTGTCATTTCTCAAGGAGGATGATGTCATGCATCGTTTGGCGCAACTGCATCACGCGGCTTGGCTCCGGTGGCGCAAGGCGGGGCCGGAGTCGTCGAACATCACGAAAATCCTCTTCATGATCTTCTCGTTTGTCATTGCGTTTGCGTTCATCATCACGATGGTCGTGTTGATCTTCAAAGGGATTAACACGGCACAGTCGACCGGCTCGAACGCGATGAACTCGATCACGTCAAGCTCCGGATCTTCTTCGCTCGGTGGTTACTCCGGCTCGTACACGGGCACGGGCAACATCACGCTGCCGAACCTGAGCAGTTCCGGGTCGGGATCCTGATGAGAAAACAAGAGGCGGGCGAATCTTCTCGCTCGCCTCTTGTTGCATCCAAGGGGGTGAATGCCATTTGAGCGCCTGGAGATTTCGATACGCAGGCACAGGGGTGAGCCTGCTCTACGCAGGGCTGGTATCGACGGCAGCCGGACTCGTGGTGCTTGGGCTGTTGATCATCTTCACGTCACTCATCCATGTGCGAAGCGTCCTCGTCACGGCGGCAGATAACGGCGCACGCGTGGCGGCCATTACAGGAGACACGCAAGTCGCAGAACAGGCTGTGGCGGACACGCTGACCGAAGCGGGGTTGCCCCAGTCGTACGGCGGTCAATCCCTCTGGAGCATGTCGTCGACCACCGTGACGTCAGGGACGGCGGATCCGGAAGTACAAGTGACGGTGCACTACAATGCCCCGATCTTATTTCCTGATTTGTTCGCTGCGCTCGGGCATCCCAATAGTCTACCGCTCACCATTCCTCTTAGTGTGACGGCATCCGATGTGAATGAAGCGTATTTCACATCGAGCTAAGGAGGCGGGGTGGATGTCGGAACTCTACAAGGGATTAGTATGGGTCACCATCGGACTATTGTTGCTCGTGATGCTCATGACCTTCGGTGCGGCGGCCGTTGGCTATCGGGAATTGCGCGCCGCAGCGGAAGCGGCAGCCTGGTCCGGACAAACGGCGCTTCATCAGGACGTGACTGCGACAACAGGCAACCAGGGGTACTTTTTGGCGTCTCTACAGCAGATCTCAGATCCTGTCCAAGCAGCGAACGCCCAGTGGCAAACCAGCGCGACGCAGATGCATCTTTCGTCGATGTTTTCCAACTTGCAAGAATCCGCGTCCGTCACGAATCACCAGGTCACCGTGACGGCAAGCGGCGTGTTTCAGGTGCCGTGGCTGGATACAGCATCCCGCGTGCTGTTTGGCGGGCAATGGGCTGTGACGTTCCAAGTGCCCATGAGGGTCACGGTGGTGGGGGCGAGTTGACACCGCTTGTGCGATTTGGAGTCCAAGGCACGGCCATCGCCGTTCTCCTTTGGAACGTGGCGCGCATGATGTGGACACCCATCTTCTGGCCGTTTGCAGCCGTGTTGTTGATGGAAGCGGTGTGGCTTGGGTTCTCGTTACGAAAGACACCGCGTCGAGTCGATACCACAGGGTCTGCAGTCCTGGCATCGAGCGGGATTGCGGTGTATCCCGTTCTCATCGCTTGGATCGTTCCAGGGCCGTATATCGAGCCGACGTGGCGGTTCGCGGTCTCGTATGGTGTACAGCTTGCAGCGCTGGTGCTGGAGCTTTGGGCGCTGCTTTCGCTACGGGACACCTTGACCCAGCTTCCCGAAGCGCACGGTGTGATTCAGACAGGGCCATATCGATACGTTCGGCATCCTCTGTACGTCGCCTATATCGTCGCGTTTTTTGGATCGTGCATTGGCGTATGGCGAGTATCCCTGTGGATCCTGTTTGCGGTCTTTGTGATCTTGGAATGGTTGCGAGCACGAGCGGAAGAACGTGTGTTGTCGAAAACTTTCTCTGCGTACCGGTCGTACCAAACGCAAACCGGGATGTTCGTCCCGCGTTGGCGAACCCTTCGGGAGGTGCTGCGCGGTGTTTGACTTGGAGCACGCGCTGCTGGGTGTGGCGACCTTGGGGCTCGGAGGTGTCGCAGGCTATGGTGTGTGGCGAGACAAGGACAAGGTGGCCGCAGAACGAAAACGGTACGAAGGGCAACCCCAAGCGCTGATCGCCCGAAGTCACCACCTCTACACCTTAGCAGATACGAGCCAGTGGATTGCACGGTTTTCTCACTTTCGCCGCACGAAAGCGGAGCGGCGCGACAAAGGGGCGATCTGGTTTCGGTTCCGCATCGAAAAGGGTGAGGACGGGGACGTGTGGTTCTGGCTCATCGTCCCCGAGGATCGCAAAAAAGGCGTGGAAGGCACGCTACCCCCGACGCTGGAGTGGCATGAGGTGCCGCCGGAGCGTAAGCCTCGTATTCGCTTAGACCCCAAGGTGCGGATGTTCGTCACCGCCCGACACGCGCTCTTGCCGTTTGCCCGCGAGGGAAAGCGAGATCCGCTGGTCACACTGCTTCGCGCCATGGGCAACAACATGGCCGTTGAGATTGCGTTTAGTCCTATCGACGAAAGCGAAGCCTTGCGACGGGTGAAGAAGGAGCATCAAAAGGCCGATCCGGAGCTTCGTGGGCGCGGGCAGGGGAATGTATGGGCGGATCTGGCAAGCCAGTCTTTGGCGGAACTCGGCGCGGCGTTTACCGGGAAACCCGCGGGCAAAACCACCTCGAACCGCCAGTCAGCCAAGCCCGTCGTGCTGCCGCATCAAAAGCGTCAGATCGGCGGGGTGGTGCGGCGCTACGACGAGTTGCGTGAATTGTTCCATGTCACCATCCAGTTCGAGGGGGACGAGCCCCACCGGGCGAAGCCCTACTTCCAAGGCATGCTCGGCGCGCTCGTCGACCTGTCGGCCGAGAACCAATTCGTGTCGTCCAAGCAAGCCAAACCGTTTGTCATGTCGGCGGAGGAACTGGCGCAACTCGTGCATGTGCCGTCTCCCGATGCATGGGCGAAGATGCCCGTCATTCGTGAACACGCACAGACGCTTCGGGACGACGAGTTCGCAGAAGGCGTGGCGATAGGCTATCTTCGCCATCCAACCCAAGCCTCGCGGTTGGTGCGCATTCCGCATGAACAGTTCACCCGCCATTTCTTGATGACGGGCATGACGGGGGCGGGGAAATCAACGACGCTCATGTTTTTGCTGCAATCCATTGCGATGGACTGGGTGCAACAGACGCCTGGGAATCCGAAGCCAGGACTTACGCTCATCGACCCGGCGGCGGAAACGACGCTTATCTTCTTGTCGCGCCTGCAGGCGATTTTGCCGGAAGACAGCCCGCTGTGGAAGAAGATTCACTACATCTCGTTCTCGAATCGGGACTATCCAGTGGCGCTGAACTTGCTTCAGGTGCTGACGACGGAGGCTATCGTGGCGACGTTAAGCAAGGCGTACGGCGGCGGTGCGCGGATTGACGAGATCATCGACATGTGTGTGCAGGCGTTCAAGGAGGACGACGAAGTTCAGCACGTCCTCGCTGGCATGATCCCGATGTTGAAAGACGAGAACTGGCGGCTGCAAGTCGTGCGCCGTTTGAAATCGCCGTTGTTGCGCACGTACTGGGAGCAGACGTTCCCGGCGCAAGCGAAAAACCCCGATTATTATGCGCCTGTCGAGCGTCGCTTGCGCCCGTTTGTGACAAGCAGCACGGCGCTCTATTTCGGCCAACCGGAATACGCGCTGCCGATCCGCCAGTGGATGGACGAGGGACATATTCTCCTCATCGACGTGAAGGCATTGAGCGGGGAACTCATGAGCCTCATCATGGGCGGGCTCATTGAGCAGTATTACCACGTGGCATTGACCCGCCCGGAAAGCACGTCGTTGACCCACTTTCTGCTTGTAGACGAATGCCACCGCGTGCAGACAGACATCATGGCGAAAATCATTGATGAGACCCGCAAGTTTGGGTTGTCACTTGGGATGATCACCCAGTCGGTGGAACAGTTCAGTGGGGTACTGAAGAAAGAGATCAAGGACGTGCTCGGCAACTTCTTCTCGCTTCGCGTGGGCGCGGAGAGCGCGCGGATCATGGCAGATTTGACCCAGGGACACTTCACGCCAGAATACCTGCGCGCGTTGCCCGACAACGTGGCTGCGGTGTACACGGTGGTGGGTGGCGAGGCACACTCCTGCGAAACCCAAGCGCCGCCTCCGGACGTGTACGAAGGTTTTGCTCCGAACGCTCGCGTCGTGAATTTCTTCGACAAGCCCGCGCTTCGCAAACGATATGAAGAGCTTCGCGCGTTCGGGTATGAGTTGCAGAAGGAATTGGGGCGTCCCGCCCATGAAGCGGAAGAGCGGCTCAACTTCTACCTGGAGCACGGGTACTGGCCGGATGGCGAGAAAGCACAAGCGTCCAAACGTAAGCGTCAGCGGGGACTGACAGCCCATGATTTGTATGGCTGAAATGCCGCTCCACTTCGGGGCGGCGTTTTTGCCTTACACCACGAGAATTTGTGAGGAAGGAATCGAGATGGAATCATCATGGCGTGCAAAACCGTACACGCTGCACATCTACATTCGGGATCCGACGCTCATTGCGTGGCTCGAAAGCCTGCCGAAGCGCCAACGTTCTCGGGCGATTGAGGCGGTGCTGCGGCGAGGCTTGGAGCATCCCATCGTTGGGGGCTCCAATCTGGACATAGAAGATTGGGCCAAGTCAGTGGCGGAGGCCGTGGTGACGGCGTTCCAAGAACGAGGGTTGGCGATGGCCACCCAGCAGCCACAACCTTCTAGTCCGCCGAGTATCCCGCGTAACCCTGTGACGGCGTTCTTACAGAGGTGGGATTGGGATTGATTCTGGAGTGGCGAGACAGTGAATTTCCACCCGAGCAAAAATTGTTGGGCGTGGTGTATGACGCAGGGGTGATTCTCCGCACAGATCTCCTGTTTTTGCTGAATTGGACTCATGACATGCTCAAGAAATATGTGTATCGCGTCCGAAACGCGCATGCTGAAGCCCTTCTTCGTGGAGGGTGGACGCTGAACCGTTCTTCATACGCATATGTCCTGACTGAAGCGGGCGTGCGATATGTCCATCAAATGTTAGGAATCGACGGAAAACCCGTGACGATGGATGCGCTGTGGAGCCATGCGCTGGGGCTGAACGCGATCCTCATGCGTTATCTGCGGAAGCACGGATTCGATGGCGTGCGGTGGTTCAACACCCGCGAAGCCACCGACGAACTCTGGTTTCTGCGCAAGCTTGCCACGGGCGCCACGGACGCCGACTTGCGCGCTTCTTCGATTCGTCCCGACGCGGCTCTACGCACACCCCAAGGTTTTTGGTGGGTGGAATTTGATAACGCAACGGAAACGTCAAGACAATTATGGCGCAAATACCAAATGTACATCACCAATTTGTCTGACCTGGACGAGTCCTTTCGGCATGTCGTCTGGGTGACCAAGAACGAAGCGCGACAGCGGAGTATGGAAATGATTTGGACACAGATGCCCGAGAACCATCTACACATGGATTTTTTTGTCGAAGGCAAAGAAACGTTCGGCGAATGAAAAAGTGTGGAATGGTTGTAGAAAAACGATACATGTGCTGGAGAATCATGGTCTCCTGCCGGATTCGATCTTGGCTGGAGTGATGCTCGATTGCGAACTGAATTCGTCTTGCTAGAATTCAACACCGCCGCCGTGCTCTGCATCTTGGCGGTATGCGCTGTGACCGACATCCTTTACCGCCGGGTGAGTGAGACGAGCCTCGTGGTTTTCACCATTGGGATGCTCGTGATCGATGGTGCGGTCTTCCATGCCTCTTGGTGGCTGATGATTTCCATGCTCCTCTGCGGTGTAAGCCTCGGTGCACTATGGTGGATGGTGGATCGTGACCACGCGCTCGGGGATGCCGAGATGGTCGGGGTGATGGGGATGGGGCTTGGGCCGTTGGCCTTGGTACCCGTGCTTCTCGCACTCGTAGCGGCTCTGGCATCGCGCCCACTCTGGCCTGTTCTCGCGGGTCCCCAAGTGCAGAGCGAAGAACGACGCTTGGCGCCTCTCGGCGTCTATTTCTTTCTCGGCTTGGCGTTGACCGTTCTCCTCTTTCTGGCTGTTTTACGGCCATAACAGAAAGGAGGCAGGCTCATGAAAGGGTGGCGTTGGCGCAAAGCGGGACCGGACCACATGGTACCGCGAATCATCCTCATTCTATCAGGGGTATTGCTTGCAAGCGCGGGTGCCACGGGTCTATGGGTGTTGTACGCCCATGGCGGCAATCGACAGGCGGTTGCGGCAGATAGCATGGCCGAGGAGCTGTGGGGTCAGCACATCCCGGCGTACACCGTGAGTGTGCAAAACGGCAACGGCTCCGTGCAACAGACGGGCATTGTGGGCATGCAAGTGTCGCTGTCTGCCAGTACACAACAGGCGCAGGTTGGGCAAAGTGTGACGTTGACCGCCACGGCGAGCGAGGACGTCAGCGGATATGAATTGGCCATCTACGATGTGACTTCTGGACAATGGGTCGGACAGGCGGTGACGAGCGGTACTCAGGCGACCGCAACCGTTTCACAGACAAGTCCGGGCGCTCATCAATATGTCGCCTACATTGGAAGTAATGGCAACTCACCTGTCGGCGCCTCATCACCTGTGCAAGTCACTTGGAATGCGTTTCAAATGGATTTGCAAGCTTCAAATACGAATGTGTTCCCTGGGCAGCCTGTCACGATCAGTGGGCAAGTCATGTCGAACGGATCGGGCGTACCTGGCCTTCTCGTATCCGTTTCCGCAAACGGGGGCAGTGTGTCACCATCACAAGTTACAACGGACAATAACGGAAATTTCACGGCAACGTTTACGCCGTCGGCTGCTGGGACTTATACGATCACAGCTACCTGCCTTGGTCAGAGTGCATCCACTTCGGTGCAAGTTCGTCCTGCATTGTCGGTGTCGCTCCAAGCCAGCGCTTCCGATGTAAGCATCGGTCAAGATGTCACGCTGACGGCCACAGTAAACCAGGACGTGGCACCGTATGCACTCGACATCTTAGATGAAACCACGGGTCAGTGGGTGGCTGGACCGGTGACGAATGGAACCACCTTGACGGCAAACGTTTCGCAGTCGACACCGAGCACACACACGTATGTGGCCTTTGTTGGAAACGCCAATAGCACGTCCGGAACGCTTGCTCAGTCAACAGCGATCCATGTAACCTGGTATCCAATGTTAACTGTGGGATGGAACACATCGACTTGGCCGCCGTCCTTGACGATCACCGGATATGGGTTTGGGAATACCTCTCAAGTTACACCGGGGATGTTGATGATCGATGATCCGACGCAAGGATGGCGAGCGGGGCATCCTGGGGATGCGGTTCAGCCACAAGTCCAATCTTGGACGAACACGGGGATTGTCGTATCAGGGTTTGCGGGCTATGGCCTCTCCGATCAGACCAATTGGACGGATGGGAATGGAAGCTGGGTCTTCCGACCTGGCGATCAACTGACCATCCAAGTGGTGAATCCGCAAACTGGGACCTCTCAAAGCACGAACGTGACGTATCCCACGTCGGCTTCGATGCCAACGGTCACAATCAACCCGATATCGCTTGCGCCGGGTGCACAGACCAACATCACGGGTCATGTGTCTTTCAATGGCCAGCCTTTGGCGAATCAAGTGGTGAATGTCGCTGTGTCCGCAGGAACACTTGGAGGCACAGCGTATGTGAACAACGCAAGCGAGCATTTCGTCACAACGGATGGCAATGGAGACTTCTCCATCCCATACACGGCACCGCAGCAGGCGGGTTCGGTGCAGGTCATCGTGATGGCTGACGGTGTGACGGTGACTCAAACGATCTCTGTAACGGCACCGCAGACCATCACCGTGTACAGCGGGGCTCCGTTGCCTACACCTACGCAAGACTTCTATTTCACAATTCCACCCACAGCAAACAACACGTGGACGCTGTACTTAGACATTTGGAATGCACCATCGTGGACCTATGTGTATCTGCGCAATCTATCGACGGGGCAAATCATTCAAGTTACGCCGACGATGGCTACGAATGATAACAGTTGTCCGAATTTCTGTTACGGGAATGCGTCTGGTGGATTTGGAAATACGACGCCCTACACCTATATGATTCCTGTGCCACTCACACCGGGTACGTGGGATCTCTACGATTCAGGGAGCTATGGATACATTTCATTGATTCAATTCGCACAAAACTAAGAGACGATCTGGTCCGATCCCCATATGCTTTGCCGCCTACGGGCGGCTTTTTTTGTGTTGCCTTACAGGTCTCGAACGAATGAGAGATCTTCTTGAAAAGGAGCGAGAGCTCGTGAACAAGGGTGAACTGGTGGCGGAAGTTCAGGCAAGGGTGGGCTTACCCAAGTCTCAGGTGTTACAAGTGCTCAATACGTTCTGCGAGGTGACGACGGAACGATTGCAAGCGGGTGAAGAAGTGTCCTTACCGCCCCTTGGGAAATTCCAGTACGTGATGCGCTCCGCGCGTCGGCAACGGAATCCTCAGACCGGCGAGATGATCGACGTTCCCGAAAAGGCCACGGTGCGCTTTCGGCCATCCGGGGCTTTGAAGGGGCGTGTGAACTGATGCGCGGGTATTTGTCGCTTGGAGACCACCACGCGGAAGCATGGATTCGCGCCATGCTCCCGCAGGTGGAATGGGTGGAAGCACCACAGGGGGCGGAATGGGCATTGGTCACGCAGATTGCTGCCGCGAAAGCTGCGCTGCAAGCGCAGGTGCCCGTGAAATTGGTTGCGGGCACGCAGCGAATCGTAAAGAAGGCTCGGCAACTGGGTATCCCCGAGGAACGCATTCTCGCCGTGCCGATGCAGGATCGGCTCACCGCCTCGCAAGTTCTGGCGTTTCTACTGCGCGATTTCGAATCTCCCCCTGTGCGATGCAAGCCAGTGCCATTTCGGCTGCAAATCGTGTCAAGCCGCCAAGCGGGCGGGACGTTTATGGCTTGGAACCTGTTTCACGTCCTTGTGTCTCGCGGTGTGAAGGCGAAGCTCCTCAGCGCTTCCAGTGCAAGTCCACTCGCAACCTGGGTGTCACCACCTTATCGCGACATCGTCTTTGGCACGACGGAGACAGAAGGCGGCGAGGTCTGGGTCATCGATACATCGGACACGAACGTCGTCGTAGACACGGATGCCGTGATTCTGGTGCAGGACTGCGATCCCGCCAAGGCGCTCCCCATCATGCGCGACGACAACTATTGGCTCGTCATCAACCGTGTGCCGATGGGCTTGGAGGTCGAATCGGCAGCCCATCTCATCGTCCCTGATTTTGGCGCGGCAGCTTATGAAGCCATGACGACAGGGGTGCCGGTGGCAGCTCAACACGCTTCCTTCGCATCGGCGCTCTGGGAACTATGGCTCGCCATGGACGAGGATGTACACGACATTCGGCTTGAGGTCGATCTTCAAGTGGCAAATCAAGAAGGGTCGCAGGAGGCGTTTCCCGATGAACAGAGAGCCTCTCGCGAGCACGAAGCCGAGGTGGTCGGCTTCGTGCTGGATGAATGAAGGGAGGTGGACACGTGCTGGCGCTTCTTTGTGCGAGCTCATCCGAAGAGATCCTGGCACAGTGTGAAGGGATTTTAGACCTGCGTCTTTTCACCACCATGTCCGAATTACGACGATACGCGGCCATAGGGGATGTGGAAGGGATCCTGATCGATGCGCGATTAGGCGTAACCACCGCCATTCGCGAACGGCTACCCCAGATTCCGATTTTCGAATTCACCTTACCATTTGACCTGTCGGCGGTGATGCGGTGGACGGAGCAGATGCGCAGCCAACGGACGAGCGAAAACCCGCAGCCCGTCGCTACGATGGAGAACGTCGAAGTTGCGCCGTCCGCCACACCTTCGTCGTTGCCGCCGATCCAGGAGGCTAAGCCGCCGTATGCAACCGTAACCCTGAACGCAGTTGAAGGATTTCGACACACCGTGACGCCTGGGGTTCGTCGGCGAACTGTGCCTGTCATCATGCTGGACAGTCCCAAAGGGGGTGCGGGGCGCTCGACGCTCGGTGCGCACACGGCATATTATGCCGCGTTGCGTGGCAAACGTGTGGCGGTGATTGACCTCGACATGAACGGTGACATCGCACAAAAGTTTGGGTTCGCAGATGCTCCAGATGTCCGGGGATGGCGAGGTCGTTCGGTGGAAGAAGCCGTTCGAGACGGGATCTGTCTGGTTCATGAGTCCAGTGTGCACATCTTCCCATCGCCGCAAAGCCCGGAAGTCGTCTTGCAAGATCCGACAGATGCGGAGTATCTCTTGAATCTGTGTCTTGAAGAGATGGACGTCGTTCTGTTGGACATGCCACAAGGATGGACACCGATCCATCAAGCGGTACTGCCCTATACGACGCAAGTGCTTTTCGTGGTGGTGCCTGCGGTCGATCAACTCGCTCGGATCCAGGAGCATGCAGACAAGCTTGTGTTTGCGGGGTTGTCGAACCATGAGGTGGCACCCATCCTGAACAAAGCCAAAAGGGTTCGGGCCGATGAGCGCGCGATGCAACACTATCTGTTGCCGTTTTCGATCCGCTCGGTGGTGCCGTTCGATCCGACGATTGACAAACGCGGAGGCGTGAATGGCAAACGGATCGTTCAGGCCATGCGGCCATTTTGGGACGAAGTGCTGGGATGGTCTGCAACGCGAGAGAGGCGGCGGTGGTTTGGATTCCTGCGCAAGGCATGATTGCCCTACAAGCTGCGCAAAGTCAGAGGAGGTGCGCTCATGGTCATCGGCGTGGATCTCGGCTATGGATGGGTCAAGGCGACGAATGGCGAACGTTCGAATCGGTTTCCGGCGCTTGTGGGTGAGGCGCATGAACTTCTCTTGTCCGACCTGTTTGGCGTGCCGGAATACGACGTCCACATCGAGACGCCTTTTGGAAGCCGCCGCGTCTTTGTGGGTGAGTTGGCTCGCCAAGAAAGCCAAGCGGCTTGGAACCTTGCAACGAAGAAGTTTGAGGATACGGACACCGAGGCGTTGTGGCTCACGGCATTGGCGCTTTTCGCAAGGGACGGCGAACCGCTGGATGTCGTGACGGGATTACCGCTTGCACATTACGAGGCACAACGGGCAGCGCTTCGAGAGCGGCTCCTGTCGCTGCGCGGACGTGTCACAATTCAAGGCCGAATCGTGGAAGTGGAAGCGCGAAGCGTGCGGGTCATTCCTCAAGCGATGGGGGCGATGATTGCAAGTCTCTTGGATCCGGCGACGTTGGAACTGCGTAACCCGGCATGGACGGAACACGGTGGATACCTACTCTTGGTGGATGTGGGGACGCGAACGACGGGGTTTGTCACGTTTGAGACGCAGCCGGAGTTGCGCCTCATGAACCGCTTGTCAGACTCTGTGGACGTGGGCGTCCATGACCTGTATGTGGCGTTGGCAAGCGTGTTTCGGCAGCGGACCGGCGAGACACCGCCTTTGTCCGACGGCCTGTATGACGAATTGTACGCGCGCGGTGAAGTGTTCTATGGCGGGCACACTGTGTCGGTCGAGCCGGAGCGGTCGCGGCACATCGAGCGGATGGGCGGACTTATCGTTCGACGAATCCAAGAGCACCTAGGCGCGGAGGCTTTGAAGCGCGTACACACCGTGTTTGTCGCAGGTGGCGGGTACCGAATCGTCCAAACGACGCTGCAACGGATGTTTCCACGGGTCGTCGTGGTGCCCAATCCCCAAATGGCCAATGCGGAAGGCTATCGCCTTTATGGGTTGACGCGCGCCGGGAGCGGGAGGTGATGGCCGTGTCTTTGCGTAAACAGCCCATTGTACGTTTGATGGATCGGTCGACCTACGGCCATGAGATCCTGTTGGCGCATCCGAAAGATACCTTGGGACTCATGGCCGATGCGGGCTTGTTGGTCGATCTGGATCGGTACATTGTCGACACAGCTCTGCATCTGGCGCGAACCCAGCAAACCAGGGTGTTCGTCAACGTCACGGCGGAGCTTTTGGCAACACAACATTTACCTTTTGCCCCGGACGATGATTTGACGGGACTTGTCCTTGAAATCACCGAACGCAGCCGCCTCGACATCGAGGCGGTCGCTTCGTATTTGGCACCCTACCGAGAACATGGATTGCGGATCGCTTTAGATGATTTTGGTAATGGCTTCAATGGATTACTGCGGTGGACAACGTTGCGACCGGATTTTGTGAAAGTTCGCCTGTCGAGCGGAATGGAGTTCTTTCTCCCCTTGATCATGGACGCTGCGGCGCAGCTCGAGGCGGAGCTTGTGGTTGAAAGAGTTGAAACCCATGAACAGGATATGTGGCTCAAGAAGTTGGGTGTGACGTACGGACAGGGGTTCTTCTACGGGCGACCGGTCCCGATGGAGGGAGGCGCAGCATGAGGAGCGTGGGTTTCGCAGGATTTGCGAAAAGTTTCTTGGCATGGAACTTGGCCGGAGTCGTGCCGCACTGTGTGATTTACGCAGACCCTCGATCGCCCTATCGCGTATGGAATCGGCGTATGCTCGTGGTCGAACGATGGGCTGACGTCAAACGAATGCATCCTGAACCCGAATGGGTTTGCATCGACCATGAGGAAGCAGAAGTGACGCCGGACATTGTGATCTACGGTGTAACCCCTGACCTTGCACGCATCGAAACTGCGCTCGGGGCCAAACAGCAAAGCTTACGTCCCATCTTGTTTGTGCTCGTCGGGTATGAGGAGGCAGGGGTTCCGTGGCTATTTCCGCCAGCGTTCCAGCCAACCATCGTCGTGCCGTGGGACATGCGTCAGGCGACATCTCCGTTGGTCGGCGAGCCGTTGACTCGTCGCGATCCGGTATGGAGGGCAAAGTTCGAGCAACTGTGGGAGGCGATACAGCATGTGGCTGGTATTTGACCATGATCCGGTGCGCGGCGAGCGACTGAAACGCTATTTGGAACGTCAGGGCATCGCGGTTCATGTGGTCTCCAATGAGGATGCTATGCCGGGCCATACCCGGTCGTTCACGCTTGCCTTGTTTCTCGACACATGGAACGAAGCGACCGTGCGTCGAGTGAAAGAACAATTGGGACTATCGGTTCTTTACTGCACCATCGACACGATCACTCGTGAACGATATGCGGAGCTGTGCCAAGCGGGTTATGACGACGTCGTGCCGTATCCTCCGGCACCGGACTACGTACGGCATTGGGAACGCAAAGCAGACGAGGACCAGGGCAGGGTGACACTGGAATCTCTCGTGAGTCGACCGCGGAAATCGTCGTACACCGATTTTCGTGAGACAAAACCATTTGAACATCTCAGCATCGCGCCTAGACGTGCCAAGGTCATCTGTGTGACCGGCGTGAAAGGCGGCGTGGGAAAGACGACGCTCTCGGCGCTCATGGCCAGTGCACTGATGGTCAAGGGCAGACGCGTGGTCTTGGCGGAGCTTGATCCCAATGGAAATCTGGCCGGACTCTTTCGGACAGACCGCACGGTGACCGCGGATCGATTTGAGACCTTGCCAGATGCGCTCACAGATCCGGAGCTTGAGCAGAACATGATGCGTACAGCGGGCGGATGGTGGCTCATTCCGAAAGGTGAGCGCCCGTTGGGGCTGAGCCGCGACGGCGCAGAGCGCTTAATCCATCTTACTGGGCAGTACGCGGACTACGTGGTGCTCGATACCCATGCCAGCCAACTGATCTCGACTGTGGTGGCACTGCAGGAAGCGGACGTCGTCTTGGGCGTCACGACGCCCGATCGAACCACGTGGACGGACTTGCGACCGTTTTTGCAACAAGGTGAGCGTCCTGCGTACTTGATTTTGAACCGCGTTCGGGAACGGCCTCGACGCGCCGCGGACATCGTCGCTTTCCTGGAACGGGAAATCGGCTATCGCGTGGTCGGCGTCGTACGTGAAGATGATGGGATGTACAAGCGTGTTCAACAGGGATTGGCGCCGATGGGTTCACGCAAGACGAACGCGGAGATTCAACGCATTCTGCGCGCGGTGAGCGTTCTTGATACGTCAACGAAGTCCAAATGAGGGGTGAAACCATGAAGCGAAGTGCGTTTCTCTTAACGGGTGTTGGATTGGCGGTCATTGCAGGCGGGCTGTTTGCCGTGGGATACAAACTGACGACAGACACGGTGCCTGTCATCACGGCAAAGACCTATATCCCGGCGGATACCCCGGTCAACCCTTCAGAGCTTGGGACGGAACAAGTGCCAAGAATGTTTGCGCGACAGATGGGAGCTATCACGAACGAGCAGTCGCTTGCCGGGCGCTATTTGTCGGTGTCTGCGGTGCCGGGCGAGCCCCTCACGATGAACATGGTGGCCACGGCCGATGATTTGCAAGCCCTGGTCACGCAATATGCGCAAGCCCATCATGTCCATGGCGTACTGGTGGATTATGCGGCCAATTCAGCGCTCGCCAACGCAGTACAGCCAGGGCAGGACATTGCACTGGCGATCAACCCTTCAGGACAAAATGCGACGCCCGAACTCTATCCGGTGCATGTGTTGGCCGTATCGGCACCCCAGCAGCAAAGCAACTCGCCGCTCAACATCAACAACAATAGCGCCAGTAAGACGCTTTATCTCTTCGTCCCCACAAGCGAGTATGACCGGATAGCACAATCTATCTTATCCGGCTCGGCGCGTGTGGTATTCTTGCCGAATCCTTCGACAGGAACTGCTTCTGTGCCGAACGCAACTGTCGCGCCTTCATCTCCTCCCAAAGTAACGATGCCGAAGATGAACCAACATTGACGCCGTGCGACCGCCCTTCGTAAGGAGGGGCGGTGGATTGGTTTGGAGGTGGAACAACTCCATGAACAACAACATCGTGGAAATCGAACGTGCACAACGTGAAATGGAGATTACATTGGATGACAGACCTTCCGTTGAGCGACTTGCTCAAGAAGCGCAACCCCATATCGAACGACTGATGGCGGAAATTCGTCGGCGAAACGAATGGTGGCGCGATTTGCCGCCTCGTCGGTCGGCCTACGCATATCTTGGACGTTTGGCAGGCGAAATCAGAATTCCCCACGCCTTTCGCGAATACGTCATCACAACTGTCCTGAACGACATGTATTCGTATGGTAAAATCCAGCGTCTCATCGATGATCCCCTCGTTTCGGACATCCAGATCTACGGAGATTTCGGAACGTTCTACATCAAAGCTGGCAAGCGTTACGAGTCCACCGAGGGGCGCATGACGAACGACGAACTGTATGCGTTCGTTCAAAAGAAGTTGTCAGGCACGAATTATCACTTTGACCTCTCACAACCTTCTTGTGATGCCATCTTGCCAGATGGATACCGCATGCACGTAGTTGGCGGCCCAGCAGGATGGACGCTGCCCGAGGATGAGGACGGGAGAAGACTTGAACGAGATTGCCTGATCGTCACCATCCGCAAGCCATTGCGGAATTTCACGTTGGAGGAATTACGCGATCTCCATACGTTGGATGACAACATCCTGCTGTTCTTCGAATGGATGCAACGGCTTGCACGTCCATTTCTTGTTGTCGGCGGCACGGGCTCATCCAAATCGACGCTCATGGCGGCACTGTTAGGCTTGGTCCCACCCGAACGCATGTCTTGCATCATTGAGGAAATGCCGGAACTCCAACCGCTTTGCCCGCGTGCGGCGCGACTGTACGAACGTGCGCCCAATGCGGAGGGAAAAGGCGCAGTCCGTATGGACCAACAAGTCGTCAACACCCTGCGCATGCAGTTCGACAACGTGTACATCGGGGAAATTCGGACGTCGCCCGTAACATGGCAGTTCTTTCAGGCAGCATCGACCGTAACCTACCAGACCGCAAGCACGTTTCATGTTCGCGGTTGGCCAGACACGGCGGCAGCACTCCGAAGGCTCGCCGCGCTATTGTCAAGCCACGACTCCAGACCGACGACCACGATGGTTGGCGATCTCATCACCATGGGCGTCCGGCACATGATCGGCATGATGTCGGTGCCGGAGAAGGGCGGAAAACGTGTGGTCGAGATCTCGGAGATCCTGCCGTTCGAACCGCAGGAACGCCGCATCCCCTACATTGTGATTGCAGAATGGGAGCCAAAGACAGATACATGGCGCTTCCATGGCATCACTGAGGCCATGGTGCACGAGGCCGATGTCCAGGGTTACACGATTTCGGGACTGCCGGTTCAAGCCAACCCAGAGATCCGATACGTTTATCTCTGAGATCGGGAGGGGCCAACGTGATTTGGCAACTGATCGGCGTGTTGATCGGGCTTTCGCTCCTGTGTTTCTTCATGGAGGCCGACCTACGCAAGGCGCATCAAGAATCGTTGTGGATGGCTTCCATCCGTGAACGTTATCGCCCAGTGCGACGCCCAATACCCGCCCTCGAACGATTGACCTATGAGATGCGTGAAGGCGGCGTTCGCCCAGGAATCCTCATTGCGGGGACCGTCATAGGTTTTGCCGTTGGAGCGATTGTCTTGTCGTTCGCGGAAAAATCAGTGGTGTTTGGCATCCTCGTGAGCCTCGCGGCGTCCGTCGCGGTGGCGGTCGGGTGGATACGGCGTCGGTATCGGAAGCAAAGACGCGCGCTCTTCGACGCAATCCTCCGCGAAGCCATGCCGATTGCCATCACCACGTTACGCGCGACAAATCGTTTGGAAGCGGCGTTTGAGGACGTGGCACGTATTGCGCGGGATAAGCGCCTGAAAACGGAATTTGACATGCTCGCGAAGACTTGGCGCGGACTTCGAGTCACGCCAGAACAAGCGCTCATGCTCGCAGCGTCGAGGTGGGAGATTGAGGAGATTGTACAACTCGCCAAAGCGACAGAGGAAGCTACCAAGTATCATGCCGATTTGGCTGAACTATGGCTCAAGTATCGAGAACAAATTGAACGAGATGAGGACAAACGTCGGAAACTTCGGGCTAAAACACTCGCAGGTCGTAGAAACGGCCTCATCTACGCAGGAATCGTTGTGTCCATGTTCGGACTTGCCTATCCTCGCGTGCAAAGATATATGACGCCGCTTGCACACATTGGTTTTTGGGTGGTTCTTCTGATCATGCTCACATGCACTTGGGTGATCTGGCGAACTGGAGAAGTGATCGAGGTATGATGGCGAGTCCGAACATGGAGGAATCCTTCCAACAATGTAAGCCAAGAGGGGGCAAATCCGAACGGCTCACACGACATTATACGGTCACCGTGAAAAACGGCGTGGCGGTGCTGCACCACACGCCGTTTTCTTGGTGGCCGTGGTATTGGATGGACAAGGACAAGTTTCTGCGAGAGCGCCTGCGAGCGTATCGAAAACTGGCGCAGAGCGGGCGAACGGACATCCGCGAGGTGCGCGGGTATAGTCTCTGGATTGAGTATGCGCGGGACGGATTTCAGCAGCACGAGGAGCCTGTGCAGTTCTGGCGTGACCAGATGGGGCTGATTTTTCTCTGGCTGTTCAATGTCCACAACTGGCGCGTGAGCCGCATCCCAAAGTTGATGCGCCTTCTCCACCGGGAAGTCGTCCACGTGGGGACGATGGATTGGGCGACGTTTGTCGAGCGCTTTGGGTGAACCGGGACGTACTCAGGAGGGAGCATGCACATGTCGAATCATTGGATCATCCCTTTTTCAGCAGCCGAGGTCCGCACAGTGCATGTCGGTGATCGTGTCGTTTTGGAAGTCCGAGATATCACAGAGGAAATTGAAAAGCGGGTGGAAGAAGAAAGAATGAGGCTCCGAGAGTTCTATGAGCGATTGAAATCGAATACACCTCGCTGATACTCATGGGTTTGAGCGAATGCTTCAGAAGCAAGACGGCAGCGGCCGCTTTGCCTTCCACCCCTCCTTGATCTGAAGGAGGGGATTTTTTTATGACCACCTGCGCCGTTTGCTCCAAGCAGTTGACCAACCCGCGCTCTGTCGCGCGCGGCACTGGCCCTGTCTGCGCCAAGCACGTGGCCGAGTTCATCGCCGCCATCTCCGCACAGACCGCCGAACGCATTCGGCAGTCCTGGGCGCGGCGTCGCGACGAGATGGTCGGTGTGAACGAGATGGCGATCGCCAACGCCAAGGCGCGCTTCCTTGCACGCATTCGCAGGCAGTATACCGTGCCAACGTACAGTGGCATGATCGCCGATCAGTTTTCGCGCACCCGACAGCAGGAAGAAGTTCTCGAATTCCATCAGTTTGCCGACGCGGCGGTCCAGGTGCACTCCGAATCGGGGCGCGAGTATGTGTTGACCACCGATCGAACGGGCGCGGTCGCCGTTGCGTGCTCCTGTCCGGATTGCCAGCACCGACACCGCGTCTGCCGGCATATGGAGGGCTACAACCGCTTCGCCGCAGAACGCCGCATGGCCGAACAGTCCGAGGCCGAGCGCCAGCGTGTCGCGGAGGCGATGCGTGCGCAGTCGGCCGCAGAGGCGCCGTTGGAGACCGCGAACCGCGTTTCGGTTGCTCCTACGGTCCTCACGCACATCACGGACGCCGAGGTCGCTTGGGACAACGAGCGTGACCGTGCACTCTATGTTTGGCATGAACGTCATCGCCATGACGGCGTGTACATGAGTCAGGATGATGCAAAGTGGCAAACCTTTCGGGAACAAGCTCGGACGCTTGAGGGACTTGGTGAGTACGAGACAGAAAACGTCCTTGATGGTTCGGATTTGACCTTCGGGATCGAGCTCGAAGTGGAGAACATTTATGGCGACGCATTAGCGCGCGAACTCTATGCTTATGGATTCTCTACAACACGCAGCCAACAGTCTTACAGCTCCCGAGTGGACGAGTACACAGGGTGGATCGTCAAGCATGACGGCAGCCTAGAAGGCGGCGGCGAGATCGTCTCGCCACCACTTCGTGACACACCAGAGACGTGGGAAGCACTCCGCAAAATCACAGACATCGCACGGCGCTTGGGCGCCACAACGGACAGGCATACCGGGCTGCACATCCATATGGGCCACTCGATTCTCGACGACCGAGGCTACAGATGGCAGCGGCTTGCCCGCTACATCTACTGGTTTGGGAACGAGTACTACAAGATGGGGGCGGCGAGCGATCGTCACCACGCCACCATGCACCGCGGATTACGTTATGCAGGACCACTTCACCTGCGCGACCTTCGTCAGTTGCGCCGCAATGATACGGCGCTCTCGGCTTCACGCAAGTTGATTGGCTACCGCTGGCACGAGGACCGTTACAAGATCATCAACACGGCCAAATTCGTTGAGCATAACGTGCCCACGGTGGAATTCCGGTATCCCAATGGCTCCTTGGATCCAATCATCATTCAGCGTCAGATTCAGTTAGCTAACGCCACGATGATGCAGGCGGCGTACCTGCGCAAACACATGCCAGGCGCTGAGCGTCTTCCGGCACTCTTCCGTGGCGATCGCTCTGATGCGCTGGCGGAAGGGTCCGAAGGGCGTTTTCGTCAGTTCCTTGATACGCTTGGGAGCGATCGTCTGCGTCGTATCGCAACGGGACTATGGGTGCGAGGCGAAGTTCCTTCGTTCTATCAAGAACAAACACATGTTGACAGTAGAGGATGATAGAAGTATACTCGACTCAAATCAAGATGACATTGCTATGCGAGGAAAAAGGAGGGCGGTGCGGATGATCTACTTTGCTTATGGAAGTTGCATGAATGTGCGCGACTTCCGTCGCACTTGTCCGACCGCCCGCATGATTTGTGAGGACGCAATCCTGTTCGGGCATCGATTGGCATTCAACGGCCATTCGACGCATCGAAACGGCGGTGTGGCGAACATCGTTCCGGCGCGAGGGCACACGGTTCACGGCGTGCTGTGGTACGTGCCGGATCGCGAGGTCAAGCGCCTCGACCGCCGCGAAGGTGCGCCGTATGTCTATCGCCACTTGCTTGTGCTCGTTCGTTGTGGCGGAGAGTGGGAAGAGGCTGAAACGTATTTTCTAGCCCATCCACTCCCGTATGAGGTCGCCCCGAGTGACGAGTACGCGCGGCTGATTCTCGATGGGATCGTCAATCAAACCTATCGACGGAAAGTCAAACAGCACATTGAGCGTCTGAAGGAGGAGAACGCGCATGGAACAGCAGTTACGGCCTGAAACGGAAGCCCTCATGCAACGGATCACGGACGGCACCTTTGACACCGCTTGGCGGGCCAAGTTCTGGACGCCACTCAAGGAAGACGAGGCTCCCACGAAGGAGTATCTGGTAAAGTTTCTCGACCGCGAGGCCGCGGAGACGCATTGTCCTGTGGGGATCCTGACCTATGTCATGGACTATCCATTTTTCGACACGGACGACGAGATCACGAAGGCCCTCATGCGCTTGGAGATCGTCAAGCCGCTGCATCACGACATGACAATGGTGGGTGTCCGGTCGAAGATCGTGTACGGGCCAGTGTTGATTCTCGACAATACCCAACCGCCGCCGTGGGCAGCCCCCGATGAGGCGGAGGAATACGAGGAGATGGAGTGGAGCGACGAGGATCCTGAGGATCCTGTCGAGTGGAACATCTTCAACGACCGGACGCTGATCCAGTCCTTAGTTAAAAACGGAGCGCTCGCCGTGATGGAGCGCGCGGACGTGTTCGTCCTGCGCGGTGACGCGGCGCTGCGAAAGGCGGCGCAGGGGCACTGCGGGAGCTGCCGATACTTCGTGCGCGATGAGCGCGGCGGTCTGTGCACGGCATACTACCAACGCACTGGTGAGAACGCGCCGATCGGGCGCTCGTGCACGGACTTCTATCCGCGCCCCGAGACCGAAAAGCCACCGAAGGATCGGTACGTGCTGTTGGAGGCCGATGACATTTACATTCCGCCGTACACGGCAAATGCGCTGTTCGAGGACAATGGTGAGGAGAGCGATTGGCTCAAGGAGCTGAAGCAGGAGATCCGCGACAAACTGAGGTGAGCAGTCATGTTCCACCACTATCATTCCTACGCACACTATTCGTATCATCCGCTGCTCCATGAGTTCGGGCGCTCGGTAGTGCATGGCTTCGGCTGGGGCATCGGGTGGCAGTTAGCGCGGCATTTGCCGTTTGCGCTATTGCTTCTCATTGTTGTCGTGATAGGTGTAGGATGGGTGATGATGAGACGACGGTACTGAGGAGGAAAAGTCGAATGATTGCGACAGGATACGTGCGTAAAGTCGACAGGTTGGGGCGGCTTGTGGTGCCGAATCGGATTCGCAGCGACCTCCATCTTGCCAAAGAAGATCCTGTGGAGATTTACGTCGAAGCCGATAGCATCGTGCTTACGAAGTACGAACCCAAGTGCGTGTTCTGCGGGGAGAAGGCCGAGAAGGTCTTTCACGAGCGAGCTGTCTGCGGGACGTGCTTGGAGGAGTTGAAGACGAGGAGTAAGAGATGAGGCCCGCGCGGTTGCGGGCCTTTTGGCTGTCAGGGAGCTTCATATGAAGCTCCGATTTTTCTAAAGTCCTTGGAATTCCAAGTCAACACAACGTCGCCCGTAAGTTTCACTTTTGCACCAAGATAGGCATCTGCGAAATCGACATGGGTTTCCTCGTAATCAGACAGGGCTGTCAGGATAACTTCGAACTCTTCGAGTTCTACGCCCTTCAGTCCACAGAAGGCGCGTAATGCTCTCGCAACGTCCTTTCGAGAAAAGCCTAACGTTCCCTCCAGCACGTAAACAGCCTCTGCAACGACAATGGAGGGAACGACAAGCTCAAAGTCGCCTTGTGCGGCTTGGTGGAGAATCGGAAGGAGACGATGAGCCATATCAGGGGGCTGGCCTGTGACTGCGCGAATGATGATGTTCGTGTCGACCCATTTTCGCACCATCAGTTTTGATCATCCTCGTCATCCGCTCGATCAACTTGGAGGTAACGCTGAGAACGAAGCAATCGAGCCTTACGACGGATTTCCTGAAAATCATCGAGATTTTGTTCGGTGCGAAGAATGCCGATAACCGTCTCCGGTTCATACGACGGAAGTCCGGAGATGAAAACCTTGCCGTCGTTTGATACCTGGAACACGACGCGGTCACCCTCGCGCAGATTCAACGCGCGGCGAATCTCCGCGGGAAGCGTGATCTGCCCCTTGGGAGAAATTTTAGCAACCGACGCGACCATGAAATTGGCCTCCCTTCGTTCAGAGTCAATAATACAATGCATCTCGCGTAGTGTAAAGAATGATATTATTTTCTTTACCTATTGCATCATATGCGATCCCGGGGGACTTTATACATGGTAAAGGCCCGTGACGAGCAGGCCTATCAGATGCCCCTCAAGCCACTTCAGATGTTCCTGGCACAAGCGAGCGGTGAACCAAAGCTGCTCCTTGGAATATGGGAGTATGTGTATACTGAAATCGACGGAGTATTATCAACTCCATAAATGGCGATGCCCCGAGGACCTTAGACGTCGAGTAACAAGAGAGTTACAATTCGATTGTCCGTTTAGGGGTGTTTCCTGAAATCTCTAGGAGTAAAATGCCTGTAATCGTGCGCCTCTGTGGCTCCTTGAAGTGTAGTGAAGTTCTAATCATAGTCCACCTGGGCCCACCACATAAGGGATAAGAACCGTCGAAACACTTCGCTGGCAGAGAAGGTTTCGACGGTTCTTTATCTTCAGCAGCAACAACAGAGTTATAACTCCTGGGCGAAAGTCAAAGAACGCCGCAGGTGCAACCCGTCGTGAAGAGCTAAAAATTTGGAGTCTGCAAGCATGAACTCGGTAACTGCGGGTGCTTCAAACCGAACGAGGGGAGTAATTGCCGTCTTGGCCAAACGGTTCCCAGCTTGTTTTTTGCGTCCATCCACGATTTGCTGATGACAGGAGTCCATCACGATTTGAAAGCGCATGATCCCGATCTGGTCGACGCACCTCTTCCTGTCGAACAATCGTTCTGTGCCTTTCGAGATTTCTGCCATCGGTATCGAGATGACATCGTCACCATTCTACAGACCCGAATTGTCCAAATCCGCGACGTTCCTCACGCAATCCTGCCGTGAAATGTCTCGTGCCCCTCGCTGTCATCCTCATGTGCCTTGTTCTCCATTCATAGCTATCTAGAGAAAGAAACCGACTGTGTGATATTGCCATTTGTTTTCACAGCAACGCGCTGTCCTCATAAGCTGCCGTTGCCGGGGGGTGAAGCGGTGGACTTTACGTTCTCCGAGGAGCAAGCGCAATGGCGCGAGGTTCTGCGGGACTTCGCGCGGCACGAACTGGCGCCGAAATACGCTCATTGGGACCGAACCGGTGCATTTCCGCGGGATTTGTGGCGGGCCATGGGCCGGCTGGGGCTGACGGGGCTTCGGGTGTCGCCGAGCTACGGCGGCAGTGGCGCGGACTGTTTGACCACCGGAATCGCTGCAGAAGAGATCGCCCGCGGGGACTTCAACGCCGCGTATGCCGTCGTGCTGAACGCGCTCTTGGCCGAGGTCCTCGAAGCGCATGCGTCGGAGGTGGTGAAGCGCGAGTGGCTCGCCCCCATGGCCGCCGGCGAGCGTCTCATCGCCATTGCCATCACGGAGCCGGGTGCCGGATCGGACGTCGCCCAAATCGCCGCGCGCGCGGAGCGGGATGGCGATCGATACGTCCTCACGGGCGAGAAGTCGGGCATCTCGCTGGCGTCCGTCGCGGATGCGTTTGTCGTGTTCGCGAAGACGCAGATGGACGCGGGTGCGCGAGGCGTGAGCGCCTTTCTGGTCCCGAGGGAGGCGCCGGGCGTGTCGGTACATCGCTACGAGGACCTGGGCAACGTGGCCATTGGCCGCGGATCGGTGTTTTTCGAGCGCGTGGAGGTGCCCGTTGACCACCGCATCGGCGAAGAAAATCGCGCCTTTTACCAACTGATGCGGGGCTTCGATCTGAGCCGCGTGCTCATCTGCCTGCAGTGCCTCGGTGCTGCCATGCAGTCGCTCGATGAGACGGCGGATCACGTGAGGCGCAGGCGCGCGTTCGGGCGCCCGCTCGCCCAGTTTCAGGGCGTCGCGTTTCCGCTGGTGGAGTATCACACCCAGATCGAGATGATCCGCTGGTTCAGCTATCGGGCGCTCTGGCTGCGCGATCGCGGCCTTCCCCACACGAAGGAGGCGTCGATGTGCAAGTGGCTCGGCCCGCAGGTCGCGGCGCAGGCCATCCACGAGTGCATCCTCCTTCACGGCCACTACGGTTACACGAAGGACCTGCCGCTCGAGCAGCGGCTGCGCGACGTGATCGGCCTGGAGATCGGCGATGGGACGGCGCAGACGCAGAAGATCGTCATTGCGCGAGAGTGGCTGGGTAAGGCGTACAAACCGTGCTGAGCAGGGGGCGGTAGCGTGTCGTACACGGATATTCTCTACGAGAAGCGAGACGGGATCGCGAAAGTCACCATCAATCGGCCGGAGGTCTTGAACGCGTTTCGGTCGCTCACCGTGCGCGAGATGATCGACGCGTTCCGGGACGCGTGGGACGATCCGACCGTCGGGGTCGTGGTCCTGACGGGGGCGGGCGATCGCGCCTTTTGCACGGGCGGCGATCAGAAGGATCGCGACAGCGAAGGGTACACGGGTACGGGGGGCGATCTGGAGGAGGGCATTGGGCTCGAGATTGAGACGCTGCACGGGCTCATCCGGAGCATCCCGAAACCTGTGATCGCGGCCGTGAACGGGTACGCGATTGGCGGGGGGCACGTGCTGCACGTCCTGTGCGATTTGAGCATCGCGTCGGATCGCGCCAAGTTCGGCCAGGTGGGGCCGAAGGTGGGCAGCTTTGACGCGGGCTATGGAACCGCTTACCTCGCGCGCGTGGTGGGCGAGAAGAAGGCGCGAGAGCTGTGGTTTTTGTGTGAGCAATACACGGCAGAGGAGGCGCTCGCGATGGGCCTCGTCAACAAGGTGGTTCCGCACGAGCGGTTGATGGACGAGGTCGAGATCTGGTGCCAGAAGATCCTCGACAAGAGCCCCACGGCGCTCAAATTCCTCAAATATTCGTTCAACGCGGACTCGGCGCATATCGAGGGCATCACGCGCCTGTCCATGGCATCCCTCGCGATGTACTACCGCTCCGACGAAGCGCTCGAAGGGCTTCAGGCGTTCAAAGAAAAGCGGAAACCGGACTTTCGCAAGTTCCGGCGCCGTAATCGGTGGTCGTGATCGCCAGGGGAGGGGATGGGATGAAGCTGGAAGATAGGGTCGCCATCGTGACGGGAGGCGCGCGGGGAATCGGGCGGGCCATCTGCGAGCGCTTCGCGGCGGAGGGGGCTCGTGTGGCCGTGGTCGATCTCGACCTGGACGGCGCTTGCGAGACGAGCGAGCGCCTCTGCGGGGTGGGAGCGGAGGCGGTGGCGGTGCGCGCAGATGTCACGCGGCGAGACGAGGTCCAGGCGATGGTCGGGAAGGTGATGGAGCAGTTTGGCCGGATCGACATCCTGGTGAACAACGCCGGCTGGGACCGCATCGAACTCTTCCTCGACAGTCAGGAGGAGACATGGGAGAAGATCCTCGCCATCAATCTGAAAAGCGTCCTGTACACGTGTCACGAGGTGTTGCCGCACATGGTGGCCCGCTCGTACGGCAAGGTCGTGAACATCGGCTCCGACGCGGCTCGGGTGGGATCCACGGGGGAGGCGGTGTACGCCGCGGCGAAAGGCGGCGTGATCGCGTTTTCGAAGGCGATTGCGCGGGAAATGGCGAAACACCGCATCAACGTGAACGTGGTGTGTCCGGGGCCGGCCAGGACGCCTCTGTTTCAGGAGATCGCCGGACAGAACGACAAGCTTGCGAGTGCGCTGGAGCGGGCCATACCGTTTCGACGGCTCGCCGAACCCGAGGAAATTGCGAGCGCCGTGGCCTTCTTGGCCTCCGACGATGCCGCATTCATCACGGGACAGACGCTGAGCGTGTCGGGCGGCCTGACGATGGCGTAGGGCCCTGCGGCGAAGGGGGAGTGCACGATGAACGACAGATGGGAGGCAAGCGTCCATCGGGTCGTGTCGCGGGATGACGTGTGGCTCAAGCGCCGACACATCGAGGAGCACCTGCGCGCAGGCCGCTGGACCGAGGAGACGTTCCTGGATCTTTTATCTCTGCACGCAGCGCAAAAACCTGATGCACCGGCCGTGATCGACGAGGACGGAACCGTCACGACGTACGGCGAGCTCGAGAAGGCGTCGGACCAGTTCGCCCTCGGTCTTCGAGCGATGGGGGTGTGCCCGGGCGATCGCGTCGCGCTGCAATTGCCGAACACGCACGAGTTCCTGGTGGCCCTCATGGGGACGGCGAAAGCGGGCGCGATTGCCGTCCTCTGCCACATGCCGTACACGGAGCACGATCTCGCCTACGTCCTCCAGCTGACAGAGCCGAAGGTGGCCGTCGTGATGGCCACCTTCCGCAACCGGGACTGCCTCGCGCCGATGCGCCGCGCCGCCGCGAACGCTGGGTGCGCGCTTGCGCTCGTCGCCGTGCCGCAAGCCCCCGATGAGGACGCCGTTTCCTACGCCGACCTGTTGCAGTTCGCCGCGGAGGAAACAGGTGACTCGCTCAATGACACGCGCCCGGTCGCTGTCGATCCTTTTTTCATCATGTTCACCTCCGGCACCACGGGACGGCCTAAGGCGGAGCTTCACCTGCACGCCAACAACCTGTACTGGATCCGGCAACTGAACGAGACCGCGCGGTTTGAACCGGCGGCGAAGTGGCTCATCGTGACGCCCATCGCGCATCTCACGGGGCTCGGCATCGGGTGCCTCGGCGCTCTGTATCGCGGCGCGCCGGTGGCACTCTTGTCCCACTGGGATGTCCAGCGCGCCGTGTCCGTCATGCGGAGGGAACAGCCCGCCTATCTACTCGGGGCCACGCCCATGCTCGTCGATCTCGCTCGGGCGGACGACCTCACCGCTTCGTCGGTTCCGTCTCTCCGTGGCATCGTCTATGCGGGCGCGACGTGTCCCGCGGAGATTTTGAAGTCGCTCAGCACCAAACTCGGCGCCGACATCTTTGCCTGCTATGGCTACACCGAGGGGGGCGTCACGCACATCACGCGCCCTGGGGACGGGATCGACGTCACAAGCGTGTCCTTCGGGAAGCGGTTGGACGGACTCGAAGATCAGGTGGTGGATGAGCGCGGGCAGAGGCTCGAACCTCCTTGTGAAGGAGAACTCTGGGTGCGCGGTGCGAACATGATCCCCGGCTATTATCGGCAGCCGGAAAACACGCGCCGCATGCTTTATCGTGCCGAAGCATTCGGGCGACGTGCTGACGCTGGAGGAGATTCAGGCGTTCTTGCGCGATCGCGGCGTGAGCAAGTCCCACTGGCCGGAGGCGGTGCAGATGATCGAGAGCTTTCCCATGACGAGCACGGGCAAGTTCCAGCGCTTCGCGTTGCGCGAGCTCGCAGCGCGACTTCACTCGGGGGCGGGCGGACGGGGAGAGGATCCCCGGCCGTGATGTTCACAGGCGCGATCAGGCGCCAGGAAGACGCATGCCTCATCCGATTGCGGCTTTCCGAAACGTTTGCGATGGGCGCTCCCGGGCCATCGCCAGCAGTACGGCGAGAAGGGACGCAAGTGAAACGAACATCTGGATGTGAATCCAGTACAACGAAGGCAAGAGGCGCGTCGCATGGTTCACCAGGAACGTGACGGGTAGCGTCTGCAGGCCATATGCCGTCGCGAGTAGCGCCGCGTACGTCCGGCGCGACGACGTGCGAGGGTGCCGCCGGATGAGATGGAGCGACGCCATGAGCGCTGGCAGCGTGAGCACCATGTGCGGCTGTTCCACAAGCGGTGAGACAGCCACGGGTAGAAGCGCGCTCAGGCCGATGCGGATGGATTCAGACGTCCATGGTGTACGCCTCATCATGGTTCCGATGACGAACAACATGGCGACAGCGTAGATGTCAAACAGGACGCTCAACCACAGAGGAGGCGAGCCGGGCTGCCCCTTGTCCCACAGGAGTTCGAGCACGCCAAGGAGCGACTGGTTGTACGGGGCTGGGCCATTCGCCATACTCTGTCGCCCAAACTGAAGAAAGTGCGTGGCGTACGCCGCGGTGCTTTCCCAGCCCAGGAAGAGAAACGACGAGGCGAGACCCGCGGACAGGAACAGGAGCGACCGCGCCACCACGTTCCATCGCCCCTGGATGGCCAGGGCGAGCAAAATGGCGAGCGGTGTCACCTTGATCAACACGGCGGCGGCCAAGGCGATGGCGCCCAGAGCCGGCCTGTCCAATCGGTAGATGGCGTAAAAAGCGAGAGCGAGGAGCGCAAACAGGATGGTGTTCACGTTGCCGACGGCAAAGTCCAGTTGAAAGGGCGTCAGCGTCAACGTGGCCGCGACGGCGAGGAAGAGGTGTCCTCGCTGGATTCGCGGCCACAGCGTCTTCATCGTCCAGTAGACGCCGAACATCCCCGCCGCAATCGACAGCATTCGCCACAAGGCGAGCGACACGCCGAACGGGAACAGACCCAGCCAGGCGAACATCCACGCGAACTGGGGCGGGTACACGTAATGATTATGCGGATCGATCGGGTAACCGTGCGCCATCAAGAACGCGCGTTCCGCCGCCGGATCGTACAGATGGCGCCAGTCCGTCTGTCCTGACAGCACGTGCAAGAATGCGTTGTAGAAGAAGGCGTAGTCGTAGCCGAGGAAATGGAGTCGACCCAGTCCTTGCCATTCCTTCACGACGCAAATGCCGATCACGATAAAGGCCATCGCAATGACGAAAGGCCGGATCGCGTATCGGCCCGTGCGCCCGTGTACGTCCAACCTTGGTTTCCTCCCTGTATTCCGAAGTTCACGATGACAGCGTACCACATGATCAATCAAAATCCGCTTAGAGGGTGGAGAGATTGTGGTAGCTGTCGTGATAGACTGGCGTCGGGACGGTGGCGTTCATGAGCGCGGCGTCTTTCTGAAGATGTCTTGTTGATCGACACACAGATCTTCTAAAATGAAACTGATGTATAACAACGCAAAGGGCGATCGCGCCCATGATGGCCTCGAGGCATCATCGAAGCTTGGGGCGTGATCGCGAGACTCGGGGGGAATGACATGGCCACACGGGTGGATGTGGCGCGAAGGGCAGGCGTTTCGCCGACCACGGTGTCGCGGGTCCTGAATGAAAACGGATACGTTGCAGCGGACGTCCGCGAGCGCGTGCTCCAAGCTATCAAGGAATTGAATTACGTGCCCAATCGCATGGCGCGGAGCCTGAAGATGAAGCGGTGCGGGCAGTTCACCTGCATCATTTCCTCGTTGAGCAACCCTTTCTATCACGAGGTGCTTCTCGGCATTGAGCGCGCCGCTTTGGAGCGCGGTTACACGTTTTCGCTGTACAACGTCACGCGGGATCGCGAGGCTTACATGAAGCTCATTTTGGAGGGCTTTTACGACGGCCTCATGGTGCTGACCCCCTACGAGGTCATGAACGTGGTTGACCTGAAGGAGTTGTCGCGCAAAATCCCAATTTGCATCTATAAAGATCGCAGCTCCGATTTTGGGCTGCCTCACGTGCACGTGGATCTGTATCGGGCCATGCGGCGGAACGTCGAATACCTGATTGAGCTGGGGCACCGCGACATCGTCTTCCTCGGCGAATACGACGATCATGAGGAGAATCCGCGGTACGCGGGTTATCTCGATGCGATGCGCGATCATGGCCTCGTGGCCGGCGATCCGTTGGTTCAACTGGTCCCGTACCTGCGCGACACCATGTCGGCGGGTTACGAGCGCACGGCGTCCATGCTGGATCAGGGTATTCCGTTCACCGCGATTGCCGCCTCCAACGACCTGTTGGCGCTCGGCGCCATTCGGGCCCTCGCGGAGCGCGGCGTTCGTGTACCTCAAGATGTCTCCGTGATTGGCATCGACGACGTGGAACTCGCGCGCATGTCCACGCCGGCCCTGACCACGGCGCGGATTCCGAAGGCGGATGTGGGCGCGAAACTGGTTCAGCTGCTCTTGGATCAGGTGGAAGGCGTGGCGTCCGGGCCTCGAAGCGTCGAACTGCAGACGGAGCTCATCGTCCGGGAGTCGACGGGTTCGAGGTGTTAGTATGCTTAAACCGTGGAGGGGATTCTTGCGCCCTCCACGGTTTATTTGCCGAAAAGATTGGGTATTGACTTTCAACTTTATACTTACCTATACTGTCAGTAAGTAACCGTTTTCAAGAGGGAGGGAACAAGTCGGAATATATCTTGATGGCGGGTTTTGTCAATGTGGTCTCGAGTACACATGTGAGGGGGACATAAAATGCGCGCGAAGAAGATTAGATATGCGACAATGGCTGCATCTGTAGCGATGGCGGGAATCATGGCTTCCGGCTGCGGGACAAGTACCGCATCAAGGACCGGCACTGCGCCGACCCAACAGGAAAGCGCTTCGACTCACCAGCCCGTGACGATTACGGTGGCCTCCTGGAACGATGCTGCAGACTCCTTGAGGGCAGAGATCCCAGGATTCGAAAAAAAATACCCATGGATTAAAGTGAACGTGGAATATGTGGATGGGACGTATCAGAAGGTGATCCCAGAACTTGTTGCCGGAGACGCACCTGATATCATCCAGGTTCAGCAACGAGATTTTCAAACTTTCCTCCATAAGTTTCCGGGAGATTTTGTCGATTTGACTCCGTACATGAGCTCAATCAAAAATCATATAGCTCCTGTCGCGCTGGACGTAACTGTGCAAAACGGTCATATCTACGCTGCTCCGTGGGATCTGGGGCCGGCTGCGTTGTATTACCGAAAGGACCTGTTCCGCGAAGCGGGAATTAATCCAACTTCAATTAAGACCTGGTCTGATTACCTTGCTGCGGGTAAGAAGTTAGTCGCACATTTTCATGGAAAGGTTAAGATGCTAGCTGAGAACACGTCGGAGCCAAGCCAAGGCATTCAGACGACCCTCATGATCTTGGTCAATGAGCTTGGCGGAAGTTATGTGAATCAGAACGGAGATATTGATTTCTTAAACCCTCAACTCGAGAAGGCCATGAGTGTGATTCAGCAGTGGGGTAAGGCAGGGATTGTGGCGGATGCACCTACGTGGAACGACGGTATCGCTGCGTTTGCCAATGGACAGGTTGCCACGATTCTGTCGGCCGTTTGGTATGCCGGCACTATGATGAATAGTGCGCCCAAGCAAAGTGGTTTGTGGGGCATTGTTCCGCTTCCGGCATTCACGCCTGGTGGGAACAATGAAGCTGATACGGGTGGCTCTGTTTTGGCAATTACGAAAGACAGCAAGAATGTTCAGGCGGCCTGGGACTTCATTAATTACTGTTTGTATACCGTCCCGGGAGAGAATGTTCAGTTGAAATACGGTCTGTTCCCTTCGTGGGAGTCGTACTATACGGCTAAGGGTACTGACTTTGATCAGAATTTCCCTTACTTCGGAATGCCGATCTATAAGTTCTTCGCATCCGTATCGAAGCACATTCCGACTACCAACTATGGTGGCTATTTCGAGGATTACTCTCAACCGCTATCACAAGCTTACATTTCGGTATTTAAGGGCGCGAATATCGAACAAGCGCTTCAGACTGCCGAAACGAATGCCGCACGTATCTCTGGTCAACCCATTTCAAATGGATAAATATGTATATAACCAGCGGGACTTTGATGTTCCGCTGGTTCCCCATTTTTCATCAAGAGCGAACTTGAGGTGATATAAGTGTCTACTATTCAGCGAGAATCCGTCGTCACAGAGAGAGGAACTCGCTCGCTAACGCAGCTATTGCGTTTTCTGCGGCAACCTGGCGTTCCTTTGTGGATACCTTATGTGTTCATTACTCCCTTTTTCATCATATTTGCTGTTTTTATGCTCTATCCGATTGTCGATACTTTGGTCCTCTCCTTTGAAAACTGGTCCACTGTTCAGTCGACATGGGTTGGAATTCAAAATTATCGACTCGTGATAACAGACCCAGCGTTTTGGACTTCTCTACTGAATGACGCCTTCATTCTGCTTATTCAAGTTCCGTTTATGTTGTTCATTGCTACACTCCTAGCGGTCGCTTTGAATGCGCGCTTTCTCAAGCTGAAGTGGCTGTTCAGGCTCCTGATCTTCTTCCCGGTTCTGGTGGACGCGGTAACGTACACGATAGCATTTCAGTTAATTTTTAATCCTAGTTTCGGGATGATGAACTACCTTCTGCACCTTGTAGGGCTGCCGTCTATCAACTGGATAGGGAACTCGTGGGCTGCACGGTTGGCTATTTTTCTTGTGGTGACATGGAGATGGACTGGATATAACGCGATTATCATACTGTCCGGCCTTCAAAACATTCCTGAGGAGGTATATGAATCTGCCGTCGTCGACGGAGCAGGACGCGTGCGTACGTTCTTCCAAATCACCTTGCCTTTGCTGCGTCCGGTGATTCTCTTCTGTACGATCTTATCGACCGTTGGTACCTTACAGCTTTTCACGGAACCGTACATTCTAACAGGCGGTGGCCCCGGGAATGCAACAGAAACACCAATGTTGTATTTGTATAACATAGGATTTCAGAACTATAACTTCGGTCTCGCTTCGGCAGGAACGTACATCTTAACGACGATTATTGCCATACTCTCGTATTTTCAGATAAGAGTCTCTCGTGGGGGCGACTACAGTGCGTGAAAGCATCCCTGTCAGAGTTCTTAGTTATGTGTTTTTAGTCATTGCTGTTGTCGTGTCCATTTACCCTATTTATTGGATATACGTCGCATCAACCTTGTCTGATGGTCAGATTTTTCACTTTCCACCTGCTAATTGGTTTGGGGGTCATCTCCTGCAAAATGTGCGTATGCTCGAGTCCACAATGCCTGTGTGGAGGGACCTGGCAAATAGTATTGTAGTCTCAGGTATTACTACGATTAGCGTGGTGTTTTTCTCCGCAATGGTGGGCTTCGCGTTTGCGAAGTACCGTTTTTGGGCGAAATCTTTTCTATTCTTTGTAGTGCTAATCACTATCATGATACCTATGCAAACGACACTCATTCCTCTATTCATTATTGTGACTAAATTACACTGGGAGAATACTTACCAAGGTTTGATAGTTCCCTTTCTTGTAAATGGATTCGGTGTCTTCTTCATGAGGCAGCAAATGCAATCATTCCCCTCCGAATTGCTTGAGGCCTCGAGGATAGACGGGGCCAGCGAGTTTTATACGTTCTTTCGAATTGTAATGCCAAACATGCTGCCCTCTATGGCAGCGTTGGGCATCCTCACATTTCTACAACAATGGGGCAATTTTATCTGGCCGTTGATTGTAATTAATAGCAGAAACATGTCGACCGTTCCGCTTATGCTCGAGCAACTTGACCAACCGGGAAATGTCATACATTACGGTCCAATTTTTGCTGGAGCGGCTATCGGTCTAGTACCACTGATGATAGTCTTTGTTGCTTTGCAGAGATATTTTATATCGGGTATGTACAGTGGTTCTGTAAAGGGATGAGACCCATCCTTAACCCGCATGGAGGTAATGCGAGTGGAACAGAAATATGTCGAGAGCTTCTACCCTCCTTCGGACTATCGGTTGCCCCCTCGTGCGTTCTTCATACCGCACTCGACAGAGCGAGAAGCGCTCGCACGCGGATTCTACCGTGCGTCGACACAAGTGTTACCATTAGAAGGAAAGTGGAAGTTTCGCCTGTTTGACAATCCTCGCGCTGTGCCGACGGACGTGACTTGGATCGATTTCGACGACTCCTCATGGGAAGAAATACACGTGCCGTCGAACTGGCAGATGGAGGGCTATGGACGGCCACACTACACAAACGTGATGTACCCCTTTCCTGTTGACCCGCCCCGGGTTCCTTCGGAAAACCCGACGGGTTGTTACAGAACCAAATTTTTTCTGACACATCACGATGTAGGCAGGGTACACTTGAGGTTTGAAGGGGTCGACGGATTGTATCAAGTTTACGTGAACGGTCATGATATCGGTTTCGGATATGGTAGCCGATTGCCCTCGGAATTTGATATTACGGACTTTGTTCATGCCGGTGACAATGTACTTGTCGTGGTTGTGTGTCAGTGGTCAGCTCAGTCTTATCTTGAAGATCAGGACATGTGGTGGTTGTCTGGGATTTTTAGAGACGTATACATTCTGAAGAGACCTCAGATCTATTTATCCGATGTTCGGGTTCGAGCACTCTTGGGGACTGACGGACGGACAGGGTGTTTACATGTAGAAGTGGAGATTGGGGGAATTTTATCACGCGATAAGCCTGTTCCCTTGAGGTTTAAGCTGATTGATAGCATAGGGGATAGTGAAATCCTTGAAAACACGATGTTGTCCGATGGATTCGCGACTTACGAGGCCGAGATCCCTAACGTACGACCGTGGACAGCGGAAACGCCCAACCTGTATACGTTGCTGGTATCAATAGATCCGGATTCCTTGTACGCGGAACATGTTGCGTTACAAGTAGGATTTAGGAGAATTGAGATTGCCGATGGGCAGCTGAAGATCAATGGAGTCCCTATTGTGCTCAAAGGAGTAAACAGGCATGAGCACGACGCCCGTCTGGGCCGAGCTTTGACGCTGGATGTGATGATTCGCGATGTGCAGATGATGAAACAGAACAACATTAATGCCGTTCGTACCAGTCATTACCCTCACCATCCTGTGTTCTATGATCTGTGTGATCGCTACGGTTTGTATGTTCTAGACGAAGCTGATCTCGAGTGCCACGGCTTCGCATTGACAGGGAACTGGGACCGATTGAGTGACGACCCGCAGTTGGAACAGGCGTACGTTGATCGCCTGGAGCGGATGATCTGCCGCGACCGCAATCATGCGTGTGTAATTATGTGGTCTCTTGGTAATGAGTCTGGGTATGGTCGTAACCATAGAGCCATGGCAGAACGGGCAAGGGCCATAGACCCGACGAGACCCGTACACTACGAAGGTGAAACAAGGAGGCTGCTAGAGCTTGGTTCTGATTTACAACACGCCGTGATGGATGTGTACAGCACAATGTACACATCCGTCGATGAATTGAGCAGGCTTGGGGAATTGGAGCTTCCTAAACCACATATATTATGTGAATTTGCCCATGCGATGGGGAACGGGCCAGGTGGTCTTAAGGAGTACGTTGAGCTATTTTATCAACAGCGAAGGTTGCAGGGTGGGTTTGTATGGGAGTGGATTGATCACGGAATTCTGGCCTATACATCTGATGGCAGACCGTACTTCGCGTACGGCGGTGATTTTGGAGATGTTCCGAACGACTTAAATTTCGTTATTGACGGACTGTTATTTCCTGACCGAACTCCTTCGCCGGGGCTTTTCGAGTACAAGAAAGCAATTGAGCCGGTAAGAGTTCTTGAGTTCGATCGTTCATCAGGGATCATCAAGGTCCAGAACCGCTATGATTTTCTCTGTCTCGATTGCCTAGTAGCGGAGTGGTCGCTTCAGGATGAACAGTCAGTGTTGGCCGGTGGCATACTTGAACTAGAGCCAGTACCACCCAGGAGCATTGGACAAATAAGGGTACCATGCGCCGAAATCCTTAATCGGCACAGAGATCGGTGCTTGACTCTGACTGTAAGATTCCTTTTGCGCCACCCAACCGACTATGCGCCAGCGTTCCACGAAGTTGCGAGTTTTTGCGAGTATGTTGAACGCAGTTGCCAGAATGCAAGCATCGACATATATCGGCCGGTTACAAGATTTGAAATCGTAGAAAAGGGTAGTAGTCTATGCATCTATGACGATTCGTTCTCCGTTGAGTTCGATTTGCTACGGGGGAGGATCTCTGGGGTAGGATATCGTGGCTCACAAATCATTATGTCACCGCTCTCAATGTCGTTTTGGAGAGCGCCTACAGATAATGACGATCCACCGAATCGAGAAATGTTTTCGGTTGCCAAAGTATGGCGCGATTACGGTGTCGATCGGCTCTCAGAGTCCGTGTCAAACATAGAAATCAAAAAACATGACAACGTCGTGCGCGCTCTAGTTGAGTCGCGTGTCGCGCCTGCCGGGCTCTCCTGGGGTATGGCGTTGCAGTATGAGTACATTTTCTTACGCGGTGGGTTGGTCATGGTACGAATTTGCGGTAAACCCGAAGGAGCTTATCCTCCAACCTTGCCTCGTATAGGACTGTTAACGACCATTCACCTCGACTTCGAATACGTGAGTTGGTTTGGACGAGGACCCGGTGAGAGTTACCGCGATTCTAAGGAGTCACAACTCATTGGGAGATATAGGAGGTTGGCTGATGAACTTTATACCCCGTATGTGTATCCGCAAGAGAACGGTAATCGGACAGATGTGTATTGGATCTCGATTACAAATAAATACATGGAGGGTCTGTTCATAACAGGCCCACAACCTTTGAATTTTCAAGTGAGCAGATTCAGTGTGGAGGACCTCGAGCGCGCTCGGCATCCATATGAGTTAGAAGAAAGTCCTTGGAGATACCTCCGAATTGACTTTTCTCACCATGGGCTTGGCAGCGCGAGTTGTGGTCCTGGTCCTCTTCCTGAGCATCAATTGCGTACTGAGCCATTCGAATGGACTCTGTGCTTCGCACCCCTCGCGCGACACGAGATCGATGAGTCGATCCTCCATCAAGTGGTCACGGAAAGGTTGAAGTTCATTTAGTTTGACATGGTATTTGCTCTCCCGGCGCGGCCTTGACGCGCGCCGGGGGGCGGCGTATTGTAGACGTATCACGGCTGATGAGAGGAGAACAGCCGAGCGGAGGGGGCCGAAAGGCCCGTTGAGATGAGGGGAGCGGAGGATAGCCATGCTGTTGATGATCGACAACTTTGACTCGTTTACTTACAACCTCGTTCAATATTGTTTGGAACTAGGTGCCGACGTGGTCGTGCGCCGCAACGACGTGTCCTTGGAGGAGCTGAAGGCGTTGCGGCCGGCAGGTGTCCTGGTGTCTCCCGGCCCGTGTTCCCCGCGCGAAGCGGGTGTTTCGGTGGATGCCATTCGATACTTCGCGGGGCGCGTCCCTCTGTTGGGCGTGTGCCTGGGCCATCAGTCCCTCGGGTACGCGTACGGAGGCAAAGTCGTCCGCGCGCGCGAACCGGTTCACGGGAAAACCTCGATGATTCTCCACAACGGTTCAGACCCCTTGTTTCGCGACATCCCCTCTCCGTTTCGGGCTACGAGATATCACTCCCTGGTCGTGGATCGCGAGTCGCTTCCCGACGCGTTCGTCGTCACGGCCGAGGTGGACGGTTACATCATGGCCATGCGCCACCGGCCGACGGGCGCGGTGGGCGTGCAGTTTCACCCGGAGAGCATCCTGACCGACCACGGGAAGACCATGATCCGCAACTTTTTGGCGGACGTGGCGTGATCGCGAGACGGAGGGGATTTCACGATGAGACAATCAAGGCTTTCCGCTGAGATGGGCGTCGATCCGTATTATCTTTACCTGGCGCTCCGCGATGACCTCGGTCCTGGGCGAGTCTTTTTGCTGGAGGCCGGGCGCGAAGACATTCAGAGCGATTACCAGATGAGCCTCATTGGAATGGCGCCGCTCGTCGAGGTCCAGGTGCGCGATCACGTCGTCAGCGTGTTCGCTCACCCGAAGCTCGCGGCTCATGTGTTTTCGATCGCGCGGTCGGCCGGTGTCGAGGTCTCGCGTGCGCCGTATCCGTGGGAGAGTGTGGTTGGCGGGGACGTGGTCCACGTGCAGGCCCAAGACCCCATGGCGCTCCTCGACAGGATTCGAGCGGCGCTGTGCGAGTTGCTGTGCGGCCCGGACGGAGAGTCGTTCAGCGCGGGTTTCCTCGGCTACGTGGCGTACGACGCCATTCGCTATCTTGAGCGCGTGCCCATGACGGCCGAGGATGATCGCCATCTTCCCGAAATCCGCCTGCTCTGGCATGCGGCCGTCGCGCAGTTGTCGGGGAGCACGGTCACGGTGTTTCGCCAGGACGACGCGCCGGTGTTGCGGGCGGATGCGAAACTCGCTCAGGAGCTTGACGAGATGGAGAGGCGCATCGCCGCGGTCTGCCGCGAGGGACTTGCGATATCGCCCGTTCTGGACGAGATGGCCGAGATGGGCGTGGACGCTCCCGTCATCACCTACGACGTTCCGAAGGACGTGTACTGCCGGAATGTCGAGATCGCCATCGAGTACATTCGGGCGGGCGACATTTTTCAGGTGGTTCCTTCGACCCGCATGCAGGTGCGCGGCGGCTTGCCTCCGCTTGCAGCGTACGATCGTCTGCGGCGGCTGAACCCGTCCCCGTACATGTTTGTGGCGGAGTACCCTGGCATGGTGCTCTACGGCGCGAGCCCCGAGGTGCAGTTCCGCGCGCTCCGAGGGCGGGCGGAGATGAAGCCCATCGCCGGGACGACGCGGGGCCGCGGACAATCTCCAGAAGAGGACGCTCGCCTCGTGGCGGAGCTGAAGCGGGACGTCAAAGAGAACGCGGAGCACGTGATGCTCGTGGATTTGTGTCGGAACGATCTCGGCCGCGTCGCCAAGCCGGGGACCGTGGCGGTGCCTGAGCTGATGGTGGTGGAGCGCTACTCCCACCTGTATCACCTGGTGTCCCGCGTCACCGCGGAACTCCGCGACGACGTGAGCGTGTTCCACGCGCTGTTGACCACCTTTCCGAACGGGACCTTGTCGGGTGCGCCGAAGATTCGAGCCATGGAGATCATCGACGAGCTCGAACCGTATCGGCGTGGGCCGTACGGAGGATTCATCGGCATGGTCGACGCGTGGGCCAATGCCAACACGGCCATCTTCATTCGGAGTGTCGTCGCCATTGGGGATGTGCAGTACGTGCAGGTGGGCGCGGGCGTGGTGTACGACTCGGTGCCGGAGCGTGAGTGGGACGAGTGCCACTTCAAGGCGGGGGCCATCCTGGACGTGCTGACGGGATCGCGCGCAAAGCCCATTCCGGTGAAGTGAAGCCTCGAGCGATTGTGCACCATCGAACGATGGCGCGGGCGTAAGGTGGGCGATGGATCCGTCGCCCGCGCGCCCGCTGCGTCTTCGAACGTTTCAACTCACGCGAAAAGGGCTGCCCCAAGGTGCCTTTGCACCTTTGAGACAGCCCTTCTCCTTTGGCGCGTCCGGAGGGATTCGAACCCCCGACCTATGGCTCCGGAGGCCAGCGCTCTATCCACTGAGCTACGGACGCAAGCGACGATATGTATCATAGCAGGGCGATGGGGAGAATGCAAGCCGTCCAGCGACAATCGCTGGACGGCGCGGTGGCGCTTCCATGGGGCTTGCCTTGGCACTCGGTTCAAAGGCTGCTCGATTCGTCAGCATCGTAGTGCTCATGGTATTCCTCGTGCATGACAGGGCCTTGTGCCATGGGGTGATGAGGGGCGTAGCCGTACATGGGCCCCGTTTCGATGACCTCGTCATACTCGGTGTACGCCACGGTCGCGACCGGCGCGGGTGCGGGCGCTGTGTGGTACACGCCGACGCCCGCCGGCACGAGGAGAAAGAACAGCACGAAAATCACCAGGAACACCACAGCCCATCGGGTGTATCCGCCAAATGCACCCATGCGAACATCCCTCCTTGCGAAGTTACTGCATGAAATGATGGGACATCGGCCCGGCGATACGGGCATTCGCACAGAGCCCGCGATCTGGGCGCGATTAGCAAAGAACGGAAGTTGCCCTCCGAATCCTCCATTCGCTATACTGAATATCAATACAGAATGGAGGATGTTTATACATGTCGAACGTGCGGGTCGGGATCGTGGGTCCCACCGGATATGCGGGCATGGAACTGGTGCGCCTCGTCGCGGGACACCCGCGGATGACCCTGGTGTACTTGGCAGGATCGGGCGCTCGCACGGGTCCGCTCGATGCGCATCTGCCTCATCTGCATGTGCTGGCAGACGCCCTGCCGCCCGTCGAGCCCCTGGATGTGCACAAGGCCGCGGACTTGTGCGATCTCGTCTTCGTCGCGCTGCCCTCCGGGGAGTCGGGCCGGGTGGCGTGGGAGATTGCGCAGGCTGGGTTGGATCGAGGCGTCAAGGTCATCGACCTGTCCGGCGATCTCCGGCTTCCGCCGGAGGCGTACGAGGCGTGGTACGGAAGGCCGCCTTTGCCGCGAGAGGCCATCGCGCAAGCTTGCTACGGCTTGCCTGAGCGCCATCGCGAGTCGATTCGCGAGGCGTCGCTCGTGGCGAACCCCGGGTGCTACGCGACGGCCTGCGCCCTCGCGGTCTTGCCTCTGGGGAATCTCCTCGCCGACGTAAAGGGGCCCATCGTGTTCGACGCCAAGTCCGGCGTCACCGGCGCGGGGCGTGCGCCGAAGGAGCATCTTCACCTCGGCGAACTCGCGAACGACGTGTATCCCTATCGGGTGGGCCAGCATCAGCACACGCCCGAGATCGAACAAGCGCTCGGCGGCGCGGTGCGCGTGCTCCTCACGACGCAGCTCTTGCCGATCCCAAGGGGGATTTTGGTGTGCGCCTATATTCCCATCCCGCCGGACGAGGCGCCGATGGTGTATGATCGGTACGCGTCGTTTTGTGAGCGCGAGCCGTTTGTGCGGTTGCTGCCGGACGGCCAGCTGCCGCACATCAAGGCCGTGAACGGGACCAACGAGTGCCACCTGGCCGTGCGCTGGGATGAGCGATCGCGGCTGCTTCAGGTGTTCACGGCCATCGACAACCTCGGAAAGGGCGCGGCGGGGCAGGCCGTCCAAAATGCGAACCTGATGTTTGGCTGGCCTGAGCGAGAAGGTCTGAATCTCGTCCCGCTGTGGATGTGAGGTGAGATGGGCGTGATCGTCATCAAGCTCGGAGGGTCGCTCGAAGGGGGCGCCGAGATGGCGCTCGCAGGCGCCGTGCAGGAGGTCAGGCGGCGAGGATGGCCGGTGGTATTGGTGCACGGGGGCGGGCCGCGCATTTCCAAGCGGCTTCGGGATGCGGGCATCGAGTTGCCGTTTGTGAATGGGCTCCGGCAGACCACCTCGGAAGCCATGCCGCACGTGGTGGCCGCGCTCGCCGAATGCAACCGCGACATCGCGGAAGCCTTGGCCCGGCACGGCGTGCCCGTGGCCGCATTTGCCGATGGTGAGGTCGTCGTGGCGAAGGACGTGGGACGCCATCGCACGGGGGACGTGGCCGCTATCCGCGTCGATCCGGTGCGGGCGGCGGTGGCATCGGGGCGGGTGCCGGTGATTGCGCCGTTCGGCCGCGACGCCGCTGGGCAGCCCTACAACATCAACGCGGACCATGTCGCGAGTCACATCGCGCGCGCACTCGGCGCGACACGGCTGGTGTTTCTGACGGACGTGCCGGGCATCTACCGCGACTTTGAAGCGGGCGATCTGCTGCTCGACACGACCGCACGTGAACTGGAGCACCTCCTCCAGGCGGGCGCGTTCAGCACGGGCATGATTCCCAAGGTGAACGCCGTGCTGCACGCCGTCCAACACGGGGTGCGCGAAGTCTGGGTGGTGGACGGCCGGGACCAAGAGGCTGTGCGAATGGCCGCGCTAGGAATGAGCGAGAGGCGAGCCGCTGGAACGAGGCTTGCCGCGCATACAGAAGGAGTGACGGCATGAAGACGGCGCTGGGGCAGTTGGCGGACCAGGTCCTGTTTCAGAACTATGGCAAGCGAGATATCGCCCTTGTCCGAGGCGAGGGCGCGTACGTGTACGACGACGAGGGCAGGCGGTACCTCGATTTCACGGCGGGTATCGCCGTGTGCAACCTCGGCCACGCGCATCCGGGCGTGACCGAGGTGATTGAGCGGCAGGCGAGGACGCTCGTGCACGTCTCCAACCTGTTTCTCATCGAGGGTCAGGTGGAACTGGCGGAAAAGTTGACCCGTTTGGCGGATCGCGGCACGGGGCCGTATCGGGCCATGTTCGTGAACACGGGCACGGAGGCCAACGAAGGAGCCCTAAAGCTCGCCCGGCGATATCAGTACGTCAGCGGGCATCCCGAGAAGACCCGCGTGGTGGCGCTGCCCAACAGTTTTCACGGTCGAACGATGGGCTCCTTGTCGGTGACGTCCAACCCCAAGTACCGCGAGGGCGTGACGCCGCTTGTACCCGGCTTTGAGGTGGCGGACACCTATGAAGGCGCCATCGACATGCTGGACGATAAGACCGCGGCATGCATCGTCGAGGTCGTGCAGGGCGAAGCAGGCGTGCGGCCTGTGGACAAGGGCCTTCTCCAGAGCTTGGCCGCGCGCGCCAAGGAATTGGGCGCGCTGCTCATTGTGGACGAGGTCCAGACCGGCGTGGGGCGAACGGGGCGCTTCTTCGGATTCGAGCACTTCGATTTGTCGCCGGATATCATCACCATGGCGAAGGGCCTTGGCAACGGAATTCCCACGGGAGCCATTCTGGCCAAACAGCATGTGGCGGACGCATTCACGCCCGGCATGCACGGATCGACCTTCGGCGGCAACCCGTTCGCGATGGCGGTCGCGAACTATGTGGTGGACGTGGTGCGCGATCCGGCCTTCCTCGATCGCGTCCGGCGGGTGGGTGAAGCGCTTCGCCGCGTGCTCGAAGCAAACTTCGACGGCGTGACTGGCCTTGGGCTCATGTGGGGGTTTGACGTGGACGACGCGTCGACGTGGCGCAAGCGCGCCGCGGAGCGCGGGCTTCTCGTGACCGCGTGCGGGCCCAAACGCATCCGGGTCGTTCCGCCGCTCATCATCGACGAACAGCATGTCGAAGAATTTGAGACCATCGTCAAAAAAATCGGCCGCGCCTGACGAGGGGCGCGGCCTCCGCGGTTTGGTCTTTCGCAATTGCGCTGAATTTGATATAGTATTCTTGCGTTGGCGCCGCACGGCGCTTCAGGCTTCCTTGGCCTGTTTCAACGGTTGGAAATGGCGCGTGTAGTACACCATCGCGACTTCATCGCAGTGATAGAACTTGTTACAGTAGATGCAATCCTTCCACACTTTATGCGGCAGCGTTTCCTTCCGCACGACGTGAAAGTTCAGTTTCTCAAAAAATCGGGTCTGATACGTCAGAGAGAGCACCTGCGCGATGCCGAGGTCTTCCGCCTCTTTTAACAGCGCTTTGACAATCTGACTGCCCACGCCTTTCCCGTGCGCTTCAGGTGAAACAGCGAGCGAACGGATTTCAGCGAGATCCGTCCACAGGACGTGCAATCCCCCAACGCCGATGACGCGCCCATCTTCCACCGCGACCGTGAAGCACTGCAGATGTTCACAGAGCGATTTGATGGTGCGCGGCAGCATCAGTCCCATATCGGCAAAGTGTTGAATGAGTCGTTGCATATCTTCGACGTCCGCTGAGGTCGCCTTCCGGATGTCCAACGCGGCTCCTCCTCTCCCGTTGCACTCATGTTATAACACGGGATGGCATGATTATTCAAGAAGTCGTATAATGTTTCATAGCCGTTTCGGATCGCCCGTGGCTCGTTTGGCTGTGCATCAAGACTTGACGCGCAGAGAGACAGAGTGTCAAAATATTGTGCTAAAAAAGGAGTGGCACAGGTGGAACTGGAGAAGTTGACGACCGACCTGCAGCGCGAATACGATGCCTGCGGAATTTTTTCGCAGATTGAGAAAACAGGACAACCCTCGTACGACACGGTTCGAAACGGATTGGACGCCCTGCGCGCCATGCGCCATCGGGCGGGATACGTAAACAACGAAGGAGACGGGTGCGGTCTTCTGTTGGACATTCCACGAGCGCTGTGGGCTTCGCGGCTCGAGAGCCTCGGGCAATCGGCGCGGCTCGTTCACGAACCTGGCTTTTGGGTGGGTCATTTCCTGCTGGAGAAGGAGGTGTCCCAGGAGCCCATCCTGCGCGTATTGGCTCATCATGGCATGGAGCCGCTCGCGGTTGTCGAGGATCACGTGGATGAGTCGGTGCTCGGCCCGCTCGGCAAGAAGGTCAAGCCTCATTTTATTCAGATGGCGGGTTGCCTGCCTCAGCGGGACGACGCGCGTGTGTTTGCGGCGTTTGCCGAGATCGACGAGTTGCCGGGCGTCCACGTCGCCTCCTTGTCGCATGACCAGGTCGTGTACAAGGTCGTGGGGAACGACGAGACGCTGTACCGTTTTTACAAGGATCTGCAAAATCCGCTCTGCCGATCTGCATTCGTGATTGCGCACACGCGGTATTCGACCAACACGACGACGTCCTTCCCGCGCGTGCAGCCGTTCTCTTGTCTTGGGCACAACGGCGAGATCAACACGATTGCGCGGTTTTACACGGAATCGAAGATGATTGGTGTGCCGGTGCGGCCGGAGTTCAGCGATTCGCAGATGGTCGACCGGACGCTGTGCGCACTCGTGGCGACGCGCGGCTGGTCGCTGTTCGAGGCCGCGGAGTTGTTGTTCCCGCCTATTATTCACGAGATCAAGTCCATGTCAGAAGAATTGTCGGACTTGTACATGTATTACCGGTCGCTCTGGGGGCCGTTCGCGCAGGGGCCCGCGGGCGTCATGATGCGCTACGGGAATGCGGCGGTGTTCAGCGTCGACGCGCTCGGCCTGCGGCCCATGTGGCAGCTCGAATCGGAGACGGCGTATTACTTCTCCTCGGAGCAGGGCATCGTCCCGCTCGACATCTGGACGGCTGAGCCCAAGCCGCTTGCGCCAGGGGAGAAGGTCGGCGTGCGGTGGAGCGAGACGGGTGTCAAGATCTACACGTACGACGAGCTGCAGCTCGAGGTCTTGGAACTCGCGAAGCAGCGATTCAACTTTCGCGGCGAGCACCGCAATCTTCATTTTGCCGTGCCTTACGGCGTGAGTCAGGACGTCGCGCATGCCAAGCGGGACGCGAAGCCGCTCGACATTCGCATGCTGGCGTTCGGCTTCCGCGACGATGATCTCAAACTCATGGATCAGGAGATCCAGAGCGGGGCGGAGCCCATCAAGTCGCTCGGTTTCGACAGCCCCATCGGTGCGCTGTCGGAAGAATCGACCCTGCTCTCCGATTTCTTGCACGAAACCGTCGCCGTGGTGACGAACCCGGCCATCGACCGCGAGCGCGAGATCGAGCACTTCAGCACGCGTTGCGTCCTCGGGCGCCGGCCGTCGTTCGATGGGCTGTATCAGGAAGCGCCGCGGGTGGAGGTTCAGGCGCCCATCCTGCTCGAGGGACTGCCTGAGTCGTACGGCGTGGAGTACGACGAGATTCAAAACCTGGCGCACCGGTTTGGCACGGTCTGCTACGAAGACGCGCTGGCCATGCTGCGCACGAGCCCGAATGGAACGGCGGAGATCTTGATCCACCGCCGCGACGGCGAAAGTGTGCCGGAGGCGCTGGAGCGCTTCTCGCTCGAGGCGCTGGAAGCGGTGCAGGCGGGCGCCAACGTCATCGTGTTGGATGATCGCCTGCAGTTCCGCCGCGGGCCGCACATCGACCCATACTTGGTGGTGTCGGCGGTTCACCGCGCGCTCTTGCGCCCGGCGGCCAAAGAGAAGGGCGAGCATTTGCGCCGGCGCACGAGCCTGATCTTGCGCAGCGGCGGCATCCGCAACCTGCACGACATCATGGTGTCCCTCGGGCTTGGCGCGGACGCGGTCGTGCCGTATCACATGTGGGAATACGCCGCGAACAAGGGCGGATTGCACGCCATCGAAAACTTGTACAAGGCGCTGACGAAAGGCATGGAGAAGGTCATCTCGACCCTCGGCATCCACGAGGTCCGCGGGTACGAGCGCCTGTTCAGCGCCATCGGCTTGGCGGACGAAGTGGCCGAGCACCTCGCCATCCCGAACTTCTGTGGCTCGCAAAAGGCTGGGTTGACGTTCGCGCGGATGGAGGAGATGTCCGAGCTTCGGCGCACCTGGTACGAAGCGCAGGACCGGAAGAGCATCCGGCCCAACCGGTTGTTCCAATTGTATCCGCGCATCTGGAAGACGGCGGGTTCCGTGGCGGACGGCGAGCTGCCGTACGAGGAGTTTGTCGCCAAGCTGCAGCAGTTTGAGGCGGACAATCCCATCTCCATTCGCCACCTGCTCGGGTTCCGGGAGGACCTCGAACCGGCCGAGGGCGAGATCGACACGACCATCGACGGCCATGCGTATCCGATGGTCATCAGCTCGATGTCGTTCGGGTCGCAGAACGAGACCGCGTACCGCGCGTACGCAGAGGCGGCGTACCGCATGAATATCGTCTGCCTGAACGGCGAGGGCGGCGAGATCAAGGACCTGCTCGAGAAGTATCCGCGCAACCGAGGCAGGCAGATTGCGTCGGGCCGATTCGGCGTCAACGCGGACCTTTGCAACAACGCGTACGTGCTCGAGATCAAGATTGGCCAGGGCGCGAAGCCGGGCGAAGGTGGACACCTGCCTGGCTCCAAGGTGACCGCGCAGGTGGCGGCGGCCCGCAACGCGACGCAGGGCGTCGACCTGATTTCGCCGTCCAACAACCACGACATCTACTCCATTGAGGACTTGGCGCAGGTCATCTACGAGCTCAAGGAGATCAACCCGCTTGCCAAAGTGGCGGTCAAGGTGCCCGTTGTGCCGAACATCGGGACCATCGCCGTCGGCATTGCGAAGGCGGGGGCGGACGTCATCACGCTGTCCGGCTTCGACGGGGGCACGGGCGCGGCCCGGGCGCACGCCATTCGCCACGTCGGCCTGCCGATGGAAATCGGCGTCAAGCTGGCCCACGAGGCGCTCTGCGAAGCGGGGCTCCGCGAGTACGTGGAGCTCTGGGCGGATGGCGGCATGAAGTCGGGTCACGATGTGATGAAGGCCATCCTGCTCGGCGCCAACCGGGTGGGCTTCGGCACCATGGCGATGGTCGCCATCGGCTGCACGGCGTGCCGCGCCTGCCACAAGGACACGTGCCACGTCGGCATTGCGACGCAGATGCACGATCTCGCCGAGGCACAGGCGAAGGGGCTGAAGCAGTTCGAGCCCCAGGATTTCGACCGCGCGGTCGCTCAACTGGTGCGCTTTTTCTCCGAGGTGGGCAAGCATGTCGAGGCGCTCACGCGCAAGCTCGGGGCGAAGCGCACGCAGGACCTCGTCGGTCGAAGCGATCTGCTGGTCAACCTGCGCGAGGACGCACGGCTTGACACGTCGTGGTTGCTTCGGGTTCGCGAGGAGTACGTGGGTCAGGGCTGTCACATCCGTTACCGCACGTTTGAAGAGGCGTACGGCGACGTGATCCAGGACGTGGCAGCGGTCGGAGCGGCGACGGGCACGGACGGCGTCGTGACGGCGGTCGGATCCAGGGTCAAGTCGATTCGCGCCGTTCCCCGTGCGCTCGGCACGAGGCTGTCCGGGGAGAGCATCCGCCAGAAGCGGCGCGGTGAAGTGGGCCCCATCGTCCACGACGGCGTGGCGGGCGCCGGCTTCGCGGCTTACCACACCGAGGGCATGGTGTCGGTGGCGCTCGGCGGCGCGCAGGATGGCGTGGGCAAGGCCGCGTTCGGCGGCAAGATTGTCGTCCTGAAGGGCAAGTGTGCGGACGGCGTCTGGCGCGGCGGATCGGTCGGCAAGGGCCTGGCGTATGGCGCGGCCAAGGGGCTCTTCATCATCCAGGGCAACGCTGACGCGCGAGCCTGCATCCGGTTGTCCGGCGCGGACGTCGTCATCGGCGGCGAGATCGAGGCCCCGGTGCGCGGGGACCTTTCGCACATCGCCAACCGCGCCAACATCAAGGGGTTCGCGTTCGAGTACATGACGGGCGGACGCGCGGTGGTGTTGGGCGATCCCGGCCCGTGGATCTGCTCCGGCATGACCGGCGGCCGCGTGTATCTGCGGCACGATCCGGAGATGGGGCTGGACGAAAAGGCGCTTCGGCGGCGCATTGCGAAGGGCGCCAAGGTCGCGCTCCGCGTGATCGACGCGCAGGGCCGGAACGACATCGTCGAGCTTCTGGGCGCATACCAGCTCGAACTGCGCCGTTACGGCCAGCACGAAGAGGCGCGCCGATTGCAGAAGCTCATCGACAACCCGTCGCTCCACTTCCTGATGGTCGAGCCCGCGCACGAGATCACGGATCAGGACATCGCGACGGAATAAGAGTTTCATGGATGGGCGGCCGTCCCTCTGGGGCGGCCGTTCGACTGCTCAGAGGCGCGTCCCGAGGCGTGCCACAGCCGGAGTTGATAGATATACAGATTCGTGTATAATGATGCAAGGACGATCAATTGACGCTTCCTTGACGGTACACGGATGCACAGAAATACATCGCTCGCAGAAGAGCGGAGAGGAGTTTCGGCTGTGGCAGTGTGGGATATGAAGAACGCCCTTGGACGCGGATCGTCGACCGTCGTGCCGCTGGGCTCGAACTATCTGTCGGTCCGGCTGCAGAACGCCCTCTGGTCCTGCCATCGGGTCATGGCGGGCAAGGACCTGCTTCATTTCAGCGATCTGTCCGGTGACGATTTGCGCAATCTCGTGCATCTCGCCGAGTTGCTGAAAGAAGCGCAAAAGTCGCGGTTCACGCACACGCTTCTCGCCGGCAAAACGCTCGGCATGATCTTCGATAAATCGTCGACGCGAACCCGGATCTCGTTTGAGGTCGGCATGTTGCAGCTCGGAGGCCACGCCCTGTTCCTGCCGGGCAACATGCTGCAGACTGGGCGCGGCGAGCCGATTTCCGACACGGCGCGGGTCATGTCGCGCTACCTGGACGGCGTGATGATCCGGACGTTCCGCCAGCAGGACGTCGAGGAGTTCGCGAAGTACGCGGATATCCCGGTCATCAACGGGTTGACCGACGAATTCCACCCGTGCCAGCTGCTCGCGGACGCGCTGACCATCCTCGAGCACAAGGGGCGGCTCGAGGGGATCACCGTCGCCTTCATCGGAGACGGCAACAACCTCGCCCACTCGTGGCTGCAGCTCGCGCCGAAGCTCGGCATGAACATCCGCGTGGCGACGCCGCCCGGCTATCAGCCCATGCAGTGGGTCGTCGAAGAGGCAAAGCTGCACGCCGTTCAGCAGGGAACGGAAGTGCTCGTCACGACGGATCCGGAGCGGGCCATCGAGGGCGCGGACGTGGTGTACACCGACACCTGGGTGTCGATGGGCGACGAAGAAGAGGCCGAAGAGCGCCTGAAGCACTTCGAGGGCTATCAGGTGAACGAGAAGCTGTGCGCCCTCGCGAAACCGGACTATGTGTTCATGCACTGCCTGCCCGCGCACCGCGGGGAGGAAGTGTCGCCGGACGTGATCGACGGGCCGCACTCCATCATCTTTGATCAGGCGGAAAATCGGCTGCACGCGCAGAAGGCGGTGCTCGCCGCCACCATGGCGGACGCAAGCGCGTTTGGGGAGGACTTGTGATGGCAGAAAAGCTCGTGCTCGCCTACTCGGGCGGATTGGATACCTCGGTCTCGATCCCGTGGATTCGGGATCACTACGGCTATGACGTGATCGCGATGTGCGTCGACGTGGGCGAAGGCAAGGATCTCGACGCCACGCAGGCGAAGGCGATTCAGGTGGGCGCGGTCAAATCCTACAAGATCGACGCGAAGGCGCAGTTTGCGGAGTCGTTCATTTTGCCGGCGCTGAAGGCGAACGCCCTGTACGAGGGCAAGTACCCGCTCGCCTCGGCCTTGTCGCGCCCGCTCATTTCGAAGCTGCTCGTGGAGGTGGCCGAACGCGAGGGTGCGGTGGCGGTTGCGCACGGCTGCACGGGCAAGGGGAACGATCAGGTCCGGTTCGAGGTGTCCATCCACGCGCTGAATCCGAACCTGAAGGTGATTGCGCCGGTGCGCGAGTGGGGATTCACGCGGGACGAGGAAATCCGCTATGCGAAGGAGCACGGCGTCCCCATCCCGGTCGATCTCGACAATCCCTTCAGCATCGACGCGAACCTCTGGGGCCGCGCGATTGAGTGCGGCGTGTTGGAAGATCCTTGGCAGGAGGCGCCGGAAGGCGCGTTTTTGTGGACGGTCTCGCCGGAAGAGGCGCCTGACGAGCCCGAGGAAATCGTGATCTCGTTCGAGCAGGGCAAGCCGGTGGCCTTAAACGGCGAGTCGCTTCCGCTCGTCGACCTCATTCACCGGGTGAACGAGATCGCCGGGCGGCACGGCGTCGGCCGGATCGACCACGTCGAAAACCGGCTCGTCGGCATCAAGTCGCGCGAGGTGTACGAGTCGCCCGCTGGCAAGGTGCTCATCATGGCGCATCAGGAGCTGGAGCACCTCACGCTGACTCGCGAAGTGCTGCAGTACAAGATGGGCCTCGAGCTCGAGTACGCGAAGCTCATCTACAACGGGCTCTGGTACTCGCCGCTCAAAGCGGCCTTCGACGCGTTCATCGACGAGACCCAAAGATACGTGACGGGCGATGTGCGCGTGAAGTTGTACAAGGGCCACGCGCAGGCGACGGGCCGCAAGTCGCCCTACTCGCTCTACCGGCACGATCTCGCCACGTACGAGACGGGTGACAAGTTCGATCACGGCGCCGCGGTCGGGTTCATCCGCCTGTACGGGCTGCCGACGACCGTTTACGCCACGTTGCATGCGGGCGAGGAGAAGCCGACGAACCTCGGCGATGACGCCTACTCTGTGCTCGGGGACGAGGTGGAGGCCAAGGCATGAAGCTTTGGGGCGGACGCTTCAGCGAAGACACGAATCAGCTTGTGCTCGAGTACACGGCGTCCATCTCGTTCGACAAGCGCCTGTTTCCCTACGATATCCGCGGTTCCATCGCGCACGCGAGGATGCTCGGCCAGACCGGCATCCTCGCGCCGCATGAGGCGCGCGCGATCATCGACGGACTCGAATCCCTCCTCGCGGACTACGAGGCAGGCAAGCTCGAGTTTCGCCTCGAGGACGAGGACGTGCACATGAATGTCGAACGGCTGCTCACGGAGCGCATCGGCGACGTCGCGAAGAAGCTTCACACGGCGCGGAGCCGAAACGATCAGGTGGCGCTCGACATGCACCTGTGGGCGCGAGACGCGGTGGACGAGCTCCTGGCGGGGGTCAAGCGCCTGGAGCGCGCGCTCGTCTCGGTGGCGGAGCGCCATTTGGACGTGATTGTCCCTGGATTCACGCACCTGCAGCGCGCCCAGCCCGTGCTCTTTGCCCATCACCTGCTGGCGTACGTGTGGATGTTGCTCAGGGACGAGCGGCGACTGCTGGCGCTGAAGGACGAGATCGACAGGATGCCCCTTGGCGCAGCGGCGCTCGCGGGCACGACGTTTCCCATCGACCGAGAGATGGTCGCGGAAGAGCTGGGCTTCACGCGGCTCTACGAAAATTCGATGGACGCGGTCTCGGACCGGGATTATCTGCTCGGCCTGCTCTTCAACTGCGCGACCGTCATGACGCACCTGTCGCGCCTTGCCGAGGAGATGGTGCTCTGGTCGAGCGAGGAGTTTGGCTGGATTGAGCTTTCGGACGCCTATGCGACGGGATCGAGCATCATGCCGCAGAAGAAAAACCCGGACGTGCCGGAGTTGGTGCGCGGGAAGACGGGCCGCGTGTATGGGCACCTGATGGGCCTCTTGACGGTGCTGAAGGGCTTGCCGCTCGCGTACAACAAGGATCTGCAGGAAGACAAGGAGGGCGCCTTCGACGCGGTCGACACGGTGGTGCCGGCGCTTGAACTCATGGCGGGGACGGTCGAGACCATGAAGGTGCGCCGAGAACGGCTTCAGCACGCGTTTGCGCGCGATTTTTCCAATGCGACCGATCTCGCCGACTACCTGGTGCGCAAGGGGCTTCCGTTTCGGGAGGCCCACGAGGTGGTCGGCAGGCTCGTGGCGGACGCGCTCGCGAAGGGAACCAACCTGGCGGGCCTGTCCCTCGAAGAGATGCGGGCGAGATCGCCTTTGATTGACGAGGACGCGTACGAGGCGCTCGACATCGCGCGCGTCGTGGAGGCGCGCCAGTCGCGCGGCGGTACGGCGCCGTCCGCGGTGCGTCTCCAGCTCGCGCTCGCCAAGGAGGCCGTCGAAGGGCAGGGCTGAAAGGCGCTTCCGCCTTTTGGCGCTCGCGGCGCCCTCCATGCCCCGGCTTCCGCCCTGGCTCAGAGATCAGGTAAGATAGACGAAATGGCGCCATTATGGAGATAAGGAGTGGAGAAGGTGCTCGTCGTACAGAAATATGGCGGCACGTCCGTGGGATCGACGGAGCGGATCCGGGCCGTGGCGGACCGCATCGCCCGGACCCGGGCCGAGGGGCACGACGTGGTGGTGGTGGTCTCCGCCATGGGCCACACCACGGACGAGTTGGTCGATCTCGCCGGAGCCATTGTGGACAGGCCGGATCCTCGGGAGATGGATCAGCTCCTCGCGACGGGAGAGCAGGTGTCGGCGGCGCTTTTGGCCATGCGGCTCATCTCGCTCGGCGTGCCCGCGAAGTCGCTGACGGGTTGGCAGGCCGGGATCGCCACCGAGCCGGTGCACGGCAATGCCCGCGTGGCGAGGATCGACACGTCATCGCTGAGGGCGCTTCTCGCGCAAGGCATCGTGCCGGTGGTGACGGGATTTCAAGGCATTGCGGATGGCGAGGTGACGACCCTCGGGCGCGGCGGATCGGACACCTCGGCCGTGGCCATCGCTGCAGCGCTCGGCGCCGATCTCTGCGAGATCTACACCGACGTCGAAGGCGTGTACACCACGGATCCGCGCGTCGTGAAGACCGCGCAAAAGCTCGCGGCCATCTCGTACGACGAGATGCTCGAGCTCGCCAACCTCGGCGCCCAGGTGCTGCACCCGCGTGCGGTGGAAAACGCCAAGCACTTCGGCGTGAAGCTCGTCGTGAGGTCCAGTTTTACGGAAAGGGATGGGACGGAAGTCGTGGCGGAGAATCAGCTGGAAGGCCGCCGGGTGGTCACCGGCATCGCGTTCGAGCGCCAGGTGGCGCGCGTCGCCGTCGTCGGCGTGCCGGTCGAGGAACACGCGCTCGCGGCCATCTTTTCGGCGCTGGCCGATCGCGGCGTGAACGTGGACGTGATCGTGCAGAGCGTGGTGGACGACCAGGCGGTGGACGTGTCGTTCACGGTGCACGAGAGCGATCTCGACAAGGCGGAGCAGGTCGTGGCGGAGTTGAAGCCCAAGATTGGCTTCAAGCGGATGGAGAAGGAGTCGCCGCTCGCGAAGGTGTCCATCGTGGGCGCGGGCATGATCTCGAACCCTGGCGTCGCGGCGCAGATGTTTGTGGCGCTTCGCGATGCCAAGGTGCCGATTCACATGGTGACCACCTCAGAGATCAAGGTGTCGTGCGTCATTCCCGCGGACTTGGTCGAGGTGGCGGTGCAGGCGCTGCACCGGGCGTTTATCGAGGCGGAAGCCGTGACGCCCTTGACCCATGCGCGATAGTTTTTTATAGTCAGAACTGTGAGCCAAGATGATAGAGAAGCTGTCGCATGACTGGCGGATGACGTGGGTGACCACGGGGGAGTGCGACAGTGGGAGAGCCGGCCGCCTGGGCACTTGAACGCGCGTCTCGCGCGGAGTGACTAGGGGCCGTTCATTGTACTTATGGAGTGGTGAGAGAGAACATGGCGACCAAGATTTTGGTGACGGACGACATCTCCCAGGCGGGCATCGACATCCTCTCCGGCCTTCAGGGCGCGGAGGTCGTGGTCAGGACGAATCTCGCGCCGGACGAGCTGAAGGAGGCCATTGCCGACGCGGACGCCCTTGTGGTGCGCTCGCAGACGCGCGTGACGAGGGACGTGATCGAGAGCGCGAAAAAGCTCAAGGTCATCGGCCGCGCGGGCGTCGGCGTCGACAACATCGATCTTGAGGCGGCCACGCGCCGCGGCATCCTGGTCATCAACGCCCCAGATGGCAACACCATTGCGGCGGCGGAGCACACCTTCGCGATGATGATCAGCCTTGCGCGGCACATCCCCGCGGCTCATCGGGATCTCCTCCAGGGCAACTGGAATCGCAAGAAGTGGATTGGCGTCGAGCTTCGCGGCAAGACGCTGGCGGTCCTCGGCATGGGCCGCATCGGCACGGAGGTCGCGAAGCGGGCGAAGGCGTTCGGCATGACTGTCCTCGGGTATGATCCGTTCCTGACGGAGGAGCGCGCGCAGAGCCTCGGCGTCAAGCGGTGCGATCTCGACACCGCCATCCGCGAGGCCGACTTCATCACCGTGCACACGCCGCTGACGAAAGAGACGCATCACATGATTGATGCCGGCCGGATCGCCCAGATGAAGGAGGGCGTGCGGATCATCAACTGCGCGCGCGGCGGCATCATCGACGAGGTGGCGCTCGCGGAGGCGCTCGAGGCGGGGCGCGTGGCGGGCGCCGCCATCGACGTGTTTGAGCAGGAGCCGCTGCCGATGGATCACCCGCTCAGGCGCTGCCCGAACGTCGTGTTGACGCCGCACCTCGGCGCGTCGACGGTGGAGGCGCAGGAGAACGTGGCGATTCAAGTGGCGGAGGAAATCGTGCAGGTGCTTCGCGACGACACCTTCGAGCACGCGGTCAACCTGCCGAGCCTGAGCCAGCGCCAGAAGGAGCGGCTCGCGCCTTATCTCGCCCTTGCGGAGCAACTGGGGCTGTTTGCGGCGCAGCTCGCGCAGGGCGCGCCCTCGAGCATGACCGTGCGCTACGCCGGTGACGCGGCCGATCCAGACGGCGGCTACCTCACCCGCACGGTGCTGAAGGGCTTCTTCAGCTTCCAGTACAACGGCGAGGTCAACTACGTCAACGCGCTGCGGTACGCGGAAGACGCGGGCCTGCGTGTGCAGGAGGTGCGCGAGTCGCGCGGCCGGGTGTACACGAACGAGGTGGAGATCTCGGTCGCGACGGACAACGGCACGCACCGCGTGACGGGCACGGTCCTCGGGGAGTACGGGCCGCGCATCGTCGAGCTCGACGGGTACCCCATTGACACGCCCATTCAAGGCATCCTCATCTACACGCGGCACGAGGACCGTCCCGGCATGATCGGCCGCATCGGCACGCTACTTGGCGATCGCGACATCAACATTGCCGGCATGCAGGTGGGCCGGCGGGAGACGGGCGGAGAAGCGGTGATGCTCCTGTCCGTCGACAAGCGCGTGCCGCAGGACGTGATCGACGAAATCGCGAAGCATCCGGGCATTCGACTGGTCAGGGCCATCGAGCTGTGACAGGCGGGCGCAGGCGCACATCCGCGCCCTTGAGAGAGATCTGCTGAAGGAGTGGAGACCGTGAGGCGGGTGGACAACTTCAATCCGGGCCCGGCGGCGCTGCCGCTCGAGGTGTTGGAGCAGGTGCGCGAGGAGCTCATCGACTTCCGGGGCGCGGGCATGAGCGTCATGGAGATGAGCCACCGCAGCAAGGAGTACGAGGCCATTCACAACGAGGCGCAGGCGCGGCTTCGGCGGCTGCTCGGCATTCCCGACGATTACCGCGTGCTCTTTCTGCAGGGCGGCGCGAGCCTGCAGTTCGCCATGATCCCGATGAACTTTCTGCGCGCGGGCGATCGCGCCCTGTACGTGCTGACCGGCGCGTGGTCCGAGAAGGCGCGGGATGAGGCGGTGCGATTCGGCGAGATTGCCGTGAACGACTGGGCCACAAAGGGCGGCTATCGGGACATCCCTGAGGCGATTCCGGAGGACGATGGCTCGTTCCGCTATGTGCACATCACGTCGAACAACACCATCTACGGCACGCAGTGGCCCGCGCTGCCGAAGACCGCCTCGCCGCTCGTGGCGGACATGTCGAGCGACATCCTGTCGCGCCCGATTGAGGTGTCGGATTTTGCGCTCATCTACGCGGGCGCGCAGAAGAATCTTGGGCCGTCGGGGGTCACCGTCGTGATCGCGAAAGACGCGTTTTTGGCGGAGGCCAACTCGGATCTGCCCGCGATGCTGCGCTACAGCACGCACGTGAAGTCGAACTCGCTCTACAACACGCCGCCCACGTTTGCCATCTACGTGATGGAGCGGGTGCTCGCGTGGGTGGAGGAGATGGGCGGGCTCGCGGCCGTGGCGGAGCGCAACCGGAGGAAGGCGGCGCTCGTGTACGAGGCCATCGATGGCCATCCGCACCTGTACCTCGGCCACGCCGAGAAGCGGGCGAGATCGCAGATGAACGTGACGTTCCGCCTCGCGAGTGAGGAGCTGGAGCGCGCGTTCTTGAGCGAGGCCGCGGAGAAGGGGTTTGTGGGCCTGAAGGGCCATCGGAGCGTCGGCGGCTGCCGCGTGTCGCTGTACAACGCGGTGCCGGTCGAGGCCGCGGAGCGGCTTGCGCACTTCATGGACGACTTTGCCCGCCGGCATTGAAGCGAGGAGGATGGGATGTTCAGGACGATTTTGTTCGATGTGGACGGCGTCATGCTGAGCGAGGAGCGTTATTTTGACGCGTCGGCGCTCACCGTGCACGAACTCTTGACGAGCCAACGATTTCTCGGCCTGTCCTCCGTTTCGCCGGCCTTCTCCCCGGCGCCTGCCGAGGACGCCATCCGCGCCATCCGCCGCGACGTGTTTCGCTACGATGCGGTGCTCGAGGGCTTGAAGAACATCGGCGTGAATGCCAACTGGGACATGGTGTACTTCGTGTTCGTCGCGGAGTGGGTCGCGGCGCTCGAGCGCGCGCGGGAGGCGTCCGAGGAGGCCGTCGATCGCGCCCGGTCCGTTCTCCGGGAGGGCTTTTCGGAGGCCTCGCTTCGTGCCATCGGGGGGCTGCTGCGGGAGGCGCTGCCCGGGTACGTGATCGCCTGGAAGGGATACGACGCGCTGTACGAAGGGGCTTCGTCGCGGTCGGATTTGATGGAGCGGGCGCGGGAGGCGCTCGCTCGGTACGCGCCTGAGGCTGACGCGCACGCGCTTTGGCAGGTCGGGCAGGAGACGTTTCAGGAGTGGTATCTCGGGGACGCGTACACCGGCAAGGAGACGGGTAAGGCGGGCTTTCTCACGAGCGAGTACCCGATTGTCGATCCGGCCGCGTTTGCCGCACTGCTCGCGGATCTCAAGGCGGCGGGCGTGACGTTGGGTATTGCGACCGGCCGGCCGGAGATTGAGACGCGCGTGCCGCTTGAGCACTTCGGCTGGCTGTCGTATTTCGATCCGGCCCGCGTCACGAATGCCTCAGACGTGGTGGCGGCGGAGGAGCGCGTGCCGCACGCCCGGCCGCTGTCGAAGCCGCACCCGTTCTCGTACCTGCGTTCGCTGATGGGCGAAGCGGACGTCGAGAAACTCCTTACGGTGGAGCTTCCCATCCCGGGCATCCGCGGCGAGGTGCTCGTGGTAGGCGATTCCATCGCCGACAAGCTCGCGGCGGACAGGCTCGGCGCGTCGTTTGCCGCCGTCCTGACGGGCCTCGAGGGTCAGGCGGCGAGGCCGAAGTTCGAGCGGCTTGGGGCTGATTACATCCTGAACCACGTGCTGGAGCTGCGGCGGGTGTTGAGCCTTGCGTCCGTGGAGTGACCGCGGGGGTTCGGGAGGGTCGGGCGCCGCGAGGCGCCGCCCGTGCCTCGTCGGCCTCGTCGGGGCAGCTCGCTTGCGAGGTGCCGAGGACGTCCCGGGCTTGTGGCGCTGGCGGGGCGCTTCGGCGCGAGCGCGCCGCGTGAGAACGGGCTCGGTGGGCGCGATGAGCGGCGCGAGCAGGCGCGGATTTCGATCTCCATCCCAAATGAGAATTTTTGTGCTTGCAGAGTTGGCGGAATGCTGCTATGATAACAATCGTCGCTTGGCTCCAGCGAAATGCGGAGAGATGTCCGAGTGGTCGAAGGAGCACGATTGGAAATCGTGTAGGCGGTCAACGCCGCCTCGTGGGTTCGAATCCCACTCTCTCCGCCATGCAATCCGTGGCGGCGTAGCTCAGTTGGTCAGAGCACACGGTTCATACCCGTGCTGTCGGGGGTTCGAATCCCTCCGCCGCTACCACGCGCCACCTTGGCTCAGGGGTAGAGCAGCTCACTCGTAATGAGCAGGTCGTCGGTTCGAATCCGACAGGTGGCTCCATATTTCATCGCGCAATGGCGCAAAGATGAGCGAGGCTCCGCAGTGGTCGGAGCCTCGCTTGGCGTTTTGGGGTGGCAAATGGCGCTGGCCGTCTCATACCAGATTGCACGACGAGTGTCGTGTCCTCGGTGTTGAACAGTTCTTTTTCGAATGTGCTGTGAGACACTACTTTTCCTGTATGAACTTGTGGTAAAATTCCTTCGAAGCGAAACTTCATTGCGACCATAGCTCGTGCTAAGTCCCAAGCGGCTCAAGAGGAGACAGTGTGCTCGAAGTGACGCTCATGGAAGGCCACGGGTTAGCTCAAGACGAAACTCCTCTGACGTTTTCGGTCGGTTGATACGTATGGCATCGGAGATACCGCGCCTTGCATCGGTGACATCCACATTCTCATTACTCCTACATCACACCAATTGGTCGCAGACGGGTGGGGTAAGGGTTGCTTCGACTGGAAGACATCAAAAAGGACGCCGTAGTGGAAGGACTTGTCCCCCATGAAGCGGTGAGGATTCTCAGTGCGGAGCCAATTGGTCCGGATGCTGTGCACGTGATGTTTCGAACGGCAAGCGGGACGCTGCAGGAACAAACCCTGTTCCGTAGTCATGAACCGTCCCTTCGTTTGGCAGAGGCGGGGTTACCGTGGTCGTTCGAAGCCGATGGAGAGGACTTCAAGTTGGCGGCTGAGGCGTACCGGATTCATGTCGCCCATCTGTTCGATCCGATGATGGCGGTGCACACGTCGAATGTTCAGCCGCTCCCGCACCAGATTACGGCGGTCTACGAGTCGATGCTTCCCCGCCAGCCATTGCGTTTTGTGCTGGCTGACGATCCTGGCGCTGGAAAGACCATCATGGCCGGGTTGTACATACGAGAACTGATGATCCGGGCAGATGCGGTACGGATTCTCATCGTCGCGCCCGGCAGTCTTGTCGAACAGTGGCAGGATGAGTTGTACGAGAAATTTGATCTCGAATTTGAGTTGTTTTCCCGCGAGATGGAGCAGTTGAGCCGCACGGGAAACCCGTTTGAGGAACGGGATCGCTTGATCGCAAGGCTCGACCAGCTGAGCCGAAACGATTCCCTCCTCGAGAAGTTGGGGCGTACGCGCTGGGATCTGGTTGTCGTCGATGAGGCGCATAAAATGTCCGCCAGTTGGTACGGGAATAAAGTGAACGAGACCAAACGGTTCAAGCTCGGGAAGCTTCTCGGGAGCATCACGCGTCATTTCTTGCTCATGACGGCGACACCTCACAATGGGCGGGAGGAGGACTTTCAACTCTTCCTGTCCTTGCTGGACTCGGATCGATTTTATGGTAAATTCCGCGATGGCGCGCATCAGGTTGACGTCTCGGACCTGATGCGGCGCATGGTGAAAGAAGAGCTTGTGAAGTTCGATGGAACGCCATTGTTCCCTGAAAGGCGCGCGGAGACCATTTACTACGAACTGTCAGATCTCGAGGCGGCATTGTACCAGCAAGTGACGGAGTACGTGCGCGAGGAGATGAATCGAGCGGACAGGCTGGAGGCTGGGAGAAAAGGCACGGTGGGTTTTGCATTGACCACCTTGCAAAGACGGCTGGCATCCAGCCCAGAGGCCATTTACCAGTCGCTCAAGCGCCGACGCGAGCGCCTGCAGCGGCAGCTCGATGAAGCGAAGATCGAGCAGCAGGGCCGACTCGCGTGGATTCAGTTGCAAGATGTGCCAGATGACATTTATGAATCCGATGAGGAACTGCCGGGTGGGGAATACGAAGAGTTGGAGGACGAGATCGCGTCCCAGGCAACGGCGGCCCAGACCATCGCCGAGCTGGAGCAAGAGATCCGCACGTTGGAACGGCTGGAAGCGCTCGCCCATCAGCTTGTCCTGTCGAACCAGGACTCGAAGTGGACACAACTGTCGACGCTGCTGCACGACGAACCGGAGATGCGGGATAAGTCAGGCAACCGTCGCAAGCTCATCATCTTCACGGAGCATCGTGACACGCTGAACTATCTGCAGCGCAAGATGGAAGGCTTTCTGGGGCGCCCCGATGCGATTGTTGCGATCCACGGTGGGACCAAGCGGGACGAACGCCGAAAGATCCAGGAGAAGTTCTGGCACGATCCCGATACGCTCATTCTCTTGGCGACCGACGCCGCCGGAGAAGGCGTTAATCTTCAGAATGCGAACCTGCTCATCAACTACGACCTGCCGTGGAACCCAAATCGTCTGGAACAACGGTTCGGGCGCATCCACCGCATCGGCCAGACGGAAGTCTGCTACATGTGGAATCTGGTGGCGGCGAAAACACGTGAGGGAGAGGTTTTTCAACGCCTGTTTGAAAAACTGAAGGTGGAACGAGAGGCGTTGAAAGGTCGGGTCTTTGACATTCTCGGCCAGGTGTTTGAGGAAAAACCGCTCAAGGAGCTGCTCATCGAAGCCATCCGACGGGGCGATGATCCCGAAGTGCGCGCACGGCTTGAGCGTGAGGTCGATGGCGCGCTGGATCGCGAGCATCTCAAAGCCATCCTGGAGCGCAACGCGCTCTGCGAAGAAGTGATGAGTCCGGAGCGCCTGTATCACGTGAAAGAGGAGATGGAGAAGGCAGAGGCGAGACGACTCCATCCCTATTTCATCCGCGCGTTCTTTCGTGAAGCGTTTGCGCGACTTGGCGGTGAATTGAAAGAGCGGGAACGGGAGCGTTACGAGATCACCCACGTCCCTGCCGTCATCCGGGAAAGGGATCGCCAGATCAGCGGGCGGGATCGGGGAAATCGAAAGCCCGTCTTAAAACGCTACGAGCGCGTTTGCTTCGAACGCGAGTTGGTGCGAGTTCCCCACAAACCTGTGGCGGCACTTCTTCACACCGGCCACCCGTTGATGCAGGCTGTGACCGATTTGACGCTGGAACGCGGACGAACTGCGCTCAGGCAAGGTGCGATTCTCGTTGACGACCACGACGACAGTGACCGTCCCTACATGTTGTTTTTGATTGAACACGCGGTTCGGGAGCAGCCTTTGGGAGGCCAGACGCGCGATGTTTCTCGTCGCGTCCAGTTTGTTGCCGTGAATGACAATGGGGAAGTCTCGCTGAAAGGCTATGCACCACACCTGGATTTACGCGGGGCCACGGACGAGGAACGCCATCTGGTACGAGAAATCCTGCGTCAGCCTTGGCTGTCGGGCGATCTCGACGCCTTGGCGCAAAAGCACGCCATTGCGCTCATTGGAGGCCCGCATTATCAGGAAATCCAAGAACGTAGGAACCGTGAAGTTACCCGCGTGAGGGACGAGGTTCATAAGCGGTTGTGGAGTGAGATCGAGTATTGGGTAGACCGGCATGAGAAGTTGAAGGATGACATTGCCGCCGGGAAGCAGCCGCGCATGCAACTGGAGAACGTAAGGCGCATCATTGAGGACTTGACGGCACGATTGGAACAGCGTAAGAGGGAACTGGAAGCGATGCGCCATTTGATTTCTGCGACGCCTGTCGTCGTCGGCGGTGCACTGGTCATTCCGGCGGGATACTTGGCAAGGCTGCGCGGTGAGGCTCCTTCTGTGGACGCCGTAAGCCGAGCGCGCATCGAACGTGTCGCGATGGAAGCTGTTCTGGAAGCGGAACGGAGGATGGGCCACGAAGTCATCGACGTTTCGGCCGCGAAATGTGGTTGGGACATCACTGCGAGAATCCGGAAGCCTGACGGGACCATTGCTGCAGAGCGGCATATCGAGGTGAAAGGCCGCGCCAAGGGGCAGGACACGATTACCGTCACCCGCAACGAGATGATGTACGCGCTCAATCAGGGGGACAAGTTTCTGCTTGCTATCGTGATCGTGGATGGTGACCGAGTCGATGGCCCCTATTACATCCGCAATCCGTTTCGTGAGCGTCCAGACTGGGCGGAGGTCAGCAAAACGTTTGACTTGAGGCTCCTCCTGGAGCGTGCGGTACCTGTGGAGCAGTCCTTGTAACAGATATAGAGAGGTGTGTACGTCGTGCCAAAGGTGAAGGCACCCAAGAAGCTCATTGAGGTGACACTGCCGCTTGATGATATCAACGCCGAAGCCGCAAGGGAGAAATCCATTCGCCACGGCCATCCTTCCACTCTGCATTTGTGGTGGGCGCGCCGCCCCTTGGCTGCAGCACGGGCCGTATTGTTTGCGCAGCTGGTGAACGATCCCGGCGGTGAACGCGGCTACAAACCCGGCATGACGAGAGAACAGGCGCAAAAGGAACGCGAGCGTCTGTTCGGAATCATGCGCCGGTTGGTGAAGTGGGAGAACTCGAACGACGAAGAAGTCTTGCGCGAAGCTCGTGAAGAGATTTGGAAGAGCTGGCGGGAGACTTGCGAGATGAACAAGGGGTTGCCGGGATTTGATCCGGACAAGCTGCCCGCTTTTCACGATCCGTTCGCGGGCGGCGGCTCTATTCCGCTTGAGGCCCAACGTTTAGGACTGGAAGCCTATGCATCGGACCTGAATCCGGTGGCCGTCTTGATCAACAAGGCGCTCATCGAAATTCCGCCGAAGTTCTCGGGCAGACCTCCTGTCAATCCAGAGGCGCGGTCCAAAGTGGGACTGCTTGAGCAGGAGTGGAAAGGTGCAAGTGGATTGGCGGACGACATTCGTTACTACGGAGAGTGGATGCGCGACGAAGCATTCAAGCGCATCGGTCACCTGTATCCGCAGGTGGAATTGCCCCCCGAATACGGAGGAGGGAAGGCCACGGTCATCGCGTGGATTTGGGCACGAACGGTAAAGAGCCCAAATCCGGCGTACAGTCATGTGGATGTACCTTTGGTTCGCTCATTTTGGCTATCTACCAAAAAGGGAAAGGAAGTATGGGTTGAACCTGTCATTCACGAGGATGGCTCTGGCTATCATTTTGAGGTGCGGACGGAAGGTAAGCCGAAGATTGAAGGCACTGTGAATCGCCGTGGCGGGACATGCATCATGTCTGGTTCACCGATACCGTTTGACTACATTCGTGCGGAAGGAAAGGCAGAGCGAATGGGTCAGCGGCTCATGACGGTAGTGGTGGAGGGTCCGCGGGGCAGGCTCTACATCGCACCGACCGATGACATGGAAGGCATGGCACTTAGCTTGAAGGAGCCAGATGGTTTGCCACAGACTCAATTGCCGAAACGTGCGCTCGGATTCCGTGTCCAAGAATATGGGATGACGATGCACAAACATTTGTTTACGAACCGACAGCTTGTTGCCCTCAAAACCTTTTCTGATCTCGTTGTAGAGGCGCGGGAAAAGGTGTACGAGGATGCACTTAGCAGCGGGATGACGGACGATGGAATAGGGCTTGAGGATGGCGGAATTGGTGCGCGCGCATATGCGGATGCGGTGGCGGTGTATTTAGGTCTTGTCTTGGATAAGTGTGCTGACTATTGGTCGTCTATATGTAGCTGGAATTCTCCGAAGGAACTCGTTAGGAACACGTTTTCCAGACAAGCCATCCCCATGGTATGGGATTTTGCTGAGGCGAACCCTTTTTCGGACTCGACGGGAAACTGGATGGGCATGGTGGATTGGGTGTGGAAAGCAGTAGAGAATGCTCCGATTAAGACAACTTTAGGCGAAGCTCATCTGGCAGATGCACAGACACAGTCTATAAGTGTAGGCAAAATTGTTTCGACGGATCCTCCATACTATGACAATGTTGGATATTCAGACCTGTCAGACTTTTTTTACGTGTGGTTGCGTCGATCTCTGAATCCGATTCTTCCTGGACTATTCGCAACATTGATGACACCCAAAGAGGATGAATTAGTGGCCGCGCCTGAGCGTCATCAGTCCAAGGGCGATGCCAATTCATTCTTCATACACGGCATGTCCAAGGCGATGTCGACCTTGGCAAATTCAACGCACCCCGGCTTTCCGGTTACAATCTATTACGCATTCAAGCAGTCAGATACAGAGAACGAGGGGACTTCCTCGGAAGGTTGGGTTGCGTTCCTCGAAGCCCTTCTTCAAGCGGGATTTGCCGTTACCGGTACATGGCCCTTGCGGACCGAAATGTCAAATCGCATGCGTGGTTTAGATTCAAATGCCCTTGCTTCTTCCATAGTCATTGTGTGCCGTCGGCGGCCCGCCAACGCTGAGACAATATCGCGGAGAGCATTTCTGAGGGAATTGAACACGGTTATCCCTGATGCTCTATCGGACATGATGCACGGCGGCCCAGACCGCTCTCCCATCGCCGCAGTCGATCTCCAACAAGCGGCAATTGGACCCGGTATGGCCGTATTCTCGAAGTACGCCGCGGTACTTGAGGCAGATGGGTCCCCGATGACAGTGAAGACGGCTTTGCAGTTAATCAATCGGGTGGTTGACGCTTATTTGCATGCCTCCGAAGCGGAGGTCGACGCCGACACGTTGTTTTGCATTAACTGGTTTGACCAATTCGGATGGTCTGAGGCCGACTTTGGTCGTGCGGACGTTTTGGCGCGTGCCAAGGGGACGAGCGTGGATGCGGTACGCGCTGCGGGGGTTCTGACTGCGGATCACGGCAAGGTCCGATTGCTGCGGTGGCAGGATTACCCGTCCGATTGGAGTCCGGGCAAGGACTATGACACACCCGTGTGGGAGGCGCTTCATCATCTGATTCGTGCTCTACAGCAGGATGGGGAGCAGGCTGCAGGAGCGCTGCTTGCGGGCATGTACAGTGTTTCCGAGTCTATCCGCTCATTGGCGTATCGGCTCTATACATTGTGTGAGCGCAAGGGATGGGCGGAGGATGCAAGGGCCTATAACGAACTGATCGCGAGCTGGGATGCCATTGCTGAAGTGGCCCAAAAGGCTGGGCTGTCGGGTTCCCAATTGACTCTGGATGTGGAATAGGACGGGGAGTGATGATCATGCTTCTCAAGCCTTGGCGCGAGGTTGCCGTGCCGCATGAGGATGTGTTGCGCGGGACCTTTCAGCAGTCAGAGTTCGCGGCAGACTTGACACGGGTTCACAATGGTACAGCGACGGATGAATATCGAGATCCGAAGCTGTTTTACGCTCGGACCTACATCACCGAAGGTATGCGTTTGCTTCTTGACTCCATCGTGCGTCGTCTATGTGGCCTCGGCGGAGAGCCAGTGGTGCAGCTCCAGACAGCCTTCGGTGGAGGCAAGACCCATACCCTGCTGGCCGTGTATCACCTGGCCAAGGGAGAAGTGCCTCTACGCGAGCTGCAAGGTGTCGGGCCTATTGTGGATGCCGTCGGTGTCGTTGAGGTTCCGAAAGCTAGGGTTGTGGTGCTTGACGGCAATCAACTGTCCCCGAACCAGCCGCAAATGCACGACGGCCAGCCCGTTCGGACGATGTGGGGTGAACTGGCGTGGCAGCTCTGTGGCTGGGTAGCATATGAGCGAATCAGGCAATCCGACGAATCGGGAACGTCTCCAGGTAAGGGCGTGCTTACGGCACTCTTAGAGGAACATGCTCCTTGCGTGATTCTCATGGACGAGCTCGTCGCGTACCTTCGCCAATTCGAAGAGGGGCGTCAGTATACGGGCGGGACCTTCGAATCGAACTTGTCCTTTATCCAGGCGCTGACGGAGGCGGTAAAGGCCGTCCCGAACGCGATGGTGCTTGCATCGCTGCCTGAGTCCGAGCTGGAACTCGGAGGCCCGCGTGCGCAGTTGGCCCTCGACAGCTTGGAGAAGATATTCGGCCGAGTGCAGGCCCTTTGGAAACCGGTTGGTACCGAAGAAGCATTCGAGATTGTTCGGCGCCGGCTGTTTTCCGCGATCGCGGACGAGCGGGCGATGGAAGAAACCTGCAAAGCGTACATGCAGATGTATTTGCAGCATGCCGGTGACTTCCCGCCGGAGACGCAGGAAAGTCGGTATTTGGAGCGCTTGCGGGCTTCATATCCAATTCACCCAGCGGTCTTCGACGCCTTGTACAACGTCTGGTCGTCGATGGATAAATTCCAGCGGACACGCGGTGTCCTGCGCTTGATGGCAAAGGCGATTCACAAACTGTGGACGGACGGCAACACATCGCCGATGATTCAACCTGCTGATTTGCCCATCGACTTTGCGGACGTGCGCAACGACCTCTTGTACTATCTTCCGCAGGGATGGGACCCTGTCGTAGAACGGGATGTGGACGGTCCAAGGTCAGAGACCGCAAGACTCGACCGTGATACCCGATTTGGTGCGGTTCAAGCAGCAAGGCGCGTTGCACGCACAATTTTTCTCAGTACGGCACCGGAGGTACCTGGCCAAACGGCGCGCGGAATCGAAATCCCAGATATCCTTCTCGGCTGCATGCAGCCCGGTCAGACTGCCGGAGTGTATAAGGATGTTCTTCGCCGTATGAGTGACACCCTACATTATCTCAACGTCGCGGGAACGCGCTATTTCTACGATACGAGACCGAACTTGCGGCGCGAGATGGAGAGCCGCAAGCAGCGGTTTGGGAAGGATGAGACGGAGAAAGACATTCGCGATCGCATCACGAAATGGCTGATTCGCAGGGCACCGTTTGAGGGGGTGCACGTGTTCATCTCATCGGCTGACGTGCCCGACGATGAGCGAATTCGATTGGTGGTCTTGCCGACGGACGCAGCGTATAGCCGGTCGGCTCCGGAGGATGCACAGGAAGCCGCGAAGCAAATCCTTACCATGCGCGGGACACAGCCCCGGTTGAACCAGAACCGGCTCCTGTTTCTTGCTGCGGACTACGATGTCGTACAGCGACTGAGGGATCATGTACGTACAGCGTTGGCATGGGCCTCGATTCAAAAGGACGTCGCGGAATTGCGACTCAATCTCGATGTGCTTCAACAGAATCAGGTTAAGCAGCAGTTGGATACCGCTCAGCAGGTGGTTGCGCGCACGCTACGGGACGCGTATAAGTGGCTGCTCATTCCGTATCAGGAAGTTCGCAATGGAAAAGGCTTAGGTCCGCTTTCATGGGAAGCCGTGATGTTATCGAGCAGCGCAGGCAATACCATGGACGAGATATGCAACAAGCTAAAAGACAACGAATTCTTGATCGAGACTTGGTCGCCGGTGCACTTGAAGCCTCAGCTTGAGAAGTGGTTCTGGAAAGAGGATAAACAAGCTGTGTCGGCGTTTGAAGTCTGGAGGAGCATGTGCCGGTACGTGTATTTGGATCGACTGACGGATATAGAGGTTTTGCGCCGGGCGATTGAGGTCGGAGTGCGAAGCGGTGCCTTCGGAATTGCCTACGCCGTGGTTGAAGGTGAGTATCGGGGCTTCGCTTTTGAGGAGCCTGTCTCCGTTGCCATGGACGAATCGCTCTTGCTGATTGAGCCACACAAGGCCAGGGAGTACGCGGAGCGGAAACGGCGAGAGGCAGAACAAGGGCGAGCGCCAGAAGTGGTGGATACCCAGGGTGCAAGCTCATCTTACGCTTCCACACAAAAAGGAAGTTTGACGGGTGTCCAGAGGCCCGTAAATACATCTACCATTGGAACCACTATCGACACATACGTAAGAGGAGACGGCGGGAATGGCCATGCGCGGGAGGTTGCCACTGCGAAACGTCGGTTTTACGGAACAGTGAAGCTCAATGCGATGACGTCAAAAATGGAATTCGGCACCATATTCGACGAAATCCTGAAGCATTTCACGAGTCGTCCGGATGTTCAAGTCGAGATCACCGTAGACATATCTGCTCGCTCAGAGCAGGGATTTGATGAGGGATTCCAGCGAATCATCCGTGAGAACATGAGGCAGTTGAAGTTTCAGCACGGGGAGTTTGAGGAGGAGTAGTCAACTGCTGAAATTAAGAGACTGGGGAGGTCTCTCAGAGTGATAGCTTAGTGATAGCTTACTCTTTCACCGCCAGCTACTATCTGGAGGTATTAGGAAATAAATCCATCATGGACATCCATACTGTAAGTGGCGTCGTCAGGGGATGAAAACGGGATGAATCTGGCGTTATCGCGTTAATTAACATGGGCGGCTGTATCGGGATAAGAAACGGAGTTGGAGTAATAAAGTTGCCGATAGAGGGGTTTGAGAGGTGATCGTTTTGACTAAAAGTACTTACAGAATTGGTATAGAGGATATCGATATTTCAAATTATGGATTTGGCTTATTTCTTGGAGCAGGTGCTTCCTTTGAAGCTGGTTATCCACTTATGGACACTCTAACAGTGAGCGTAATCGAAAACCTAAATGAAAGGCAAAAGGACATAATTCAAGGGGTGCTTACAGAAGACTTTGATGGGTACATAGATATCGAACATGGAACTCCTAATATTGAGGTCATAGCGGACCTTATTTCTGCAAGGGCGATTACGTTAGGAGAGATTCAAGGTAGCCAGTACGTATCTCTCCTGTCGTCTATTAGGGATTCCATTGTAGATATAATCAGTAGTGTGGACCATCCGAATCTTGATCACCATGTAATGATGTTACAGGCCCTGAGTCGCATTCGCCAGCAGGCTGCTTCACCATTATGGATTTTTACAACAAACTACGATTCGTTGATTGAATTAGCAGCTGCGGAAGTTGGAGTTCCCTTATATGATGGGTTCTTAGGGGGAGGCCCAGTTAGGTTCTTTCATGTCGCGTCCCTGAAATGGTCACATGGTTCTATAAATAACAGGCATTACTTTGAACCAAGAAAGGGCCTCCAGATCAACCTGATTAAGTTGCATGGTTCAATTGATTGGTGGTCCACAAAAGATGATACACAGAGACAAAGAGTGTTTTCTACTCTTGATGAAACTCGATTGAGAGCATCCTCTACCCGTACGATAATACTTCCCCAACGTAGTAAGACCTACGAAACCATGGGCTTTCCTTACGATCAGCTTTGGCGACTAGCAAGTGAGACCATTGGACGTGAATGCAAGTATCTTACCTCCGTTGGATATAGTTTTGGTGACGAGCACATTAATCAAAATTTGTTTACTCCATCATTGATAGATGGAAACTTAAAGATATTTGCTTTCTTGAAGGAGGAGACGCCCGGTCTTGCGAACATAGCACGGTTTCCAGCTGTAAATTATGGAACGGCTAGTTGTACACGCAAGAATGGGGAAATGAACTATGAGCCATCAGATTTCTGGAAGTTCAGTTCTTTTGTTCGTTATTTAAGTAACTATGCAGGACTATGAGGGGGTATAAACTAATGGACTATGTAATCGGACAGGTAATTGCGGTTAAGAATTCATCCTTGACAATCCAACTGGCTGATCACAAGGTTGATGTGGATGGTACTGAATCAGGCGTCGATGACAACATGATAATTAATCTGCCGTCAAACGACGGGCCTCTTGCCCTTATGATTGGCCAGCCCGGTGGATTCGTTGAAGTGTCAATTCCACAGGGCAGATTGCTCTGTATGGTGACCGAAATACAAATGAATCCAGTCCTCCTTCACGGTGTGAGTAAGAATACAACGGCGTTCACTGAATATCCAGTTCTGCAGGTTCAACGAACGTTGGAAGCCATTCCGATTGGAACGTTTGATGTAGCAGGTGTCTTTGAACGTGGGACAGATTTCTTGCCTACGATCGGCTCGCTGGCGTACGCTGTCACCTCGGAAAAGATCAAAAAAGTTTATTCATCTAACGGAGTTGGGGATTTGCCCGTGGGACAACTTTCAGTCGTCCCGGAACAAAGGGCATTCATCAATATCAACACGTTCATTGGTCGTCATGCGGCGATATTGGGACAAACAGGTGGCGGAAAGTCTTGGGCTGTGTCTTCCATTTTGCAGAAGATAATTCAACTACCGAGAACCACCATAATTTTATTAGACCTTCATGGAGAATATGAAGATGTGTTTGGCAGCGATGCTGCATATCTAAGTGGCGAGGACATAGAGCTTCCCTACTGGTTAATGAATTTTGAAGAACTGGTAAATCTATTTATTGATCGCGGTGAGAGAGAAGCACCAAATCAAATCGCAATGTTTAGGCAGATTCTTCAAAAATATAAGGAAAATTCTGCCCATCAGGAACAACTGGGATTGCCAAAGGTCACTTTAGACACTCCAATATATTTTGATGTGGAGAAGGTCATAGATGAACTCCGCAGTCTGGATACAGCTATGGAACCAGGGGCACAGGGAAAGTTAAGACATGGTCCGTTTTATGGTCATTTTACTCGAATGATAACAAGGGTTGAGAGTAGACTTAATGACAAACGATATGACCTAATATTCAAGCCTAAACGGTTTCGTTCGTCGAATTCCCTGGTAGCGTTAATGGAGAGGATTCTAGGAGAGGGAAGAGATAGGAAAAAGGTAACAGTTATTGATGTCAGTTCAATTCCTTTTGATGTACGAGCTTCGGTCATCTCGCTTCTCTTGCGTGTCAGTTTTGAATTTGCCTACTGGCATCGCCGTGCTTTAGACAAGGCGTATCCGATTTATGTAGTTTGTGATGAAGCGCATATTTACCTGAATGACAAAGATCCTAGTCAACTTCCTGCAAGATTGGCGGCAGAACGCATAGCTAAGGAGGGGAGAAAATACGGGGTAGGACTCCTTGTTACGAGCCAGCGTCCACGTGATTTGTCAGCAACGATACTATCCCAGTGCAATACATTCATATGCATGCGTCTGACCAATCCGGATGATCAATCCTATGTAAGAGCACTCTTGCCAGATTCTCTTCGCGGGATAGCCGATGTATTCGCGGCACTTAGAAGAGGTGAAGCAATGTTCTTAGGTGAGGCAGTGACGATGCCTACTCGGATTAAGCTGGACAGACCAAATCCGGCTCCAAACAGCAACGATATTATCTTCACTGAAATTTGGGGCGACGCTATAGATGATGTGAATATTGAAACTGTTGTAGACGAGTGGCGGCGACAAGGCGTGTCACGCATCGAGGGTACGGCGTCACAATGAACGAGGCTTCGCTTCGCACATCCCGCATCACATCAAAAACGGTGTGTATAATCCGATTAACCGGGAGTGCGGGGGTAATACGGATTGATGGAAGTACACACATTGGTGGTCGTGAGCGGTTCAGGTGTGTCACTAAGTGTGTCAACTCTAACGATTTCTCCAAAACTACGCTCAAGCTCAAGTTTGACAGTACCCTTGATATGACGCGGATTGTAGGGGCAAGTTTGTACCACACGCACGTTAGCCCCGCGTCGCTGCGGGGCTCGTTGGAGTGCTATTCGTCTTGTGACATCTTGTGCCGTTACTCGTCCGGCGTCATGGATGGGACTTTCGTCACCGACAAGGTCTTGTTTGGCGTCGGAATGCCCAGGCTCGTGAGGATGGCCTTCGCCTGGTCCGTCGCTTTGGTCACACTGACGAACTCCTTGTCCAAGAATGTGGCGCGCACCGCTTTCCAGCGTCTCAGCTCCCGTACGATGGCTTCGCCGGTGTACCACCGCGACTCGAGTTCGGCTAGCACCTTGGCCTGCTCTTCAACGCATGCAAGGCTTTCCGCCACTGCCTTGTCGTGGGCCCATTGGCGGCGATAGAGCACTTGCATCTCCTGCTCGAAGAGGTAGGCCAGCACGCAGACGAAGATGTGCCCGCGAACCCGCTGCTCATTCCAGTGATAGATCGGCCCGACATCCAGGAAGTTTTTGATTTGGTGAAACGCACGTTCGATCCCCATCAACGTCTTGTACGATTGGACCACGTCGGCTGCAGGCAAATCCGTATTGGTTCGAATCAGGAACTTTCCGTCGCGCAGTGCTTCCTTGGTGATGGCGTCCTCATCGCGCCGATACGTCAGGATGCCGTCCTTGTAATCGACCTGAAAAAACGCTTCAACCCCTTTTCTGGTCAACAGGTCCGCCACCTTGAGCATGACGCCTTTGTCGGTCGGCTTTCGGCCGCGCTTCGGTTTCGCCAAGCTCTCCGCCAAAGCTTTCAGACCCGTTTCAGCCTCCTCCAGCGCGCTCTCCCGAAACGCGGCATCCTGACGCGCTTTCTCCGGGTTGTAGCAAAGGATGTATCGGACGCCTTCGGCCTTTTCGACGTCGTCCACGCTTGCGGCGGGCACCTCGAGGTAGCGCAGGTTGTCTTTCAGTTCGTGGTAGGCGTTGACGTCTGCAAACTGTTCCAGCAACGCGTCGCTCACGATGCGCCCGCGCTTGTGGAACCCGACAATGTACGGGAATCCCGCCTCCGCCATCAGGGCCATGTTCTTTTCCGTGACCATGCCGCGGTCACCCACGAACACGCACTGCTCGACCGCAAAGTCTTCCTTCAGACGTTTCAAGATGTCCGGCACGGTTTGCTTGTCGGACACGTTGCCCGCGAACACTTCGTGCGTGATGGGAATGCCTTCAGGGGTCACCAGGAGCCCAAGCTCCACCTGCTCGAGGTCGGGGCGATGCGTTCGCGAATACCCATGCCCTCCTAAGGGACAGGCGTGCCCGTGGAGATGAGTGCTGGTCAAGTCGTACAGAACCAACGAGAGCCTGAAGTTCAGCAAGTCTGTCAGTCGCGCGTACAACACGCGTTCCAGTTGAGGCTTGATGTCGACAAGATAGTCGAGCGCTCGATAGAAGTGCTGAAGCTGCCACGGCTCCCCGCCCCAGTCGGGAAGATAGAGATCGTCCAGCGTGTGAAAGAGGCGAAGCTTACTCGAGGGATCGACGAGCCGATGAATGACCATGGCTTGGACGTACCGCGCGACATCAAAGGTGACCTCGCGGGCACGCAGGGCGTCACGAATGGCCTCGGTGAGCCCGAGTTGGTTCCACAAAAATTGCACCACATACGGAACGCCGAAATGGAGTACCTGCTGGGCCTCGAAGTCCTCGAGCGAACCGGTGGTGCGATGTTGTAGGAGAGACTCGAGGGTCCGGATAATCTGTTCGATTTCGCGCTCAGAATATTGACTGATGTTGCCTAGGCTTGCGACACGCCGCTTCTTGACCGTCCGACCTTCACGGTAGGACTCAACGATGTGGAGATACTTGTAGGTCTTACCGTCGGGCTTCTTTGTGGATACAATTTGCGCGAACAAGAGGATCACCGCCGCGAGAATTTATATCCACAACGATAAAGCATACATACCAATATAGCAACGATTATGCACAAAAAGTTTGACCTACATTTTCGCAAACAAATCGCCCCTAAACGGCGAAAAAACCGCGCTGTAGCGCGGTTCGGACCTTCGGATGAGGCGTCTTACTGTCAAACTTGAGCTCAAGTTCCTTTATATCCTAAATCGAAAAAACCCAGTCACAGCAAGGCTTTTCGGGTCTCAACTTAAGTCGAGGGACATGGGCCAACGTGGCTCCCAAGTCCCTCGTAATGAGCAGGTCGTCGGTTCGAATCCGACAGGTGGCTCCATGGATTGCCTCGCGAGCAGGGCAGTTGACCCAAGAGGGTCAGCTGCCCTGCTTGGCTTTTCGTGTCGAATGTGCTGGGGTCATCGAAAGTCGTGATCGCCGGCAGTCACTGGGCACTCCTCTTTCTCTCCACATCTGCGTCACCCCATCTCCATCGCCGCGGGAACGACTCGCAGCGTCATCCACCGCACATCGTCCTCGGTTTCCATGGGCGTTGTTTCCTCGGGCGAGAGGATTTCTCGTGGCGTTGTCGAACCTTCTCTTAATCTTCGGCGATTTTGGCGGACGCGCGAACGAAATGCGTCCGCGCACGGGAGACGTTCCATGTGAATCGGCTACCACCTTCGAAGATCCCATTGGCGTGGAAACGCGCGCGGATGGTCGGCGTGCGACGCAATGCGCGCTTATTCGCGCTCGTGGGTGCGCTCGCCACCTCCCTGGCGGGATGCGGCGGTCCTCCGCAGTCATCCGTGGAGCACGTCGCGAACGCATCCAAGCCCGAGACCGCGGCGCATCCGACGCATGCGGCGGAGCCAAAAAAATCGTCCGCATCAGCCAACGCCACGGCCCAAGAGACCGCGAGGTCTTCGCAGCCGTCGTCCACTGCCCATGAGAGCCTCCTGAACGACGATAATTCGGTGCTCTTCATCGGGCGCGATGGACAGCAGGTGCGCATCCCCGTCGTTCCGATTGTGAATGCGCAGTACGGGTTCACGCCCGCTCAGTCGCTCCTGCCCTATCCGCCGGGAGGATTTCGCCCGGTTCACTTCACCATCCCTTCGGATCAAACGGCAGACCTGTGCGTGTACTTTCTGAATGACGGCATGAATGACGGCGGGGTGGAACTGCTGGGACCGCGGGGCTGGTGGGTCACGCGTGCAGGCGTTGGCGCCGACGCCTCCGACGCCATCGACCTCGCGAGCGAGGACGGCACCGGCGCGCTCACGTTCTTCATCGAGTCGGCCATGGGCGGCATCGACGAGGATGTCATGGCGTACTTTCCGAACTGGCAGCAGCTCTTGCCGCAGGACGCCCAGAGCTTCGGCCCTGTGACGTCGCCCACGTTCGCGGCCCGCGACCTTCTCAGTCCGAACGTTCTCGCGTATGAGCTAGCAGACGGCACGAACGGCCTTGCCATCTTTGTGCATGGTCCGAACGTCAACTGGGCCTTCATCCAGGAGGAGATTCGGGGCGTCCCGCACGCCCTGGAGACCACCATCCTCAACTACGAGTTGTCCGTCGCGCATGCGTCTTAATTCACTTTCCGCGCCGGTTCCATTGCGGCGATCTCGGCGCGTCGGCATGGAGGGTCGCACAATGAACAAGGTCATAAGCAGTGCGTCATGGGTGATGGCACTAAGCGCGCTCCTCGCGGGGTGCGGTTCATCTTCCGGGGGCGGGCCGAGCGGGGCGGCGAGTGTCCAACATAGCGCCTTAAGCTCCACCGCGCAGCCAGCACCCGCGTCGATCTCCAAATCTGCTCAAGCAGGTGACACGGCGCAAGCCGCAACCGCCGCCTCGGAATCGCAGCCCGCGCAAACCGGCGCCGCCCAGGTTTCGCCCACGCCTGCCGTTGGTTGGTACGCGGTGCCCATTGGCCAGGCTTACGGCGATCTCGCCGTGATCGCGGGCGTCGAGCCGGAGGGCGCACGCCTGCGGATCACGGTGCGCGTAGAAGTCCGCAACCACGAGGGGTGGATCATGAGTCACCGCTGGGCCGCCGCGTGGTTTACGCCGGCCACGGGCCGGCTCCAACCCGCGGGCAGCCTGCCTGCGCAAACGCAGCGCACGTACGCGGGGCCTGTGCATCTCGAGTTCTCGAGCGGTTTCCCGAGCGGATTTGTGTCCGTGCCGGTGACGGTCGAGGTGGGCGGGAAGCCCGCGGCGAAGTGGCCTTCGAGCATTCCAACCTACGGCTCGCTCGTCAATCCTGAGACGTTCCCGCCGGGATCGTGGGACAATGTCATTCTTGGCCAGGTCGGGAACTGGATTTGGGTGGCGCTGAAGGGGCCCAAGGATCCGCCGTTTTCTCCGCACGCGTGGCCCATCACGTGGGGATTCCGCACGTGGGATCGGCTCGTCGCGTTTGACGTCGTGACAGGCCAGGCAGTCGAGTACGCCATTCCTCGGAGCTACGGTTACGGCAGCTGGGTGGATATGGTGACGCCGAACGCCGTCTTGCCTTCATTCGCCCGCGAGGGAAATCGCGTCTATGTCGCGGTGGGCGAATGGGTGGGGTGCTTCCCGGCTGTCCCGGAACCGGCAGGCGCCTCCACAGTGTTGCGCGCCGCGAGCCCTGTACGGGTGGTGGCCAGCGGTTTCTACGTGGCGCAGGAGGGCCGGGCCGCCCTGGCGGACCTTGCGGCGGATGAGCGCCAGGCGGCCGGGTTCCTCGCGAGCTACTGGGATACGGAGATGGGGGCGCATGTGCCTGGCGTACCGCCGCTTTCGGCGTATCAAACCGGCAAGATGCGCGCGTGGAACCAGGATCCGGCCATCCTCAATCACGGCGATCTGCCGAGCGATTTGCTTTGGAGCCTATGCTTCCCGTTCCCGGCCGGATCGCAAAGTGACGCGGAGCGCGAACAAATGGGCCGCGCCATCCTGAACATGCTGCAGAGCCGCCTGCAGGCGGACGCGTACGGTGTGCTGGCCCTGACGCCGAAGCAGGTCGTGGCGCAGTTTCACGGCAATCCTCCCATCGCGCTTCCTGGGTACGTCATCCGAAATCACTTGTACGTGCCGGAGGCTTGAGCCGCGTGTCTGACCAGAGGCTTGAGCCTTCGGCTGGAGACCGAATGGACGATCGAACCGCCGCTGGATGGGGGGCTAGACGTGGGACGAACGCGTTGGACCATGGGCGTCGTGTTGGCGTGTGCCCTGTCTGTTTCGGGGTGTGCAACCGCGCCGTCGGAAACGACATCCATCGCGCCATCGACGGGGCAGGAGGGTCAGGGGACGTCCGTCAGCCATGGTGAGATGGGATGGTACTTTGTGCCCATTGCGTCGATGTACGGCGACATGGCCGTGATCGCGGGGATTCGCCCGGGCAAGGGTCGGCTGAAGCTGTGGATTCGGGACGATCGCTTCCAAGGCGAGGGCGTCACCTTTGCGAAGACGTGGGACGTGGCCTGGTTCACACCTGCCACCGGTGTGTTGACGCGCGCCGGCACGATGCCTTCGCGCGCCCAATCCCGCTACGACGGATCGGTACAGCTCGTCTTCCCGTACCAATGGCCGACGGGCGGGCATCCCGTGAAGGTCTCGGTGCGAATGGGCACCCGACCGGGACCCCCGTGGCCAGCGGCCATTCCCATGTATGGATCGGACATGACGCCAGCGTCTTTCGCCCCAGGGGCGTGGGACAATCTCATTCTGGGCCAGGTGGGGGACTGGGTCTGGGTGGCTCTCAAGGGTCCCGAGTCGCCGCCACTCCCAGGGGGCACGTTCGCGACGCTGTGGGGTTATCGCACGTGGGACCGCCTCGTTGCGTTCAATACGAAAACGGGTCAGGCCGTCCAGTACGCCATTCCACGCAGCTACTCCATCGGATCGTTTATCGAGATGGTCACCCCGAATCTCACGGTGCCCACCTTTGCGGTCCAGGGCGACAGGGTGTATGTGGGGGTGGGTGAGTGGATCGGATCTTTTCCGGCCAAGCCCGCCATCCCGGCCCATGCGGACATCCTCCGCCTTCAGGCGCCCATCATTCAAGGGCCCGATTCGGCGTACGTCGAATCCGCCGGCCAAGCGGCGCTCGACGCGCTCAACCTGGATGTGGAGTTGGCGGCGCAGTCGCTCGCCAGCTACTGGGACAGTTTGGTCGGCGTGAGCGTTCCGGGTGTACCGCCCTTTTCGGAGTATCGGACGGGCAAGCAATTTGCGTGGAACCTGTATCCGACCCTCGTGAATCACGGCAGCTTGCCTCCCGATCTGCTCTGGTCGCTCATGTTTCCTTACCCGCCAAAGAGCTCGTCGGACGCTGAGCGCAATGCGCTCGCAGGGGAAATTGCGGCCATCATCCAGTCGCCGCTCGACTGGGATGCCGAAAACATGGGCGCGATCTCGGCACAGGCCGTGCTCGCCCGGTTTCACCATCATCCGCCCATGGCGCTGCCTGGGTACGTCGTCCGTGGAGATGCCTACTGGCCGAAGGCGTGATCCCCATCCGCCGCGCTCGCGAACACCTTCGGTCGAGGTTCGGCTCGAAGCGGCTTGCGACAAGGCATGGCCGGGCTCCGACCTTCGGCCGCCTTGTGGCGAGTCACGGGGGGATTGCGTTCTGAGTGTATCATGTGATTTAATACACTTAACACATTCCAGGCTGCGAGGGGGGGATCGGCATGACGTTGGATCCGCCTTGGCAACCTCCCGCGTGGGAGCTCGATCCGTCGCAGCCGCTGTATGAGCAGATTGCGCACCGCCTCCGGGTCGAAATTGCCGCCTCGCGCCTGCCGGGCGGGGCGCGCCTGCCCTCCGTGCGCGATCTCGCCGCGCATCTGCGCGTGACGCCAAACACCGTCATGCGCGCGTACGCCGAGCTGGAACAGGACGGGTTGCTCGAGACGTTTCGCGGCCAGGGCACGTTCGTGGCGCGCGGGTCTGGCGTCGAGGCGCGGGCCCGAGCGCGCATTGCGCGGCAGGCGTTTGAACACGTGCGGCGCGTCGCGGCCGATCTCGGCATGCGCGTGGAAGATTTGCTTCGGCTGGGCGCCGAAGCGGAGGGAGGAGCGGAAGACGATGCAAGCAGCCATTGAATGTGACGGGGTAGGGTTCACGTTCGCTGGGCGCCCCATCCTTCGCGACGTCACCGTGCGCATTCCCGTCGGCGAAATGGTGGGACTTCTTGGACCCAATGGCGCGGGCAAGACGACGCTCTTGCGAATCCTTGCGGGCGTGCTCGCACCCGACACAGGGCGCATCCGGGTCCTCGGTGAGCCGCCGGGCTGGCGGACGCTGCGGCACACCGCGCTCTTGCCCGAGCGCGGACATCTCCCTGGCTGGCTGACCATCGGCGAGTGGATCACCTATGCTCGCCGGCTCTATCCCGACTGGAGCGAGGAACGCGAGCGCCGCCTCGTGGACGATCTCGCCCTGCGCCTAGACCGCCCCATCGCCCGCCTCTCGCGCGGCGAGGGAGTGCGCGTGGGGCTCCTCACGTGCCTCGCGCGCGAGGCGCCCGTCGTGCTCCTCGACGAGCCGTTCACGGGCATCGACCTGTTGTCGCGGGAGACCATTGCGTCCGCCATCGTGCGGGAGTGCGGTGAAGCGAGCCGCACGGTCATCGTCGCCACGCACGACGTCCGCGAATTTGAGCCGCTCTTCGATCGCGTCCTCTTCCTGAAGGATGGCTCCGTTGCGGCGGACGAGACGGCCGAAGCCATCCGGGCGCGCGGCCTGTCGGTCGCCTCGCGCTACCGGGAGGTGTTTTCGCCGTGACGCAGGCGGCTCGATGGCTCGCGCTGTGGCGGTTCGAGTGGTCCAGGGGAAGGGGAGTCCGGAGTCCATGGAAGCGGCGACTCGTGTGGATCCTCGCCGCGGCGGGGGTATCTCTGGCCGCGGGCCTGGCCATCTCGGCGAGCACCTCCGCTTCGCCGGATCGCGTAGGACTCGCGTCGCTCTCGATGTGGCTCCTCTTCGGTTCTTTTTCCCTCGCGCGCGGGGCCGGTGCGGGAGACGGACTCGGTGCGACGGCGATGCTTCCGTATTCGCGCGTCACGGTGGTGTGCGCTCGCGCCGCGGTGGCGTACGCGCGGCTTTTCGGCTGGCTCCTTCTTGGCGCAGCCCTCTCCGCCGGTGTCAATGCCGCGTATGGGCTGATGCGGAATCCACAGATTCGCGGTACGTGGTTTTCACTCCTGGCTGCGGCAGCCCTTGCGTACGTGGGCCTCGCCTGTGTTTCCGCCGTACTCGCCGCGCTGCGAAGCTCGGCCTATCGTTGGCTGGGAACTTTGGGCGACGGGATGTGGACGGGCGTGATCATTTTCATCGGCGACGACGTCGCCAAGCGTGGTCCCTTGTCCGGAACGCACGAGAATTGGATGGTGTTCGCGGCGGCCTACGCGGCGTATGGCATGGTCTCCGCCGCCGTCGGCACGCGTTGCCTCGCTCGCGGCACGTGGATCCTTGCGGCAGGGCACGAGGTGACGCGCTCGCGCCCTGAAAAGATGGGACCGTCGCGGCGCTCCATCCATCGATTCGACACCGATTCGCGTGCTCACGATTCGAACCCACAGATGGCGCATATCGGTGCCGATCTCGTCCGCACCGCCATCGCCATCTTTCGGATGAGGCTTGGGCGCGTGCTGTGGCCGAGCGGTGCCAGACCGGCTTGGAGGGCCGCGCTTGTCCACCTCTCCGGCCCAGTCATCGTGTTTGTGGCTTTGGTGGCGTTGGGATGGACATCTCGCCACCCTCATCTCCTGTTCGCCCGTCTTGAGGGCGGGATGCTCGGCGGCGCGTGGCTTTGGTCGATGTTCTGCGGCTTCTCGGTGGCGAGCCTTCTCGATCACCTCGGGGACTGGACGCGCGGCTGGCCCGTGCGCAAGGAGGGCGTCATCGTCGGATTTGCACTGGCGGAGAGCCTGAGCACTTGGCTGTGGCTCGCCGCGGGTGCGCTGGGGGGCGTGGCCCTGTGGGCGCATCTGCCGGCGGCGCGCGTGGCAGGGGGCGCGGATCTGCGCGAGGAGCTTCTGGCGTGGCTCGTCAGCGTCCTCGTGGGAACGTGGAACACCGTTTGGTCGGCGGCCTGGACGCTTGGCCGAGGGCAGAGGGATATGCTTGCTTGGCTTTCGCTGGAGATGCTCCTGGCGTGGGTGTGGTTCGCCAAGGGCGGACGCATGGTGGCGTGGCTCGACACCGCTGCCTGGCCGAAGGTCGCGGGGGTGGCCGTGGCGTTCTTCGCCGTCGCAGCAGCGGTACTTGCGCCACAACTCCGCACGGCCGCGCGGCGGCTCATTTCTCCGTAGGCGGCGAGGCGAGCCTTCGCTCATGAATCCCATCATGTCGACGCGGCCGACGACCCACGCGGCCGCTTGTTGTTTTGCATGATTTGTCTTATACTATACCCAGTAAGGTATAAGAGGTAAGCCCATAAGGAGTGAGACATGTCGATGTCGTGGATTTGGATCATCGTGGTCGTGGCCATTGTGGGCCTGTGGATCTGGAGGTCGTTGCCCGCCAAGGGCGTCCGGCCGATCTCGGCGGATGAGTTGAAGGATCTCCTGCGAGACAAAAAGTCTGGCGCGCAGCTCGTCGACGTGCGGGAGCCTTCGGAATTTCGGGGCGGCCACATTCAGGGTTTCAAGAACATTCCGCTCGGCGAATTGCCGAATCGCAGCGCTGAATTGGACAAGGATAAGCCCGTGGTCGTCATGTGCCGCTCCGGTGCGCGGAGCGCTCGCGCGGCGAAGTGGCTCGCACGCCACGGTTTTCGGGACGTTCGCAACCTCACGGGCGGGATCATGGCCTGGAATGCGGCGAAGCGGCGCTCGTCCTGACGAGGCAGCCGCTTCGGGAAAGGCGGAGATGTGGAAATGGCCACGTTGACGCTATCTGAGGCGTCCTTCACTGCGCTCCTTCGCGACGCCGCGAAACCGGTGCTCGTGGACTTCTGGGCTCCGTGGTGTGCTCCATGTCGGCTCATGGCTCCGGTGGTCGAGGCGGTGGCCCGCCAGTTCGAAGACGAGCTGATTGTGGGCAAGCTGAACGTGGACGATCATCCGCGCGTTGCGCAGGCGTACGGGGTGATGAGCATTCCGACGCTGATAGGGTTTCGGGAGGGAATACCGGTGATGCGGCTTCAGGGACTGGCGCCCAAACACGCCGTGCTTCAAGCCCTGGAGTCCGTATGGAACGATGGGAGGGATGGAGAATGAGCGAAACCTGGGCTCGCGTTTACGATTCGCCGCATTCGGTGGACGAGACGGTCGAGCGAGTCACCGAGGCGCTGAAAAAGCGGCAGTTCGGCGTCCTCTGGCAAATGGACGTGCCCGAGACGCTCAGCGCCAAGGGCATGCCGTTTTCGACGCCGTACCGAATTCTCGAGGTGTGTAACCCCAAGGCCGCGAACGAGGTGCTGTCGCAAAACCTTCAGGTCGGGTATTTTCTCCCCTGCAAGGTCGTGCTGTACCAGGACGGTGAGCGCACGAAGGTGGCGTTTCCCAGACCGACGTCGCTCATCGGCTGGATTGGCGATCCCGCCCTCGATCCCGCCGCAGCGCGCGTCGAGGATGCGCTCGAAAGCGCCATCGCCGAGGCCGTGAAGTCGTGAATTCGCGGCAGGAATGCGGGCCGCTCTGGCGAAGCGATTCAACATCGCTTCCCAGAAGCGGCATTTTGTTTGGCGATGGAGGCTGTTCGACGTGATCGTCGTGGACATGGGAGACGCGTTTCGGATGATTGCGCAGTACGATCACAGCCTGCACGCGGGCGAAATGGGCGCGTGGCTGCGAGACGAAGCGTTCTCGACCGTCGGTCGGCGCACCTCGGTCCTCACGGGCGTAGCGGAGCACGACCTGGCCTGGATCGGGATGGACAAGGTGCCCATGTGGAACGACGCTCGCGGGACGCCGTACTCGTTTCTCGACCTCCCTGATTCGTGGAAACTGGCTCATTATCACTGCGGGGTCGACGAGCTCGAGGCTCGAGATCCGTACGCTGGCCTCCTTGCCAGTCGGCATTACGCCGCCTTCTTCGAGCATGCCACGGATCCGGAGGCTCTGGCCTTCCTCGCGCGCGAGCGATCCCGCCAAGCGCGCCTCCTGGCGGATCTCGGCGTGGCGGAACGAGATGTGGAGCGCGATGTGCGCATTGTCCAGTTTCTCGATAAACTATCCTTGTACGTGTGCCTGAGCGATCCGCGCTCCGGCGAAGGGCCCTTTGTCCCGTGGCTTCAGGGGCCGTTTCGAGAGCTGGAATCCGCCATGGGCGAACCTATCGAGGTTCAGTGGGCGGGGCCTGGCCGTGTCCGGTTGAAACCGTTTCCTTTTCGCGCCGCGTTCGCCTGTGACGTCCCGGTGCGAAGGGTGGACAAGCGGCGAATCGCGGCGGTCGGGATCGCCATGGCCTACAAGACTGCACCTGTCGAGCGGGAACGCGTGGCCATCGCGCCCGCGTGACGCAGCAGAGCAGCATGCGGAGAAGGAGAGGGTGGGAGAAATGCGGTTTCGGAACATCACGGTCGCGGGCGGCGGCGTATTAGGGAGCCAAATCGCGTACCAAACGGCGTTCCATGGTTTTCCGGTCGTCATCTACGACATCTCGGACGAGGCACTCGCCAAGGTGCGAGATCGCCTCGAGAAGCTCAAACCGAACTACATGCGGGATCTCGGCGCCTCGCAGGAGCAGGTGGATGCGGCCATGGACAGGATACGCCTGACGGCTCATCTCGCCGACGCCGTGCGCGAGGCGGATCTGGTCATTGAGGCGGTGCCCGAGATTCCGGAGGTCAAGCGGGAGTTTTACGAACGGCTGGCAAACGTCGCGCCGTCGCACACGGTGTTCGCCACCAATTCTTCGACGCTTCTCCCGAGCCAATTCGCGGAGGCCACGGGGCGGCCGGAGAAGTTTCTTGCGCTGCACTTCGCCAATTCCATTTGGCGGCACAACACGGCGGAGGTCATGCGCCATCCGGGAACCGACGAGCAGGTGTTTGAGGACGTGATCGAGTTTGCGCGGGCCATCGGGATGGTGCCGCTGCCGCTGCGCAAAGAGCAGCCGGGCTACATTCTGAATTCGCTGCTCGTTCCTTTTCTGGAGGCGGCCCAGATGTTGTGGGTGAACGAGGTGGCGGATCCCGAGACCATCGACAAGACGTGGATGATTGCGACGGGCGCGAAGGAGGGGCCGTTCGCCATCCTGGACACGGTGGGGATACGGACCGCGTACAACATCGCGTCCGGCAAGGCGAAGGCGCGGAACGAGGAGTACGCGAAGCTCGCGGAGAAGCTCAAGGCGATGATCGACCAGGGGAAGCTCGGCCGCGAGTCCGGGGAGGGTTTCTATCGCTATCCGAATCCCCGGTTCAAACAACCCGACTTTCTCCGCTGAACCTCGATGGAAGAAAAGCGGCCCGCTCGCGCGGGCCCCTTGTCACACCGTCACGGCCTGCCCTTGTTTGACCCAAGATGCGATGGTCACCGTCCGGCGCGCCTGATGCCGAATTGCGTCCTGTGCGCCTGGGTCGATCTCGCCGTTTTCCGACAAGGTCACGCTCGTCCCATAGGGATTTCCGCCCGAGGCGTACGCGGATGCGTCGGTGAAGCCGGGTGCGGCGATGATGGCGCCCCAGTGATACATCGAAGTGTAGAGCGAGAGAATGGTCGCTTCTTGGCCGCCGTGCGGGTTCTGCGCGCTGGACATGGCACTCACGACCTTGTTCGCGGTCAATCCCTTGGCCCACAGCGGGCCGAGCGTGTCCAGGAATTGCTTCATCTGCGATGGGATATTGCCGAACCGGCTCGGGACGCTGAAGATGACGGCGTCCGCCCACGCGACATCGTCGGGCGTGGCCACGGGGACGTGCGCCGTGGCCTCCACATGCGCCTTCCACGCCGGGGACGTCTCAATCACTTCGCGAGGGGCGAGTTCCGCGACTTTGCGCACCCGCACCTCCGCGCCCAGCTCGCGCGCGGCTTCCGCTGCGATTTGCGCCATTCGATAGTTGGTCCCCGTTGCACTATAGTAAAGGATAGTCAAATGGACGTTGGACATCGTGTTCCCTCCACTCCGTGTCTCTCGTTTCACTCACATACTTACCATTCGTAAGTTTGGGCGATGTCGATGATAGAGGGTTGAAGCGGCGCTGTCAACTGTCTGAAGGGTTCGAAAGGGAGGGGTACCGTGAGGCGGAACGCCGGAGGGGAAAGGAGGCTCGGAGACGTCATTGCGGACGTGCTTCGGAGGGAGATTGTGTGGGGCGAGTGGCCCAGTGGACATGTGTTCAGTGAAAACGCGTTGGCGCGCCGATTCGGTACCAGCCGCTCGCCGGTACGCGAGGCTCTGAGGCAGTTGGCACACGAGGGCCTGATTTCGCTCGGCCGGAACGGGGCGCGGGTCGTGGGGCTGGACCTTGGGGACGCGTTGGAACTGTATGACGTCAGGAGTCTCATTGAGCAGTTCACCGCGTCGCGCGTGTGTGAACGGCCGCGCGCCGAGCGGGAATCGCTCGCCCATACCCTTTCGACCCTCGTGTTGGCCATGGAAGAGGCGGCTTCCCGGAGGGACTGGCAGTCCTTTTCCGATCTCGACCTCGCCTATCACGATGCCATTGTACGCGCGGCAAACCATCGCCGCGTCCTGCGAATGTGGGACGAGATGCGAAGCCTTGTACAGCTCACGCTCGCGCTCGTCATGCGCAAGCGGATGCAGCGCGGAGACGCTGACATGCGAGGCGCGCTCGCGCAGCATCGAAGTCTCGCGGAGGCCATCCTCGCCGGCGACGCGGCGTGGGTGAGACGGGTGATGCAGTCCCACGTGGAGGAGACGCGCAGGTTGCTCGAGGGCGGATTGCGCGGGCACCCTGCGGGCGACGAGCGCTGAGGCGGACATGGGAGCGGTTCAAACGCGAAAAGGCGGCCTGGCGAGGGCCGCCTCGGACGCGATGGTTACGGTGTGCCGACGACTTGGGGACAAGCGATTTCTTGACCCAATCTTAAGCGCTTACACCAGCTGACGACGTGCGCTTCTGGGCAAACGGCTGCCCCACGGGCAGGAAGACGTGTCCCATCGTCTCGTTCAGCACGGTGGCGAACGACGTGTACAGCGCGCTCAGTCCGCAGATGAAGCCGATCCAACCGCCGGCCGCACTGCTGCCAATGATGCCAAAGGCGTGCGCCGCGAGGAGGAAGAACGTGATCCACAGCGTCAGGAACACGAACCAGAGCGCCTTGTTCAGGTAGAAGGTGCCGAACCACAAGAACAGCGTGAGGATGCCGAAAAACAGGAGGAAGAGTCCCAGGCCTGCCGTGGGCGCGAACTTGTTGATGAGGTAAAACGCCCACCAGAACGCGCCATAGGAACAGAACGCGGTGGCGCCGAACGTGTTGCCCTTTCGGAATTCCCAGAGTCCGGCGATGAACTGCGCCGTGCCGCCGTACGCGATGGCGAGCCCTAGGACGACGCCGAGCGCTCCGGCGCTCGCCACGCCCGCGTTGATGAGGCTCAGAATGCACGTGGTGATTCCAAATCCGGCGAGGCCGAGCGGAGCAGGATCTGCGATTTTGACCTGATCAGACATTCAGTTCACCCTCTTTTCCATCTCTTTTCACGGGTTGACAACGGCTCGGCAAACGACGAGTGGGCGTCCTGCGCCTGCCGGATCACCTCCTTCCAGGCGCAGGATTCCGCGCACGCCACGCACCCACATCATTCCTGATCCTTGTACTGCGATTTCAGTTGCTCCACGACGGCCGGATCGGCCAGGGTGGTGGTGTCGCCGACCACACGGCCTTCCGCGATGTCGCGCAACAGGCGGCGCATAATCTTGCCGCTGCGCGTCTTGGGCAGATCGGCCGTGAAGATGATCTCCTCCGGCCGCGCCATGGCGCCGATTTGCTCGACGACGAATTGCTTCAGTTCCGAGACGAGATCGTCCGAACCGGTGTGGCCCTCTTTGAGGATGACAAACGCGGTGATGGCCTGCCCCTTGACTTCGTGGGCGCGCCCGATCACGGCCGCCTCGGCGACAGCGGGATGAGCCACCAGCGCGCTCTCCACTTCCGCAGTGCCAATGCGGTGGCCCGACACGTTGATCACGTCGTCCAGCCGTCCGACAATCCAGTAGTAGCCATCCTGATCTCGGTACGCGCCGTCCCCAGGCAGGTAGATGCCCTCGAACTTCTCGAAGTACGTCTTGCGGAAGCGCTCGTCATCGCCCCACACCGTGCGCAGCATGGACGGCCAGGGCTTGGTGATGACGAGATTTCCGCCATGCCCCGGCGGCACCGGATTGCCGTCGTCGTCAAGGATATCGACGGAGATGCCGGGCACGGGCTTGGTGGCAGAACCCGGCTTGGTGGTGATAATGCCTGGCAGAGGCGCGATCATCGCGCAACCGGTTTCCGTCTGCCACCAGGTGTCCACGATGGGGCACCGCTCCTGGCCGACGTACTTGTGGTACCACATCCACGCCTCCGGGTTAATGGGCTCGCCGACAGATCCGAGCAGCCGGAGCGTGCTGAGATCGTGCTTTTCGACGTACTGGGGACCCCATTTCATGAACATGCGGATGGATGTCGGCGCGGTGTACAGGATGGTCGCGCCGTACTTCTCGACGATGGCCCAGTACCGGTCGCGATCGGGATAATCGGGCGATCCCTCGTACATGACGACCGTCGCGCCGGCCGACAGCGGGCCGTACACGATGTACGTGTGGCCGGTGATCCAGCCGATGTCCGCCGTGCAGAAGAACACGTCTTCGTCCTTCAGATCGAACACGGTCCGCATGGACGTGTTGACGCCCACCAGGTATCCGCCCGTGCTGTGGACAATGCCCTTCGGCTTGCCCGTGGTGCCAGACGTGTAGAGCAGGAACAGGTAGTCTTCCGCGTCCATGGGCTCAGCCGGGAAGGGCTTGGTCGGCGCGCTCTGCATGGCTTCGTGCCACCAGACGTCTCGCGCCGGATCCATGGCTGCCTGAGCCGCTTCGCCGATCCGCTGGACGACCACAACCTTCTCGATGGGCGTTCCCACGACGGCTTCGTCCGCGTTCTGCTTGAGCGGAATGACCTTGCCGCGGCGCCAGCCTCCGTCCGCCGTGATGAGCAGCTTGCTGCCGGCGTCCAGGATGCGATCCTTCAGCGCCTGCGCGGAAAATCCGCCGAACACGACGGAATGCATGGCGCCGATTTTGGCGCACGCGAGCATCGCAATGGGGAGCTCGGGCACCATGGGCAGGTAGATGGTGACGCGATCGCCCTTTTTGACCCCAAGCTGGGTGAGCATGTGTGCGGCCTTATCGACTTCGCGGCGCAACATGTCGTACGTGAGGACGCGGCTGTCGCCTGGCTCGCCTTCCCAGATGATGGCCGCCTTATTCTTGCGGTGAGTGAGGGTGTGACGGTCCACGCAGTTATACGCGGCGTTCAGCTTGCCGCCGATGAACCATTGCGCGTGCGGCGGATCCCACCTGCAAACGCTTTCAAATTCATGGAACCAAGTAATATGTTCGGCTTGTTTCGCCCAGTAACCCTCTGGATCACGAGCAGCTTCCTCGTAAATGCTTTCATCCTTGTAATTCGCTTGGCGGCGAAATTCTTCGGACGGGGCAAAGGTGCGGGTTTCACGGAGTAGTGCGTCGAGATCATTCGGGGTCATGGTCTGGCTCCTTTCTCTGGCCGCGTCGATCGCGGCGGCGACTTGAATGGTTCAATTCCATGATAGAATAAGTTGCTCGAAAAGACAATCTCCATCCGGTGTCAATGCCTATATATTCGAAATTCGCGGCAATTTATGCCCCTGATTCCTTGGGGGTGAATGTTTGCGCGCGTAGGGTCGGATCGATGGAGGCCGGAATGAAAAAGGCCGCTTCGCGGTGTTTCACACCACGAAACGGCCTAGGGGAGAGGAAAACCTCAATCCTCTTCCTCTTCTTCTTCGCTGTCGTCAAACAGTTCGTCGTTGTAGGCATCGACGACTCGCTGCCATTCTTCGTCGTCCTCAATCTCGGACAAGACCATTTGCTCGCCGTCTTCTCCGTCGATGCGGAAAATGACGCCTTCCTCCATGGAGTCGTCGAGCGGCAACAACACCGCGTAGTCCTTGTTGTCGACGGTCAGGACTTCGCCCAGCACGAACTGATGCTCTTCGCCGTTTTCGTCCTCCAGGACGATGACCTCGTCCTCGTGATCGAGAAACTCGTCATGAGCCATTCCGTCTCATTCCCATCCGCAATCCAGATTTGGCCTGCGCCATGCTTGCAACAACATAACACCATGTGTCCACGGTGTCAACGCGTCCGGCGGCGCTCACCGATTCGGCGGCGACGACAACCCTCGCTGCAGTCGGCTCGAGACGGCGTCGAGCAGCTGGTTGAGGTCGCGCTCGGCCTCTTCGAACGACGCAATCTCCGGCATTCGCCGCATGTCGGCCAGTAGACGATCCGCCTCTTCGATCACGTGCCGATAATGCATCGGCGGGACGCGGCGCGCCTGAAATTCGGCGACCGCCTCCTGGAGTTCGCGGAAACGGCGGAGCAACGACTGGGCTTCCGGCGAGCCGTCGAGTTTGGCCTTCGCGTCCCGGTAACGCCGCGCCTGCTCGGAATCGGCGATGAGACGGGCGAGTTCCGACGCTTTTTCCCAGATGACTCCTCGATCCATCTCATCACCTCTCATCCGCAGCGTTACCGGGGCGAAGCCCCTCTATACACCTACGTGGCACTCGGCGCCGGACCCACGGTCGAGTCCTCTTCGCGCATCAGCTCTTCCAGTTCCTTTACCGCGCGGTCGAAGGCTTCTCGATTCCGCTCGTCGAGCGCGCGGTCGATCTTCATCCGGATCTCCTCGCGGCGCATCGCCCGGGCTTCGACCTCGGACAGCACTTGCTGCACTTCCGGCGGAATCGGAAGTTCCGGTAGATTGATGAAGACAAACAGCTTGTCGGTCGAGGACGCGCTGTTGAAATACGCCTGGAGAGCGGGCAGGATCTCCTCCGCCTGGCTCACCTTTTTAATGCGGCCATTGAGCGGCAAGCGGGCGATCATGCCGTGGCGCCCAATGATGAGAAGCGGCACGTTCTCCAGCACGATGTTCGTCGACTCCAGTTGGCTATGGCGAGCAGCGAGAAAGTCGATGACGGCCTCTGCTCCGGGCGGGAGCAGCTTGGTCTTGAGCAACAGGATGTCATCCTTCGTCATCATCGCGCGTTCACTCCTTTGCCGGAGTTTCCTCCTGACGGATCATACGCCTGGTATCACGCGACCGCGCTCGTTCTGACGGACAAGCTCCAATGTAAAGGCGATCCGTAGGTCGTACACCGACCGGCGCTTCGCCACCACCGAAGTGGTGCAAATATTGTAGCAAATGACCCGGAGAAAGAAAATGAGGCGAACGCCATTTTCCCATGCGTCACATCGATTCCCTGCGTCTGCACACCGACCGAGCCTCATACTACGTGCAGGGGAGGGAAGGCGCATGGGCGATTGGGTGTACTTCGCGGGCGTATATGATACCAAATTCGAAGCGTATTGTGCCGTCATGTGGGTCGAAGCCGACGAGCGGATTCGGCGCTCCGCCCGTCCGACTCAGGTCGAGGTGTATCGTCTGCGCAATGGAAAGTACGGCGTCCGCTTCCTTCCTCAACGCGATGTGGCGCAGCGGGCGCGCGCGGAATGAAGAAGAGCTCGTGTGCACGTGGCAGAAGACAGCCATCCTGTGCGGTGGCTGTCTTCTCGCACGTCAGGCGTTATCCTCATCGCTCGGCTCGCGGTTGCTTCCTTCCACAAGGAACTCCGCCACTTCGTCTGGAATCGGGGTGTCCGACTTCGCCTGGACGCGATCGGCCGCCTTCGCCGCCATATCCTGCGCTTTTTCCGCGATCTGTTTCACGCTGTTCCCCGCAGTCGTCGAAACCTTTTCCATCCATTTGCGGGGCGCCTCGGCCGGATCACCCGAGGGCTTGGCCATCCGTTCCATCGATGCCTTCATCGGACAGAAGCCCGTGATGGCTTCCGCGATTTTCATCGCGCCGAACCCTGCGAGCAGGGCTCGGGTGAGTGCGGATTGCCGGCGGCCATAGACGGCTGAAGACAAGCTCGCGACCCCGGCGGCCAGGCGCAGGTATCGATCCGCAGGATGAATGTTGCGCTGCATGACCATCCTCCTCTCGCGGGAATATCCACAGTATCCCGCGCATCGCGCCTTGGCATGCCGAGAGCAAACGCCTGCGCTGGAAACCGCATTGACTTTGACTTACCTTGATGAAATGGCAACGACGTGGCATAATGGTTATTGTAGTACCGTAGACGAAAAGGAGGCTTGAGCGCATGAGTCTCATCCCGTACGTAATCGAGCAGACGTCGCGAGGAGAGCGAAGCTATGACATTTACTCGCGCCTGCTGAAGGATCGGATCATCTTCTTGGGTACGCCCATCGACGACGATGTCGCGAACGCGGTCGTGGCGCAGCTTTTGTTCCTCGCCGCGGATGATCCGGACAAAGACATCCAGATGTACATCAATAGTCCGGGAGGATCGGTGTCGGCAGGCCTTGCGATATATGATACCATGCAGCACATCAAGCCCGACGTGAGCACCATGTGCGTCGGCATGGCGGCGAGCATGGCGGCCGTTCTCTTGGCAGCGGGTGCAAAGGGCAAGCGGTACGCGCTTCCGAATTCCGAGGTGATGATCCACCAACCGCTCGGGGGCGCGCGGGGTCAGGCTTCGGATATTGAAATCCATGCTCGGCACATCCTGAAGACGAGGGAACGCCTTAACCGCATTTTGGCAGAACGAACGGGACAACCGCTCGAGCGGGTCGCGCAGGATACGGACCGCGACAATTTCATGTCGGCGGAGGAAGCGAAGGCGTACGGATTGATTGACGAAGTCATTTACCGCTGACACGAAATCCGCTCACGGCCGAGGCGCGTCGGTGCCTCGGCCGTCTGACTTCAGGGGGGGAGTGAAGGTGGCGGACGAGCTGTACTTCGATTACGCGGCGACCGCGCCGGTGCGCCCCGAGGTGCGAGAGCGGATGGCCGAGTGGTTGGACATCTACGGCAATCCGTCCTCGCTTCACCGGATGGGCATGCGCGCGGAGCGCGCTCTGCGGCACGCGCGGGACCAAGTCATGCAGAGCCTCGGCGCGCGAGACGGCCGCCTCGTCTTTACAGGCGGAGGCACGGAGGCCAACAACCTCGCCATTTATGGCGTCGCGCGCGCCTATGCCAACCGCGGGCGCCACCTCGTGACAACGGCCATCGAACATCCGGCGGTCCGCGAGGCGATGGGGGACCTCGAGCGCGAGGGTTTCGACGTGTCGTACGTCCGCCCGGACCATCGCGGCGATGTGTCCGCCGAAGACGTGCTGCGCCACGTGCGGGACGACACCGTGCTGGTCTCTGTGATGCACGTCAACAACGAGACGGGGGCCGTGTTGCCCGTGGAGCAGATTGCGGACAAGCTCAAAGCGCACCCAAAGGTCGTGTTTCACGTCGATGGGACGCAGGCGCTGGGGAAAATTCCGGTGTCGCTTGCGCGCACTCGTATCCACCTGTACGCCGCTTCGGGGCACAAACTGGGGGCATTGAAGGGCGTCGGCGCGCTCTATGTCCATGCGAGCCTTCGGCTGAAGCCGCATGTGGTGGGCGGCGGCCAGGAATTCGGACTGCGGTCGGGCACGGAAAACGTCCTCGGGGCGCTGTCGTTCGGGGAAGCCGCATTGCATGCGGTCCGCGACATGGAGAACGATGTGGACGCAGAGCGCAAGAGAGACCGCCTTGCGCGTGGGCTCGAGGAACTCGGCTATGTGCTCATGAATCCGAAACATCACTCGCCGTACATCTTGTGCGCGGCGTTGCCCGGAGCGCGCGGCGAGATCCTGGTGCATGCGTTTGAGGAGAAAGGCCTGTATGTCTCGGCTGGAAGCGCCTGTTCGAGCGGGAAACACGGGCGGGAGCCCAGCCATGTGCTCACGGCCATGGGCGTGAAACCGGAGTTGGCACTTGCGGCGATTCGGTTCTCGTGGCATCCTGGCACTCGAATGTCGGAGATCGAGCACGCTCTCGAAGTCGTCCGCGAGCGGACGGCTTGGATCAAACAAGCGCTAGGCATTCGGTAGGAGGACCCGAACTTGTTATACGATCATCTCCTGATTCGATACGGCGAATTGACGACGAAAGGCGCAAACCGCGCCGAGATGGAACAGCTTTTGGAGCGCAACGTGCGGCGCGCGCTGTCCCAATGGCCGGACGTGAAGGTGACGCGCAGCCAGCAGCGCATCGTGGTTCAACTCAACGGAGCCCCCGTCGATGCGACGCTGCAAAAGCTGCAGCAGGTGTTCGGCATCTCGTCCATCTCGCCCGTCGCTGTCGCGCCGCTCGATCTGGCGGCCATTCAACAGACGGCCGTCGAGGTGGCCAAGCGGGAGCTCATGGACAAGTCCACGTTCAAGGTGGAGGCTCGGCGCGGATTCAAAGGGTTTCCGCTCGACAGCCCGGCGCTTCAGAAGGCCGTTGGGGCATCCATCCTGCGCGCGCTGCCGCACATTCGCGTGGACGTTCACCGCCCTGACGTGGTGATTGAAGTCGATATCCGCAAGTCCGCCGCCTACCTGTATCCCAGCCGCGTGCCTGGGCTTGGCGGATTTCCTGTCGGCATGAGTGGCAAGGGACTGGTGCTGCTCTCCGGCGGTATCGACAGCCCGGTGGCGGCCTGGAAGGCGATGAAGCGAGGTCTGGCGCTGGAACTCGTTCACTTTCACAGCTTTCCCTTCACCAGCGAGCGAGCTCAGCAAAAGGTGGAGGATCTCGCGGCCATCCTCACGAAGTGGGGCGGGCCCATGAAGCTGCACCTGGTGTCCGTCACGGCGATTCAGGCGGAGATCCAGCGATCTGCGCCTGAGGGGCTCAGGACCATCCTGCTTCGGCGCATGATGGTTCGCGCGGCGTCGAGAATCGCGGACGAAGTTGGGGCCGGCGCGCTCGTCACGGGCGACAGCCTCGGCCAAGTCGCGAGCCAGACGCTCTCCGCGCTGAACGCGGTCGATCGCGCTACGGATCACACCATCCTGCGGCCGCTCATCGCGGAGGACAAGCTCGAGATCATTGAACTCGCCAAGCGGATGGGGACGTACGACATCTCGATTCTCCCGTTTGACGACTGCTGCTCGCTCTTTGCGCCGAAGCACCCGAAGACGAATCCGAAACTGCGCGATCTGGAGCGCGCGGAAGCCCGCATGGACGTGGAGGGGCTTATCGCGGAAGCGGTGGCTTCGCGCGAGGAGAAGCTCGTGGGCGCGGATGAAGCATTGGGCGCGAGCGCAACCTATCGGTGAATCGTTGGAGCGTGGAGGGGTTTCGATGCGATGGCTTCGGCTCGCGTTTCGGCTGTTCCGAGTGGCGTCCACCGCCTACGCGTTGTGGAACGCGTCGCGCCTCACGCGGGCGCTGTACCTGGGCAGGCTGGCCTGGCGGGCCATCCGCCGAAAGCCGCTTTTCGATCGCCCGCCGCGCGTCGTGATCGAATACGTGGGCGCGAAATCGCCATACATCTACCGGCGGCGCGGGTGGCGCAGGATTCGCTCAGCCGATCGCGCCGAGCCGTAGCGGCCTCATCGCCTGGCCTCTGTTTAAGTCTCCTCGCCGGTGGGAATAACAAATGGTAGCGTCGGAATAATTCCGACTGGCGACCATCGTTTTGAAAGGCCGGTGAAACGCGATGAGCGAGACGAGACAGAAGGACAGGGCGATGCGCCAAGACGCGTGGACAACCGAGGACGACGAGATTCTAGCGGAGATCGTCCTGAAACACATCAAACAAGGTAGCACACAGCTGGCCGGGTTCAACGAAGCGGCGAGGCGGCTCGGCAGAACGGCGGCCGCGTGCGGCTTCCGCTGGAACGCCTGTGTGCGAAAGCAACAGCGTTACCGCATTGAGCTCGCCAAAGAGGAGCGCAAGAAAAACAAGTCGCAGCGCGTGCAGGCGCAGCTCGAAGGTGGCGACGCTGATCACCCGACCGCGACACTCATGACGTGGGCGCAGGTGCTCCGGTTCTTGCGCCAGGAGAAGAACACCGCGCAGGAGTGGGCGTCGCGATGGCGCAGCACGGAACGCCAGCTGAATGAGTGGAAGGCGAAGTACGAGGCGCTCGAGGCGGACTACAAGCGCGTTTGCGAAGAATTGCGCGAACTGAAGTCCACGCACGACGCCATCACCCGCGATTACAAGGCGCTTTTGGAAATCATGGAGCGGGCGCGCAAAGCGGCCCTCCTGGACGATGATCTGATTGGTCCGAAGTTTGCCGAAGGGTTTATGTACCGAATTGATGAGTATGGCAACCTGGAGCGGATCACGACCGGTGAGCGCATGGAGCAGGCTGAGTAGGCTTGCTCCTTTTTTGATGTGATGGCGGGCCGCCGCGCCGCCACAAGGGCGCATGCTATGAACACCCACGAGCCATCCTACGAGCGAGGATGGTGAGAGGCATGCGGTTTACGTTCCGGTGGCCACGCGCCGCGTCCCGATGGCTCACGCTCGGGTTGGCCCTCTTTGCGCCGTTGGCCACGACGGGCTGCTATGATCGCCAGGAATTGGAACAACAGGCGTTCGTGAGTGTGCTCGGCATCGACAAGGCGCCCGGCGGTCTCATCGACTGCACGTTTCGGATCGCGCAGCCCGTCAATCCGACCGGGGCGAGCTCGCGGTCTGGTGCTCAGCCGCTGGCGGGCAAGGAGCCCATCACGGTGCGCGCGAGGAGCATCCCCGAAGCGATGATGATCGCGAACGGCTCGGTGGAGCGATCCATCACGTTTTCGCACCTGTCGCTCATTGTATTCGGGGAAGATTTGGCGAAAGAGGGCGTGGAGCCGTACATCGAGGCCCTCACGCGCTACCGCGAGTTTCGCCGGACGGTGCCCGTGTCGGTGTCCAAGGGCAAGGCCAGCGAGTCGATGAAGGCTTTTCAGCCCATGCTCGACTCGGCCATCACCCGCATCGCGGACGGCGTGGCCCTCGTCTCTCAACGGACCGGGATTGCGCCTGTGTGCCCCATCCAATATCTGATTGACGGTATGGAGAACCCGCATGAGGACGCCATTGCGCCGATATTCGCTGTCAATCAGAACGTCGAAAAGGGCGAAATGCCCGATGCGCCCGGGCTGTCGTATCGCGCGGGCGAGGTGCGCCGAGAAGGCGGCAATCCCGTCGATTGGATGGGTGCGGCCGTCTTCCGCGAGGACCGCATGGTGGACGAGGTGACGGGGAAGGACTGCCTCTACCTTCGGCTCCTGCAGGGCGGGGTGCACCACGCCACGCTGACCCTGCAAGATCCCGAGGATCCGTCGCGGGACATCGGCTTGGAGCTTCACAAGGAGCGGCCGGCCGAGTACCGGGTGAAACTGTCCCATCCGATGATCATCACCGCGCATGTGCCGGTGGACGCGGACGTGATCAACATCTCGTCGACGCGCAATTACGCCGATCCGGCTGCACGCCAGAAGCTCGAGGCCGAGCTCGACAAGCAGGTGTCGGAGCGCATGGAACGGCTGTTGAAGCGGCTGCTCGTCGTCGACCAGGCGGACGTCATTCCCGTCTCGAAGGCCATCCGCAGCCAGTTCATGACCTACCAACAATTCGCGGCATTCCCTTGGGAGGAAAGGCTCAAAACGGCCAAAATTCAGGTTGACGTTCAGATTCATGTGCGCCGCTTCGGCGTGCAGCTTGAGCCCATTCAGAAAAAAAGCTGAGCCTAGCTCATCCAGCCTCCGTCCACGCCGAGAACCTGACCGGTGATGTAGGAGGCCCTTGGGCTCAAGAGAAACGAGACAGCCGCGGCCACGTCCTCTGGGCGCCCGATTCGACCAAGCGGAATTTCCCTTTGGAGCGCCTCGTGCTCCTCGGCGTCCAGGTGATGGAGCATCCTCGTTTCAATGGGGCCGGGAGCGACCGCGTTGACGCGTACAGGAATGGATGCCCATTCGCGCGCCAGCGACTTCATCCAGGCGATCACGCCGCCCTTCGCGGCCGCATACGCCGCTTCCATCGCGGCGCCGCGCAACGCGTAAACGGACGAGACAAAGACGCACGCCGCATGACGTGATCGCCGCAGGTGCGGGAACGCGGCTCGCGCAAGGTAGAACGCGGAAGAGAGGTGCTCGTCGACCACTTGGTGCCACGCCGCGGAAGACATCTCGTGCGCCAGCGCCCGCATGTCCCTGCCCCCGGCGTGAACGATGAGCGTCGGCATGCCCAGTTGCGTGGCCGCGGTCACGAACGCTTCGGCGCCCGCTTCGTTCGAGAGATCGGCCTGAACCGCAAGCGCCTCGGTGCCAAGCGCCGCGCACTGGGCGGCCGTCCTTTCCGCGCGCTCCCTTCCCCTGAAGTATCCACAAACCACCTTCGCGCCTTGCGCCGCCAGCTCGACCGCGATGGCGCGCCCAATTTCGCCCGACGCGCCCGATACGATGGCCACTCGACCCGAAAGTTCCCCTCGCGCCATGAGGTTTTCTCAACTCCTTACGGTTTTACATCCCTAGCCCCGGTTGTTATGATGAGTGTGGCCATTTTGGGTGGAGCAAAGGGGCGAGTTCTCCTTGAAGTGTACGGTATACGAGGCGCCGACCGGAAATCCACTAGCCGACGCCCATTTGTTCTCCTTCGATCGCGTTCGTCATCTCTACGACGATCAAGATCCGCGCGATATCGCGACCTATCGCGCGCGCACCGAGGAGGTCCTGCGGACCTACGCGGATGACACGCGCGCGTCTCTGGTGGAAGCGCTGCGCTCGTTTCACGCTCAGATCGGCGCGTCCGCGGCCCAGAACCGAGCGCTGGATCGCCTGGCACAGCCCGACGCGGTGGCCGTGGTCACAGGGCAACAGGCGGGCTTGTTCACGGGTCCCATCTACAGCCTCGCCAAAGCGCTGACCGCCATCGGCGTCGCTCGCGAGCTCGAACGCCGCCTCGAGCGCCCGGTGGTGCCGGTGTTTTGGATCGCCTCTGAGGACCACGACGCCGAGGAGGTCAACCACGCCCATGTGGTGGATCGGCTGGGCGAAGTGGCGCGCATTCAGCTTCCGCACCGGTTTGAGCCGCACCAAATGATGTACTGCGAGGCGCTGACGGCGCGCGACGTGCGGAGCGCCTTGAACCAGGCCGACGAACGGCTCGCCGAAGCGAGTCACAAGCTCGAGGCGCTTCACGCGGTCTGGTCCGCGTGGCGCGACGGGGATTCCCTCGCGATGTGGTTCGCGAGGATCATGGCGAAGCTTTTCGCCGAACACGGCCTCGTGTTCTTCGATCCGTGTCTGCCATCCATTCGCCGCCTTGCCTGGCCCGTGTTCCGCCGCGCGCTGGAGGACGTGGAAGAGGTGCAGCGGCAACTCGACGAAGCGTACGCCGAGGTCGAACGGGCGGGCTTCGTTCCCGAGGTGGTTCGGGACCCGCGGCATTCGACCGTGTTCGCCGTGATCGACGGCAAGCGGTTCGTGCTGGAAACCGGCGGCCCGGGCTTCGTCGCGCGCGGCCACGGCGAAGCCGGCGCGCTGTCGGAATGGCTTGAGCGAGGCGATCTCGATCCCACTGGGTTCTCTGCCAACGTCCTCCTGCGGCCCGTCGTGCAGGATGTCGTGTTGCCCACCTTGGCGTATGTCGGAGGGCCGAGCGAGATCGCGTACTACCCGCTTTCCCGCGGCGTGTTCCACGCGCACGGGCGGCGCATGCCGCCGGTCATCCTGCGGCAGCGCATGCGCCTTGTGCCGCCGAGCGTGGCCCGGCTCATGCGAAAGCACGAATTATCCCTCGACGAACTGCGCCATCCCTGCGATCTCGTCGCAGGGCGGGTGATCGCGGACGTGGCGGAGCCGCTTCAGCGCGAGATCGACGGCTGGATGGAGCGCGTGCGTGCGATGCTAGGCAACCTCGAGGCGTCGTACGGCGAGGCGGGCCCCGACGTTCGCGCCATCCTCGAGCGGCATGTGCGTACGGAAGAGCGGGCGTGGCGGGATCTGGAGCGGCGCGTGGTCCGCGCATGGAAAAGGCGGCGTCAGGACGAGATCCGGCAGTTGCGCCAGATTGAGCGATGTCTGTTCCCCGACGGACATCCTCAGGAGCGGCGCCTTTGTCCGCTCAACTTCTGGAGCGAGATCGGGACGCAGGGCTTCGCCGAGCTGCCGACGTGGAGCTCCATCTCTCAAATGGGCCCCGTGCTCGACGTCGTCATGGACAACTGAACCCGAGCGGGAAATGAGGCGATCGCGCCACGCGCGGTCGCCTTTTGCATGAAAAAATCCAGAAAGCTAGCAGGAGATCCGCGATGGACCTCGAACAGGTATGATCGTGGTGGAAAGTGGGGCAAAGTGGGGGACATGCGCGAGCGGGTGGTGAAGGCCGTTGTTCATGGGTGAATACGAACATTCCCTCGACAGCAAAGGGCGGCTGACCATCCCGGCGAAGTTTCGGGATGGGCTGGGGGATTCGTTCATCGTCACCCGCGGCCTGGATCAGTGCCTGTTCGCGTATCCGCTGGACGAGTGGCGCGCGCTCGAGCAAAAGTTGAAGTCTCTTCCCATGACGCGATCGGACGCGCGGGCGTTCGTGCGCTTCTTCTTTTCGGGCGCGTCCGAGTGCGAGGTCGACAAGCAAGGCCGCATTCTCCTGCCCCCAAAGCTGCGCGAATACGCGAAGCTTGAGAAGGAGTGCACGCTGATCGGCGTGTCGAATCGAGTCGAAATTTGGAACACGAGTGTCTGGGAACACTATTCGAGCGACGCGGAGCGATCGTTTGCCGAGATTGCGGAAAACCTCGTCGACTTTTCGTTCTAAATCGCGGGGGATGAGAGGTTGGAATTTGCCCACGAGACCGTGTTGTTGGAGGAGGCCGTCGAAGCGCTGCGGCCGCAGCCAGGCGGCGTCTACGTGGACGCGACGCTCGGGGGAGGAGGCCATACCGCGCGCCTTCTCGAGCGGTCCGTGCCGGACGGCGCCGTGATTGCGTTCGATCAGGACGAAACCGCCATCGCGCACGCTGAGCCGCTGAAGCGGCAGTATCCCGGGCGCCTCACGCTGGTCAAGGCGAATTTCGCCGAGATGGAGGAACGCCTGCGGGCGCTTGGCGTGACGGCGGTGGACGGCGTCCTGTTCGATCTCGGCGTATCCTCGCCTCAGTTTGATCTCCCGGAGCGGGGATTCAGCTACTGGCACGAGGGCCCGCTCGACATGCGCATGGATCGGCATCAGCCGCTCACCGCGCGCGAGATCGTCAACGAGTGGGACGAGCAGGAACTGGCGAGAATTATCCGGGAGTACGGCGAGGAACGATTTGCAACCGCCATTGCGCGCGCCATCACGCGGGCGAGATCGAAGAAGCCCATCGAGACGACGACGGAACTGGCCGAGATCGTAAAGAGTGCCATTCCGGCTGCCGCGCGGCGCTCTGGACCGCACCCCGCGCGGCGCACATTCCAAGCCATCCGCATCGCGGTGAACGACGAACTGGGTGCCTTGGAGCGCGGCATGGAGGCGGCCTTTCGAGCCTTGAGGCCGGGCGGCCGGCTTTCGGTCATTACCTTTCATTCTCTCGAGGATCGCGCGGTGAAGCGGCTGTTTCAGACGTGGGCGCAGGGATGCATTTGTCCGCCGGAATTCCCGGTGTGTCAATGTGGCCGCAAGCCTTTGGGACGTATGGTGTCGCGAAAGCCCGTGACGCCTTCGAGCGAGGAGTTGGAACGCAATCCGCGCGCGCGATCGGCGAAGCTGCGCGCTTTCGAAAAGCTGGATCATGGGGAGCGATGAATGCCATGTCTGCCGTGCAACAGGAACTTCGCACGCGTCGCGAGGCGTGGGGGCACACGACGCCGGGGCGTGAACGGGATGCGCGAGAGGCGGAGCGGCGCGCCGCCCGCCGGCGCCTATGGAACCGGGTGAGCTTTGCTTTGTGCTGCATCGTCAGCTTCGCCGCCGTATGGTGGGTTGCCGCCAAGGGAGCCGAGATCTACGAGTTGAACGATCAGCACGCCAAGCTCCAGGCGGCCATCGCAGCGCAGCAGGCGGTGAACGCCAATCTTCAGATGCAGGTGTCGGAGCTTGAACAACCCGCGCACATTCTGGATGTCGCCATCAACAAGCTGCACATGGTCTACAAAAACCCGGTGATGATTCCAACGCAGGGGAACGGCGAGTGATCGCATGAATCGAGGTGGCAGGCGAACGGGCAGGCAAAGCAGTTGGAAGCGTCCGAAACGACGGCTCTGGGCGCTCCAGCTGGCGATGGTGGCGACGCTCGGCGCCGTGGTCTGGCGCATTTACGACGTGCAGCGGGTGTACGGCGGAACGCTGAAACACGACGCCGCCAAGGTCATCGACGTGACCGAACCCCTTCTGGCACCCCGGGGAGCCATTTTGGACGCAGAGGGCAATCGCCTCGCCTACGATGTCCCGGCCTATTACGTCGACATCGAACTCCAGCCCATTCGTCCGTACGCAGATGAAGCCGCTCGGATTCTCGCGCCCATCTTGGGGACAAACGCGTCCGATCTCGCCGCGCTCCTGTCCAAGCAAGCCGCCTGGATTCAACTGCCTACGCCTGTGGAAGCCATCGTGAAATCGAAGCTCGAGGCGGCTTTCGCCGCGCACGCTTGGGCACCGGATGATCGCCGCACGGCGTGGTCGAACTGCGTGACGTTCACGCCGACGGAGTTGCGCGTGTATCCGTACGGCGATTTCGCGTCCAACGCCATCGGGTACGTGGTCAAGGGCGTGGGCGAAAGCGGCGTGGAGCTCGAGATGAATTCCTACTTGGCCGGCCAGAACGGGCTCATTTCGTACGAGCAGGATCCGACGGGCGTACCCATCCCGGGCAGCGTGAAGATCGTGAAAGCCCCCAAGGCCGGTGACAACGTCCAGTTGACCATCGACGACACCATCCAGGGCTACGTCGAAGATCAGATGGACGCGCTCGTGCAGAAGTATCACCCACTCCATGCGGCCATCGTGGTGTCTGACCCACAGACGGGCGCGATTCTCGCGATGTCGAGCTGGCCCAGCTTCAATCCCAACCAGTATTGGAAGGCGAGCCTCGAGGCGCTCTCCTCCAACTGGGCTGTGTCCAGCGCGTTCGAGCCGGGATCGACGTTCAAACCGTTTGTGCTTGCGGCCGCGCTGGCGACGCATTCTATCAACCTGTACGACACGTTTCAGTCGGGGCAAATCACGATCGACGGCCGCACGATTCATGACTGGAACTACGTGGGGTTCGGCGTGCTGACCTATCAGCAGGCGCTGGAAGAGTCGTCGAACGTCGGCTTTGCGCGGATTGCGATGGCGCTGGGATGGCCCAATCTGGACAAATATCTGCGGTTGTTTGGTTTCACGCAGCCCACGGGGATCGATCTTCCGAACGAAGCGACGTCCATCCTGTTTCCTCCGTCTGAGCAGGGGCAGCTCGAGTTGGCGACGGCGGGGTTCGGGCAGGGCATCGCGGTGACGCCCATGCAGCAGATCATGGCCATGGACGCGATTGCCAACGGCGGGCGACTGCTGCGACCGTACATCATCAGCAAGGTGATCTCGCCATCGGGCAAGGTGATCCAGGAGAATCGCCCGACGTTGATTCGCCAAGGGTTTCTGCCGGAGAGCGTCATTCAAGAGGTTCGGGACACGATGGTTCTCGACGTTTCCGATTCCAAGCACGGCATTGATACGGGGGCTGCGATTCCGGGCTACGAGGTGGCCGGAAAGACGGGCACCGCGCAGATTGTGGATCCTGCGACAGGCGCGTACTACCAAAACAAGTTCGAGACCTCCTTCATCGGATTTGTGCCGGCGCAAGATCCCAAGGTTGTGGTGTACGTCACGGTGTACGATCCGCAGGTGGCGCCGGACGAAGCGTGGGGAAGCACGGTGGCCATTCCCATCGCTCGGGCGATCATGCAGGAGTGCCTGAACTACTATCACATTCCTCCGACAGGTGCCCTGAAGTCCCTTCAGACCGAGCCAGGGCAGGGACAAGTGGCCTACGTGGAGACGCCGAATCTGGTCGGGATGTCGCAGGCGGAGGCGGAGGCTGCGCTCGCACAGGACGGCCTTCAAGGGATGTTCGCCGGGTCGAGCGGCGTGATCGAGCGACAATGGCCAGCGCCCGGCGTGGAGGTGCCGCGGGGCTCGAAGCTGTACGCGTTGCTCGCCAATCACCAGTCGGCCGCGTTTCCCATGCCGGATCTGACAGGTCTGACGCTTCGGGACGCGGCCAATCTGCTCGCCGCGATGGGGCTTGACGTCGCGACGTCGGGGTCGGGCTACGTGGTGGGTCAGTCCATTCCCCCGGGTGCACGCGTGAAGGCGGGGGAGACCGTCGAGATTCGGTTGTCTCCCAAGGGCTGACGCGAAGCGTCGGCCCTTCTATTTCCGGGTGAGCGCGCATAGGCTAGTCTCAGCGAACAAGCTGTGCGACGTTGGGGGCGAGGTCTGTGCGCGTGACTCCTGGACTCATGAGGCGGCGGCTGGTCATGCTTCTCTTTGGGCTGTTTGCGGCCATCGGCGCGCTCATCGGCCGGCTCGCCTATGTGCAGGGCTGGCAGGCCACGTGGCTCTCGAACCTGGCGAAGCAGTCGTGGGATCGCACCGTGCCGCTGTCCGGCATCCGCGGGAGCATTCTGGCGAGCGACGGGCAGCCGCTGACGTACACGGCGAGCGCACCCACCCTTGTGGCGGTGCCAAGCCAGATCAAGGACAAAGCGGGCACGGCCGCCAAGCTGGCGCCCATCCTGCACATGAGCGTGGACAGCGTGCTGCGCCAGATTTCCCAGCGGGAGCTCATGGTCTACATCCGCCCGGGAGGGCGCCAGATGTCGGAGGAGCAGGCGAACACCGTCCGCAAACTGGAGTTGCCGGGTATCTACCTCACGGAGGACGGCAAGCGGGCGTACCCGTACGGATCGCTCGCGGCGCAGGTGCTCGGCATCACCGGCTATGACAACGTCGGACTCACGGGGCTCGAGAAGCAGTACAACAGTGTGTTGAGCGGCAAAAAGGGAGGCATCACGTTTTACGCCAAGGCGAACGGGGAGCTGATTCCAGGCGAGGGTCAGTCGGTGGTCGAACCCACGGACGGCGACGACATCAAGACCACTCTCAACCTTCAAATTCAGCAGTTCGTCGAGCGCGAGATCGAGCAGGCGGTGGCAGCGTATCATCCGGATTCCGTCACCGCCATTGTCGAAAACCCGAAGACGGGTGCCATTCTCGCGATGGCGAACTACCCCACGTTCAATCCCGCGGACTGGCGCTCGGCCGATCCGTCGACCTACAACCGCAACCTGGCCATCTGGCAGACCTTTGAGCCCGGATCCACGTTCAAGATTGTGACGCTGGCCGCGGCGCTGCAGGAAAACAAGGTGAACTTGAACGACCGATTCTACGATCCCGGCTACTATGAAGTCGCGGGGCACCGCATTCGCTGCTGGAAGGCGGGCGGACATGGGTCCGAGTCGTTCCTGAACGTGGTGGAGAACTCGTGCAACCCAGGGTTCATCGCCCTCGGCGAGCGATTGGGCAAGGAAGCGCTGTTCTCGTACATTCGCGCGTTTGGATTCGGGCAAAAGACCGGGATCGATCTTCCCGGAGAAGGCAACGGGATCCTGTTCAAGTTGAGCCAAGTCGGCCCGCTGGAGTTGGCCACCACGGCCTTCGGCCAGGGCGTGTCGGTCACGCCCATTCAGCAGGTGATGGCTGTGGGCGCCGTGGCGAACGGCGGCAAGCTGATGAAGCCGTATCTCGTGTCCGAAATCATCGATCCGGATACGGGCCGCGTGGTCTCGGTAACCAAGCCGACGGTTGTCCGCCAGGTCATCTCGCCGCAAGTGGCGGCGGAGGTGCGCGCCGCCCTCGAGAGCGTGGTGGCGAACGGAAGTGGTACCAGGGCGTATCGCGACGGCTACCGGATCGCCGGAAAGACCGGTACGGCGCAGGTGGCGAAAAACGGGCGGTACGAGCCGGGGCATTACATCGTCTCCTTCATCGGCATGGCGCCAGCCAACGATCCGGCCCTCGTCTGCTACGTCGCCATTGACAACCCTCATCCGGAGCACGGGATCGTGTTTGGCGGCGTCATTGCCGCGCCGATTGTCGGAAACATTTTGGACGACGGGTTGCGCGAGCTCGGCGTGCCTCCGCAGACGCAGGGGCTCAAGAAGAAGTACCGGTACCCCGAGGCGCCGCCCGTGACGGTTCCGAATTTTGTGGGGCTCACGATGAAGGAGGCGCAGAACCTGGCGCTGCAGAATTCCGCGAACCTGAGGGTGCAGGTGCTGGGGCAGGGGGACGTGATCATCGCGCAGGCTCCGGCAGGAGGCGCGCAGGTGGAACCGGGATCGATCATCCGCCTCTACCGCGGGCAGAAGGCGCCATCCGGAAACCAGGTGGCGGCCTTCGCGCTCGGAGGTTGACATCGGGCGACGGCTGCCCTAGATTTGCGAAGGGCACGCCGGAGGTTGGGAGGAAGGCGCCTTGCGACTGAGACAACTGTTTCAGCCTTTCGTGAATTTTCAGGTGACCAACGCGGAGAATCCTGACGTCGTGAACATCACCACCGACTCGCGGGACGTGGAACCCGGCAGCCTGTTTGTGGCGGTGCGCGGCCACACGGTGGACGGACACCGGTTCGCCCGGCAGGCTGTGGAGCGCGGCGCCGTGGCGGTGATGGTGGAAGAGCCCGTCGCCGAGGTGCCCGCGTCGATTCCTCAGGTTGTAGTGCCGGACACGCGCCACTGGAGCGCGCTGGTCGCAGACAGGCTGTTTGGGAGCCCGTCGCGCGAGCTCCGGGTGATTGGGGTCACGGGCACCAACGGCAAGACCACGGTGACTCACATCGTGCGTCACTTGCTCGATTCGACAGGAAGAAAGGCTGGGCTCATCGGCACCGTCGGCGCCAAACTGGGCCAAGCCTCGTGGCCGCTTCCGAACACGACGCCTGAGGCCGTGGAGGTCCATCGATGGCTTCGCCGGTTCGTGGACGCGGGCGCCACGCACGCGGTGATGGAGGTGTCGTCGCACGCGCTCGTGGAGCGGCGGGCGGCGGGGGTGTCGTTCGCCTGCGCCGCGTTCACGAACTTGACACAAGATCACCTCGATTTTCACGGTACCATGGAACGGTATGCAGGCGCGAAGGCGCTCTTGTTCTCCCGCCTCGGCAACGGCACGGGGGACGATCCGGCCCGTTCTGTGTACGCGGTGATCAACGTGGACGATCCGTGGTCTTCGGTGATGGCCGAAGCGTCCGCCGCGCCCATCCTCACCTACGGGATCGAGCGCGCCGGGGACGTCAGGGCCCGGGACGTGCGGCTGTCGGCAAGTGGCGCGCGCTTCTTCGTGGATTCGCCCGCAGGCGCATTTGAGATTGAAACGCCGCTCATCGGCCGGTTCAACGTCTACAACACGCTGGCGGCCGTCGCCATCGCCCTCGTGGAGGGCCTCACGCCGACCGAGATCCAGGAGGGGATTCGCTCGTATCCAAGCGTGCCCGGGAGGATGGAGCGCATCGACGAGGGACAGCCGTTTTCGGTGTTTGTGGATTACGCCCACACGCCGGACGGCCTCGAGAACGTGCTCGCGTCGGTCCGCGAGTTCGCGCCCGCGCGCGTCTTGGTCGTGGTCGGTTGTGGGGGCGATCGCGACCGCACGAAGCGGCCCAAGATGGCGGAGGTCGCCGTGAGATTGGCGGATCGGGCCATCTTCACGAGCGACAACCCGCGGAGCGAGGACCCGGTCGCCATCCTCGCGGACATGCGCGGCGGCGTCGAACCGGCATATGCGCACAAGGTGCGCGAAGAGGTGGATCGCCGGCGGGCCATCGAGATGGCCATCGCGGAAGCGGAGCCCGGAGATGTCGTCGTGATCGCGGGCAAGGGACACGAGGACTACCAGATCATCGGCGCGGAGAAGCGCCACTTTGACGACCGCGAAGAAGCCCGCCGAGCCATACGCGCGCGGTACGGGCGGAACTAGGGGGCGTTTCCGTTGGACATTCAGGCGCTTTTGCTGACGGCGCTCGCGGCGTTCGTGATCGGCGTGCTCTTGGGGCCTATCGCCATCCCGCTTTTGCACCGCCTCAAGTTTGGTCAGTCGATTCGCGAAGAGGGGCCCAAGCACCATCAGTCGAAGGCCGGCACACCTACGATGGGCGGCGTGATCATCCTCGCTGCGGTCGTCCTGACGACGCTCCGGTTTGCGTTCGGCAGCCTGGACACGGTGATGATGCTCGTCGCTACGGTGGGGTTCGGGCTGATCGGTTTTGCGGATGATCTGATTAAAATTGTAAAGAAGCGAAACCTTGGGCTGACGGCCAAGCAGAAGGTGATCCTCCAGGCCCTCCTGACGGTCATCCTGTTTGTTCTCTTGTATCGGGAACAGGGGCAGGAAGCGCTGTCCGTGCACATCCCGTTCACCGACGCCGCCGTTCGCCTCGGCTACCTGTACATGCTGTTCCTCATGCTGGTTTTGGTGGGCACGACGAACGCGGTCAACCTCACGGATGGGCTGGACGGGCTTTTGTCGGGATCGGCCATCATGGTGTTCGCGGCGTACGCCGTATACGCGTACTGGCACACGAGTTACGACGTCGCGCTCTATTGCGCGGCCATGGTGGGGGCGCTCGCCGCGTTTCTCGTGTTCAATCGACATCCGGCGAAAGTGTTCATGGGCGACACGGGATCGCTTGCCATCGGTGGGGGGCTCGCGATGGCCGCCGTCCTGACGCACAGCGAACTGACGCTCATCCTGTTCGGCCTGGTGTTCGTCATCGAGGCTTTGTCCGTCATCATTCAGGTGTTTTCCTATCAGACGTTTGGACGGCGCGTCTTTCGCATGAGCCCGCTGCATCACCACTTCGAGCTCGGCGGTTGGTCGGAGTGGGAGGTCGTCATCCTGTTCTGGCTCGCGTCGTTCATCTGCGCCTTTGGCACGCTTGCGATGGTGTCGCACTGAGGGGGCCGACGATGTGAACCGTGTCACACCTGATACCTGGTTGGATTCGCCGGGCGAGGCGCTCGTGGTGGGACTGGGCAAGAGCGGGACCGCCGTCGCCTCGTTCCTCGCTCGGCGCGGCTTTCGCGTGACCGCGACGGACGAGCGGGGCCTCTATCCGTCCGATCCGGCGATCGCGCCGCTCGCCGCGCTCGGCGTGGATCTGGTGCTCGGCGGGCACCCGGAGACGTTGGTCGGGCATCCGTGGCAGTTCGTGGCCAAAAGTCCCGGCATTCCGTATCATCAGCCTTTCATCGCCGAATTGATCAAGGCTGCGCACGTGATCGTGACGGACGTCGAGATCGCCTCATGGTTCGAGCGGAGGCCGATTTACGCCATCACGGGCTCCAACGGGAAAACCACGACCACGACGCTAGTGGGCGAGATGCTGAAAGCGTCCGGATATCACCCGATTGTCGCGGGCAACATCGGCACGCCGGTCTGCGACGTGGTGGACCAACCGGGCGATCTGTTGGTCCTCGAGGTGTCGAGCTTTCAACTGGATGGGACGCACACGTTTCACCCGCGGGGCGGTGCGCTGCTCAACTTCTATCCCGCTCATCTCGACTATCACGGCACCTATGAGGCGTACCAACAGGCGAAGTGGAAGCTGTTTGCGAACCAGACTCCGGACGACGTCGCGATTCTCAACTGGGATCAGGCGCTCGTGCGGGATCGAGCGGGCGAGCTGGCGGCCCGCGTGCGCGGTTTCAGCCTGGAGGGTGCTCCGTTTGACGAAGGCGTGGGCGTGATCGACGGAGCGCTTGTCGCCGTGCGCGGGCGGGAGCGCACGCCCATTCTGCCGGTGGACCAGGTGGCTCTGCCGGGCCGGCACAATCTGCAAAACGCGGCGGCGGCAGCGGCTTTGGCGCTCGCGGCCGGAGCGTCCGTGGAAGCTGTCGCGCGCGTGCTCGCGACGTTCCAAGGCGTCGAGCACAGGCTCGAGTTTGTGCGCGAGGTGTCCGGCGTGCGGTATTACAATGATTCGAAGGCCACGAATCCGGACGCCGCGCGACAGGCGCTCAGATCGTTTGAGCGCGGCGTCGTGTGGATCGCTGGCGGTCTCGACCGCGGGATTTCGTTCGATCCGCTTTTGCCCGATATCTCGGGGCGCGTCCGAGCCGCGGTCTTGCTCGGGGAGACCAAGGAGAAGCTGAGGGAAGTGCTCGCCCGAGCGGGCGTGTCCACGTGCGCCTTCGCTGCATCGATGGAGGAGGCCGTGCGCGAGGCCAGCCGAATGGCGGAGCCGGGCGACGTGGTCCTGCTTTCGCCGGCCTGCGCCAGCTGGGATATGTTCCCTTCCTACGAGGTGCGGGGCAGCATGTTCAAAGAGGCCGTGCATAGACTGTAGCAGCGTGTCCAAAGGCCGCGGCCTTTGGGCCATACCGCGCAACGTGGCGCGGGAGGGGAGGGAACGCGGTGTTACGGTCTATGTCGGCGTCTCCGAAACAGGCGCCGGGGTCGCCTGACTTCACGCTGATCGGCGTCATCTTGCTTCTGCTCGCGTTTGGCGTGACGATGGTGCACAGCGCTTCGTCGGTCATCTCAGCGACGCGATTTCAGGATGCCTTCTATTTCTCCAAGCGGCAGCTCATCTGGGCCCTGATGGGCGTCGGCCTGATGATCTGGCTCTCGCGCATCGACTACCACGTGTGGCGCAAGCATGCGCCCAAGATTGCGCTGGCGAGCTATGCGCTCTTGGTCCTCGTCCTGGTGGTGGGCGTCAACCGCGGCGGATCGAAAGCGTGGCTCGGCATCGGTTCACTCGGGATTCAGCCGTCCGAGTTCGCGAAGCTCGGTCTCGTCATGTTTCTCGCGCACCTGCTCGCCGAATCGAAGGACCGGATGCACTCGTTCTGGCGCGGATTCGTCCCGCCGATGGGACTCGCCCTGGTTGCGGTGGGGCTCATTATGCTGGAGCCCGATCTCGGCCAAAGTGTCGTGATCATGGGGACGACGCTCATCATGCTGTTTGTCGCGGGCACGCGCTGGTCGCATTTGGCATCCCTCTTCGGCGCGGGCGTCGTCGGATTCGCAGGACTCGTCGCCATCGCGCCCTATCGCATGGATCGCATTTACGCCTTTTTGGATCCGTGGAAGTACCCGCTGGGGAAGGGATACCAGATCATCCAGTCACTCTATGCCCTTGGATCTGGCGGCATCCTGGGGCTCGGCCTCGGACATAGCCGGCAAAAGTTTCTCTACCTGCCCGAACCTCAGACCGACTTCATCTTTTCCATCGTCGGCGAAGAGCTCGGGTTGCTCGGGACCGTCTCGGTCCTCCTGCTATTTGCGGTGCTCATTTGGCGTGGCATCCGCACGGCGCTGTACGCGCCGGACGATTTTGGAACGCTCCTTGCCACGGGCATCACCGGGATGATCGCGGTGCAGGTCCTGATCAACATCGGCGTGGTGACCGGGTCCATTCCGGCGACGGGCATCACGTTGCCGTTTATCAGCTATGGCGGATCGTCGTTGACGCTGTTGCTGAGCGGCGTTGGCATTCTGCTCAACATTTCGAAGCAGGCGGGGATGGTAGAATGAAGGTGTTGTTGACGGGTGGGGGCACGGGCGGCCACATCTTCCCCGCCCTTTCGCTTTGGCGCCACTTGAAGGCCCGCGTGACGGACGCGGAGTTTCTGTACGTAGGCACGGAGCGAGGGCTGGAAAGCCGCCTCGTGCCGGAGGCCGGTCTCGCCTTTGTCTCCGTTCCCGCGGCGGGACTTCGGCGAGAACTGTCTCTGGACGCCGTTCGCACGCTTGCCACCACGTACCGGGGATATCGGGAAGCGCTCCGCATCCTGCGCGACTTTCGACCGGATGTCGCGGTCGGCACGGGGGGCTTCGTGTCGCTTCCTGTGATGTATGCCGCGACCCAACTCGGCGTGGCCTCGGTGATCTGGGAGGGCAACGCGCGGCCCGGGCTCACCAATCAGCTGCTGATGCGGCGCGTGGACGCGGTGGCCGTGTGCTTCCCGGAGAGCGAAGCGCTCTTCCCGCGCGCCAAGCGCGTGGTGTTCACGGGCAATCCGCGCGCGAGCGAGGTGGTGGAGGTCTCCGCGGCGGACAAGCGGAGGGCGCTCGATCAGTATCGAATTCTGCGCGGTCAGCGCGTCATTCTCATCGTGTTTGGCAGCCGCGGCTCGGAGACCGCCAATCGGGTGGTGGCAGAGATGCTTCCGCGTTTCGCAGATCGTCCCGAGTGGCGTGTGCTGTTCGTGACGGGCGAGCGCCATTTTGAGACCATTCGAACGCAGGTGGGGCCACTGCCTCGGAATGTCACGCTCCATCCCTTCATTTCGGACATGCCCGCGCTTTTGTCTCACGTCGATCTCATGGTGAGCCGGGCCGGATCGAGCACACTCGCGGAGATCTGCGCGCTCGGCGTCGCGTCCATCCTGGTTCCGAGCCCGTACGTGACGGCGAATCACCAGGAGGAAAACGCGATGCAGCTTGCCCGCGCGGGCGCCGCCCGAGTGGTCCGAGAAGCGGATCTCACGCCGGAAGTCCTTTGGAACGAGATCTGCGGCATGCTTCAGGGCGATCTCGCCGAAGTTCGGGAGCGGGCGCGGAGCTTTGGCCGGCCGGACGCCGTCAGGCGGCTGGGCGATCTCGTCCTCGAAGTGGCGGGAAAGCGTCGCACCTAGGCACTCACCCTTCGCCCAGCGCGGCATATGATGCGGTTGCGGCGGTGAGGTAGGTGACCCAGTGAAAGCTCATGGAGGACCTGACATGCATGACGATCCGTTTGTGAAAATCCTGATGGAGCAAGGGGTGAAGGTGATCCGGGGCGAACCGATGAAGCGGCACACGACGTGGCGGATTGGCGGACCTGCCGATTACTTTGTCGAGCCGGACTCGGTGGACGCCCTGCGCGCGAGCGTTTGCGCCGCGCGAGACCATGGCCTACCTATCACCGTCATCGGCCGCGGTTCCAACACCCTCGTGTTGGACGGCGGCATTCGCGGCCTCGTGATCAAGCTGCACGACGCCTTCGCTTCGTGCGAGGTGAGGGAGGACGAGTGCGCTGTCTACGCGATGGCAGGCCGTTCGTACGTCGCGCTGGCGAATTTGGCCATCCGCCACGGTCTCTCAGGTCTCGAATTTGCGACGGGCATTCCCGGTTCGGTCGGCGGCGCCGTCATGATGAACGCAGGCGCGTACGGCCGCGAGACGTGCGAGGTGCTCGCGTGGGCCGAGGTGATGGACGAGACCGGAGCCATCGCGCGGCTCTCGAACGAAGACCTGCGCTTTGGCTACCGCTACAGCGTGCTCAAGGATCGCTTCGGGATCGTGACATGGGCCAAATTTCAGCTCAAGCCAGGCGATCGCGACGAGATGCGGCGCGTGGTTCGCGAGTGGTCCCAACGCCGCATTGCCACCCAGCCGCTCAGCTTTCCGAACTGCGGATCCGTGTTTCGGAATCCCGAGGGCACCCACGCGGCCAGACTCATCGAGGAAGCGGGGCTCAAGGGACTGCGCCGCGGCCAGGCGATGATCAGCGACAAGCACGCGAACTTCATCATCAACCTGGGGAACGCTTCGGCGAGCGATGTGCTGTGGCTGATTCGGCACGCGCAGTCGGTGGTTCGAGAGCGGTTTGGCATCGCCCTTGAAACCGAGGTCCGCGTGCTTGGCGAACCCTTGTTGGGAGGTGCGGACGATGGAATTGCTGCGGATTGAGGGCGGCGTACCGCTGGCCGGCGAAGTGCGGGTGGCGGGCGCGAAGAACGCGGCCCTTCCGATCCTCGCCGCCACCGTCATGGTGGCGGGGCGTTCAGTGGTGAAAAACGTCCCGGATCTCGAGGATGTCCGCGTCATGTTGGAAATCCTGAAGAGTCTTGGCGCAAAGGTGTCCATGTCGGCCGGAACGGTGACGGTCGACGCCTCCACGCTCTCCTCGACGCAGGTTCCCTCACACCTCATGCAGAAGATGAGGTCCCCCATGAGACGCGAATTGCTCATCGCGACCGCCTGACGAACGCGGCTTGGCGTCACGCCGACGCACGCCGAGCGGGCCATGGCTCCGTGGTATAATGACGGAGTCCAGAGATTCACAGATGGAGATTTCCGCTAGGAGCGAGGGCCATGTTCGAAGCGTGTATCATTGGCGCCGGGCCGTGCGGCTTAGCTGTGTCCGTCGAGCTGAAGCGGCGCGGCATTCCCCACGTCGTGATCGAAAAATCCTGCATCGTGTCGACCATCTACCGCTTCCCTACGCAAATGGTGTTCAACTCCACGCCTGAACGCCTCGAGATTGGCGATATCCCGTTTTACACGGAACGAGCCAAACCCACGCGGATGGAGGCGCTGACGTACTACCGGACCGTCGTTCGGCGGCTTGAGTTGCCGGTTCGCCAGTACGAAGAGGTGACAGCCGTCGAGTGGGATGACCGCAACGGGGGATTTCGCGTTCACTCGCGCACCCTCTCCGGGCGGACGCTTGAGACGGAAGCGAGGGCCGTGGTCGTGGCCACGGGTTACTTCGATCATCCCAACATGCTCGGCGTGCCCGGCGAGAACCTGCCCCATGTCACCCACTACTATCGCGACGCCCACCCCTATTACGGGCAGCGCGTGGTCATCATCGGCGGCACCAATTCCGCGGCTGAGGCCGCCATCGATCTCCACCGCGTCGGCGCGAGCGTCACGCTCGTCCACCGGGGCCCGGCCATGTCCGACAAGATCAAGCCGTGGGTGAAGCCCGACATCCAGAGCCTCCTTGACAAACGGGCCATCGACTTCCACTTTCGCTCGCGTGTCACGGAGATCTGCGCGGATCACGTGCGCGTCGAGACACCCGAGGGTCCGCTTGACATTCCGTGCGATCACGTCCTGGCGCTCACGGGCTATCACCCGGACACTTCGTTTCTCGAAAAGCTTGGCGTCCAAATCGATCTGGAGACGGGGACTCCGGCGCACGACGAGACGACATATGAGACCAACGTGCCAGGCATCTACGTGGCGGGCGTGGTGGTGTCCGGATTTGACGCCAACCGCATCTTCATCGAAAACGGCCGCCTGCAAGCCCCCCGCATTGCCGACGCCATCGCATCCAGGATGGCCGCTCGCGTCGGCTAAACTCGTCCGGCAAGATGGTCAAACCCTCCCGCATATCGGTCTGTCGGGAGGGGATCGAGATGCGAATTCGCGCCGTCTACGTCTGGGACGCAAAGCGTGAGGCACTGGTGCCTGAGCGCGAGATGGAAGCGCAGGTGGCGCATCGCGTGATGGCCGTCGCCCGTCCCCTTTTGGAGCGCATGCTCGCGCACCGCGGCAGGCGGGTGAACGAGCCGTGACCGAGCGGCACCTGGCGCTCTACGTGCGGGTTTCGACGGAGGAGCAGGCCGCGTCGGGCCACAGCCTGAGGGAACAAGAGGAGCAGCTCGTCGAATATGCCCGGTCGCACGGATTTCCTCGGTACGAACTGTATTGCGACGACGGGTACTCGGGGAAGTCGCTCAACCGTCCGGCGATGGAGCGCCTGCGCGCCGACATCCGGGCGGGATGCGTGCTCGGCGTGGTGACGACGCGCATCGATCGGCTGACGCGGAGCGTCGCGGACTTCGCGCGCCTTGTCGACGAGATGAACTTGCATGGCGTTTTTTATCGCTCCACGAGGCAGAATTTCGAGATCTCGACGGCGATGGGGCGATTGGTGGCGCAGATGTTGTCCGTGATCGCCGAGTTTGAACGCGAGATGATCGCGGAGCGCGTGCACGAAAACCTCCTCGCGATGGCGCAGCGCGGCGAGCTTGCCACGAAGCCGCCGTTCGGTTATCGGCTGGTCAACGGTCGCTTGACGCCGGATCCGCGTGAGGCCCGATGGGTGCGTGAGGGGGCGCGCCTTCTGTTAACCGGCGCGAGCCCGAGGGACGTCGCCATGGAATTCAACGCCCTCGGCGTGCGGACGAAGACGGGGCGGCTTTGGACGGATCGCACCGTCCGCACGCTCTTTTCCAACCCGGCGTTGGCCGGTGTCTCCGTTTGGAACCGGCGCAAGACGCAGGGCAGTCGGCGAACCGAGCGCGAACCCACCGAGTGGGTGTGCGTCGAGGGAGCGCACGAGGCCATTTTGAGCCGCGAGGAATTCGAAGCCCTGCGAGGCATGCTCGAGCGACGCCGCGCGCTGTCGCCGCGATCGCAGGGCTCGAAACGCCCGCTCGCCGGCATTGCGCGATGCGGCTTCTGCGGAAGCGCGATGTACGCGGGCTGGCAGGTATCAAAGCGGGGCCATGAGCGCCAAAAACGGCCCATCTATCGCTGTGGGCGATACGTCACCGGTGGGGGCTGCACGCCCAATCAGGTGGACGCCAGCGCGCTGGAGATGCTGGTGGTGGAAGAGCTTCTTCGCCGCGTTCGGCCGGAGCTCGAACCGGTGGTGTCGGCCTATCGGGCGCATGCGGCGTCGAACGAGTTGCGCACGGTGCAGCGGAAGCGCCGCGTCGCCCTGGCGCGATTGAGCCGGCTCGCGGAAGCCTACGCGTCGGGCGTGGTGTCCGAGGAGGCGTTTTCCCGCGAGCAGGTTCGTCTTCTGCGCGTGCTTGAGGCGTGTCGGGAGGCGGAGGCGCAAGCGGCCGCCCTGTCGACCACCGACGGGTGGGACGCATGGGTGAGAGAGCTGTGCGCTCGATTGGCTGGCGATCCGCATCTGGAGCGCGCCTTGTTCCTGACCGTCGTGCGGGAAGTGCGGGTGTTTCGCCCCAAGCGGTCTCGCGAGGTGGATGTCGACCTCGTCCTGCGCCTCGAGTGACGTCTGGAACGTCTATCGCGGATCATGGGGTCTTCCATCTTCCTGATGGGGCCTCTCATGGCGCGATGCGGCGAAGTGACCGTTTCCAAGCCGGGCGGGTGCGTCATCGGCCAGCGGCCCATCGATTTTCACCTTCGGGGTCTCAGGGCGCTTGGAGCGCGGATTGAGGAATCGCATGGGCTCATCCGTTGTCAAGCCAAGCGCCTCGTCGGCACCCACATCGTGCTCGACTTTCCGTCGGTCGGCGCGACCGAGAACTTGCTGATGGCGGCGGTGTTGGCGGACGGGATCACGGTCATTGAAAACGCGGCGCGAGAGCCGGAAGTCGAGGATCTGGCGAACTTCCTGATCGCCGCAGGCGCGGAGATCCATGGGGCCGGATCGGCGCGCATCGAGGTGCGCGGGCGCTCGGAGCTCAGAGAGGCGTCGTACGCGGTCATCCCGGACCGCATCGTCGCGGGCACCGTGATGGCCATGGTCGCCGCGGCCGGGGGAGAGGTTCGGCTTGTGGGCGCCCGCGCGGATCACCTGGGTGTCGTGCTCCAGAAGCTGCGGGACGCGGGTGTTCGCGCGGAGGTGGACCATGATATAATCACAGTTATCTGTGAGGAGACCCCGTCTTCCATTGACATTCGCACTGCGCCTTACCCAGGGTTTCCGACGGATCTTCAGGCGCCTTTCATGGCGTTTTTAACCATAGCCAAGGGCACGAGCATCGTGCAGGAAAGTGTATTTGAAGCCCGCTTCAAGCACGTCGACGAATTGGTGCGAATGGGCGCCAACGTCTCGGTCGACCTGCGCACAGCCATCGTGCGAGGTGTGCCGCGCTTGTCCGGCGCGCGCGTGGCGGCGGCGGACCTTCGAGGGGGCGCGGCGCTCGTCGTGGCGGGGCTCGCGGCCCATGGCCTCACCGAGGTCGAGGGTCTCCAGCACATCGACCGCGGCTATGAAGACATGGCTGCTCTGCTTCGAGCGCTCGGGGCGCGCGTGTCGCGCGTACGGAGCGGCGAGTGAACAGGGGGCGCACAGGCGGCGAAAGGCGTGAAAGCATGCCACGACAGGAAACGGCAGAAGAGCGCGAGCGTCGGAAGGCGAGAAATCGGCGGATTGTCGTGAGCTTCTTCGCGTTCATCGGGCTTGTGGCGGTGCTGGAGTCGCCGCTCGCCCGCGTGCGCCACATTGAGGTGAGCGGCAACACGACAATTCCGATGGCGCAGATCGTCGCGTGTAGCGGCGTCGTGTACGGCGAGAGCCTGTGGGAAGTGAACCGGAAGCGGGCCGCTTCGGAGATCGTCGCGAAGTTGCCCATGGTCGATCGCGCCGCCATCTCCGTCTCGTGGCCATCTGGAACCGTGTCGATCCACGTCCACGAGCGGGACGTGGTCGCTGTGTACGCAGATCCAAACGGGTTCTACGAGCTCATGTCAAACGGCTACGTGTATCAAAAGATCCCCTCGGCGGCGGGGCTCCCGTATCCCATCGTGACAGGCCAAGACTCGGAGCTCTCCGTGCACCAGATGGCCTCGGCCGCAGTCTCTTCGGTCTGTCGCCAACTCGCTTCGGTTCCCGCGAGCGAGTTGACCGGGGTGTCCGAAATTCACGTGAACGGAGATGGCACGGTCACCATCTATCTCGACAACGACTTCGAAGTGCTGGCGGACGTGGCGAATCTGCGAGGTTCGGTGGCCGCCATCCAGCCGACCATCCGCTATTTTGAGGGGAAGGGCTACCGTCCGGGCGTGATCGACCTGACCGGATCGCCGCCCTATCGATACACCCCGTTTTCGTCGCTGCCCAGTTCGAACGCAAAGACCTCGTCGGCTTCTGGCCGAGGCGGGCCTGTCGAGGGGACAAGCTCGAAAACCGCCTCGCATCCCTGAAAAGGAGGGAGCCTGTGAACGCGCACGGACGCGTCATCGCATCGCTCACGGTGGTCGCGGTGGCATTGGGCTACATGCTGACGGTGAGTTACCGGCAAAATCATGCGGCGGCCGCCCTGGGCGTCCTCGTCAGCGGGAATTCGGCGGTGAACCGTCAGCTGGCGGAGCGGCTCAGCGAACTGAAGCAGTCGAACCAAGAGGCTCAACAACAGCTTGCCTCGTTGACGCAGGAGATCGCGCAGTATGAGCAGATCTCGGCCGGATCGACCGACTCCGTTCAAGCGCTCCAGCAGCGGATGACGGGCGAACGCATCCTGGCGGGGCTCACGCCGGTTCACGGGCCGGGCATCCAGGTCACGCTGAACGACGGCAGCGCGGGCGGGAGCGACGTGGAGCAGATCCTCGCGCACGACTGGACGCTTCGCAACCTGGTCAACGAGCTGTTCACCGCCGGGGCGGAGGCTGTGGCCATCAACGATTATCGGGTCCTCGCCACATCCTCCATCGAATGCCAGGGTCCCGTGGTCTCCGTCAATGGCCATCGCCTCGGCGCCCCGTTCACGGTGGTGGCGATTGGCGACCCGGCGGTGCTTTCCTCCGCGCTCGAAATCCAGGGCGGCATTCTCGATGCGATGCGGCAGGAGGGGCTGCAGGTCTCGACGCCTGAGGTCGAGAACGATATCCACATTCCGGCCTACACCAATTCACTGCAGGGGTGACGCGGATGCCGGCTCGCTCCAACCGAAGCCTGGTCTGGGTGGCGACTGCCACCGTGGCGGCGCTGGGCTTCATGGTGACGGTTGATCTGACGGCGGAGGCGCCCGTCGGATCGGGAAACACGAGTTACATCGACCTGCGCACGCAGGTCTCCGAACAGGCGCAGGAACACATCCTCCTCGAACAGCAGATTTCGAAGCTCGAGGCCCAGCTCGCGGAGTACAGGGCCGCGAGCGGCAGCCAGAAGGAGCTCAGGCAGGTGCTGGCGCGGGATGAGCGCCAGCTGGCGGCCGAGGCCGGCCTCACGCCCGTCACCGGCCCCGGGATCACCATCACCATTCAGCCGGATGCCAAGCTGGGCGCGAGCCCTGCTCAGATGGCGCTGTTTCCTCAACAAGCGGATCAGTGGTTGGACGAGGTCGTCAATGTCCTGTTCGGCAACGGGGCCACGGCCATCGCCATCAATGGCCAACGCTTGGTCGGCACCTCGTCCATCCGGCTCGTCGAGGTGAACGGAATCGGCAGCGTGCACGTGAACGGCAGGCCCATCGAAGAGCCGTACGTGATGCAGGCGGTGGGCAACGTGCAGCAGATGGAAACGGGGCTGGCGGTGAACGTCTTGCAAGGCTATTTTGAGGCGATGGGCGAGGATTTCATCGTTCGCGCCTACCCCTCTTCCGACGGCGTGACCGTGCCCGCCTACGCAGGACCGTTGCCTGGGCAATACGCGAAGGAGGGAAACGGCTGATGTACTGGCTGCCCGTTTTAGGCTTGGCCGTTGGCATCGGGCTCGGCTTGGTGACCAACGTCGTCATCCCTGTCGCGTTTACGAGCTACCTGTCGATCGCCATCCTTGCCGCGCTGGACACCGTCGTGGGCGGCATTCGGGCCAGTCTCGACAAGACGTTCGACAGCGCCGTGTTTCTCTCCGGCTTTTTCACCAACACGTTGGTCGCCGCCCTGTTGGCCTACATCGGGAACCAGCTCGGCGTGGATTTGTATTTGGCGGCGGTTGTGGCCTTTGGCGTCCGCCTGTTTCAAAACATCGCCGTGATCCGTCGGCACGTGTTCACGCTCATCCGGCAGCGGCGAGTGGCTCGGCGCATGGCGTCCACCAAGGATTGAGTGAAACGTTGCTGGAAATCAAAGATTTTTCGCCCGCGCTAGAGGATTGTCGAAATGCGTGTGGAAGTAGATAGAGAATCGCAGTCTCGGGCGCTCTAGGGAGGTGCCACTCGGTTGGCCAAGGAGGACTACATCGTCAGTCTCGACATCGGCACTTCGAAGGTGCGAGTCATCATCGGAGAGTCGACCGGAAACAACTTGAACATCATTGGAGTGGGCTCCGCCTCGAGTCAAGGACTGCGCCACGGTGCGATTGTCGATATTGACAAAACGGTTGATTCAATCCGCGAAGCGGTCGATCACGCCGAGCGCATGGTGGGCATTCGCATCCCATCCGCGTACGTGGGCATTTCGGGGGAGCACATTCAACTGCACAGCTCTCACGGGGTGGTCGCGGTGTCTTCGGCGGACCGCGAGATCACGGATGAAGATATTGAACGCGTTTTGCAGCAAGCGCGAGTCGTGGCGCTGCCTCCGGAACGCGAGGTCATTGACGTGGTTGCCAAGGAGTTTGTCGTCGACGGCCTGCGCGGGATCATGGATCCGCGCGGGATGCTCGGCGTGCGGCTGGAGGTGGATGCGTACCTCATCACCGGAAGCCGCACCGCCATTCACAACATTGTCCGATGTGTGGAGCGCGCGGGACTGGAAGTGGCGAATCTCGTGCTCGCGCCCATGGCCGCGAGCCAAATCGCGCTCACCCAGGACGAACGCAAGTTGGGCGTCGCCTTGGTGGACGTGGGCGCGGGCGTGACGTCGGTCAGCGTGTTCGCCAACGGCGTTCTGATGGGGACGAGCATCATCCCCATTGGCGGCGACTACGTGACGCAGGACATCGCCATCGGGTTGCGCACCAACACGGTCGCGGCTGAACAAGTGAAACTCCGTCACGCCTGCGCGATGGTGGAGCAGGCGTCCGAGCACGAGACCTTTCGGGTACCCCGAATGGGGAGCAACAAGGAGGCCGAGTTCACGCAGTACGATCTCGCCACCATCATCGAGCCTCGCATGCAGGAGATATTCGGCTTAGTGCGAAAAGAAGTAGAAAAGATGGGCTATGCCGACGAGCTGCCCGCGGGTTACGTGTTTCACGGCGGCGTCATGTCGACGCCTTCCGCGGCCGAGTTGGCGGGAGAAGAACTGCAGGCGCCTGTGCGCATCGCCGTTCCAGAGTTCCTCGGGGTGCGCGATCCGTCATTCGTCAACGGGGTCGGCATGATTGTGTATGCCGCGCGCACGGGGCTTCGACCAAGCTCGGCGGATTACAACGCTGGCGCTCGTCAGGTTCGTTCGTCCAATCACGTCGGCGTATTTGCACGAATCAAAGATTGGCTGCGCGATTTCGTGTGATGTCGGCCGGTGTGTGCGCGCACGTGCGCGCTGACACCATACTGTCGCAGGGGAAGTGCGGAGCCAAATAGATTAGGAGGACCCACAGTGCTGGAATTCGATTTTGAAACTGATTCCCTTGCCAATATTAAGGTGATCGGCGTCGGCGGCGGCGGGTGCAATGCGGTGAACCGGATGATCGAATCGGGCGTCAAGGGCGTGGAGTTTATTGTCGTGAACACGGATGCCCAGGCGCTCAAGCTGTCGAAGGCCGAGACGAAGCTTCAGATTGGCGAAAAGTTGACCCGCGGCTTGGGCGCGGGCGCGAATCCCGAGATTGGCAAGAAGGCGGCGGAAGAGAGCCGTGAAATGCTGGCCAACGCGCTCAAAGGCGCCGACATGGTGTTTGTCACGGCTGGGATGGGCGGCGGCACGGGGACGGGCGCCGCGCCGGTCATCGCCGAGATCGCGAAGGAACTCGGCGCGCTCACGGTGGGCGTCGTCACGAAGCCGTTCCGCTTTGAGCAGCGCCGCCGCATGATTCAGGCCGAGCAAGGCGTCAACGAGCTGAAGCAGAAGGTCGACACGCTGATCGTGATCCCGAACGACCGGCTTCTCGAGATCGTGGACCGCAACACGCCTGTCCTGGAGGCGTTCCGAGAGGCGGACAACGTCCTGCGGCAGGGCGTGTCGGGCATTTCGGATCTCATCGCGACGCCCGCCCTCATCAACGTGGACTTCGCGGACGTCAAGGCTATCATGACGGAGCGCGGCTCCGCCCTCATGGGCATCGGCATCGCCTCTGGCGAAAACCGGGCCGCGGAGGCCGCGAAGAAGGCCATCTCGTCTCCGCTCCTGGAAACGTCCATCGACGGCGCTCGCGGCATCCTCATGCACGTCGCGGGCGGGACGAATCTCAGCCTCTGGGAGGTCAACGAGGCCGCGGATATCGTCTCGATGACCGCGGATCCGGATGTCAACATGATCTTCGGTGCGGCCATCGATCCGAATCTGGAAGACGAGATTGTCGTCACCGTGATTGCGACGGGATTCGATGGTTCCAATCAACAGCAGCAGGCGCGGCAGAATCACCTGCACCACGAGCCGCACGACAACGTGGTGCGAGGGACCGTGCAGCGCCATCCGTCGGCGCAGGACCCGGTCATCAATGTGCCGAACACGGGGAATCCGTGGGAGATTCCGGCGTTCATGCGCCGCCAGAACAGCAGGTTTGGGCGCGACCGCTGAACCTGCAGAACCGAGCCCATCGAAGAAGTGGGGCGCTGTCGCCATGGCCAGGGGCCTGCCAACTGAAGGCAGGCCCCTGGCCGTCGTGAGGATGCCTTCGCCTTGCGCCCCGTGCTCACGCTCTACACGCCTCGACCGACTTCTCCAAAAAAGTCTACGACCCACCCGTCAAGTTCCGACAGGCTTCGTAATAGAAATCTACTATACTTTCCTCCAAACGATGCGGTGTGATCTCGCGGACATGCCGCCCGTCGGATAGGACACGCCGTGCTCCACCTGAGGTGATGGTGTGCAGGCCCTGCCGGTGGTCTACATCGACATCGTCTGGATGGTCAACTTCATCATGGACTTCGCGTTGCTCTGGACGACCGGCTGGCTGATGAAGCGCCGGGCGCGCTGGACGCGGCTTTTGGCGGGCGCCTTGGTAGGCGCGACGTACGCGCTCGCGCTGTTTGTCCCTGCTCTGTCCCTTGCCACCACATGGCCCGGCAAGGCGCTTGTGTCCGTGCTGATGGTGTGGGTCTCCCTGCCCCACCGAAGCGCGCTCGATCTCGCCCGCCTCGTCGGCGTCTACTACCTCGTGTCGTTCGTCGTGGCCGGGGCGAGCGTGGCCGCTCGGTTCGCCTTGCCCGGCACGACGCTCAACCACGCCCTGTGGAGCGACCGCGGCGTGGCCTTTGCGACTTCAGGCGAGACGCTCGGCCTGATGATCGGCCTGCCGCTCGCCGTGGATGGGCTCAAGCGCCTCGCCGCGCGCCTGCGAAAGGACGCGCGCGTCGAGACATCTTTGGTCGATCTCGAAGTGCAATTCGACGAGATCGTCATCCGCTGTCGCGCCCTGGTGGACACGGGCAACGCATTGGTCGATCCCGTGTCGAAGCGCCCCGTGTCGCTGGTCGACGCCGATGTCCTCATGCCCGCGTTTCCGGAGCCGGTCCGCGAGAAGCTGGCCGTCGGCGCGGATCTGCTGGATGCCCTGACCGAGGCGTTGCCCGGGACACCGTTGTCCATCGTGCCGTTTCAAGGGGCTTCGGGCCGCGGGTTGACGGTCGCGCTCCGGCCGAAGGCCGTGTATCTGGTGCAGGCGGATGGCTCGCGCGCCCGCGGCGCGGACAGCCTGTTTGCGGTATTTCCCGGCGTGCTCAGCGCGGAGGGGACGTTTCAAGCCATCTTGCACCCAGAAGTCATGAATGGAGTGGATGACGATGTACGCGTTCCAGTTTCTCGAGACCAAGCGCCGCCTCGCGCTCCTTCGGCTTCGCCTCCTGTACATCCGCCTGCGAATTCGCCTCCTGGGTCAGCCGGATGAGGTTTATTACGTCGGTGGAAGCGAGGCGCTCCCGCCGCCGCTCACGAAGGAGGAGGAGCAATATCTCCTTGAACGGCTTCCTTCGGGCGATCCGTCCGTGCGGTCGATGCTCATTGAGCGAAACCTGCGCCTCGTCGTGTACATCGCCCGCAAGTTCGAGAACACGGGCGTGAACATCGAGGACCTGGTGTCCATCGGCACCATCGGGCTCATCAAGGCCGTGAACACGTTCGATCCGTCCAAGAAGATCAAGCTCGCGACGTACGCGTCCCGGTGCATCGAGAATGAGATACTCATGTACCTCCGCCGCAACAACAAACTTCGCGCCGAGGTGTCGCTGGACGAGCCGCTGAACGTGGACTGGGATGGAAACGAGTTGCTCCTGTCGGACGTGCTCGGCACGGATTCTGACACCATCTACCGGAACCTCGAAGATGAGGTGGATCGCGAACTGCTCTACGACGCCCTCGACAAGTTGAGCGAACGGGAGCGCACCATCATGGAGCTGCGATTCGGCCTGGGGACCGGTCAGGAGATGACGCAAAAGGACGTCGCCGATCTTCTCGGGATTTCCCAATCCTACATATCGCGTTTGGAGAAGCGCATTCTGAAGCGGCTTCAGCGGGAGTTTAACAAGATGATGTGATGGGTGAACGACCACTTCGGCCTTTGTCCGCGGCGGCGCCAGGAAGCGCCGCCTTGTTGCGCTTTGGACCTGCATAACCCGCCCAAGTCCGGACATACTTAAGACGAATTTTGGAATATGAGTACACACGTGTATGACGGGCAGACTTGGGGGGACTTCTTTGAAGCGCAACAAGGTGGAGATCTGCGGCGTCAACACTTCTCAGCTTCCGGTTCTCACCAACGCTCAAATGCGCGAGCTGTTCGAACAGCTTCGGGCCGGAGACCCCTCGGCGCGCGAGAAGCTGGTCAACGGCAACCTGCGCTTGGTCTTATCGGTCATTCAGCGGTTTAACAATCGGGGCGAGTACGTGGACGACCTGTTCCAAGTCGGATGCATCGGACTGATGAAAGCCATAGACAATTTTGACCTCAATCAAAACGTGCGCTTTTCCACCTACGCGGTCCCCATGATCGTCGGCGAAATTCGCAGGTATCTGCGGGACAACAACCCCATCCGCGTCAGCCGTTCCCTTCGCGACATCGCCTACAAAGCGCTGCAGGTTCGCGACATGCTGGCGTCCAAAAACCTGCGCGAGCCTTCCATCGTCGAGATCGCCAACGAGATGAACCTGCCGAAGGAGGAGGTCGTGTTCGCGCTCGACGCCATTCAGGACCCCGTCTCCATGTTCGAGCCCATCTACCACGACGGGGGAGATCCCATCTACGTGATGGATCAGATCCACGACGAGCGAGAAAAGGATTCGGCGTGGGTGGAGGGCATTGCGCTGCGGGAGGCGATGCGGAAGCTGTCGGACCGAGAGAAGAAGATTCTGGCGAAGCGGTTTTACGAGGGCAAGACCCAGATGGAGGTGGCGGACGAGATTGGCATCTCGCAGGCGCAGGTCTCCCGCCTCGAGAAGGCAGCCATTCACCGCATGTACAAGCACATCCAGTCGTAACCGATCCGCCATCGGTCATATGATCGCCGTAGGACCGATGGGAGGCGGATAGGCGTGGTGCGCATTTCGGAGCTTCAGTCGAAGGACGTGGTCAACGTCGAGGACGGCAAGCGGCTCGGGACCATCGGCGATCTGGAGATCGATCTCGACAGCGGGCTAATCCGCGCCATTGTCATTCCCGGCCAATCGAAGTTCTTCGGCATGGTGGGCGGATCGCAGGATTACATCATCCCGTGGAACCAGATTGTCAAGATCGGCGCAGACGTGATCCTCGTGGATCTGCGCTCGCCCGGAGAACCGGGCTACTATCTCCCTCCGCAGTCCGGCAAGCGCGGCACGGGCGGCTACTGATGCGTGGCGCCGCGAAGCCGGATGGATGTATGATAGAAGGCGGAGGGATGCGCTTGCTGAAGGACGTGATCGGACAACATGGCGGCCTCGGGATTCGCCCGCCGTTTGCGGGCCCGGGCGTGCGTGCCATGTTTTTCTTTCGCCATTTGGACACGTGGCCGCCCGTGGATGCAGATCTGTCGTCGCGCCTCACGGGTCCGGAGGCGGCCCGGGACAACCGCGCAAGGATGCTCGGCAAGGCTGGCGTGCAAGCCGAGGCGCTATGCCTGGTGCGTCAGGTCCACGGCCATCGCGTTATCCGCGTCGACGCGCCGACGGAATCCGCCCTCGAGGCAGACGGGATGATCACGGATGTCCCCGGCCTCGCGCTCGCCATCCTCGTCGCCGACTGCGCGCCCGTCCTCTTGTACGATCCCGTCCGCCGTGCGGTGGGCGCGTGCCACTCGGGATGGCGGGGCACTGTGCAACAGATTGTCGCCCGCGCCATCGAAGGCATGCGGGACGAGTACGGGACAAATCCCGGGGATCTGCATGTCGCCATCGGCCCGTGCATTCGGCGGTGCTGCTACGAGGTGGACGATGCGGTGGCAGACCGCGTCCGAAGCACGCCGCTCGAGCGAGCGCTTTTGCCCAGGTTCGGACGTCCTGGAAAGTATGTCTTCAGCCTGCCTCATGCCATTCGCCTGACGGCTGAAGCTTGCGGGGTCCAGCCGGATCGCGTCTATGACGCCGGCATCTGCACGTCCTGCCGAAATCGCCACCTGTTCTCGCACCGCCGCGAGGGCGAGCGCGCGGGGAGACAGATGGCGGTCATCGCGCTTGGGGTGGGGGACTGAGCGGTGGATTACGGATTTGTGCGCCAGCGGGTCGAGGAAGTTCGAGCGCGGGTCGAAGCTGCCTGCCGTCGTTCCGGCCGCGACCCGGCGGGCGTCCGCATTGTGGCTGTGACGAAGACGGCGTCTCCCGACGTGTTGCCCGCGCTTCACGCCGCGGGCATCCGGGATGCGGCCGAGAATCGCTGGCAGATGGCGCGGGACAAGCTCGCGCATCCTGCTGCTTCTAGCTTGGATTGGCATTTCATCGGCACGCTTCAGACCAACAAGGTCAAATATGTCGTTCCGCGCTTTGCGTGGGTTCACTCGCTGGATCGGCCCGAACTGGCCCACGCGCTGTCCGAAGAGGCGGTGCGGCGGGGCGTCGTGGTGAACGTGTTGGTCCAGGTCAACATCAGCGGCGAGGCGCAAAAGCACGGCGTCGCGCCCGAGGATGCGGAGGCTCTCGTCCGCCTCGCCCACGAGCTTCCAGGGCTTGCGGTCCGGGGGCTCATGACCATGGCGCCCATCGCCGAGCGCCCCGAGGATGTGCGCCACGTCTTCGCGGGTCTTCGCGCGCTGATGCACGAGCTGAGATCCCGTCTGTCGCTCGAGGCGCTGGATCAGCTTTCGATGGGAATGTCCGACGACTTCGAGGTGGCTGTCGAGGAAGGCGCCACCATGATCCGCATCGGACGAAGGCTGGTCAATCCATGAGGGGGTGAACACATGGACGGCTTGGCGGACGCCGTGGAATGGATGTTCGCCATCTATTTCGTCGTGCTCATGGCCGGCGCGTTGATTCAGATGGTGCCCGATTGGAGCTATCACCGCGTGGGCCGGTGGATTCACGCTTGCTGCGAGCCTTATCTGTGGGTGTTTCGGCGTCACCTTCGCCCCTTGCGCGTGGGTCGGACGTCCGTGGACGTGTCGTGGCTCGTGGCCGTTGTCGTGTTTTTGGTGGTCGAGGCGGGTGTGGACACCACGTTGACGCAGTTGACCACGAGCTGAGGAGGCGCACGCTGTGGAGCACGGATGGGTACGCGCGTCGGAGCAACCCTGGGTTCGCCGCGCGTCGGATTGGGTCCGACAGGTTCAGGACAGCTACGCGCCCTATTTGACCGACTTTCTGACGCCGCGCGAACGATATCTTGCCGAAAGCGTGGCGCGAGGTGCGGGCATCCATGTCGAGGCGTTCGGGGGATACGACGGCGCGGAGCGCGTGCGGCTGCTGCTTTTGCCGGAGCCGTGGCCGGTGCGTCCGGAGGACTTCGAGATTCAGGCGCTCAAGGTGGCCGCGCTGCAGGGGGCCTTTGCGCACGGAGACGTGTTGGGCTCGCTCCTTGGCCTGGGACTCAAGCGCGCTTCGGTGGGCGATATCGCGATCTCCACACCTGCACAAGCGTATGTGTTCGTCGCCCGACCCCTTGTGCGCTATCTGCAGGACGCTTGGGCTCGCGTCGGCCGCATGCCGGTGCTCGTGCAGGTCGTGGACGAGGTCCCGAATTTGTCCCCTCCGCCGTACGAGCCAAAGGAGATTTTCGTCATGTCGCCGCGCATGGACGCCGTCGTGGCGCAGGCTTGTCGGATGTCGCGCAAGGATGCGCAGTCCCTTGTCGCGAGTGGACGCGTGGAACTCAATCACGCGGAGGCGCCGGCCGACGCCGAGGTGCGTCCCGGCGACGTGTTGTCCGTCAGGGGATTCGGCCGCGTGCGGGTCTTGGAGACCGTGGGCCAGTCCAAAAGCGGCAGATGGATCGTTCGGGTCGGCGTCCTGCGATCTCGCCCCTAAGTGCGGTGGCGGTGAAGGATTTTGCCGCTTGCTGTCGAATAGCAGGGTGACGAACCTTCGCCCAAACAAGGGGGCTCTACAAGCCTGTGGTCGAGATGAGGGGGATTCGCCATGCCGTTGTCGCCCATCGACATTCACAATAAAGAGTTCCGGCGCTCGCTGCGCGGGTACAACGAGGATGAAGTCGATGATTTTCTGGAACGCGTGATTCAAGATTACGAGGCCCTGATCCGCCAGAACAAGCAGCTCGAAGAGGAGATCGCGCGGCTCAACGAGAAATTGGCTCATTACCAGAATCTCGAGGAGAGCCTGAGCAAGTCCATCCTCGTGGCGCAGGAAACGGCGGAAGAGCTGAAGAACAACGCCAAAAAGGAAGCGCAGCTCATCATTCGCGAGGCGGAAAAAAACGCGGATCGCATCATCAGCGAAGCCCTCAATAAGGCGCGAAAAGTGGCGCTCGAGGTGGAGGAGATGCAGAAGCAAGCTGCCATTTTCCGCGCGCGGTTCCGCTCGCTCATCCAGTCGCAGCTGGAGATGATGGAGTCGGGCGACTGGGAGTCGTTCGAGCGGGAGCTCGCACGGCGCGAGGTCGCGGCGGCCGAGCCGGACTTCGCGTGATCCAGGAGGGCAAAGGCGCGCGCCTCGACAGGCCGATCCATGGGGTCGGCTTATTTTTTTTCGCTTCGCACGGCGTACCAGAGAAGGGCCAGCCCGAAGGCCACGAGCGAGGAGTCGATCACGACGTAGGTGGTGTAGGGAAGCGCCAGTTGCAGCCACACGCGGGCGAGGACGCAGGCGGCAAACAACGTGATGCCAATCCACAGAATGGCCCAGGAAGCGGCGAGCAGCCATGTTCTGCGCATGATTCATCTCTCCAGTCGAAACAACCCTGCCGATCTCCATCATACACAGACCCGCGGGAGATACCAATGACAGTCTGGTGAACATGTCCGACATGGATCGAGGCATGCCGGGCACACTATCGGCAGATCATCCACAGCCGGGACGGTGAGGAAGATGCGGCATCGGCGCAGACGGCGTCACTCGCTCACACACCTCGGACTGCTGAGACTGACGGAATACCTCGAAGGTGTGAACTTCGCGGCGTACGTCGATCTGCTGCAGACCCCGTGGCGGCTCGCGCTGCTCAATCTCATCGGCGGCATCTTTCGCGGCCTGGGCATCGGCCTGGGTTTCACCGTGATCGCAGGTTTGGTGGTGCTCATCCTGCAGCAGCTCGAGCTTCTCAATCTCCCGATCATCGGCAAGTGGATCGCGGATTTGGTCCAAATCGTGGACGGGCAGCTCAGGGCACGCCAGTTCACGTACTGAAGGAGGGCGAGCATGGACACGGATTCGATTCGATCCCGCCTGGAGGCGGCGCGGGAGCGCCTGATCGATCGCCTGAACGGAGCCGAAACGTCTGCGGACATCCGCAGCGCCATGCCCGACGAATTCTCGGAACTCGCCATGTATGACAATCATCCCGCGGACGTCGCCAGTGAACTCGCGCTCCGCAATCAGGCGGTTGGCGAACGGCTGCGCGACGAGCGCGCGCTTGCCGACGTGGAGGATGCGCTCTCGCGGATCCGCCAGGGAACCTATGGCCAATGCGAGTCCTGCGGGCGGCCCATTCCGCCGGATCGGCTAGAGGCAATTCCGACGACTCGTCGATGCGTGGACTGTGAGCGGGAGGTGGAGGCCAGGCAGGCGTCAGCACGTCGCCCCGTGGAGGAGGACGTGCTGGCGCCCGCGTTTGGCCAGTTCGATCGCGACGGCGCGGACGAGACGGGATACGACGGGGAGGACGCGCTTCAGGACGTCATGCGTTACGACCGCCCCGTTACCGGTCTCGCGCGTTACGACGAACCCGACCTCGACGACGACGCCGGGTACGTCGAGTCGGTGGACCGTATCTCGGAGGACGACTATCGGCGGACGTTGCCGTCGCCGGCCCAGCTTCTCACCGATTACGACGAGCCGTGACATTCAGGACCGCCCAGTGTGAGTACGAAGGTATCCGCCCTGAGGCCGAGCCGCAGGCACTCGAGGGCAATGGCGTCTGCGGGCGGCACGTTGCCAAGATTGACGCCCGGGCCAAAGCGCCGAATGAGTTCCACTTGCTGAGACTTTTTCGGCGCTTCCCAGATGACGCGGCTCCGCGCTTCGACGGGCAGCGCGGCGACGAACACCGCCAGTGCGTCGTCGAGCACCTTGCCCCCGGGATCGTAAATGCCCACGCCCTCGCCTGATTCGCGCCCCTCGAGGATCACGTAATCGGCGCCGGCTTCGAGATCCCGGAGCACACCCTCGGCGCAGCGCACGAGGTCGACGTCGTCGCTCAGTTTTTTGCCCACCTCCGTAATGACGAGGGGAAACACGCGTTTGGCCGCCGCAATGGCCCTGGCGCGATGGTCCAGCGGCAGGTCGATGGTGCCGTCCGAGATTTCCATCGCTTGAAATCCGAGTTCGCGGCAGCGCCGGAGGTATTCGGCGAACACGCCCTGGGTCCACGCCACCTCAGCCAGGGTCCCACCAGGGCACGCCATGACGTCCGCCTGTGCCGCGCGCTCGAGCTTGGCCCTGAGGATGCGCTCGGGATAGACGGCGCTCGTCCCAAATCCGAGCTTCAGCAGATCGATGATGGGAGCCGCCATCGACAGCAGGGACTCCGTCTCCGCCAGGCTCAGTCCCTTGTCGATGACCATGGTGATCCCGCTCGTGCGCGGCTTGCCCTCCCGCCGTCCGAGCGGCGGGGCAATCCATTGTGAGAAGGCGCCGCCCTCTGGTACAATCACCGTATTCACACCCCTTCACTTGCCGCCTTTTCACGGTATGCGACGGCGGCTTCCGAGGGTGCAGGCTGCGAACCGGCGGGGAGACGTGTCGAGTGGGGAAGCAGAAGTGGCTGTTGTACGTGGTCGGCCTGGTGGTGCTCATCGCCGATCAACTCATCAAACTGGTTGTGCGCGCGAAGTTGGCCATCGGCAGCGCCGTCATCGTCATCCCGGGCGTGGTGGAGTTCACGCACATCCAGAATCCGGGCGCCGCATTCAGTCTCTTGCCTCATCAGGTTTGGCTCTTTGTCCTCGTGGCCATCGCCGTGGTGGCGGCGGTGGTCGTGGTGAACACGCGGTTCCGACTGAGCGCCTCGGCGCAGGTGGGGCTTGGCCTTCTGCTCGGCGGCGCGCTCGGGAACATGGTCGATCGCGTCTTTTCCCCGACCCACACGGTCACCGACTACGTGTACTTCTACACCATCCATTTTCCCGTCTTCAACCTCGCGGACGCCTCCATCGACATCGGCGTCGTGCTCCTCATTCTCTCCACGTTTCGAGGCGGGAACGATGCCCGCGACTGATTGAAGGAGGACATCATGCGACCGGCCATCCATGTCCAATATGAGGTGAGTGCGGAGGATGCGGGCGAGCGACTCGACCGATGGCTGACCGACAGGCTGCAGGAGGACGACATTGAGGTCTCGCGGACGCAGGTGCAGCGCTGGCTTGACGATGGGTTCATCCGCCGCGCGCGCCCCGGGCGGCTGAAGGCGAGCGATCCGGTGGAGGCGGGCGACCTCTACGAAGTGGACGTCCCGGAAGAGGAGCCGCTGGAGCTTGTGCCGGATGACGGCGTGCCGTTTGTCGTCGCCTACGAGGACGACGATGTCATCGTGGTGGACAAGCCGCGCGGCGTCGTTGTGCACCCGGGGGCGGGCCACATGCGGGGCACCCTCGTGAACGGCCTCTTGGCGCGCGGCACTCCACTGTGCACGCTCGCCGGCGCGTTGAGGCCGGGCGTCGTGCACCGGATCGACAAGGACACGAGCGGGCTCGTCGTGTTCGCCAAGTCGGATCGCGCGTATCGCGCGTTGGTCGAGGCGTTTCGTGCGCACGACGTCGAACGCGAGTATGTCGCCATCGCGCACGGCCGCATGCCCCACCGCGAGGGCACCATCGACATGCCCATCGCGCGCGATCCGGCGGATCGCCAGCGGATGGCCGTTCGCCAAGGGGGCAAGCGCGCTGTCACGCACTTCGAGGTCCTCGAATCGTTTGCCAAATACTCGTACCTTCGCTTAAGGCTCGAGACGGGCCGCACGCATCAAATCCGCGTCCACCTCGCAGCCATCGGCCATCCCATCGCGGGCGATCCCGTCTACGGCCCGCGCCACACGCTGCCCATCGATGGACAGGCGCTCCACGCGCGGACGCTCGGCTTCACGCATCCGGACGGTCGTCGCCTCCGGTTCGAAAGCGCCGTGCCCTCCGATATGGCCCGGCTCCTTGACGGATTGCGCCAGGGGCGAATCGGAACTTGACACCCTTCGCCCGAACTGATAGTCTACTTTCGAACTGAACATGGACACTGCCTTTAAACCAATCCCGTGAGGTTGGTAAGGAGTCGGACGTTTTGGGAGAGTTGCGCACGCGTTGCGCGTCTTCCGGGCTAAGGCCACCTCTCGCGGAGAGGCGGCCTTTTTTCGTGCCGACGAGAGCGGTGCCGAGGAGGGAAGGCTGTGGCTCAAAAGACGCAGATTATGGACGAAGCGGCAATGCGCAGATCGCTCACCCGCATGGCCCACGAGATCCTGGAGCGCAACAAGGGGCTGGACGACCTCGTGCTCGTCGGGATCGTCACGCGCGGCGCCATCCTGGCGGAGAGGCTCGGGCGGAAGCTGTTCGAAATTGAGGGGCAGGTCGTGCCGTGCCACCGGCTGGATCCCCGGCCGTACCGGGACGATCGCGACCGGACGGTCTCGCCCGAGGCGCCCGCGCCAAACATCGACGTGGCGGATCGCAAGGTCATTCTCGTCGATGACGTGCTGTACACGGGGCGGACGGTGAGGGCCGCGCTGGACGCCATGATGCGCGCGGGCCGCGCGCGGTGTGTGCAGCTCGCGACGCTGGTGGACCGCGGCCATCGGGAGCTTCCCATTCGGCCCGACTTTGTGGGCAAAAACGTGCCGACGGCGCGAGACGAGCAGGTCATCGTCCGCCTCGCGGAAGTGGACGGTTTGGACGGCGTCTGGATTGCGGAAGGAAGGGCGTGAGGGCGTGGCGGTGAACATGCGAGGTGCGGTGTTTCACGCGTTGACCGTGAACCAGTTCGATGTGCCACTCGTCTGGGAGCTGATGGAGCGCGCCGAGTGGCTTCGCGGCTTGGACCGGGAAGAGGCTCGGACGCGACTCCAGGGCAAGATTGTCGCGACCCTCTTCTACGAACCGTCCACGCGCACGCGGCTGTCGTTTGAATCCGCGGTCCTCCGGCTCGGCGGCAGCGTCGTGGGGGCCGAGAACGCGCGCGAGTCGTCCTCGTCCAAGAAGGGCGAGACGCTTGAGGACGTGTTCCGCGTCGTGGGCTGCTACGCCGACGCCATCGTCATTCGCCATCACGATCAGCACGAGCTCGACCGGGCCGCGCGCTTCTCGCCCGTGCCCATCGTGAATGCCGGTGCCGGCAGCGGGGAGCACCCGACGCAGGCGCTGCTCGACGTGTACACCATCTGGCGCGAGCTCGGCCGGATCGAACATCTCACGGTCGCGGTGATGGGCGATCTCAAGTACGGCCGCACGGTCCACTCCCTGCTTCGGCTTTTGGCGAAATTCCCCGGCGTGCGGGTGCGCCTCTTTCACCCGGCGCCGCTCGGCTTACCGGACGATCTCGCCCGCGAACTCGCAGCCTCGGGCCTCGCGCTCGAACGAGCGCCGGATCTCGCGTCGGCCATCCGCGGCGCGGACGTGGTCTATCAGACGCGCATTCAGTTCGAGCGGCTGGCAGGCGAGGTCGATCCGAACGCCGCCAGCCTGTACGCCCTCACCAAGGACCACCTGGCGCTCTTGCCCGATCACGCGCGGATCCTGCATCCGCTCCCTCGCGTCGGGGAAATCGCGCCTGAGGTGGATGACGATGTCCGCGCGGCGTACTTCCGACAGGTGGAAAATGGACTCTACATGCGCATGGCGCTCCTCGATGCCATGCTGGGAGGAGAGCGGCGATGAGGATTCGATGGGACGGCGGGCGCGTGTGGGACTCGGGCCTCGGCGATTTCATCGAGGCGAGCGTGGCGTACGACACCGAGACGGGCGACATTGTGGCCATCGGGCATCCGTCCGCCATCCGCGCGGACGAGGTGCGTTCCATCCGCGGATTGTGTGTGTTGCCCGGTTTTGTGGACGTGCACGTCCACTTGCGCGATCCCGGCCTCACCCACAAGGAGACGCTCGCGAGCGGCCTGCAGGCCGCCGCGGCTGGCGGGTTCACGCAGGTGGCGTGCATGCCAAACACCAAGCCTCCCATTGCGCGGGCCGAGATCGCGGAGGACATCATCCGCCGCGGCCGGGAAATCGGCAAGGCTGAGGTGCATCCCATCGCCTGCCTGACGGTGGATCAGGAAGGCGAGGCGCTCGCGGATTACGAGGCGCTCGCGCGCGTGGGTGTCCTGGGGTTTTCCGACGACGGCCGCGGCGTACAGGACGGCGGGCTGATGCGGGACGCATTGACCAAGCTCGCGGCCCTCGGCAAACCCGCGATGATCCACGCGGAGGACGAATCCATCTCGCGCGGCGGGGCGCTTCATGAGCGGGCGGCCGCGCGGCTCGGCACGACGGCGCAGCCGGGGAGCGCGGAGGCCGCGATGATCGCGCGCGACATCCTCCTCGCGGAAGAGACGGGCGCGCATTTGCACGTCTGCCACGTGAGCCGCGAAGCGTCGGTGGCCCTGGTGCGGTTCGGAAAGTCTCGCGGCATCCGCGTCACGGCGGAAGTGACGCCGCATCACCTGCTTCTGTCGGAACGGGACATCCATCGCGCAGACGCCAACTGGAAGGTGAATCCGCCGCTTGCATCCGAAGAGGACCGGCGGGCGTGTCTCGCCGCGTTCGCGGATGGGACGCTGGACGTGATCGCCACCGATCACGCGCCGCACCACCCGGACGAAAAGGCGAGGGGCATGGACGAGGCCCCGTTTGGGATGGTGGGCCTCGAGATCGCGTTTGCACTGCTGTACACGGGGCTGGTGCGCGAGGGGCTTGTGCCCATGCGCCGGTTGGTGGAGGCCATGAGCGAGCGGCCGTGCAGGCTGTTTGGGCTTGAAGGCGGTCAGATTCGCCCGGGTGCGCGGGCGGACTTGGTTCTGGTGGATCTCGACAGGCGCTGGACCATCGACCCGAGCGCATTTTACACCAAGGGTAGGAACACGCCGTTTGCGGGGCAGTCGGTTGTCGGCAAGGTGGTCGAGACGATTCGCGCGGGGCGCGTGATTTTCCGCGAGGGAGAGGAGCGGTTGTCATGATGCTGAACGGTCGGAGAAGGGCCCGGCTGGTGCTCAAAAACGGCCTCGTGTTTGAGGGCGTGCATTTCGGCGCAACGGGCACCCGGTTCGGCGAGGTCGTGTTCAACACGGGCATGACGGGCTATCAGGAGATTTTGACGGATCCGTCGTACTACGGGCAGATCGTCACGATGACGTACCCGCTCATCGGCAATTACGGCGTGAACGTGGACGACGTGGAGAGCCGCCACCCGCACGTGCGGGGATTTGCGGTGAGGACGTTCTGCGAGTGGCCGTCCCACCACAAGCTGGTGGACAAGCTGGAATCGTACCTGGTGCAGCACGACATCGTCGGGATCGCCGGGATCGACACCCGCGAGCTGACGAAGGCCATCCGGACGGTGGGGGCGATGCCGGGCGTCGTCACCACGGAGGACGTGCCGGTGGAATCGCTTCTCGCGCGCATGGACGAGGCGATGGTGCCGGATGCCGTCAAGCGCGTGACCACGCAGACGGTGTACCGCGCGCCGGGGCCTGGGCACCGCGTCGTGCTCATCGATTACGGGATGAAGGCCGGGATCCTCCGCTCCTTGCTGGAGCGCGGGTGCGACGTGATCGTCGTGCCGGCCACGTCGACGGCGGAAGACGTGCTTCGCTGGAAGCCGCACGGCGTCATGCTGTCGAACGGCCCGGGCAACCCGGAGGACGCGCCCTACGCGGTGGAGGCGCTTCAGGGCCTCATCGGCAAGGTTCCCATCTTCGGGATCTGCCTGGGGCATCAGCTCATCGCCCTCGCGTGCGGCGCGAAGACGCGCAAGTTGAAGTTCGGCCACCGCGGCGCGAATCACCCGGTCAAGGACCTTCGGACGGGTCGCGTGGACATCACGTCCCAGAACCACGGCTATGTCGTCGATGCGGACTCGCTCCAGGGGACGCCGCTCGAACTCACCCACGTCAACCTGAACGACGGCACGGTCGAGGGGCTCGTGCACCGACACGAACCCGTCTTCTGCGTGCAGTATCATCCGGAGTCGAGGCCGGGGCCGAGCGACGCTCGCTACTTGTTTGACGAGTTCATCGACCTCATGACGCGCGTGAGAGAGGGGCGGTTTGCGCATGCCTAAGCGGACGGACATTCGCAAGATCATGGTCATCGGGTCAGGGCCGATTGTCATCGGTCAGGCGGCCGAGTTCGACTACGCGGGCACGCAGGCTTGCCAGGCGCTGAAGGAAGAGGGCTACGAGGTTGTGCTCGTCAACTCGAACCCCGCCACCATCATGACCGACGAGCACATGGCGGATCGGGTGTACATCGAGCCCATCACGCTGGATTTCGTCACGCAGATCATCCGGAAGGAGCGGCCGGACGGCCTGCTCGCCACGCTCGGCGGTCAGACGGGCCTGAACATGGCGGTTCAACTGGCGAAGGCCGGCGTCCTGGAGGCGGAAGGCGTCGAACTGCTCGGCACGCCGCTCGAGGCCATCGAGAAGGCCGAGGACCGCGAGAAGTTTCGCCAGCTCATGCAGGAGATCGGCCAACCCGTGCCGCGAAGCGCCATTGTCAGGAATCAAGCGGAGGCGGACGCGTTCGCGGAGGAAGTGGGCTTTCCCATCATTATCCGGCCCGCGTACACGCTCGGCGGAACGGGGGGCGGGATCGCGTCGAACTGGCGCGAGTACCACGAAATTGTCGAGCGAGGCCTCACGCTCTCGCCGATTCACCAGGTGCTCGTGGAGCAGAGCATCGCGGGCTTCAAGGAGATCGAGTACGAGGTCATGCGCGACGCCGACGGCACCGCCATCGTCGTGTGCAACATGGAGAACATGGATCCCGTCGGGGTGCACACGGGCGATTCCATCGTCGTGGCGCCGAGTCAGACGCTCTCGGACGAGGAGTACCAGATGCTGCGCGACGCGAGCCTCCAGATCATTCACGCGCTTGGCATTCAGGGCGGGTGCAACGTGCAGCTCGCGCTCGATCCCGACTCCTCGCGGTACTATGTGATTGAGGTCAATCCGCGCGTCAGCCGGTCGAGCGCGTTGGCCTCGAAGGCGACGGGGTATCCCATCGCGCGGATCGCGACGAAGATCGCCGTGGGGTATCGGCTCGCGGAGCTGAAGAACCCGGTGACCCAGGATTCGTACGCCGCGTTCGAGCCGGCCTTGGACTACATCGTCACGAAGATCCCGCGCTGGCCGTTTGACAAGTTCCGCAGTGCGAATCGATCGCTCGGGACGCAGATGAAGGCGACGGGCGAGGTGATGGCCATCGGCCGCTCGTTCGGCGAGTCGCTGCTCAAGGCGGTTCGCAGCTTGGAAATCGGCGCGTACAGCCTGTGGACGAAGCAGTCGGACAAGTGGTCGAACCTGGAGATTGAGAAGAAGATCCGCGTGGCCGACGACGATCGCCTGTTTGCCATCGCCGAGGCGTTGCGCCGCGGGGTGTCGGTCGAGCAGATCCACGACTGGTCGAAGATCGACCGCTGGTTCCTCTGGCATTTGGAGGCCCTGGTGGATCTCGAGCAGCGCATTGCCGCTGTTGCGAATCCGCGCCTGCCCATCGAGCAGGTGCTGGACGAGCACCGAGATCTCGTCTACGAGGCGAAGCGAAACGGGTTTCCGGATCGGGAGCTCGCGCGCCTGCTCAAGGCGGATGCCATGGCCATCCGAGCGTGGCGGAAACGCCGTGGCATCGTCCCGGTGTACAAGATGGTCGACACGTGCGCCGGCGAGTTTGCGGCATCGACGCCGTATTATTACAGCACCTACGAGCGGGAGGACGAGGTCGAGACGAGCCCGCGCAAGAAGATGGTGGTGCTTGGTTCGGGGCCCATCCGCATCGGCCAGGGCATCGAGTTCGACTACTGCACGGTGCACGCGGTGTGGGCGCTGCAGCGCGAAGGCTATGAGGCCGTGGTGATCAACAACAACCCGGAGACCGTTTCGACGGACTTCAGCACGTCGGATCGGCTGTACTTCGAGCCGCTCGACGTGGAGGACGTGTTGAACGTCATCGACCGGGAGCAGCCCGAGGGCGTGATCGTCCAGTTCGGCGGGCAGACGGCCATCAACCTGGCGGGGCCGCTGGCGGATGCGGGCGTGCGGATTTTCGGCACGTCGCGCGAGAGCATCGACGCAGCGGAGGACCGCGAGAAGTTCGACGCCCTGCTCACTCAGCTCGGCATTCAGCGGCCGGAGGGGCGAACGGTCACGACCGTGGAGGCGGCGGTCGAGGCGGCGGAATCGCTCGGCTATCCGGTGCTTGTGCGCCCCTCGTACGTCCTCGGCGGGCGCGCGATGCAGATCATTACCAACACGAACGAGCTGCTCCAGTACATGGAGGAAGCGGTCGAGGTGTCGCAGCAGCACCCGGTGCTCGTCGATCGATACGTGAACGGCATCGAAGCGGAGGTCGACGCCATCTCGGACGGCGAGACCGTCATCATCCCGGGCATCATGGAGCACATCGAGCGCGCGGGCGTTCACTCGGGGGACTCCATTGCGGTCTACCCGCCGCAGAACCTAACCGAAGACGTGAAGCGGATCATCGAGGATCACACCATCCGCATCGCGCAAAGCCTCCAGGTCAAGGGGCTCATGAACGTCCAGTTTATCGTGCACGACGGAGAGGTGGAGGTCATCGAGGTGAATCCGAGATCGTCGCGCACGGTGCCCTTCCTCTCGAAGGTCACGGGCGTTCCGATGGTTCAGCTCGCCATGCACGCGGTGTGCGGCGGCAAGTTGGCGGATCTCGGCTACACCAGCGGACGCGTGCCAGAGTCGCCCGCGGTGGCCGTCAAGGTGCCGGTGTTCTCGTTTGCGAAGTTGCACCAGGTCGACATCAGCCTCGGTCCGGAGATGAAGTCGACGGGCGAGGTCATGGGGCGCGATCTCGTCTACGAAAAGGCGCTGTACAAAGGGCTCATCGCCTCCGGAATTGCCATTCCGGCGCACGGGACCGTGCTCGCGACCATCGCGGACAAAGACAAGCCGGAGGCTTATCCGCTTCTGCGCGAGTTTGCACGTCTCGGCTACCGGCTCGCGGCGACCGAGGGCACGGCGAAGTACCTGCGCGATCGCGGTCTCGAGGTGCGCGTCGTGAACAAACTGGCGCAGGGCACGCCGAATCTCGCGGACGACATCCGGCAGGGCAAGATCCAACTCGTGATCAACACGCTCACGAAGGGCCTGAAACCCGAGCGGGACGGCTTCCGCATCCGCCGGACGGCCGTCGAGCACGGCGTGCCGTGCCTGACCTCGCTCGACACGGTCCGATCCGTTTTGGACATCATGAAGCTCATCCACTTCCAGACCATGGCGCTCGGCGATCCCGTCCCAGGGCAGGGGGGTGACGAAGGTGTCTGAGGCGCTGATGCAGGAGCTCGCCTCGCCCGCGTACGACGAAGCGCGCAGGCGCATCTACGTCGCGCTGGACGTGGACTCGGAGGCGCGCGCGTTGGCGTTCGTCGATCGCCTGTCGCCCGTGGTGGATGGGTACAAGGTCGGCTTGGAACTGTTTCACCGAGCGGGCATGCGGTTCGTGGAGTCCCTGTTGAAGCTCAATTTGCGGGTGTTCCTGGACGTCAAGCTGCACGACATCCCGAACACCGTCGCCGGCGCGCTTCGGGCCATCGCGCAGTATCCCATTGACATGGTGAACGTGCACGCGTCGGGCGGTCTCAAGATGCTTGCGGCAGCGCGCGAGGCCGTGGACGGATCGCCCCATCGCCCGCTTCTCGTGGGGGTGACCGTGCTCACCAGCCTGACCGATGCCGACCTCGAAGCGATGGGCGTCGGCGCGACTTCGTCCGCGTGGGTGCGCCGCCTGGCGCAGATGGCGCAGCAGGCGGGGCTCGACGGCGTGGTCTGCTCGGCCCAGGAGTTGGGGGTCCTCCGCGAGGTGGTCTCCCCCTCCTTCGAGCGCGTGGTGCCGGGCATTCGCCTCGCGGGCGACCGGGTGCACGATCAGGCCCGCGTGATGCCGCCCGACGAGGCCATCCGCCAGGGAGCGACGCGGCTCGTGCTTGGAAGAGCGGTGACGGAGGCGGACGATCCCGTCGCCGCCTTGGCGCGCTACCTTCGTTCCGTGAGGGAGGGGTTGACCCATGAGTGAACCGACGTTCACCGTCGAGTACGACGACCTGTCGTACACCATCGCGAAGGGACTCCTGCAAATCGGCGCCGTGGAACTGAGGCCGCATCAGCCGTTCACCTGGTCGAGCGGCTGGAGATCTCCCATCTACTGCGACAATCGCTTGATCCTCGGGTATCCGCTGCTTCGCAGCCAGGTCGTTTCCGGATTCGAGTCGATTATCGACTACGAGCTTCCCGCGGTGGAACTCATCGCAGGCGCGGCGACGGGCGGCATCCCGCACGCCGCCATGCTGGCGGATCGGCTGGGCCTGCCTTGCGCGTACGTGCGCTCCGAGGCCAAGGCACACGGCCGGGGGAAGCAGATCGAAGGCTATGCACGCCCCGGTATGAAAGCTGTGGTCATTGAAGACACGTTGTCGACGGGCCGATCCGCCTATCAGGCCGCGCAGGCGCTGCGCGACGCGGGGGTGGATGTGATGGCCATCCTCACCATTCTGTCGTACGACTTCGACATCGCCACCAAGCGCGCCGAGGACACCGGCATCCCCGCGTACCGGCTGGTGCCGTACGAAGTGCTGATTCAGGTGGCGCTCGAGCGCGGCGACATCCAGGAGTCGGATGTGGCGCTTCTGATGCGCTGGCGCAAGTCTCCCGACACGTACGGCCTCTGATGCCTCGCTGCAGACGGGCGGTCCTTGGGCTGCGTGCCCAGGGGCCGCTTGACTCTTTCTCCGCCAAACGGGATATCCTACCCGTCAGGCGAAGGAGGGGCTCACGTGGATCTTCACACGGGCCGCACACTGTGGTCGGAGTCCGGTCCAAGTGTGACGCGCTATCCCCGGCTCGATGGGGATGTGCAAAGCGACGTGGTCGTGGTGGGCGGCGGCATCGGCGGAGCCATCGCGGCGTGGGAAATCGCAGAACGGGGATTCGAGGTCGTCGTGCTGGAGCGCCACCGGGTGGGCATGGGATCGACCCGAGGGAACACGGGGCTTTTGCAATACGCGAACGACATGCCACTTGCGGAGATGATCCGCGTGCACGGTCGGGAACGGGCGGTGGCCTTCTACCGGAGATGCTGGGAAGGCGTGGTTCGGCTGCGGGAAATCGCGAAGAAGCTGCCGGAGGACGTGGAGTTTGCGGAGCGCATGAGCCTCTGTTACGCCTCGGTGCCGGCCGATATCCCTCGATTGAAAGACGAAGCGAGCGCGTTGGTTCAACATGGGTTCGCCGCGGAGATCATCGTCGGCCGGGAAGAGGTGCGGGAGGCGTTCGGGATTGACCGCGAGGCAGCGCTCGCGACGTACGGGGACGCGGAGGTGAATCCGCTGAAGCTCACGCGTGCGCTCTTGGCGGAGCTCGTCCGCCGCGGCGCGGCCCGGGTCTTCGAGGACACGGCGGTGGTGCGGACGGACGAGGGCGCGGCACACGTCGTGCTGGAGACGGACGGTGGATTCCGCGTGAAGGCGCGCGCGGCGGTCGTCGCGACGGGATATGGGTTTCAACGGGCGCGGCCGCTTGCGGGCGTCAGGCTTGGATGCACCTATGCCATCGCTACTGAGCCGCTTTCGGATCTGTCGGGTTGGCCAGAAGGTGCTCTGATCTGGGAGACCGCCCGTCCGTATTTGTACATGCGCACGACGCGCGATCGGCGGCTCGTGGTCGGGGGCCTTGACCTCCCGGTCCCGGACGGGCCCGGGCGAGATCAGGATCTCAACGCCCGGGCGGACAAGTTGGCCCAGTTGGCCCGAGAAGTTCTGCCCGGGCTCGGGCCGATGTCCATCGCGTACCGCTGGGCCTCGACGTTCGGCTCGACCGTCGACGGCTGGCCCATCGTCGGCGTGTATCCAGGCTTTCGTCGGATCTTTTGCTCGCTTGGCTACGGCGGAAACGGCACGGTCTGTTACGCGGTGGCTGCGGACATTCTCGCGAGGCGGATTGCGGGCGAGGACCGGCCCGAGGACGACGTGCTCAGGCCGGAAAGATTGTCTTTGTGGCGGCGCGCTGCGAGAAGGTTGTCGGTGGCGGTGCGGCCGTGACTCACGGGGCACCGGGCTCTGGCGCTTCGACCGTGGGCGATGGCGCCCGCGGCGTGGGCGGCACGGCGAAAATGGCGATGCCAAGCGCGCAGATGCCGATGGCGACGAGGAAAATGTCCGTGAGCGACATCGCGTGTGTCATCGCCGTGCTGACCAGCGGCGCAATGGCGCCGCGGATCCCGAACAGAAGGAAATGAAGCCCAAACGCCTCGGCTTCTCGCCCGGGGACCGCGCGAAAGATGTAGGACATGCAGCCGATGTCCCAGACGGCATCGCCGACGCCAAGCAGGGCGCAGGAGGCGATCACGGCCGCAAACGAGCCGCTGAGCACGTACAGCGCCGGGGCGAGGGCGTAGGCACTCATGCCGATGAACATGGCGTGGCGCGGCGACCACGTGTCGATGATCCACCCCACGACAAAATAGGCCACCAACAGGGCCACGTAGTACGACACGCGCGTCACGCCGATCTGGGCGTTGGACAGGTTCAAGGTATGGACCTGATAGATCTGGTAAATCGGTCCCGCCAACAGGTTGCCGAAGCCGGTGGCCATGGTGGCCATCAGGAAGATGGTCAGAGGCCGGCTGGCGCGGGCCACCTGCCAATGCCCGAAGATTTGCGTGATTCGTCTCGCGGACTGCGTCGAAGTCGCCTCCGGACCTGGCGTTTCCACCTCTCGCACGCGGGAGAACAGAATGACCGACAGCGTCCCCATGATGGCGGCGCCGATGAGCGGCCACCGGTCGCCCTGATGCTGGCTCCATTCGCCGACGACGTAGGCGAGGGGGATGAGGAGCGTCCCCTGCGCGACGCGCACGTAACCCATCAGCCGCCCCCGGAGTGCGGGCGGGTACATGCGGGCGAGCAGCGCGGGATAGGCGGGCGCCTGAATCCCGTTCATGAAGTTCACGATGAACGCCGTCACGAGGAAGGCAGCGGGCGTCAGCAGAGCACCTGCCAACAGGACGGACAGCCGGCCGACGACGAGCGGCCACAGGACAAAAGGCTTTGTCGATCGCCCGCGCATCAGGTGGGCCCACATCGGGGACCAAAGCATGCCGATGGCAGGCGCCGCCGTGAGCAACCCAACCTCGAGGTTGGATACTCCGTGTCGGATGGCCATGGGGACGTAAAACTGGTTGACCACGACATTGAATAGGGCGAACAGGACCGAGCCGCCAAAATCGATTCGGAAATTCCACCACGTTTTCCACTTCATCTGCATCCCGAGGCGGGTGACCACGTCGTCGGGACTCATGCTCGCGCTCCTCATGCTCATCCCCAGCGCAAGGGCGCGGCCGCGCCGCGCCCCGAGAATTGGCGTGTGTTCACATGCTGTCGATGATCGTCACACCCATCCGCGCCAGCGCATGGCCTCCGCGAACGGGCGAATGCCCACCATGTATGCCGCCATGCGAGGCAGCACGTCGTACCGCTCCGCCGTGTCGAGGATGTTGTGCACGCTTTGCACCATCATGTTTTCAAGGCGTTGGTTGACCTCTTCCTCGGTCCAATAGAAGCCTTGGTTGTTTTGTACCCACTCGAAGTACGAAACGGTGACGCCGCCCGCGTTGGCAAGCACGTCCGGCACGACGACGATGCCGCGCTCGTGCAGAATCTGGTCCGCCTCGGGCGTCGTGGGCCCGTTCGCCGCCTCGACGATGAGGCTCGCCTGAATCTTGTCCGCGTTGCCTTCGTGGATCTGGTTCTCCAGCGCCGCGGGAACGAGGACGTCGCACGGCTTGGTCAAGAATTCCTCTGTCGGAATGACGCCGGACAGCCTTGGCGTGACCATTCCGAACGAATCTTTTTCCTCGATGAGTTCCGGAATGGGCAGGCCGTTTTCATTGTACACGCCGCCGCCCGCGTCGCTGATGCCAACCACGGTGGCGCCGAGCTCGTGAAGGATGCGGGCCACGTTTGAACCCACGTTGCCAAATCCCTGCACGAGCACGCGCAGCTCCGAAAGCTTTTTGCCCATTCGCTCCGCGGTCTCGCGCAACGCCACCACGACGCCGAGCGCTGTGGCGGATTCGCGCCCCCGCGATCCGCCGAGGACGAGCGGCTTACCCGTGATGAAGCCCGGAGAGTCGAACTCGCGGATGCGGCTGTACTCGTCGTACATCCACGCCATGATCTGGCTGTTGGTGTACACGTCCGGCGCCGGGATGTCCTTTGCGGGGCCCACAATCTGGCTGATGGCCCGCACGTAGCCGCGCGCCAGTCGCTCCTGCTCGGACAGGCTCATGCTGCGCGGATCACAGACGATACCGCCCTTGGCACCGCCGTAAGGAAGGTTGAAGATGCCGCATTTCAACGACATCCAGATGGAAAGCGCCTTGACCTCATCCAGCGTCACGTCGGGATGGAAGCGAACGCCGCCCTTGGTCGGCCCGATGGCGTCGTTGTGCTGCGCCCGATACCCTGTGAACACTTCCACATGCCCGTCATCCATGCGAACCGGGATGCGAACGGTCATCACCCGGATGGGCTCCTTGAGAAGTTCGTAGACGGCCTCCTCATAGCCGAGGCGATCCAGGGCTTCGCGGATGGTCGCCTGCGTGTTGGTGAGAATGTTGGTGTCGTGCGCGGGCTTGTTGGCGCCGACGATCAGGCGTTTGTTCCCTTGTTCCTGCGACATGGTTGATCTCTCCTTTAACGGGAATCGCTCGTTTCGCGCCTCGCAAGCGTTCGGGACATGATGCTCTCCACAAGCGATCGCTCCGGCGTCACGAACAGCGTTCTCTGATGGTCATACAGCGCAAAACCGGGGCGGGCTCCATTCGGCTTCCACACGTGGCGGATTTCCGTCACGTCGACGGGCACGTTCGCCGAATCGCGCATTCGGCTGAAGTACGCGGCGAGCGCGGCGGCCTCCTCGATGGTGCGTTCCGGGATCTCGTCCGCCTGGCCCCGTTCGATCACGACGTGCGACCCCGGCGCATCCTTCACGTGGAGCCATAGGTCGCGCTTGTCGGCCCTGCGGAACGTCAGCCGGTCGTTCTGCACGTTGTTCCGGCCAACGCGGATGACGAATCCATCGCTGGACCGAAACGCGTGCGGCTCCGACTCTGCGGCGCGCCGCTTGCCGCCTGTCCCTCGTCGATCGGCCCGCGCCAAGAACCCCTGCGCTTGGAGTTCTCGGCGCACCTCTTCGAGGTTTTCGAGGGAGGTATCCGCGAGTGCCTGCAACACATCTTCCAGGTAGCGCAGGTCTCGCAGCGTGTTTTCGCGCTCCGCTTCGATCCACTGCCGCGCCCGCTTTCGTTTCGCCGCCATGCGAAAGAGGCGCTGAGCGTTGGCGATGGCGTCGAGCGCGGGGTCGAGTTCGATCCGCAAGGGTCGGTTGTCGTCGTAGTAGTTCGGCAGCTCGACCTCCGACGCCCCACGCGGAACCTCGTGCGCGTACGCGGTCAGAAGCTCGGCCTTGATCCGCAGTTCCTCCTCCGCCTCGGCGTCTTCCCACTCCTGCTCGAGGCGGACGAGCTTGCCCCGCAGGCGGTCCATGTGTTCTCTCACGGTCCGCTCCAGCTCGCGGGCCAAGCGCGACTGGCGCAGAGACTCGCCGGTATCGGCGAACAGCCAGCGGATGGCGTCGCTCACCGTTTCGCATTCCGCGAATCGAGCGCGCGACGTGAGCCGAAACGGGGCGCATTCCACGGCCCGGCCCACGTCGTCGAGGCCGACGGAAGCGGGCTCCCGCCCTTCATCCACGGCGGCTGCGAGATCGAGGGCCGCCCGATGAATGGACGTCGGCTCAGCGGAACCCGTTCGCGCGATGGCGCGATGGAGGATCTCGCGAGCCGTCACAGGTCCCGTACCGGCGAGCTTCTCCACGATGGCCATCTGATTGGCGCGGGAGGCGCCGGCGGATGGCTCGACGCCGAGGAAATCCTCCGGCGCGCACTGTTCCACGGGCTTCTTGCGTTGAGGGGGCGGCGGAAGATAGGGGATTCCCGGCAGCACGGCTCGGTAACGGGACATCTCCTCCGAGACGCGCACGGCGCTGTCGATGATCAGGCGGCTTCCGTCGGTCCGCTCTTCGACGAGCACGATGTTGCTGTGTCGCCCCATGATCTCGCAGATCAGAGCGTACGCGCGCCGGTCGCCGAGATCGTCCAGCGCTTCAATTTCCATTTCAAGCACCCGATCCCATCCCGGCTGCGTGACGCGGAGGATGCGCCCCCCCTCAATGTGTTTGCGCAAGAGGACGCAGAACATCGGCGGCGTGGCCGGGTTGTCTGGGCGCTCGTCCGCCAGAAAGTGGACGCGCGCAAATTGTTGGTGGGCGGACATGTACAGGCGCCGCGCTCCCAAATGGGCCGAGCGGACGGCGAGGACGAGATCGCGCTCGCCGGGTTGATAAATTCTGTCGATCCGTGCGCCTCGCAACGCGTCGTCGAGTTCGCGCGCGAGGCGGCGCAAGGTCCAACCGTCCACGCTCGATGCTCCTCTCTCACGAAGCCAGTATACCGCAGTTTCCTCCATTCGGCGCGGTGATTTCTTGACAAAGGTCGTCTGGATACGACCAGGTCTCGGACATGTTCGCCGTGTCCGACGCATAGATGATTACGAGACAAGTTGACGAAGGGGTGTGCTCGGTGGAACAACAAACGTGGCATGCGCAGAGCGAGGCCGAATGCCTCGCGCGACTCGAGACGTCGCTTGACGGGCTCTCCCAAGCGGAGGTGGAACGGCGGCGCGAGGTGCACGGGCTGAACCTGTTGCACGACGGCAACAAAGTGTCGCTGTTGACAGTGTTCTTCAATCAGTTTCGCGACTTCATGACGCTTGTGCTCATCGCGGCCACGCTCATCTCGGGCCTCCTCGGCGAATACACCGACGCGGTCACCATCATCGCCATCGTTTTTCTCAACGGCATCCTCGGCTTCGTGCAGGAAGTGCGCGCCGAGCGCTCGCTCAAGGCACTCAAGGAGCTCACGGCGCCGGTGGCCAAGGTGCGCCGCGACGGCGCAGTGGTGGAGGTCTCCGCGAAGGAGTTGGTGCCCGGAGACATCGTCCTGTTGGAGGATGGCGATCGCGTCCCCGCAGACGGCCGCATCGTTCGAGCGCGATCGCTCGAGGTCGAAGAGTCGGCGCTCACCGGGGAATCGGTGCCGGTGGCGAAGGATCCGCGCGTCCGGGTCCCGGCGGACAGCCCGCTTGCGGAGCGGCGGAACATGGTGTACATGGGGACGATGGTGACCCGCGGCCGGGCGGAGTACGTCGTGACGGCCACAGGCATGCAGACGGAGATGGGCAAGATTGCGGATCTGATCGATCAGTCCGAGGATCAGGAGACGCCGCTTCAAAAGCGGCTGGATCAGCTCGGCAAGACGCTCGTCTGGATCTCGCTCGGCATCACGGTGCTCGTGGTGGTGGCGGGCGTGATGCACGGGCACGCGCTGTACGAGATGTTTTTGGCCGGCGTGTCGCTTGCCGTCGCGGCCATTCCGGAGGGTCTGCCGGCCATTGTCACCATCGCCCTCGCGCTCGGCGTGCAGCGGATGATCAAGCGGAACGCCATCGTGCGCCGATTGCCGTCGGTCGAAACGCTGGGATGCGCGACGGTGATTTGCTCCGACAAGACGGGCACGTTGACCCAGAACAAGATGACGGTCACGCAGATCTACGCGGACGGACTGTACGTGGATGTTACGGGTTCCGGCCACCAGTTGCAAGGCGAATTTGTTGCGAACGGCCGCCGGATCGAACCCGGGCGGCGGGCTGCGTTCAAGAGTTTGGTCGAGATCGCAGCCGTGTGCAATCAGGCGCATCTTGAGCCGGGGGCAGACGGCGTGTCCGCGCAGGCCGTCAAGGGAGATCCGACGGAAATCGCGCTTCTCGTCCTGGCGCACAAGGCAGGTTTCGCGAAGCCGGACAGCGTGTACGAGCGCGTCGACGAGCGGCCCTTTGACGCGGACCGGAAGATGATGAGTGTGCTGGTGCGTTCGGACGATGAATGGTTCGCGTTCGTCAAAGGGGCGCCCGACGTGCTTTTGGCGCGCTGTACCCATGTGCTTCTCGGCAACCGCGAAGAGCCCATGGGGCAGTCGCTCTGCAAGCAGATTCTCGCGGCCAACGAACAAATGGCTTCTCGCGCGCTGCGGAACCTCGGTTTCGCGTACCGGCGCTTCCGCTCCGCCGAAGAGGCGCGCCAGGCGGATTGGGAATCGGAGCTGGTGTTCGTGGGGATCTGCGGCATGATCGATCCGCCGCGGGACGAGGCGAAGGCCGCCATCGCCAAGGCCAAGTCGGCCGGCATCCGCACGGTGATGATCACGGGGGACCATCAGGCGACGGCGACAGCCATCGCGAAGCAGCTCGACATCCTGCCGCCGGGCGGGCGCGTGCTGACGGGAGCCGACCTTGAGAGCTTGGACGACAAGCGCCTCTCCAATCTCGTGCGCGACACGTACGTCTACGCGCGCGTGACGCCCGAACACAAGCTTCGCATCGTGCGGGCGCTCCAGGCGAATCACGAGGTCGTCGCCATGACGGGCGACGGCGTGAACGACGCCCCGGCCATCAAACAGGCCGATATCGGCATCGCCATGGGCCAAAGTGGCACGGACGTGGCGAAGGAAGCGTCGAGCCTCATCCTCGCGGACGACAACTATGCGACCATCGTGGCCGCGGTGGAAGAGGGCCGCGCCATCTACGACAACATCAAGAAGTTCATCCGGTACCTCCTCGCGTCGAACGTGGGCGAGATTCTGACGATGTTCTTGGCCATGCTCGCCGGTTGGCCTCTGCCGCTCTCCCCCATCCAGATCCTCTGGGTGAACCTCGTCACCGACGGGCTGCCGGCCATCGCGCTCGGCGTCGATGCGCCGGAGGACGACATCATGAGCCGTCCGCCTCGAAACGTGCACGAGGGCATTTTCGCGAGGGGCATGGCTGTCAAGATCCTGTCCCGCGGCGTGCTCATCGGTCTTGCCACGCTCGCAGTGTTTGCGTGGTCCCTGCGCCAGGGCGCGGAGCTCGCGCACGCGCAGACGATGGCCTACGCGACGCTCACCATGGCCCAACTCATCCTCGTCTTCGACTCGCGGAGCCTCGAGGGCGGCATCTTGCGGCGGAACCCGTTTGAAAACGTCTGGCTTCTCTTGGCGGTGCTGTCCTCCGTCGCGCTGTTCGCCTGCACGATGTACATCCCGCGCATGGCCGAGGTCTTTCACACGACGCCGCTAGGCCCCGACGACTGGGCCATCGTGCTCGTAGCAGCGGCGGTGCCCACGTTCGCGCTCTCCGTGCGCCGCATGGGGCGCAACCGGCTCCACAAACTGCAACAACGGTCCGGTTCCGACGCGGCGGCCTGATTGCCAAGTTGCTCCGCCATCGGTACAATCCTGACCAGATGAGACGCGGTCAGGAGGCGTGGGCGTGGGCATTCGCAGCATGACAGGTTTTGGCCGGGCAGAAGGGCGCGTCGGGCTGTACGACGTGGTGGTCGAGGCGAAATCCGTGAATCACCGCTTCCTGGAGGTCTCGGTGCGCCTGCCGCGGGACTGGTCGTTCGCTGAGATGATCGTGCGCGATCGCGTCAAGGCTCGCTTGCACCGCGGTCGGCTGGATGTCGCCGTCTCGCTCGCCGGGACTGGCGCGGAAGCGGGGGAGGTTCAAGTCGATTGGGCGCTCATCGACGCGCTCGTCGAGGCGGATCGGACCCTGTGTGACAAGCTTGGGATTGAGTTTGATCCGCGCGCGGCGCGCCAGTGGCTGATGTTCCCGGGTGCCGTCGCGGTGCGCCCTGCGGCTTTATCCGAGGAAGAGGCCGCCTCGTCGCTCGCAGATCTCGTGGACGCCGCGCTTGAGAAACTCGTGGCCATGCGCGAACGCGAAGGGGGCGATCTCGCCCGAGCGTGTGAGGGGTACCTTGACGAAGTGGAAACGCGCCTTCAGGCCATCCGGGAGCGGGCGCCTGCGTCCGTCGCGGCGTACCGCGCGTCACTTCTGGCCAGGGTGTCGGAACTCGGCGTTTCCGTCGACGACGCTCGCCTGGCACAGGAGGTCGCGCTGTTTGCCGATCGCGTCGCGATCGACGAAGAACTGGTGCGGCTCGAGGCCCACGTGCGAGCGATGCGCGGCGATCTCGGCCGAACGGAGCCCGTGGGGCGGCGGCTCGACTTCCTCGTGCAGGAGATGCACCGCGAGGTGAACACCATCGCGGCGAAGTCCCAGGACGCCGAGATCAGCCAACATGTGGTGGAGATGAAGGCCTTGGTCGAGAAACTGCGCGAACAGGCGCAGAACGTCGAATAGCGGGCGCACTTTCCTTTGCGCCGAGATCGATGTAGAATATAGGGAAGCGTCGTCTGTGTTTCGAGGATTCGCGTCCGCCCTGCGGGGCGGAGATTTCGATATGGGGTGACCATGGTTGATCTATCCGTCCATCGATCGACTGTTGGAGCGGTGCAACAGCAAATACGCGCTCGTCGTGCTCGCGGCGAAGCGCGCCCGCAAACTGCAGAACGAGACCCTGAACCAGCCCGGCGCGTCGACGACGCGGAACGTGAGCCGCGCGCTCTGGGAAATTCACGACGGCGTCGTTCGCTGCAAGAACTTCGACGGCGAGTGACGCAGATCCGTGATCAGGCGATGAGGCAGGACAACCGCGCGTTGTTCTGCCTCTTGTCATGAACGGCAGGAGCCAAGGGAGGGTGCGGTATGGAGAAGAAGACCATCCTCGTCGGGGTGGGAGGAGGCATTGCGGCATACAAGTCCGCGAATCTGTGTTCACTCCTGGTCAAGCGCGGTTACGAGGTGCAGGTGCTGATGACCGAACACGCGACCCGGTTCATTCAGCCGCTCACCCTGCAGGCCCTGACCAAGCACCCGGTGATTTTCGACACGTTTGCCGAGCCCAATCCGTCGGAAATCGCGCACATCGCGGTGGCGGATCGCGCCGACCTGTACGTGATTGCGCCGGCGACGGCCAATCTCATCGCCAAGCTGGCGCACGGCCTGGCGGACGACATGGTCACCACCACTGCGCTTGCCGCGACCTGCCCCACGGTCGTGGCGCCAGCCATGAACGTGCACATGTTTGAGCACCCCGCTGTGCAGGAGAACCTGGACATTCTCCGCCGCCGGGGCACGCTCGTGCTGGATCCGGGCGAGGGGCCGCTCGCCTGCGGTTACACGGGCCGCGGGCGCATGCCCGAACCCGAGGACATCGCGGACGTGATTGAGGCTGTGCTCCACCAGGAGCGGGATTTGGAGGGCCTCTCCATCCTTATCACGGCCGGGCCGACGGTGGAGGACATCGACCCCGTCCGGTATCTGACCAATCGCTCGAGTGGCAAGATGGGGTATGCGCTCGCCGAGCAGGCCGCGCGCCGCGGCGCCCGCGTCACCTTGATCTCAGGCCCGACGCATCTCAAGCCCGTGCCGGGTGCCCGGATGGTCTACGTCCGCTCGACCGAGCAGATGCTGCACGCGGTGAGCGAGTTCTTTCCCGAGGCGGACGCGTTCATTTCCGCTGCGGCACCGGCCGACTTCCGGCCTGCCCGCACCTTGGAACATAAATGGAAAAAATCGCAAGGCCCACTGAAGCTCGATCTCGTCGAGACGCCCGACATCCTGCTCGCCGCGAGCCGCGCGAAGCGCCCTGGCCAAGTGGTGGTGGGCTTTGCGGCGGAGACGGACATGCCTGTGGACCATGCCCGGCGGAAGCTCGTCGACAAGGGCCTGGATCTCATCGTGGTGAACGATGTGACGAAGCCGGGCGCCGGCTTCGAGGTGGACACCAATCAGGTGACGCTTATCGGGAAGGACGGATCGACGGAGGCGCTGCCGGTGATGGAAAAGCATCGGGTGGCGGACCACATCCTGACCCGCGTGCGCCAAGTCCTTCGCGTGTCGGACGGTGAGCGGCCTTTATGACCGCAGGGACCGCGCGCGTCGCGGAGGTCGTGGTCGACGGGACGGCGCTGTTTTTGGACAAGCGGTTCGATTACATCGTTCCGCCGGGGATGGATGTATCGCCCGGCGTGCGCGTGGTGGTGCCGATGCGAGACTCGGTGCGATCCGGCATCGTCTGGGCGGTGCGGGAGGTCGCCAACGTCGGCGGGCTTCGTCCGCTCGCGCGCGTGATCGACCGAGTTCCCGTGCTGACGCCTCATCAGATGCGCATGGCGGAGTGGCTCTGCGACCGATATGCCGCCACGCTTCCGGAGGCCGTGTCGGCCATCCTGCCGGGGGCGTTTCGCGTGCGCGTGCGCAAAGTGATCGTGCCGAGCGCGGATGCGCCCGTCCCGGACGACGTGAAAGCCTCGACACTCTTTCGCTTCATCGCCGAGTCCGAGCCCGAGTGGAGCGAGATTCGGGCGCGATCGAAGGCGGACGAGCGCGCCGCCAGGGCGTGGGCCGAAGCCGGATTCGTTCGCGAAGAGCTCCGGGTGGATGAGGCGGTGGGCGAGAAGCGGCGGGCCTACCTCGTCACCCGCGCGTCGGAGGTGGATCTCAGGCGCGAGGCGGAACGGCGGAGTCGGCGCGCGCGGCGCCAGAGCGAGCTGCTGCTGCACCTCGCCGAAGCGGGCGAGATGCCGTGGGACAGGCGGGCGTATCCGCTCTCTTCCGTGGCGCCGCTCATCGAGGCGGGACTGGTGGCTGTCGCGGAGCGGCGCGTGAAGCGGGCCCCTGCCTCGCTCGACGCGGAGGAGCCCTGGCCAGAGCTCACGCCGTATCAGGTGGCGGCGGTGCGAGCGCTGGCCGAGATGGCCCGACAGGGGCATGGCGTGGCCCTGCTGCACGGCGTGACGGGCAGCGGCAAGACCGAGGTGTACATGCACCTGATTCGCGGGGCCATCGAAGACGAGGGTCAGGCACTCGTTCTGGTGCCCGAGATCGCGCTCACGCCGCAGCTCGTGCAGAGGTTCGAGCGAAGGTTCGGAGGCCGGGTTGCCGTCCTGCACTCGGGATTGTCGCTCGGCGAGCGGCGTGAGGAGTGGACGCGGGTCCTCGAAGGAGAGGCGAGCGTGGTGATTGGGGCGAGATCGGCGGTCTTCGCGCCGATGCGCAAGCTTCGACTGGTCGTCATCGACGAAGAACACGAGCCTTCCTACAAGCAGGAGGACGCGCCGCACTACGACGCGCGCGAAGTGGCGATGTGGCGCGCAAGGGAGGCGGGTGCGCTCGTGGTTCTCGGCTCTGCGACGCCCTCGCTCGCGTCGATGTTTCGGGTGGAGCGAGGCGACGCGAGGCTCGTCTCCCTGCCGGTTCGGGCGAACCGGCGGCCTCTTCCGCCGGTGGACGTGATCGATATGCGCGAGGAGCTGCGCGCGGGAAACCGGTCGATTTTCAGCCGCAGGCTCGCGGCGGAGCTGGAGCGCACGGTGTCGGAGGGGATGCAGGCTATCCTGTTTCTTAATCGACGCGGCTACGCGCACGCGGCGCTGTGCCGGGCTTGCGGGCACAGCATGGAGTGTCCCCGCTGTGACATTCACCTCACGGTCCACCGGCGGGCGGACGGGCACGTCCTTGTGTGCCACTACTGTGGGCACGAGGAGCCGCTCGTGCGGCGCTGTCCTGCTTGCGCCGAGGATGCGCTGGTCCCGTATGGACTCGGAACCGAGCAGGTGGAGCAGCACCTGCTGCGCACGTGGCCCGCGATGCGAGTCCTCCGTATGGACTTGGACACCACGCGGCGGAAGGGGGCGCTCGAGTCTATCATCGATCGGTTCCAGCGGGGCGAAGCGGACGTGCTCGTGGGCACGCAGATGATCGCGAAGGGGCTCGACTTTCCGCGGGTGCGGCTGGTGGGCGTCGTGGCGGCGGATGCGATGCTCACGCTTCCGGACTACCGAGCGAACGAGCGCGCGTTTCAGCTTCTCACGCAGGTGGCCGGGCGGGCCGGGCGAGCCGAAACCGACGGTATCACGCTTATTCAGACGTATCAGCCCGGGCACCGCGCCATCGAAGCGGCGAAATCGCACGATTATCGGCAGTTCTACGAGCGAGAGCGGGAAAGCCGCGAATTCTTTCGCTATCCGCCCTTCTGCGAACTGGCGGTCTTTCTCGCCTCGCATTCGGAGGAGCGGCTGGCGCGCGGCGCCGCGGCGAGGTTCGAGCGAGAACTCGCGCGTTCGCCGTCCGCCGCGTCCTTGACCGTGTTGCCTGCCGGGCCAAGCGGCATTCGGCGGATCGACAACGTGTATCGCTATCAGGTTGTGATGAAGTACGCGGCGTGGCAGGATGTGAAAGAGGACGTCGTGCGCGCGTACCGATTGGTGAAGGAGAAGATGAACCGGCTGGGTGGATCCGCCGTCCTCGACGTCAACGCCCAGCGGATCGGTTGACATACAGGGAGGGGATGAACGATGGCCATTCGCATCATTCGCAAGGGAGAGGATCCGGTGCTGCGGCAGAAGGCCCAGGTGGTGACGCAGTTCACCCCGGCCATTCACCGGCTCCTCGACGACATGGCGGAGACCATGTACGACGCCGACGGGATTGGCCTTGCAGCCAATCAGATTGGGATTCTGAAGCGCCTCGTGGTGATCGACGTGCAGCCGAAGGAGGACAGCTTCCAGAAGCGCGCGTGGATCGAACTCGTGAACCCGGAGATCTTGGAGCGGAGCGGGGTGCAGCGCGAGCGGGAGGCGTGCCTGTCCCTCCCGGGGCTCTCGGGCGTGGTGGAGCGCGCCGCGTACGTGCGGGTGCGGGCGCAGAACCGGTACGGGGAATTCTTTGAGATTGAGGGCCGCGATCTCCTGGCGCGCTGCCTGCAGCACGAGATCGATCACCTGGACGGTATCCTGTTCACGGACTACCTGCGGCCGGAGGAGATTGAGCGCCAGCCAGTCGGAGAGTCGTCGCGATGACCGTGCGCGCCCTGTTCTGCGGAACACCGGACTTCGCGGTGCCGAGCCTCGATGCGCTGTGCCGCCTGGGTTACGAGGTGGTCGTCATCACGCAGCCGGACCGGCCTCGGGGGCGATCACGCGAACTCGCGCCGCCGCCGGTCAAAATCCGCGCGCTCGAGCTCGGCCTCCCGGTCTTGCAGCCCGAGCGCCTGCGAGACGCCATGGACGACATCCGTCGTTTCGCGCCGGATGTCATCGTGACGGCTGCGTACGGCAAGATCCTGAGCGAGGCGCTGCTCTCCCTTCCGCGCGTCGGATCGGTCAACGTGCACGCGTCGCTCCTCCCCCGCTGGCGCGGCGCCGCGCCCATTCAGCGCGCCATCTGGGCCGGCGACGCGGAAACCGGCATTACGCTTATGGAAATGGTGCGCGATCTCGACGCAGGGCCCATTTTGGCGCAGGAGCGCGTGGCCATCGAGCCGACGGACACGGCCGGAACGCTGCACGACAAATTGGCTCACTTAGGCGGCGAGGTGTGCGAGCGGTATCTCCCGCGCTATGTCGCGGGCGAGCTTGCGCCGGTTCCGCAGCCTGAGGAAGGGGTCACGTACGCCGAGAAGCTGACGCGCGAGGACGAGTGGATCGACTGGACGAGGAGCGCGGCCGAGATCGACCGGCAGGTTCGGGCGCTCGCGCCGGTGCCTGGGGCGACCTCGGCGCTCACCACGGGTGAGGAGCTGAAGATCCTCGCCGGGCGGCCCATCGAGACGGCCACCTTTGGCGATCCCGGCGAGGTGAAGCCGCGCGGTGATGCGCTATGGGTGTCGTGCGGCGGGGGCGTCTACGAAATCTCCGAAGTCAAGCCGAGTGGTCGCCGCGTGATGCCGGCGGGCGCTTTTTGGCGCGGCCTGCGCGGAGAAGGCGTGCGCATGAGGGGGAACGCGAGGGATGATCGCTGAGGGCAGGCGGCGCGCGTATCAGGCGCTCATCCGGGTCGAACGGGACGGGGCGTTTCTCAACGCCGCCCTCCAGGAGGCGCTCGCGGGCGCAGGCGTGGACGAACGAGATCGCGCGCTGGCCACCGAGATCGCCTATGGTACGCTGCGCCGACAGATCACGCTCGACCGATTGCTGTCGCCGCTCGTGCGCCGGCCCATGTCGAAACTCGATCCCGAGGTGCGCGTGATCCTGCGCATGGGCGCGTACCAGATGACCTGGCTGAACCGCGTTCCGGCGTACGCCGCGGCGAACGACGCGGTCGAACTCGCCAAGCGGCACCGTCCTCAGGCGGCCGCCCTCGTGAATGCGGTGCTTCGCCGGTACGCCGAGCGCGCGCAAGATTGGGAAGACCTCCTGAACAAGGCCGTTGCGGGGGCGAAGGACGTCGAGCGGTGGTCGGTGATGTACAGCGTGCCGGCTTGGATCGTGGAGCGGCTCGTGGCGGATCACGGAGCGGATCGAGTCCTTGCGGCGCTCGCTTCGATGAATGAGCCGGCGCCGATGTCCCTGCGCGCCAATCGCCTTCGCGGATCCCGCGAGGAGGCCATCGCTCGATTGGGCGCGGAGGGCGCCGTGGCGAGGCCCGCCGCGCTCGCGGAGGACGGCCTGCGCGTGCAGGGGCAGGTCGACGTGACGCGCCTTCAGGCTTACCGGGACGGCTACGTGACGATTCAGGACGAGGGCGCGATGCTTGTGGCGCCGCTTCTTCGTCCGGAGCCTGGTATGCGCGTGGTGGACCTTTGCGCGGCGCCAGGCGGCAAGACGACGCACCTGGCCGAGCTGATGGGCGATCGCGGCGAGATCGACGCCTATGACGTCACCGTGGCGAAGGTTCGCGCCATCCGCCAACAGGCAGAGCGGCTTGGCCTGCAAAGCGTTCACCCGAGGCTCGGCGACGGCCGGCAGGTCACACCGGAAGGGCTGTACGACGCGGCGCTCGTGGACGCGCCCTGCACCGGCCTTGGCGTCATGCGCCGTCGGCCGGACCTGCGATATCGGCGGCGCCCGGAGGACGTCGCGCAGTTGGCGCAGCTTCAGCGGGCCTTGCTGCGCCGCGCGTGCGCCATCGTCCGATCCGGCGGCTGCGTCGTGTACTCGACGTGCACACTGTTGAAGGAGGAGAACGAGTCCGTCGTGCGCGACGTGGCCTCCGATCCGTCTGTGGGCGTCCGCATCGAAGACATCGGAGGCGACTTGGCGCCGACGCTGGCTGTGAGCGTCGGGGAGCGTTCGCCAGGTTTCCTGCTTTGGCCGGACTGGCACGAGACGGACGGGTTTTTCATGGCGCGCCTGCGCCGAATCTGACACCGAGCTTCACCAGGGAGGTGAGACGATGGTCCATTTGTACGATTTCACGCTCGAGGAGCTGCGCGACTGGGTGGTGCGCGAACTCGGCGAGCGGCCGTTTCGCGCGGTTCAGCTTTACGAGTGGATGTACCAGAAGCGGGCGAAGTCGTTTGACGAAATGACGAATCTGCCGAAGGCGCTTCGCCAACGCCTGAACGAGATGGCGTACTTGCGCTCCGCCAAGCAGGTCGTCAGGCAGGATTCCAAGGTGGATCCGACGACGAAGTTTCTGCTCGCCTGGCCGGACGGCGTCACGGTCGAGTCCGTGCTCATGCGCCACGGCTACGGAAACAGCGTGTGCGTGTCGTCTCAGGTTGGGTGCAAGATGGGGTGCACGTTCTGCGCGTCCACGCTCGGGGGCATGATCCGCCACATGACCGCGGGCGAGATGGTGGAGCAGGTGATGCACAGCCAGTCGCTGTTGGATGAAGTGGGGCAGCGCGTGTCCTCCGTCGTGGTGATGGGCTCCGGTGAGCCGATGGACAACTACGATCAGGTCATGCGATTCATCGACATCATCACAAACGAGCACGGCCTGAACATCGGACAGCGCCACATCACGGTGTCGACCGTCGGGCTCGTCCCGGGCATCCGCCGCCTCGCTGAAGAAGGCCGCCAGATTACGCTGGCGGTGTCCCTGCACGCGCCGAACGACGCGATTCGCGGGCGCATGATGCCCGTCAACAAGGCGTACCCGATTGCCAAGTTGATGGAGGCATGTCATGATTACTATCGAAAAACGGGACGCCGGATCTCGTTCGAATACGCGCTGGTGGCGGGCGAGAACGACAGCCTCGAGTGCGCCAAGGAACTGGCGGAATTGGTGAAGGGCTTACCGTGCCACGTGAACCTGATTCCGGTGAACTATGTGCCTGAGCGCGGTTATCGCCGCACGGACAGGAAACAGATCTTCGCATTTTGGCGCGCGCTGTTGGACGCGGGCGTGAACGCCACGATTCGCCGCGAGATGGGACACGACATCGCGGCGGCGTGTGGACAGCTTCGCGCTCAGTACGCGAACCGGCAAGCCTGAGGCGGCCCATACGCTCGATGAAGCTCGGTTCGGGAGTCGAGGTGTTGAGATGATTTACGCGGCGAAGTCTCATATCGGGCTGGTGCGCACCATGAATCAGGACGGCTACGCGGTCGTGGACGACTTGCCGGTCGGCGTCCTATTCGTGGTGGCCGACGGCATGGGGGGACCTCAGGCCGGGGATGTGGCCAGCCGGATCGCCGTGGAACGGGTGAGCGAGTACGTCGGGCGCCATCTCTCGGCCGAGGCGAACCCGCGGGAGGTCGTGTCGTCGGCCATCGCGGACGCGAACGAAGAGATTTACAGGCAGGCGGCGGCGGTGCCCGAATACGCCGGCATGGGAACCACCATCGTGTGCGCGCTCGCGCTCGCGGATAGGATGGTGGTGGCTCACGTGGGAGATAGCCGGGCGTACGCGTTGACCGGCGACGAGTTCCGCCAGGTCACGGAAGATCACAGCCTTGTTGCGGAATTGGTACGCCGAGGCCATCTGTCTGCCTCGGAAGCCAGGCATCACCCACAGCGCAACATTGTCACGAGATCGCTTGGCACCGAGCCCGTGAGTCTTCCGGATCTGACGGAGGTGCCGTGGGGAGAGGGCGACGTCCTGCTTCTGTGTTCGGACGGGCTTTCGAATCTGGTCGAGGACGATGAACTGAAAGTGTTCCTGGAGCAGGCGCGCGGTGCGCGCGCGAAGCAAGACGTGTCCGCGGCCGTGGACGCGATGATTCAACTTGCGCTCGACCGGGGCGGGACGGACAACGTCACCGCACTCGTCGCTGTGCATCGAGAGGAGGACACCATCGGATGACGGCGCGCGCGCTCGGGGGTCGGTACCGTCTCGAGCAGAAAATCGGCGAAGGCGGCATGGCGGAAGTCTATCGCGCCATCGATACGCTCCTCGATCGCACGGTGGCCGTGAAGATGCTGCGCAGCCAATACGCGGAAGACGAGGAATTCGTTCGCCGCTTTCGTCAGGAGGCGCAGGCTGCTGCGCGCCTTTCCCATCCGAACATCGTCAACGTGTACGATGTGGGCGTCGAGGACGGCCAGCAGTACATCGTGATGGAGTACGTCGACGGTCCCACGCTGAAGGACGTGATCGTCGAGCGCGCACCGCTCCCGGTCGAGGAAGTGATCCGCATCAGCAAGCAGATCTGCTCGGCCTTGCAGCACGCGCACGAGTTGCACGTGGTTCACCGCGACATCAAGCCGCACAACATTCTCCTGACGAAGAGCGGCCAGGTCAAGGTCGCCGACTTTGGCATTGCCCGGGCCGCGACTGGGCAGACCATTGCGCATCGGCAGGCGACGACGGTGCTGGGGTCGGTTCACTACTTCTCGCCCGAACAGGCGAGAGGGGCCCCCACCGACGCGAAGAGCGACATCTATTCCCTTGGCGTCGTCATGTATGAGATGTTGACGGGTAAACTCCCGTTTGAGGGAGACTCGCCCGTGAGTGTCGCGCTCAAGCACCTGAGGGAGCCGTTCGTTGAGCCGCGCCAATTGAACAAAGACATTCCGCAGAGCGTGGAGAACATCGTCCTGCGCTGTTTGGTCAAGGAGCCGGAAGGCCGCTACCCCAACATGGCCGCGGTGATGGCCGATCTCGACGCTGCGCTCGCGCGCCCGAACGTACCCAAGTTCGTCCCGTCAAGCGGCATGGACGACAAGACCATCGTGGTGCCCGCGATGGGGGATCGCCTGAGCGAGGCCCTGAAATCCGCGGAGGCCCAGGGCGAACGGGGCGATCCCGACGAAGCGCACGCGTCCAAACCTCCGATGGCGCCCTGGAAGCGGGCGAGTCTCATCGCGGGCATTGTGGTTTTGTCGCTGGCGGCGCTCGGCCTCGGAGGCTACGCGGCTATTGTGATTGTAACGAGGCTTCTCACCGTGCCGAACGTCGAGTTGCCGTCTGTCGTCGGCAAGCCGGTGGCCTCGGCCGTGGCCACGCTGGAGGCGGCGGGCTTCTCCAGGCAACAGATTCAGGAGAAGTTTGAGCCCAATCTGAAGGCTGCATCCGGGATCGTGTATCAACAGTCTCCTGCGGGCAACACCCAGGTGAAGAAGACGCGGGACATCACGCTCTACGTCAGCCAGGGCGCGCCGAAGGTGGCGGTGCCGGACGTGACCAATGAGCCGCTGGATCAGGCGAAGCAGGCGCTCGTGAGCGCCGGTTTCTCGGCCAACAACATCGTCGTTCAGACGGAGACGAGCACTTCTGTTCCGTCGGGGGACGTGATCTCGAGCGATCCGGCGCCCGGGACGCAGGTCCCCATCACGTCGAAGATCACGCTCACGGTGAGCCAACAGCAATACGTGACGGTGCCGAAACTCGTGGGTCTCACGCTTCAACAGGCGGAGGCAGCGATTCAGGCGGCCGGCCTGACCCTGGGAACGGTGACACCGAGCGATCTCGTCAACCAGAATCCGCTCGTTTCCTACGCGTACCCATACATCCAGGGGGATCGCGTGCCGGTGGGCTCGACCATCAATCTGTACGTCGTGCCGAACCCCGCCTCCATCCCGCCGTCCAATGGCGCGGGCAACGCCACTGGGAATTCGGCAAACGGCGGGACGCAAAACGACTTGGACAATACGCCGTCAGCGGGCAACGGCAGCGGGGCTGACAACGGCGTGTCGGGCGAGAATACCGGCGGATCCGCGGCCAACGCCACCCAGCCCACGGCTCAGCCTGCCCCTTCGCCGCAGCCGCCTGGCCATTGGGCGCCCGGTCAACTGAAGCACAAAGGGCATTGAGGAGGAGCGCGGTGAGAGAAGGGCGTGTCGTTCGCGCCATCAGCGGATTTTTTGACGTGTTCGACGATGGCCAGGTCCGCCGTTGCCGAGCGCGCGGCGTGTTCAAGGTCAAAGGTACAACCGTCCTGGTGGGGGATTTCGTCCGCTACGAGCCCGTCGGGGCGCAGGAGGGCATCATTCGCGAGGTGCTTCCTCGGCGGACGGAGCTTATCCGTCCGCCCATTGCCAACGTCGATCACGTCGTCGTCGCGTGTTCCTTTGTGACGCCTGACCTGAGCTTCTACATGCTGGACAAGACCTTGCTTCAAGCCAGCGTGGCGGGCGTGGAACCGACCATTGCGTTCACGAAGGCCGATCTGGTGTCGCCGGAGCTGGCGTCCGCGACGGTCGAACTGTATCGCCGCCTTGGCTACGAAGCCGTCGCCGTGGCGGCCAAACAGGGCGAAGGTGTGAGTGTACTTCGGGCGCGCCTTCAGGGCCGCGTGACGGTTCTCGCGGGGCCGTCCGGTGCGGGCAAGTCCACGCTCGCTAACGCCCTTGCGCCGGGCATCTCGTTCAAGACCGGCGAGGTGAGCGAGAAAATCGGCAGAGGGCGGCAGACCACGCGCCACGTGGAACTTGTGCGGCTGGATGACGCCACGTGGATGGCAGACGCGCCAGGGTTCAGCCAGCTTCAGGTGCCCGTGGCGTCGCGCGAGGTGAGACTCCATTTTCCGGAGTTTCGGCCTTTGGCGCAGGAATGCGCCTATCGAGATTGCCTTCACCTGGATGAGGACAACTGTGCGGTTAAGCGGGCGGTGGAGGAAGGCCACGTTCCTGCCCCCCGCTACATGTCCTACAGGCAGCTGTACGAGGAAGCACGCGAACAGGAGTTGAACGCGTACTCATGAGGACACCGGTGATTGCTCCTTCCATTCTGTCGTCGGATTTCGCCAGGTTGCGCGACGAGGTCGACGAAGTCATCCGGGCTGGGTGCGATTGGATACATATTGATGTGATGGATGGTCACTTTGTGCCCAATCTCACCCTTGGCCCTCCCATCGTGAAGGCGCTGCGGCGTCATGTGCAAGCGACGTTCGACGTGCACCTGATGGTCGAATCGCCCGAGCACTGGATTCCAGCCTTTGTCGACGCCGGCGCCGACATCCTGACCGTGCACTATGAAGCGACGCCGCACGTGCATCGCGCGTTGCAGATGATCCGCGAGTCCGGCAAAAGGGCGGGCTTGGCGCTCAATCCGGGCACGTCTCCGGATGGGTTGTCGTACCTTCTCGCTGACGTCGATCTCGTCCTCGTCATGACCGTGAATCCCGGCTTTGGGGGACAATCGCTCGTGCCGAGCACGCTGGCCAAGGTCGCGGAAGTTCGACGGATGCTGGACGAAGCCGGCCGTCAGGACGTGCACGTGGAAGTGGATGGAGGCATCCACGCGGGAACCATCCGTCAGGCTAGAGACGCGGGCGCCGATGTGTTTGTCGCCGGGTCGGCCGTGTTTGATGAACCCGATCGCGCGCTCGCGATTGAGTCCCTGCGCGCGGCGCTTCGCGAGTGATATGAAATTGCGAGCTCGTCCTGGCACATTTCGACAGGGGGCGCATATACATAGCTAGCGACAGACGCCTATGCCCTCGAGGCAGAGCGGGACTTGCGGCGGGTCAGACTCCGCTCCGACAATGGCGCAGGTTGTTCGAGGGGGGTAGAGGTCGTGAAGGTCTACACCATCAAATTGCCGCGCTTCCTGGGTGGAATTGTGAAGGCTGTGCTCAGCACATTCACGAAGGACGAATGAGGCGAGACGGAAGAGCACTCATGCGAAACCATCCATACAAAGAAAAAAGCACCTCAAAGGTGCTTTTTTCTTGTTCAGATCGCGCGCTTCACCTTACCTGCCTTGAGGCAGCGGGTGCAGACGCGGATGCGCTTCACGGAGCCGTCCACGACGGCGCGCACGGACTGCAAATTCGGGTACCAGCGCCGCTTCGTCAGAATGTGGGAGTGGCTGATCTTGTTCCCGACTTGCGGACCCCGGCCACACACTTCACAACGGCGAGCCATTCGGGCACCTCCATTCCCTCAAATTGTATGGAAAGGAAGCCTCACGCGTGGGCTTCTGCGTGATGAACCTCGCCTAGCTTAGCACATTCTCCAAGAATCCCGCAACCGTCCTTCCAGGCACCTTTCTGGGTATAGTACAATGAGGCAGAGTCGTGCCGCCGTGGGCGGCGTTCATACGGGGAGGGCAGCGCATTGTCGCTCAGATCGCTGTCCGTGCGCGCGCTGCCGGGCGTGGGTCCGCAGAAGGAGCGAGCACTCGAAGCGCTCGGCATTCGAACGGTCGACGACTTGCTGCACACGTATCCGTTTCGATATGACGAGCGAGCGGAGAAGCCATTTTCCGAATGGCGCGATGGCGATCGCGTCACGGCGCGGGCTGTCGTCGAAGGACCTGTGCAAGTCAGGTGGCGCGGTTCCAAGTCCATCATGACGGCGCGCGTGCGCGTGGACGGCCAACATCCGGTCGTCTGCCTCTGGTTTTCGCAACATTACCTTCGCTCCAAGCTATCCGACGGGCGGTTCATCGTGGTAACAGGCAAATGGAATGAAGCTCTGCGCCGCCTGGTCGCCAGCGAGACATCGTTTGACGCCGGGACACAGGCGCCCTCGTTGGTACCGGTATACCGCGCGAGCAAAGAACTCTCGACGAAGGCCATCCACCAACTCATCCTGAAGGCGTTGGAGCAATACGCGGAAGAGATCCAGGAGTCGCTGCCGTACGCGCTCGTGCGCAAGTATCGGCTTTGGACGCATCGAGATGCGCTCTTCGGGATGCATCGGCCCAAATCGCTCGAGGACGTCCGTCAGGCCCGGCGGCGGCTGGTGTTCGAGGAGTTTCTCTTGTTTCAAATTCAGCTCCAGTGGCTTCGCGCAAAGCGCGAGGAGCCCGCGGGGCGCGCGCAGCCCGTGCCGAGTGATGCGCTGACGGCGTTCGAGGCCCTCCTGCCCGGTCCGATGACGAACGCGCAGCGGCGCGCGTGCGAGGACATCCTGCGGGATCTTCAGCGCCCCGTGCCCATGACGCGCCTGATTCAGGGGGACGTCGGATCGGGCAAGACGTGGGTGGCCCTTTTTGCGTGCTTTGCGGTCCACCTCGCGCGCGGACAGTCCGCGCTCATGGCGCCCACCGAAATCCTCGCCGAGCAGCACGCGAGGCTCGCGCACGAGCTGCTCGGCTCTGCCGGCGTTCGCGTCGAGCTTTTGACGGGTTCGGTGACAGGACGCGAGCGCGATCGCGTGCTGGCGGGCCTCGCCTCCGGGGACGTGTCGCTTGCCGTCGGCACGCACGCGCTTCTGTCCGAGGGTGTCGAGTTTCGCGATCTCGCCCTGCTCGTCACCGATGAGCAGCATCGCTTCGGCGTCGCGCAGCGCGCGAGGCTGCGTGAGAAGGGCCGCGCCCCGGACGTGCTCATGCTGTCGGCGACGCCGATTCCGCGGACGCTTGCGCTCGCCATCTACGGCGACATGGACGTGTCCATCCTGAACGAGTTGCCGAAGGGCCGAAAGCCCGTTCAGACCATCGCCGTGCCGTCGAAAGACGACGAGACCGTTCTTCGCCTCATCCGCAGAGAGTTGGCGCGGGGACACCAGGCCTACATCGTCGCGCCGGCCATCGAGGCGTCGGAGCGAGACGACGTGGCGTCCGTGACGGAGCTTTATGAGCGCGTGCGCGAACACCTGGCGGGATTTCGCGTCGAACTCCTGCACGGGCGGATGCCAAGCGCCGACAAGGAGCGCATGATGCGCGCGTTCCGCGACGGCGACATCCACGCGCTCGTCGCGACGACCGTGATCGAGGTCGGCATCGACGTGCCCAATGCCACCGTGATGGCCATCTATGGCGCGGAGCGGTTCGGTTTGGCGCAATTGCATCAGCTTCGCGGGCGAGTCGGACGAGGGCCGCATCCGAGCTACTGCCTGCTCATTCACGACGCATCGTCCGAGGCGGCGCGCGCGCGAATCGAGACCATGCTGCAGACGAACGACGGGTTTGAGATCGCGGAGCGGGACCTGGAATTGCGCGGGCCTGGGGAGTTGTTCGGCCTGAGGCAGAGCGGTCTTCCCGAGTTCGCGTTGGGCGATCTCGCCCGCGATTATCGGATCATGGAGGTCGCAAGGGAAGAGGCGCTGGCGCTCCTTCGGCGGGACGATTTTTGGTACGCTCCGTGGGCCGAGGGTCTGCGCAACGCGCTGAAGGAGGCCATGGACAAGGTTTCGTATCGAGACTGATGGCCACCATGGGTGGATCGAAGTGACATCTATAATTCCATCTCCCCCGAACATACTACGGTACACCAGGGGGAGGTGAAGGGTGATGGCAAACCAGAACGGAAGCAACAAGGTGCTCGTGCAGGGTGCCAACCGCGCGCTGGACCAGATGAAGTACGAAATCGCGACGGAGTTCGGCGTTCAGCTGGGCCCCGACACGACCGCTCGCCAGAACGGCTCTGTGGGCGGCGAGATCACGAAGCGCTTGGTGGCCTACGCCGAGCAACAGCTTGCTGGTCACTAAATGAAGCGACGACGGGGGTTGGCGCAAGCCAACCCTCGTCGCGTGATGAAACGCCACCCCGCGCACTATAATGGGACTTAACCGTGCAATGCATGTGAGAGGCGGGATGGCATATTCGTATAACGAGAGCGGCCTTGTACGCCTTTCCGAAGCGCGCGTACACGTTTTGCCTTCGTCGTTTTGTCGACTCGGGGATCAGTCGCCGGGCCATTCCGTGGTTCATTCGCCACTACAACGTTGAGCTTCGCGATATCGCCGGCGACTTGTCCGACTATCATACCCTCGGTGAGTTTTTTGCTCGGCAACTTCGACACGGCGCGCGGCCCATTGAGGACGGGGTCACGTCGCCGACGGACGGGCTCGTGCGGGAAGTCGGCCGCTTGGAGGGAAGCCATCGCCTTTGGGTGAAAGGGGCCCTGTTCGACCTCGCGCAGTTGGTTCAGGATGATCGCCTTGCGGAGGAGCTATCGGGCGGATACGTGGTGACGGTTTACTTAAGCCCACGCGACTACCATCGCATCCACGCGCCGGTGGACTGCGCGCCAGAGCGCGTGTGGAGGATTCCGGGCTCGTTGTTTCCGGTCAATCCTGCGTCTACACGCGTCATTCCAGGTCTTCTCGCGAGAAACGAACGGGTCGTGACGCGCTTTTCCTCGCCCTTGGGCCCGTTTGTCATGGTCATGGTTGGCGCCTGTGGGGTCGGCACCATCCGCCTCCGATACGCCGTGAACCGAGGGCGGCGGTTGAAGCTCATTCCGGGCCAAGCGTACCGAAGGGGAGAGGAAATTGGCCACTTCGCGCTCGGTTCGACCGTCCTGGTGCTTTTCCCTGCGTCCTGGGGCCTTCAGTGGTCGGTGGAAGTCGGCGATCACGTGCGCATGGGACAAAGTCTAGCAACAGTATCCATGGGGTGAAATGGTTAGGAAGAACCTCGTACTTGCTGCGCCGATCGAAAACTTGTACATTGGTAGGGAAGTCAGTAGTGCTAGCGGAATGTTGGGGTGAAGACATAACGTGAAGATTATCATTGCTGGCGGTGACGGGTTTTGTGGATGGCCGACGGCGCTCCATTTCTCCGAGCGCGGACATGAAGTGGCCATCGTGGACAACTGCATCCGCCGCGAGTGGGACAAAGAACTCGGGACCCGCTCGCTGACGCCCATCGCCACCATTCAGGAGCGTCTGGCGGCTTGGAAGGAAATCTCGGAAAAAGACATCAAGCTGTATTACGGCGACCTGCAAGATTATGAGTTTGTTCGCCACGTCTTCGAGGACTTCGAGCCGGAGGCGTTTGTCCACTTCGCCGAGCAGCGCTCGGCTCCGTACTCGATGATCGATCGCGATCACGCCGTGTTCACGCAGGTGAACAACGTGGTGGGCACGCTCAACGTCCTCTTTGCCATCAAAGAGACGGTACCCGACTGCCACCTCATCAAATTGGGTACAATGGGCGAGTACGGAACCCCCAACATCGACATCGAAGAGGGGTACATTCGGATTCAGCACAAGGGGCGCGAGGACGTCCTGCCGTATCCGAAGCAGCCCTTCTCGTTCTATCACCTTTCGAAGGTGCACGACAGCCACAACATCATGTTTACGTGCAAGGCGTGGGGCATCCGTGCGACGGATCTGAACCAAGGCGTGGTGTACGGACTCTGGACGGACGAGACACGCCGAGACGAAAGGCTGTACAACCGCGTCGACTATGACGGCGTGTTTGGGACCGCGCTCAACCGATTCTGCGTGCAGGCTGCGGTCGGTCATCCGCTTACGGTCTACGGAAAAGGCGGACAGACGCGCGCGTTCCTGGATATTCGAGACACGCTGCAGTGCATCGAGCTCGCGGCGCTCCATCCCGCGGATCGCGGCGAATTCCGCGTGTTCAACCAGTTCACGGAGCAGTTCTCCGTGCTGCAGCTGGCCGAGCGCGTGCAGAAGGTGGCTCGCGAGATGGGGCTCGATGCGAACATCGAGCATCTGCCCAATCCGCGCGTCGAGAAGGAGGAGCATTACTACAACGCCGTCCACACCAAGCTTCTCGACCTCGGCCTGAAGCCGCACTATCTGTCGGACGAGCTCATTCGCGAGCTCATCCAGACCGCCGAGCGGTATCGCGATCGCGTCGATTTCGACGTGATCCGCCCGAAAGTGACCTGGAGGTAACGGTGAGCATGAGGATCGCGATGTTTACGGAGACGTTTCTGCCGTCGACCGACGGGATCGTCACCAGGCTCTGTGCAACGCTGAAATACTTGGAGCGCGAGGGCCACGAGGTGCTGCTGTTCGCCCCGTCGGGATCGCCGGAGACCTACGCTTCCGCAACCATCGTCGGGATCCCTGCGATGCCGTTCATCCTGTATCCAGAAAAGCGATACTCGTTGCCGCTGCCGCGCATCGGCAAACATCTGCGGGCGTTTCGGCCGGATCTCATCCACGTGGTGAATCCGGCGTTCCTCGGCATCGGGGGCATCTACTACGCGTGGAAGTCTCATCTGCCGCTGGTGGCCTCGTATCACACCAACGTGCCGGCCTACGCTCGCCACTACAAGCTGGAGTTTCTCGAGCCCCTGTTGTGGTGGTACTTTCGGACGCTGCACAACCGGGCTCACCTGAACCTCGCCACGTCTCGCGCGACGCTGCGAGAGCTGGAGCGCCAGGGGTTTCAGAATCTGGAGCTCTGGGAGCGCGGCGTGGACGTGGAGCTGTTCCGAAATGCTCCGTACAGCGAGGAGATGCGCCGCCGCCTGGCGCCCGAAGCGAAGCCGGGCGATCGCGTCCTGCTGTACGTGGGGCGCTTGGCGTCGGAAAAGAATATCGAGCGCATGCGCCCGGTCCTGGACGCCATCCCGGATCTGCACCTCGCCATCGTCGGCGACGGCCCGCACCGCCCTGAACTCGAGCGCGTGTTCGCCGGGACGCGGACCCACTTCACCGGATACCTCCATGGGGAGGAGTTGGCGCAGGCGTATCGCGCCGCGGACGCCTTCTTGTTTCCGTCGACCACTGAGACGCTCGGGCTGGTCTTGTTTGAGGCGATGGCGGCCGGCCTTCCCATCGTGGCGGCGGACAGCCCGCCCACGCGCGAGGTCCTCGAGGACGGCCGGGCGGGATTCATCTTCGATCCCGATTCGACCGAGTCCCTCATCGCGACCGTCGATCTCGTGATGCGGGACGAAGCGAGGCGAGAGGCGGTCAGACAGCGCGGCTTGGCCATCGCGGAGCAGCTGGATTGGGAGGGGCCGAGCAAGCAACTGCTCGGTCACTACGAGCGAGTCTTGCAGTCGTTCAGCGTCGTCGCGGGCGCCGTCACCGGCACCCGCTGACGGCGCCTTTCTTATGGCAGGTGGGAGGCGATGTCCGCCTCGATCCGGCGGGCGATGCGAAGGAGACGGGCGTCGCCGCCAGGTTTCCCCACAATCTGAAGCCCCATCGGCAAGCCCGACACTTGGCCGGCCGGGATCGAGATGGCCGGCGCCCCCGACAGATTCCATGGATTCGTGAATCGCGTGAGGAGCGGCCGCACAGCGCGCTCTTCCCCATGGATCCACACCGCCTTCTCCCCAATGCGCGTCGCCGGAATGGGCGTCGTCGGCAGAAGGATGCAGTCGTACCGGGCGAACACCTCGCGGATGGCATCCCGGAACCGGGCTCGAAAGCGCAAACTCTCCGCGTAGGAGGCCGTGTCCACGCGCGCGCCGTCTTCCAGGCGCTCCCGGACGTCCGCGCCGTACGCGTCTCTGTGCTCCGCGAGCCACGCCCGATGCGTCGCGTACGCTTCCGCACCCAAAATGTTCGCCTGATGCCGGGCGATCTCGTCGGCATCCAGGTCGATGGATCCGGCAAGCTCGATGGTGCCCCGGCTTTGTAGGACGTGGGTGAGCCCCTCAAACCACGCGGAGACCTCGGGTGACGCAAACCGGCTGACCAAGCCTGGAATCACGGCGACCCGAAGGCGCCCGGCGGGCGATGGAGGCGAAAGCCATGTGTCGGGATCGATGCCTGCCATGACCGCGGTGACGATGGCCGCGTCCTCGACGGAGTTTGCGAGCGTGCCGACGTGATCGAGCGTCGGGGCGAGCGGGAGCACGCCGTCCGTGGGAACGAGGCCGTACGATGGCTTGAATCCGACACATCCCGTGAGCGCGGCCGGAATGCGAACGCTGCCGCCGGTGTCGGTGCCCACGCTGGCCTGCGCCATGCCGCCCACGACAGAGGCGGCGCTGCCGCCGCTGGAGCCGCCGGTGATCCGGCTTGGGTCGCGCGGGTTGCGCGCAGGCCCAAAGTGCGGATTCTCGTTGGTCACGCCAAAGGCGAATTCGTGCAGGTGAGCTTTCCCGATGATGAGCGCGTGCGCGCGCTGGAGCCTCGCGACGCACAGCGCGGTGCGATCCGGCACGTGCTCTCGGAACCGGCCATGCCCGTACGTCGTCGGGAGAAACGAGGTGTCGATGAGGTCTTTCACGCTGATGGGGATACCCGCGAGCGTACCCAGACCTTCGGGAAATCGCGCGGCCAGTTGGTCGATCGCACTCGCGTGTTGGCGGCTCATCTCGGTCGCCACGCAGAGGAAAGCGTTCAGCCGCCCATTTTCGCGCTCGATGGCGGCGAGCCACTGCGCGAGCGAGGCCGATGCGGAGAGGCCCCGGCCCAGTTGGGCCACTTGCTGGCGAATGGTGGGGCTGTTGAGTGACAACGCCATCGCCTCCGTCCTCCAAGGCTCTACGTGCAGGAAACGTGCCTAGGACGATTATAGCGGACGCGCGCCGGGACATGCGGGGCAAGGACAGGTCTGGACATGAAACAGGCCCCGCGCCCGGGTTTGCGCGAGGCCCTGCGTCAGAATCGCCTGACGCGTTCTGGGAGAGGAGAAACCGGAGGAAGAGTGGATGGGGATCGCCTCTTCGCACTCGGTTGCCACAACAGCTGTCGCCGTTGTCGTTCACAGAATGTCCAAAAGCAGGAACGGATATACGTCCCGTTGGCGCTTGCTCCTCGTTGTGATACGTTGTTGCAGAGAAAGGTGGCCTGGCCACCCGAGAGGAGATCAAGCATGCGGGTCATTGCGGGCAGGTGGCGCGGCATCTCGCTCGAGTCGCCGAGGGGCAGTGCGGTCCGGCCCACGACGGATCGCGTCAAGGAGTCGATGTTCAACCTGATTCCGCACCAGTTGGAGGGACTCGTCATCGACCTGTTCGCCGGGACGGGAGCCCTTGGCATCGAGGCGCTGAGCCGGGGCGCATCGCGGGCCATCTTTGTCGACAAGGATCCTCGTTCGGCGCGGCTCGTGCGCCGCAATCTGGACCGCGTCGGCGCCGCGTCTCAGGCGGAGGTCTGGGTGCTGGACTGGGCGCGCGCTCTACGGCGCTTCGAGGCGTCGGGGGAAGTCGCCGCGTACGTGTTCGTGGATCCGCCATATCAGGAGCAGCTGTGGATTCCCGTGCTTCGCGCCCTTCCGGCCGCCCGCGTTTCCGGGGCCGTCGTGTGCGAGGCGCCCGCCTCGCTCGACCTGCCTGAGCAGGTGGGCGACTTTGTGCTGCAGAAGTCGCGCCAATACGGCGACATCGCGGTTCGGATTTACAAGGGCCGATCTGGCGTAGAGATATAGGAGGGGTTTTCATGCGCAAAGCCGTGTACCCTGGAACGTTTGATCCCATCACGCTCGGGCATGTGGACGTGATCGCGCAGGTCGCACCGCTCTTCGACGAACTCGTGGTCGCGGTCTTGCACAATCCTTCGAAGCGCCCTTGGTTCGACCTCGACGAGCGGCTCGACATGATCCGGGAGGCCGTCCTTCCCTATCCCCACGTGCGCGTGGACGCGTTCAGCGGCCTCTTGGTGGACTACTGCCGCTCGTCCGGAATTGAGTGCGTCGTACGCGGGGTGCGCAATCACGTCGACCTGCAGAACGAGATGGCCATGGCGCAAATGAACCGGGCGCTGTACGCCGATCTCGTCACGCTGTTTGTCCCGACCTCGCCCGAGTGGTCGTTCGTGAGCTCGTCGCTCGTGAAGGACGTGGCGATGCACGGGGGCGACGTGTCGCGGTTTGTGACGCCGCGGGTGGCCGACGCGCTTGCCGCGCGCGCGGGAGGATTGGCGAATCGCCATGTCTGACAAGGCGCGGGCGCGGGACAACGTCAAGGTCGGGGTGGCCCTGGGCTCTGGCGGCGCCAAGGGGTTCGCGCACATCGGCGTGTTGCTTGCCCTCGCCGAGCACGGCGTTCCTGTGCACGCCATCGCCGGTTCGAGCATGGGGGCGCTGGTGGCGGGCGTGTACGCGATGGGGGTGCCACCGCGCGTGATGCGCGCCCTCGCCGTCAACCTGAGGCGGCGGCATTGGCTGGATTTCACCGTCCCCAAGATGGGCTTCATCCAGGGGGAAAAGGTGCGCACCGTGGTGGCCACCATGACCCGCCAGGGGACCTTCGCCGATACGGCCATCCCGCTCGCCATCGTGGCGACCGATCTCATAAAGCGCCGGTTGGTGGTGTTCCGATCCGGCCTCATTGCTGACGCCGTCCGGGCGAGCATTTCGATCCCTGGCGTGTTTGTCCCCGTCGTGCGCGATGGCGCCGTGTACGTCGACGGAGGCGTGCTCGAGCGCGTCCCTGTGCAGGCGTGCTGGGACCTCGGCGTCGATCTCGTCATCGCCGTGGACGTCGGCGTGACGCCGAGAGGCACGCCGCCCACCTCCGCCATGGACGTGATCATGCAGAGCCTCGAGCTGATGCAGGACGAAGCGCTGCGCGCGCGCGACCGAGGCGCAAGCCTGACGCTCGTGCCGGAGGTTTCTCACATCGGGACGGCGCAGCTTCAGCGCGCAGCCGAGGCCATCGATCTCGGCTATCAGGCGGCGGTGGCGCAGTTGGACCGGATCTGGGATGCCATTGACCGCGCGGGCGCCTTTGTGTCATAACAGCAGTGTCGGCGTCGGCTGGCGCGGCAGAAAGGGGCTCATGGTATGAACATCGACGTGGAACGATTGAAAGAAGAGGGCGAGCTCGATCTCGCCGAAATCGTGTCGCTGCCGCGCATCGCTCGGGAAGTGGTGGACATCGAATCGCTGGACGACGTCAACGTCCGCCTGCACGCGACCTATCACCACCCCTACGTGGTCGTGCGCGGCGAACTGGACACCGTGGTTCACTATGTGTGCGCCCGCTGTCTCGCGGAGTTCGCGCGTCCCTTGAGCGCGCCCTTTCATGAGCGATACACGACCGACGAGCACAAGGCGGAGGACGAGGTGCGATTTGTCGGGGACGAGATGGTGGATGTCACGCCGGAACTGGAGCAGGCCATTTTTCTCGCCATCGACAACCGCCCGCTCTGCAAGGAGACGTGTCAAGGCTTGTGTCCGGTGTGCGGGCGCGATCGCAACGTGGAGGCGTGCGGCTGCGACGTGCGGCCCATCGATCCGAGGCTGGAGGCGCTGAAGGGCTTGCTTTCCGACCATGGTTCGGAGTAAGATAGTGCGCGGTACGCGGAAAAGGGGGTGGGTTCTGTGGCGGTCCAACAACACCGGGTGTCGAAGACGAGAAAGCGCAAGCGCCGTACGCACTTCAAGCTGGAGCAGCCGACGCTGGTCACCTGTCCCCAGTGTGGTGAATACAAGCTTCCGCATCATGCGTGCACGAGCTGCGGTACGTACAAAGGGCGAGTCGTTCTGTCGGTCAAGTGAGCGAAAGGTCTAGAGGCTGTCCGTCACCGCGCAGGGAACCGCGGGTGTGGACAGCCTCTTTTCGCATCATCCGACGGAGGCCGCCCGCATTCGACGGATTGCAACATAGACGGGCGCGCCAATTCTCGGTATCATGATGAGGTGTACTCGGTGGGAATCTTCGTCTCGGCGCGGGCGCGCCGGGTGAAAGAGGCATGGATAACCGGAACGTGATGGGTCGAAAGAGGGTATCTGCGCTGAAAAAATCGGAGCGCCGGTATGCGCTTGTGGCACTCCTGGAACAGAATCCGTTTGCGACCGACGAACAGTTGGCAGAACAATTTGGCGTGAGCGTCGCGACGATTCGGCTGGATCGCAGCGCGCTGCACATTCCTGAGGTTCGCGAGCGCATCCGGCGGATGGCTTCGGATCGGCAGGACCAGGTGCGTTCGCTCGACGAGCAGGATCTGATTGGGCGCCTCACGAAGCTCGAGTTGAACCGTCACGCCGAATCGGAGTTGACGATTCAGATAAATCACGTGTTCAAGCGCACGCAGATCGTGCGCGGCCACGTCCTCTTCGCGCAAATCAATTCCCTCGCTGTCGCGGTGATGGATGCGGACTTCGCAGTGACGGCCAAGACGGAACTGCGGTTTCTGCGCCCCGTGCGCCTGGGGGAGACGGTGCGAGCAAGAGTCGACGTGATCGGAGAACACGGCGGGATCGTGCGCTGCAGGGCGGTGAGCCACGTGGGCCACGATACCGTGGTGGAAGGTGTGATTTGGGTGTACAAAGATCCTTCCCACGCTGGGGTGCAGTCGATGAACGAGGGGGAAACCGAGTGATCACGATGGCCGTGGACGCGATGGGCGGCGACTACGCTCCGGAGGCCCCGATGGAAGCGCTGTGCCAGGCTGCGACTCAGTACACCGACACGAAGTTCATCGTGATCGGCGACGAGGCGCGGATTCGGGAGTTGGGAGGGGCGAGGCTGCCCGACAATGTCGAGGTGCGCCACACCGACGTGGTGATTGCGGGGGACGAAGAACCCGTCAGGGCCGTACGGCGAAAGCCAAACTCGTCGCTCGTGATGGCCGCCACGTTGGTGGCGAACAAAGAGGCGGACGTGATGGTCTCTGCAGGCAACACGGGGGCCATCATGGCGGCGGGAACGCTCATCATCGGGCGCTTGCCCGGGGTGGAGCGGCCGGCTCTCGCTCCCATTTTGCCGACGTTCGACGGGCGAGGGGTCCTGTTGCTCGACGCCGGCGCGACGATGGACGCTTCGGCGGAAAACTTGTTGAGCTACGCGTACATGGCGGATGCTTACGTGCGTCACGTCTTGGATATCGAGAAGCCTCGCATCGCGCTGTTGAACGTGGGCACGGAGGACTCCAAGGGCAACGCGGTTGTGAAGCAGGCCTTCGCGCTCTTGTCTCAGTCACCCTTGAACTTTATTGGCAACATCGAGGCGCGCGAAATGATGGCGGGATGCGCCGATGTCGTGGTCTGCGACGGGTTTGTCGGAAACGTCGTACTGAAGTTGGCGGAGGGCATTGGCCTCGGCCTGTTTTCCGACATCCGCACCGTCTTGACCCAGACGATGAGCGGCAGACTCGCGGCGCTGCTTGTGGGGAAGCGGCTGCGCCAAATGCGAGCTCGGTACGACTGGGCCGAGCATGGCGGCGCGCCGTTCCTCGGCGTGAACGGCGGCTGTTTCAAAGCCCACGGCAGCAGCAACGCGCGGGCGTGGTTCATGGCCATCACCCAGGCCCGAAAGTTCATCGCGAACGATCTCCTGCACAAGCTGACGGTGGCCATGGGTGAACGGCACGTGTCCGTGCCGAATTCCGAACTCGGAGAGGGTCGAACATGAACGTCGCATTCGTGTTTCCAGGACAAGGCGCCCAGTACGTCGGCATGGGGCGAGCCATCTTTGACGAGTATCCCGTGGCGCGCGCGCTTCTCGAGGAAGCCGACGAGGCGCTCGGCATGAAATTGTCGGACATCATCTTCGAGGGTCCCGAGGACACGCTTCGCCTCACCTATTACACGCAGCCCGCCCTTCTGACGGTCAGTGTGGCCGTGTGGCGCGCCCTGGTTGATCGCGTCGATATTCAGCCGCTCGCGGTGGCCGGCCACAGCCTCGGCGAATACTCGGCGCTCGTCGCGGCCAAGAGCATTTCCTTCGCGGACGCGGTGAAACTCGTGTATCAGCGCGGAAAGCTGATGGACGAGGCGTATCCGGCGGGGCAGGGCACCATGGCGGCGGTCCTGGGGCTCGACGAGGAGCCGCTTCGAGAGGTGTGCAAGCGCGCGAGCGAGGAAACGGGCGAGATTGTCGAGTTGGCGAACGTGAACTGCCCTGGGCAGATTGTCATTTCGGGGGCCAAGGCCGCCGTGGAACGCGCCTCTCTTCTGGCGAAGGAGGCCGGAGCTCGCCGAGTGATGCCCCTCAACGTCAGCGGGCCGTTTCACTCGAGCCTGATGCAGCCAGCCGCCGATCGGCTGGGGGCGCTCCTCGACGAGATCGAGTTTGCGGACGCCGAGACGCCCGTGGTGGCGAACGTGGACGGGCATCCGCGGCGGATGGCGTCCGATCTGCGCGATGCGCTGAAGAAGCAACTCGTGATGCCGGTCCGCTTCGTGGACTGCGTGCTGTCGATGAAGCGATTGGGCGTGGATTGCGTCGTGGAGTTGGGGCCCGGGACGGTGCTCAGCGGGCTGGTGCGCAAAATCGACAAGTCGCTTGAGACGGCCCACGCCGAGGATCCGGCGACGCTGGATGAGGTGTGCGCGCTGTTGACGCGTGGAGGTGAAAGCGGTGAGTGAGGCTCGGGTGGCGCTTGTCACCGGTGCGTCGCGCGGCATCGGGCGGGCCATCGCGCTCGAACTCGCGGCGGAGGGCCGCGACGTGATCGTGAATTATCGCAGCGGGGCGGACCTTGCTGCGGAGGTCGTTCGCGCCATTGAGGGGATGGGGCGCCGCTCCGTCGCCATTCAGGCGGACGTCTCGAAGCCCGAGGAAGCGAAGCGGCTCGTGGCGGAGGGGTTGGCGGCGATGGGCCGGATCGACATCCTGGTCAACAACGCCGGCATCACGCGCGACGGCCTGTTGGTGCGAATGAGCGACGACGATTTCAACCAGGTCCTTGACACGAACCTGCGCGGCGCGTTTTATTTGATTCGCGAGGTTGCGCGGCCGATGATGAAGGCGAGATGGGGGGCCATCGTGAACATCACCTCCGTGGTGGGGCTCATGGGCAACGCCGGCCAAGCGAACTATGCGGCGGCGAAGGCGGGGCTCGTCGGCCTGACGAAGGCCACCGCGAAAGAGCTCGCGCCTCGCAACATCACGGTCAATGCCGTCGCCCCAGGGTACATCGACACCGATATGACGCGCGAGCTGGGCGAGGACCGGATGCGGGACCTCTTGGCGCACATCCCGCTCGGGCGGACGGGGCAGGCGGACGAGGTGGCGTACGCGGTCGCCTTCCTGACGTCGGAGAAAGCCCGTTACATCACGGGCCAAGTGGTCGCTGTCGACGGCGGCATGGCCATGTAGTATACTGCAAAAGGAGGTGAGACGATGGCAAACGACGTGTTTGAACGCGTGAAGAAGATCATTGTCGATCGACTGAATGTCGATGAGGATAAGGTGACTTTGGACGCGACGTTCAAGGACGATCTCGGTGCGGACTCGCTGGATATCGTCGAACTCATCATGGAGCTGGAAGACGAATTCGATATGGAGATCTCCGATGAGGATGCTGAAAAAATCAGCACGGTCGGCGATGTGGTTACATACATCGAGCAGCACCAGGGATGATGTGCGAAATCTGGGTAGCATAGTCCCCGTGCGCGAGCCGGGGCTTTATGCTATGTAGGGGGGTGAATCCATGGCACGACGCGTGGTGGTGACGGGGCTTGGGGTCGTCTCGCCAGTCGGCAACAGCGTCCCTGCGTTTTGGGACAGCCTGCTTTCGGGCAGGTCGGGCGTTCGCGAGATCGATCGGTTCGACACCTCCGAATACCCCTGCAAGATCGCCGGCTTGGTGAACGACTTTGACCCAGAGCGCTATATCGACAAGAAGGAACTTCGGCATATGGACCTGTTCACGCAGTACGCCCTGTATGCGGCGTACGAGGCCATCCTTCAGTCCAAGCTCGAGATTACGGACGAAAACCGGGATCGGATTGGCGTGTACATCGGTTCCGGCATCGGCGGCATCAGCACGACGCTGTCGAACTACCGGACGCTCATCGAGCGCGGGCCGAAGCGCGTGAGCCCGTTCCTGGTGCCGATGATGATCAGCGATATGGCTTCTGGACAAGTCTCGATCGAATTCGGCGTGCGTGGCCCGAACAGCTCCCCCGTATCCGCGTGTGCGACCGGATCGCACGCGATCGGCGATGCGTATAAGATCATCCAACGCGGTGCGGCCGATGTGATGATTGCGGGCGGCGCTGAGGCCGCGGTGGTCGATCTTGCGCTGGCCGGCTTTTGCAACATGAAGGCCCTGTCTACGCGCAACGACGAACCGCAGCGCGCCAGCCGGCCGTTCGACAAAGATCGCGACGGCTTCGTGATGGGCGAAGGCGCCGGTATCCTCGTTCTTGAGGCGCTGGATCACGCCTTGGCGCGCGGCGCCACCATTTTGGCCGAGATCTGCGGCTACGGCATGTCCGGCGATGCGTACCACGTCACGGCGCCGGACCCGGAGGGCGACGGCGCGTATCGGGCGATGAAAGCCGCGCTCGAGGACGCCGGGCTCTCGCCGACGGACGTCGACTACATCAACGCGCACGGGACGAGCACCGAGTACAATGACCGCATCGAGACGTACGCAGTGAAGCGCTTGTTCGGCGATCACGCCTACAAGCTCGCGATGAGCTCCATCAAATCGATGACAGGTCATCTGCTCGGCGCGGCCGGCGGCGTGGAGGCCGTGGCGTGCGTGATGACGCTGGTCGACGGCGTGATTCCGCCGACGATCAACTACGAGACGCCGGATCCCGACTGCGATCTCGACTACGTCCCGAATCAGGCCCGACGGGCCGACGTCAACGTGGTGCTCTCGAACTCGTTCGGGTTCGGCGGACACAACGCGTGCTTGGTCTTCCGCAAGTACGAGCCTTGAGTCCGCAAGAGAGAGAAGCCCCTGGCCTGCCCGGGGGCTTTTTACCATGAGGGCTTTGAGGGACCGCCTCAGGCACGAGACGGCGCCTCAAAGCCCCCAAGGGGGAGAGGAAAGGATTGCAGAGCAAGTGGCTTGAACTCCAGGGGTTGCTGAATCTTCAGTTCAACGATGTGAACCTTCTCAAACAGGCTTTCACGCACGCCTCGTACCGCAACGAGCATCGCAAACTGCACGTCGAGGACAATGAGCGCCTCGAATTTTTAGGCGACGCCGTTCTCGAGCTCGTGGTGAGCGACTTTTTATACCGCACGTACCCCAAGATGCCCGAGGGCGAGCTGACGCGCATGCGCGCCGCCATCGTCTGCGAGGCGTCGCTGGTCCGCTTCGCGAAACGGCTGTCGTTCGACCAGTACATCCGCCTCGGCCGGGGCGAGGAGCGCAGCGGCGGGCGTTCTCGCCCGGCTCTCCTGGCCGACGTGTTCGAGGCGTTCCTTGGGGCTCTGTACCTGGACCAGGGCCTGGAGGCCGTGCGGCAGTTCGTCCACACCCACATGGTGCCGTATCTCCCCGACGTGTCCGCTGGCCTCGACTACAAGACGGCGCTGCAGGAACTCGTGCAACAGCGCCACCAGACGCCTGTGCGGTACGTCATCGTGGAAGAGCGCGGGCCCGCGCATGCGCGCGAGTTCGTGGTGCAGGTGGAGCTGGGCGGCGAAGTTCGCGGCGTCGGGATCGGCCGTTCCAAGAAGGAGGCGGAGCAGCAGGCTGCGGCGATGGCCCTGGCCTCGCTGTCCGAAGAACGCTCGGAGGAGCGTGTCACCGGTGTATCTCAAACAGATTGACATCCTCGGGTTCAAGTCGTTTGCCGACAAGACCCAGATCGTCCTGTCTCCGGGCATCACGGCCATCGTGGGCCCGAATGGGAGCGGCAAGAGCAACATCGCCGACGCGCTCCGCTGGGTCTTGGGCGAGCAAAGCGTCCGAAATCTGCGCGGCAGCAAGATGGAGGACGTGATCTTCGCAGGCAGTGAACTGCGCAAGGCCACCAATTTGTGCGAAGTGTCGATCACGCTCGACAACACGGACCATCACCTACCCGTGACGTTCGAAGAGGTGACCATCACCCGGCGCGCGTTCCGGTCGGGCGAGAGCGAATATTGGATCAACCGCCAACCTTGCCGCCTCAAGGACATCCACGAGCTATTCATGGACACGGGGCTCGGCCGCGAGGCGTATTCCATCATCGGGCAGGGCAAGATCGAGGAAATGTTGTCCACGCGGCCGGAGGACCGTCGGGGGCCGTTCGAGGACGCGGCCGGGATCGTGAAGTTCAAGCATCGGCGCAAAGAGGCCGAGCGAAAGCTGGAGGAGACGGCCGCGAATTTGGTGCGCGTCGACGACATCCTCGCGGAACTCGAAGCTCAACTTGGCCCGCTTGCGGAGGCGCGGCGGATCGCAGAGCGGTATCAGGCGCTGTCGGACGAAATCGAGGAGACGGAGATCGCGCTGCTCGTCGTCGAGATCGATCGGCTGCACGACCGGTACGAGCAGTTGAAGCGCCAGGTGGCTCGCGAGGAAGCAGCGCGGAACGAGGCACAGGAGCGCTTGCGCCTCAGCGAGGAGGCATGGAAGGCGCGACGGCAGGCGCTGAACGAGGCCACGGCGCGGCTCGAATCGCTGCAGCAGCAGTACGTGGAGGTGGTCGAGGCCCGGCAAAAGGCAGAAGGGTCGCTCGCACTTGCGGAGGAGCGACTCGCAGCCCTCGCACAGCGCGCGGAAGATCGGCGCAGGCGCAGGGAGGAGTTGGCGCGCGATCTCGCCGAACTTGAGGCCGCCATGGAGGCGGTCGCGCGGGCCGAGGCGGAGGCCGCCGCGGCGCTCGGGGAGAGACAACACCTGCTGGCGGACGCGCGCCAGCGGGCGGACGATGCGAGGCGGCTCGAACTGGCGGACGAGATCGACCGCTTGAGTGGGGAACTCATCGACGCCAATCATCGTGCGGCTGCGCTTCGCAACGAGTGGAAGACGCTCGAGGAGAAGTTTCAGGCGGGCGCACTGCGGCACGAGCGATTTGAAGAAGAGGCAGCGCGAATTGAGGCCGAGCGAGACCGCGTCGAGGCGGGTAAGCAGGAGCGCGCGCAGCGGGCGGAGGAGATCAGGCGCGAACTGGACGAACTCGAGCGCCAATTGGCCGCATTGGAGGCCGAGCGGGAACAGGCCGCGTCCGACGAGGCGCAGGCCGTTTCCGCGTGGCACCGCCTGCAGGCGGATGTGCAGGGACTGTCGAGCCGCCTGGAGTTGTTGCGCGATCTCGAGGCGGGGTACGACGGCTACGCGCACGGCGTGCGCATGGTGCTTCAGCAAGCGAGGCGCGGGGCGCTCAAGGGCGTGTGCGGCTCCGTCGCCGAGCTGATTCGCGTGGATCGAACGTACGAGCTGGCCGTGGAAACGGCCCTGGGCGGCGCGCTGCAGAACGTGGTCGTCGAGACGGAGCAAGACGCGATGGATGCGATTCGCCTGTTGAAGGCCCGCCAAGGCGGCCGAGCGACATTCATCCCGCTTGACGTCGTTCGATCGCGGCGAATGGAGGACGGGCTCGTGTCGCGCGCGGCTGCAGAGCCCGGTTTCCTTGGGCTCGCGAGCGATCTCGTCTCGTTCGACGAGCGCTTCCGCCACGCGGTCGAACACTTGCTTGGCAACGTGGTCATCGCACAGGATCTCGAGCGCGCGAGCCGCATCGCGCGGACGCTGAACCACCGCTTTCGCGTCGTCACGCTGGAAGGCGACGTCATCGCGCCGGGCGGCCTGATGACCGGCGGTCACGTGAACCGCAAGGGGCCGGGGCTACTCGGCCGCCAACGCGAACGCGAGGATTTGGAGAACAAGCTGAAGGCGCTCGAGGCCGAGCGAGCGCGTTTGAGCGCTCGCCAGAAGGAGCTTCGGGCGCGCGTCGTCGAACTCGGGCGCGAACGGGATCGCCTCGAGGCGGAGCGAGCGGTGCGCCTGGGTCATCTGAAACAGTTCGAGAACGAGGAGCGGCAGGCGGACTTTCAGCTCAAGACCTTGGCCGAGCGCATGGAAGCCCTCGACTGGGAGCGCGAAGCGCTGGCCGCGGACCGCTCGCAGATCGAACGGCGCAAAGCAGAGGTCCGGGATTTGTTGGCGGAAGCCGAGGACGAAGTGACGCAGCTCACCGCCGCCATCGCGGAGCGCCGAGATCGCCTCGCAGCCCTGGAATCGGAGCTCGCGGAGGCGAAAGAGCGGCTCACGGGGCTTCGGATTGAGGTGGCGACGCTCGAGCAGGAGCGAGAGAATCTGGCGCAGCGGATGGCGGAGTTGCGCGAGCGGAAGGCGCGGCTCGAGCGCGTCCATGCGGAGATGGCCAAGGAGGAGGCCCGCGATGAGGCGGAGGCTGCGCGCCTTGCGGCAGCGCGCGAATCGGAGCGCGCCGAGGCCTTGCGCCTGGCGGAGGAACTGGATACGCTCGAACAAACGCTGGCCGCGGCCCGTCAAGCGCGACATGAACTGGAGGCAGAAGCTCGCGAGCTCGAGGAGGACGTGCGGCGGAAGCGGCGTGCCGCCGAGGAGCAGGAGGCCACTCTCCAGCGCGCCCTCGTCGCCGTGGAGCGCGCCGACGCCGATCTCTCCCATGCGCTCGCGAAGATGGGCGAACAATTCGGCATGACCTACGAGTGGGCCAAGGAGCGGTATCCCCTTCAGGGCACCGTGGCGGAGACGGAACGGCGGCTGGAGTCGCTGCGCCGCGAGCGCGCTTCCCTCGGTGACGTGAACCTCGGCGCCATTGAGGAGCACGAGCGACTGTCGGAACGGGTCCGGTTCCTCACGGAGCAACGGGACGATCTCGTCGCAGCCCGCCAGCAGCTGGAGCAGCTGATCGACGAGATCGATCAAGAAATGGCAGAACGGTTCATGGAGACGTTTCAGCAGATCCGCGCGGAGTTTGGCAAGGCGTTTCACAGCCTGTTTCAAGGAGGCGAGGCGGATCTGGTGCTGACCAATCCCGAGGATCCTCTGACGACGGGCATCGAAGTGGTGGCGAAGCCGCCGGGCAAGAAGTTGCAGAACCTCAACCTTCTCTCGGGCGGCGAGCGCGCGCTGACCGCGATGGCCCTTCTGTTTGCCATCCTGCGCGTGCGGCCAGTCCCGTTCTGTGTCTTGGACGAGGTCGAGGCGGCGCTCGACGAGGCGAACGTGGCCCGCTTCGCCCACGAGCTTCGCTTGCTTGCCGCCGACACCCAGTTCATCGTGATCACGCACAGGCGAGGTACGATGGAGGAGGCGGACGCGCTGTACGGCGTGACGATGCCCGAACGCGGGGTGTCGTCGCTGGTGAGCGTGCGTTTGAGCGACGAGATCGACTACGAAACGGCGTAGGGCGCATGAGGCTTTGCGAAGGGAGATAAGGCGTTGGGGCTATTCGATCGATTCCGAAAGGGACTTGAGAAATCGCGCGCGGCGATGGCCGACAGGCTGTTGTCGGTGTTCCGCGGCCGGCGGTTGGACGACTCCGTGTTTGAGGAGATGGAGGAGACGCTCATCCTGTCCGACGTCGGCGTGGATACCGCCGTGGAATTGGTGGAGGCCATCCGGCGCGAGGCGCGCAGGCGGCGCATCGAGCGCGCGGAAGATCTGCCCGACGTCATGGTCGACGTCATGGTGGAGTTTTTGGGTCCGCCCGCTGAGATGGCGGAGAACCCGGACGGTCCGACGGTCGTGCTCGTGGTCGGGGTCAACGGCGCCGGGAAGACGACCACGATTGGCAAGCTCGCGCATGCGTACAAGAGCCAGGGCAAGCGCGTCATCCTCGCGGCCGCCGACACGTTCCGGGCTGCGGCCATCGAGCAGCTGATGGTGTGGGGCGAGCGGGTCGGCGTCGACGTCGTGCGCCATGCGCAGGGCTCGGATCCCGCCGCCGTGGTGTACGACGCCATTCAGGCGGCGAAGGCTCGGCGGTGCGATCTCGTCATCTGCGATACGGCGGGGCGACTGCAGAACAAGGCGCATCTGATGAATGAGCTCGCCAAAATCCGGAAGGTCGCCGAGCGGGAACTCCCCGGCGCGCCGCACGAGGTGCTTCTCGTCATCGACGGTACCACGGGGCAGAACGGCCTCGTGCAGGCGCGCGTGTTCAAGGAAGTCGTTCGCGTGACCGGCATCGTGGTGACCAAGCTCGACGGCACGGCCAAGGGCGGGATCGTGTTCCCCATCGTCCGCGAGGAAGGGATCCCGGTCAAGTGGATCGGGCTTGGGGAAGGCATGGACGATCTTCAGCCTTTCGACCCGCGGATGTTCGCGGAGGCGATCTGCCGCCCTGAGACACGGGTGTAAAGGAGATTTGCTTGACAGTGGCTGAAAACCCGGATAGTATGAGAGACGTCACGCGCGTGGGCGATCTGTACGCCTTTTACGAGCCGCTTCTCACGGAGCGTCAGCGGCAGATTGTGGAACTGTACCACTTTGAGGATATGTCTCTCGGCGAGATCGCCGAGATCTTGTCCATCAGCCGGCAGGCGGTTCACGATCAGCTTCGCCGTGTCGAAGATCAACTCGAGTCGTACGAAGCAGCGCTTCACCTCCGGGAACTCGCGCGGGCGGAGCGGAAGGCGTGGGAGCAGATGGTGTCCGCGTGGCGCGAGGCGGCCGCGTACGTGCCCGAAGAGGTGAGGCGGCGCATGGACGACGCCATGCGCGCCATGGGGGCCACGGTTTCGATTCTGTTGGGAGGTGATGCGGATGTTCGAAAGCCTGTCGAATAACCTGCAGGCGGTCTTCCAGCGTCTGCGCGGAAGAGGCCGCCTGACTGAGGCGGACGTCGACGAGGCGATGCGCGAAATTCGCCGCGCGCTCCTCGCTGCGGACGTCAACGTCAAGGTCGTGCGAGATTTCGTCGATCGCGTGCGCGCTCGCGCGGTTGGGCAGGACGTGTTGAAGAGCCTGACGCCCGGCCAGCAGGTCGTGAAGATCGTCTATGAGGAACTGACGGAACTCATGGGCGGATCGCAGGCTCGCATCCGCATGGCGCCGAAGCCTCCCACCGTCGTCATGCTCGTCGGCCTCCAGGGCGCCGGGAAGACGACCACGGCGGCGAAACTCGCGCTCGCCTTCCACCAACAGAACCACCGGCCGCTGCTCGTGGCCGCCGACGTCTATCGCCCTGCGGCGGTCGACCAGTTGAAAGTGCTGGGCGCACAGATCGATGTGCCCGTCTTCTCCTTGGATGGGGCGGGTGCGGTCGAGATCGCGGAGGCGGGCCTTCGTGACGCAGAGCGGCGCGGTGCGGACGTGGTCATCGTGGACACCGCGGGGCGCCTGCACATCGACGACGCGCTCATGGCCGAACTGGAGTCGATGAAGAAGATCCTCGAACCTCACGAGATCCTCCTGGTCGTCGACGCCATGACGGGTCAGGACGCGGTGCACGTGGCGGAGGCGTTCCATCAGCGGCTGGAGGTCACCGGCGTCATCCTCACGAAGCTCGATGGCGACGCGCGCGGTGGCGCCGCGTTGACCGTTCGCGCGGCCACAGGCTGTCCCATCAAGTTCGTCGGCATGGGCGAGAAGATCGAGCCGCTGGAGCCGTTCCACCCGGAGCGCATGGCATCACGCATTTTGGGCATGGGCGACGTCCTGAGCCTGATCGAGCGGGCGCAGGAGCGGATCGACCTGGAAAAGGCGAAAGAGATGGAGGCGCGGATGCGATCCGCGAACTTCACGCTCGACGACTTTCAGGAGATGTTCCGCCAGGTTCGCAATCTCGGGCCGCTCGACCAGATCCTCAAGATGCTGCCAGGGATGAATCGGGTCAAGGGGCTGGAAAATCTCGATCTGAACGATCGGCGCTTTCGCCGGTTGGAGGCCATCATCTCGTCCATGACGCCCGAGGAGCGCCGGGATCCCAGTATTTTGAACGCGAGCCGCCGGCGCAGGATCGCAAACGGCAGCGGTACGACGGTGCGCGACGTGAACCAGTTGATCAACCAGTTCGAACAGGTTCGCGAGATGATGAAGCACCTGACAGGCGGCGGCAAGCGCGTGGGTCGCCGCCAGGCGATGAATGCGCTTCGGGCGATGGGAGGCGTCCCCGGACTCACCGGGGCCGGCTTACCTCCATTCGGGGGTGCCGAGGCCGGACCGCCGCGTGAACGCGTGCATCGTAAAAAAAAGAAGAAGTGAAACGTATCTGGGAGGTCGATGTTTTCATGGCGTTGAGGATTCGCTTGAAGAGGATGGGAGCCAAGAAGCGCCCCTTTTATCGCGTGGTGGTGGCTGAGGCGCGTTCGCCGCGCGACGGCCGGTTTGTGGAAGAGATCGGCACGTACAACCCATTGACGGATCCGGCTGAGATTCGGATCGACGAGGAGCGCGCGCTTCATTGGCTCCGCACGGGGGCGCAGCCGTCCGACCGCGTCCGCTATCTGTTCCACCTGCAGGGCATCCTGAAGAAGTTTCACGAGGAGAAATTTCAGAAGAAGTAATCTGCGGGCGGCCGTGTGCCGCCCTTCGGAGTGATCGATCCGTGCAGGATTTAGTGGAGTTCTTGTTCCGGTCATTAGTCACGCGGCCCGACGATGTGCGTGTGGAAGCTCGCCAAGAAGGAGACGTGACCACGTATCGGGTCACGGTGCACCCGGACGACGTGGGCCGCGTGATCGGGCGACAGGGTCGCATCGCCAATGCGGTGCGGAGCGTGGTGGGCGCGGCGGCACATCGCCAAGGCCGGCGCGTTCACGTCCTCATCGGATCGCAAGAAAGCAGTTTCAACGAGGATGCGGGGAGATCGCAATGAAAATTCGACAACCGGTAGCCGTCAAGTTCATCTTGACCGAAACAGCGAAGCAGCAGATCATTGCCGAACAGCGTCGGCAAATTGACCAAATTCAGAACGAACTTGAGCAGTTAGAGCAGCAGGGGAAGATCGCGATCGAGCAGGCGATGGCGCAAGGGGGCGAGATCGCCCAGCAGGTTCGCCAGCAGCTGGAAAATGAGCGCAGGGTGCGCGAGCAGCGGCGAGAAGAGTTGTTCCGGCAGATGCAGCAGATCCAGCAGCTGGAGCTCGGCACGGAGATTCAAAATATGACCGTCGAAACGGTGGTGGATGTCAAGCCGGGCGACGATTGGACCAAGGTGTTGCTCGGGGCGGAGATTATCGTGAAAGACGGGATCGTCGTCGAACTCCGCCAGAATGGGCAGCGGATCGAAGGGTGACGGCGTACTACACCGTGGGTGTGGTCACCAAGCCGCACGGCCTTCGCGGAGAGGTGCGCGTGTATCCGCGGACGGACTTTCCCGAGGAGCGATTTTCGCCGGGTTCCAGGTTGTGGCTGCGTCCGCCAGGATCCGAGCCAGTGGCGGAGCTCGAGGTGCGAAGCGGACGGCAGCACCAAAATCTGTGGATTGTCGGATTTAAGGGGTATCACGCGATCTCGGACGTCGAATCGTGGCGCGGCTATGAACTGTGCGTCCCGGAGGACATGCTCCACCCGCTCCCCGAGGGGGCGTACTACTATCATCAATTGGTCGGCCTTGAGGTGATCTCGGACGAAGGCGAGCCGCTCGGCGTCCTGGCCGAAGTGTGGACGCCAGGTGCCAACGATGTGTATGTCGTGCGGAAGCCGGGGCAGCCAGATCTGTTGCTCCCGGCGATTCGAGACGTGATTTTGTCGGTGGACCTCGAAGCGCGCCGTATGACGGTTCATCTTCTGCCTGGCCTTCGGGACGGCGAGGAGGACGAGTGACGTGCCGCTTCATGTCGTGGTCATGACCCTCTTTCCCGGCATGTTCACGGGCGTGCTCAGCGAGAGCATGTTGAAACGCGCCCAAGAGGCGGGTGCGCTGCGCGTGGAACTCGTCGATTTTCGCGAGTACGCGACGGATCGCCATCGGACAGTGGACGATGCGCCGTACGGCGGGGGAGCCGGCATGTTGCTCAAGCCGGATCCCATCTTTGCGGCGATGGACGATCTGCGGGCGCGTGTGGGTCAAGGGAGCCCGCCGGAGGAGCGGGTCATCTTGCTCAGTCCGTCTGGGCGGCGTTTCACGCAGGCGGTCGCGGAGGAATACGCCAAGAGCCAGCGACTCATCTTGCTGTGTGGCCACTATGAGGGATTCGACGATCGCGTCCGCCAGGGCCTTGCCACCGAGGAATTGTCGTTGGGAGACTTTGTGCTGACGGGCGGCGAGATCGCCGCCATGGCGGTCATCGACGCCGTCGCGCGGCTGCTTCCGGGCGTTCTCGGGAACGTGGCTTCGGCGGAGGACGAGTCGCACACGTCGGGCTTGCTCGAGTATCCACAGTTCACGCGGCCTGCTGAATTTCGGGGCATGCGTGTTCCGGCGACTCTCTTGTCCGGGCACCATCAGAATATTGAGATCTGGCGCCGGAAGCACGCGTTGTATCGCACGTGGAAATATCGGCCGGATCTTCTCCGAAATGCTCGGTTGTCCGAGCGAGATCGCGAATGGCTGCAAGGCTTTGCGGCCGGGGATTTTTCGGGGATCGATGTGTGGTGAACGCGGTTGTAGAACAAAGCCTCAGCAGGCGCAAGAGATAAGGCTGTATCCCAATGATGGCGCCTGCCGAGGCTGTGATACCCTACGATCCGTCGGGCATGGGTGTGAGGGCTGAAGCCTAAGCGGACGGGATGGCAAGTATAAAGCAAGGGCCGATGGGGCATCGTTTGGATGGGCGCCCCCTTGACACAGAGGGGGAAGCGGTGATAGTATCATTCTCGCCGCCCGCGAGGCGGCACGAAATCCGCGCGGTGGCGCGGGATTCGCTCCTTGAAAACTAAACACACGAGACCACCAAGCCCGTGAGTCTTTGTGACCACAGGTCAGGATAAAGCACTTGGATTGAGAGTTTGATCCTGGCTCAGGACGAACGCTGGCGGCGTGCCTAATACATGCAAGTCGAGCGGACCTCTTCGGAGGTCAGCGGCGGACGGGTGAGGAACACGTGGGTAATCTGCCTTTCAGACCGGAATAACGCCCGGAAACGGGCGCTAATGCCGGATACGCCCGCGAGGAGGCATCTTCTTGCGGGGAAAGGCCCAAATGGGCCGCTGAGAGAGGAGCCTGCGGCGCATTAGCTGGTTGGCGGGGTAACGGCCCACCAAGGCGACGATGCGTAGCCGACCTGAGAGGGTGACCGGCCACACTGGGACTGAGACACGGCCCAGACTCCTACGGGAGGCAGCAGTAGGGAATCTTCCGCAATGGGCGCAAGCCTGACGGAGCAACGCCGCGTGAGCGAAGAAGGCCTTCGGGTTGTAAAGCTCTGTTGCTCGGGGAGAGCGGCATGGGGAGTGGAAAGCCCCATGCGAGACGGTACCGAGTGAGGAAGCCCCGGCTAACTACGTGCCAGCAGCCGCGGTAAAACGTAGGGGGCGAGCGTTGTCCGGAATCACTGGGCGTAAAGGGTGCGTAGGCGGTCGAGCAAGTCTGGAGTGAAAGTCCATGGCTCAACCATGGGATGGCTCTGGAAACTGCTTGACTTGAGTGCTGGAGAGGCAAGGGGAATTCCACGTGTAGCGGTGAAATGCGTAGAGATGTGGAGGAATACCTGTGGCGAAGGCGCCTTGCTGGACAGTGACTGACGCTGAGGCACGAAAGCGTGGGGAGCAAACAGGATTAGATACCCTGGTAGTCCACGCCGTAAACGATGAGTGCTAGGTGTTGGGGGGACACACCCCAGTGCCGAAGGAAACCCAATAAGCACTCCGCCTGGGGAGTACGGTCGCAAGACTGAAACTCAAAGGAATTGACGGGGGCCCGCACAAGCAGTGGAGCATGTGGTTTAATTCGAAGCAACGCGAAGAACCTTACCAGGGCTTGACATCCCTCTGACCGGTGCAGAGATGCACCTTCCCTTCGGGGCAGAGGAGACAGGTGGTGCATGGTTGTCGTCAGCTCGTGTCGTGAGATGTTGGGTTCAGTCCCGCAACGAGCGCAACCCTTGACCTGTGTTACCAGCGCGTTGAGGCGGGGACTCACAGGTGACTGCCGGCGTAAGTCGGAGGAAGGCGGGGATGACGTCAAATCATCATGCCCCTGATGTCCTGGGCTACACACGTGCTACAATGGGCGGTACAAAGGGAGGCGAAGCCGCGAGGCGGAGCGAAACCCAAAAAGCCGCTCGTAGTTCGGATTGCAGGCTGCAACTCGCCTGCATGAAGCCGGAATTGCTAGTAATCGCGGATCAGCATGCCGCGGTGAATACGTTCCCGGGCCTTGTACACACCGCCCGTCACACCACGAGAGTCGGCAACACCCGAAGTCGGTGAGGTAACCCCGAAAGGGGAGCCAGCCGCCGAAGGTGGGGTCGATGATTGGGGTGAAGTCGTAACAAGGTAGCCGTACCGGAAGGTGCGGCTGGATCACCTCCTTTCTAGGGAGAAGGTTTGAGGGCTTGCGGGTATGGATGGTGGCGTGTGTTTAGTTTTGAGGGAGCGAAAGCTCTCTCGAAGGACCTTGGCAAGTGCATAGGGAGTCAGGATAGGTGAAGCTGGGAAGGGCACACGGTGGATGCCTAGGCGCCAAGAGCCGAAGAAGGACGGGGCGAACGCCGATATGCCACGGGGAGCCGTAAGCGGGCTTGGATCCGTGGATGTCCGAATGGGGGAACCCGCTGGCGGGAAGCGCCAGCAGCTTGAGGCCGAAAGGTCTCGAGCGGGGAACCGGGGGAAGTGAAACATCTCAGTACCCCGAGGAAGAGAAAGCAAACGCGATTCCGTGAGTAGTGGCGAGCGAAAGCGGAGGAGCCTAAACCGCATGCGTGGGAAAGGCTGCAGCCGTTGCGCATGCGGGGTTGTGGGGCTGTTTGCGGCGAGCTGCAGGGTAGCCAGCCCGAGTGGGTGCGTAGGAGAACGGTCTGGGAAGGCCGGCCAGAGACGGTGAGAGCCCGGTATCCGAAACGCGCGCACGAGGGTGGAAACAGACCCCGAGTACTGCGGGACACGAGGAATCCCGTAGGAATCTGGGAGGACCACCTCCTAAGGCTAAATACTCCTTGGCGACCGATAGTGAACGAGTACCGTGAGGGAAAGGTGAAAAGCACCGCGGGAGCGGAGTGAAAGAGAACCTGAAACCGTGTGCCTACAAGCAGTCGGAGCACCGATGGGTGTGACGGCGTGCCTTTTGTAGAATGAACCGGCGAGTGATGCGGGCGAGCGAGGTGAAGGCGGAGGAGCCAGAGCCGAAGCGAAAGCGAGTCTGAAGAGGGCGCGAGTTCGTCCGCATCGACCCGAAACCGGGTGATCTACCCCTGGTCAGGGTGAAGTGCGGGTAACACCGCATGGAGGCCCGAACCCACTGGCGTTGAAAAGCCAGGGGATGAACTGGGGGTAGGGGTGAAATGCCAATCGAACCCGGTGATAGCTGGTTCTCCCCGAAATAGCTTGAGGGCTAGCGTCAGGGGATGAGTTGTGGAGGTAGAGCGCTGATGGGGTGCGGGGCCCGCGAGGGCTACCAAGCTTCGTCAAACTGCGAATGCCACAATGTCGAGGAACCTGGCAGTGAGACTGCGAGCGATAAGGTCCGTAGTCGAGAGGGAAACAGCCCAGACCCGCAGCTAAGGTCCCGAAGTTCCGGTTGAGTGGGGAACGATGTGGCGCTGCGAAGACAACCAGGATGTTGGCTTAGAAGCAGCCATCATTGAAAGAGTGCGTAATAGCTCACTGGTCGAGTGGCGCTGCGCGGAAAATGGAACGGGGCTAAACCGGACACCGAAGCTCGGGATGGCGACATGGTAGGGGAGCGTTCCATGTGCGGGGAAGCTGAGCCGGGAGGCTTGGTGGAGCGCATGGAAGTGAGAATGCCGGTATGAGTAGCGAAAAGAGGGGTGAGAATCCCCTCCGCCGAAAGCCCAAGGTTTCCTGGGGAAGGCTCGTCCGCCCAGGGTCAGTCGGGACCTAAGGCGAGGCCGAAAGGCGTAGCCGAAGGAGAACAGGTTGACATTCCTGTACCACCGTAGGCGTTTGAGCGAAGGGGTGACGCAGGAGGACGAGGGAAGCGGCCGGATGGAAGGGGCCGTCCAAGCAGCGAGCGTGGGGTGTAGTGAAATGCGCACCCCGAGAAGCGTGAGCTGTGATGGGGAGGGAAGGAAAGTACCGAAGTCCCGACGTTCACACTGCCGAGAAAAGCCTCTAGCGAGCCGAGGGTGCCCGTACCGGAAACCGACACAGGTGGGCGCGTGGAGAACACGAAGGCGCGCGGGAGAACTCTCGTTAAGGAACTCGGCAAAATGGCCCCGTAACTTCGGGAGAAGGGGCGCTCTTCCTGAAGGAAGAGCCGCAGTGAAAAGGCCCAAGCGACTGTTTAGCAAAAACACAGGTCTCTGCGAAGCCGAAAGGCGACGTATAGGGGCTGACGCCTGCCCGGTGCTGGAAGGTTAAGAGGAGGGCTTAGGGGGGAGACCCCCGAAGGTCCGAATCGAAGCCCCAGTAAACGGCGGCCGTAACTATAACGGTCCTAAGGTAGCGAAATTCCTTGTCGGGTAAGTTCCGACCCGCACGAAAGGCGTAACGACTTGGGCGCTGTCTCAACGAGAGACCCGGTGAAATTGTAGTACCTGTGAAGATGCAGGTTACCCGCGGTTAGACGGAAAGACCCCGTGGAGCTTGACTGTAGCCTGATATGGGACAACGGTGTTCCATGTACAGGATAGGTGGGAGACGGAGAAGCTTGGGCGCCAGCCTGAGTGGAGTCGGCGTTGGGATACCACCCTTGGGACACGGTTGTTCTAACCGGCCTTGTGAGGACGCGAGGCGGGACAGTGTCAGGCGGACAGTTTGACTGGGGCGGTCGCCTCCTAAAGGGTAACGGAGGCGCCCAAAGGTTCCCTCAGCGCGGATGGAAATCGCGCGAAGCGTGCAAAGGCAAAAGGGAGCTTGACTGCGAGACGGACAGGTCGAGCAGGGACGAAAGTCGGGCTTAGTGACCCGGTGGTTCCGAGTGGAAGGGCCATCGCTCAACGGATAAAAGCTACCCCGGGGATAACAGGCTGATCTCCCCCAAGAGTTCACATCGACGGGGAGGTTTGGCACCTCGATGTCGGCTCATCGCATCCTGGGGCTGAAGTCGGTCCCAAGGGTTGGGCTGTTCGCCCATTAAAGCGGTACGCGAGCTGGGTTCAGAACGTCGTGAGACAGTTCGGTCCCTATCTGCCGCGGGCGTAGGATACGTGAGAGGGGTTGTCCCTAGTACGAGAGGACCGGGATGAACCGACCGCTGGTGTACCAGTTGTCCCGCCAGGGGCACCGCTGGGTAGCCAAGTCGGGAAGGGATAAGCGCTGAAAGCATCTAAGCGCGAAGCCCGCCTCAAGATGACGTATCCCATTCCGTGAAGGAAGTAAGACCCCTCGAAGACGACGAGGTGGATCGGTCTGGCGTGGAAGCGCAGTGATGCGTGGAGCGGACAGATACGAATCGGTCGAGGGCTTCACCTGCAAGACTCCCTATGCACGACGGCAAGGGCCGCAACCCAGAGGCGAAGCGACATGCGAGCGAGGCGTGGTTAGGTACCGACTCGTAACGCAGGCTTCGCGGAAGGGACTCAGAGGCGAAGTGAATCGCGAGCGAACACATCTGCAGCCCGAAGGGCGAAGCCGTGTGAGCTAGCGATGAACGAAGCCAGTCTGGTGACCCTAGCGGAGGGGCAACACCCGTACCCATCCCGAACACGGACGTGAAGACCTCCAGCGCCGAGAATACTGGGAGGGAAGCCTCCTGGGAAGGTAGGTCGTTGCCAGGCGAGAGACAAAGGTCAGGCATAGGAGCCTGGCCTTTTTTGATTGCAAATCGAGGTGTCTGCGGATGGGACATTCGTTGAGGCTCGTGTATGATTTTGCTTTGGCGGACGGGGAGAAACCGCGTCGACTCGTGTTTCAAAACCCGCGCCACGTTTGGTGCGCCACCGATGTGGACGACGTCGTCGTCGCGATGGATGCAGCCGTGGCGTGCGCCAAGCGCGGCGCATGGGTCTGCGGATTTGTGTCGTACGAAGCTGCGCCCGCCTTCGAACCACATTTGCGTGCCCATCGTCCGTTCGTAGATCTGCCGCTGGCGTGGTTCGCCGCTTTTGACCGACCCGAGCCATGCGGGGACCGCGAGGCGGAATCGGACGTCCATTGCACGCCGGCATCAACGTGTGAGATGGGCGCCGTCAACCCTGGCACATCACCGATGTGGTGGACCGGCTTCTCACAACCCTATCGCGAAGTGGTCGAGGACATTCGCCAATCCATCGCCCGCGGCGAGGTGTATCAGGTGAACGCCACCGGCCGCATTGCGTTTCGAGGGCGTGTGGCGTCCGAACGGCTGTACGAAGCCCTGCGCCGGTCGCAGATGGCGACTTACGCCGCCTGGCTTCACCTGGAGCCGTGGGACATTGTGTCTGTTTCGCCTGAGCTCTTCTATCGGCGTAACGGCAGGGCGATGGTGACTCGTCCCATGAAAGGTACGTCTCCCCGCGCTTTGCGTCAAGAAGACGATCTCGCTCATCGCGATCACCTGCTGCGCTCGGAGAAAGAGCGAGCCGAGAACCTCATGATCGTCGATCTCTTGCGCAACGACCTTGGGCAAATTGCAGTCCCTGGGACCGTGCATGTGGACCGGTTGTTTGACGTCGAGGACTATCCGACCGTGTGGCAGATGACGTCCACCATTTCCTGTGTGCTGCGAGGCGAGATCGACACGGTGAATATTTTCCGTGCCCTCTTTCCGTGCGGGTCCGTCACAGGCGCACCCAAGGCCGCGTCGATGCAGGCCATCGCGGAACTGGAGCGAATGCCGCGCGGGGTGTACTGCGGTGCAATTGGCCTTTGGACGCCCGACGATCGAGAGGTGTGGAGCGTCGCCATCCGAACGCTCGTCGGACGGCGCGATCGCGCCACGTGGGTGTACGGCACGGGAAGCGGCGTGACGTGGGACTCATCGCCAGAGCGCGAGCAAGCCGAAGTCTTTCTCAAAGCGGCTGTGCTGGAGCGGGCAGGCATCACTCCGTTCGTCGAGCTTCTGGAGACCATCCGGCTGGACGACCGGGTCTGGTTCCTCTACGAGGAACACCGCGCTCGGGTTCTTGCGTCGGCGCGCACATTCGGCATTCCGCTTGAGCCGCGCACGCTGGACGAGGCGATGTCCGCTTGTGCTGCACAACACCCGGAAGGCACCTGGCGTGTGAGGGTCTGCGTGTCGCTTGCGGGGAATGTGACCTGGGAAGCCTCCCAGTTCGACGGTTCCCATTTTGCGGCCACCATCCAAGAGGCCATTCGACAGGGTGAGCGCCGCACGATGGCGATCTTGCCAGAGCCGGTCGATCGCCGGTGGATTTGGTTGTATCATAAGACGACCGATCGCGCCTTTTATGATCGCGTTCGCAGCTACGCGCCGGAGGCGTTCGACGTGTTGTTGTACAACGAGGACGGGGAAGTGACGGAAGGCACGTTTGGGAATATCGCGTATGAGCTCGACGGCACCTGGTACACGCCGCCTGTGGAATGCGGACTGCTGCCCGGGACCCTGCGTTCCCGCCTGATCCGCCAGGGTGAGCTGCGCGAACGCGTCCTTCACCTCACGGAGATCGACCGCGTCACGCGCTGGTGTTGGTTCAACGGACTCCGCGGCGTGATCCCGGTGGTGCTGGCGGGATCGCACGGACACGCGCGTCGCAGCGATAGGACGGACCCATCGCGAAGATGGTATCGAGGGGAGAGGCAACCTTGATTGAAATCATCATTGGCCCATCGGACGACGGCAAGCCAGTTCATAAGTGGCTTCGACTGCTCCTGCCGGGCCTTCCTCTGTCGGGCGTGTACAAGAGCATTCGCACGGGGCGGGTGAAGGTCAATGGAAAGCGGGCGAAGCAGGACACGCGCCTGCACGAGGGCGACATCGTGCACCTGTACTTCAGCGATGAAGATTACGCATCGCTTCATGCGCATCCCGTTGCGAAATACCAAGGCGTTTCGCGCGCGATCGACATCTTGTACGAAGATGACGAGATCGTGGCGGTGAACAAACCAGTCGGTGTGCTCACGCATCCGGCGGACGGGGAATATAAGACGAGCCTCGCTGCGCAAGTGGAAGCCTACGTGTACGATCGCGGCGCGCGAGAGGGAGCTTTTCGCGCCGCGCCGGTTCATCGCCTCGATCGAAATACGAGCGGTGTCGTCGTATTCGCGAAGACGGCGCGTGCAGCCAAAGCCTGGGCTGACGCGTTCCACCGGGGCGAGGTGGAAAAGGAATACCTCGCAATCGTCGAAGGCGAATGGTCCGGCCGCGGCCGCGTGGCGGTGGACGTTCGTCGAGAAGGCAACGTGACCCGTGTTGTGGACGACAGCGGCAAACCAAGCGAAACGGCGTACGAAGTTGTCGCGTCGAGCCGCGGGACGTCACTGGTTCGGCTGCACCTGTTGACGGGTAGGACGCATCAGATTCGCGTGCACATGGCGCACCTTGGCCATCCGCTCTTGGCGGATCGAAAGTATGGCGCTCGTCCCATCCGGGGAGAGAGCTTCTACCTGCACGCGCATCGCGTAAGATGGAACCAGGTCCATGTGACGGCGCCACTGCCCGACCGTATGACGGAAAAACTGCGCACACTCGGTTACAAGGTTGCCGATCTCGTTTAGACCTCGTTGTTCCTGTTCAAGTCCCGGGTGCGGCGAGCACGCGCAGCCGCTCAGGCACGAGGACCGGCTTTCCCGTGTCTGGAGACACCGTGACAATCACAAACAAAGCCTCGCTCACGAGGGCGCCGAATGGACCCGTGATGCGCTGCCGCATCCGCAGGCTCGTGCGCCCCACCCGCTCGAGCCATGTCGTGATGGTCAGGCGGTCGTTCTGGTGCGCTGCCTGATGGTAGTCGACCTCGGCGCGCGCCACCACGGTGACGGCGCCGAGGCTCTTGAGCGTGTGGTAATCCAGCCCCTGCTGTTCAAACCAATCTTCTCGTCCCCACTCGTAGTACTCCAGATACTTGGCGTTATTCACATGCCCGTTGACGTCGATCTCGGTGCAGCGGACCACGACTTCCATTTGTGTGACATTCATGTCAAGATGCCTCTTTCTCCTTCGTCATCCCCGGCATACAATCGGCGCGCATGGGGACGGTAAGACATAGAAGTTTCGATCGAAGGGGTGGTGTGATTGCGCCGAACTCATTCTATCACGCGCCTTCCCCGGTTCACATGTCTGCTGAAGGCCAGCGCCTGTCTCTGGATCGCCGTGCTCCTCGCGTTTCCCGTTCAGGCAAACGCATCCGAGAATCGAAACGCCCATCCGCAGGCTCAGTTGCTTCCCGTCTACAAGAAATACGGAGACCTGTACGACGTCGATTGGGCCGTGCTCGCGGCCATCGATCGGTATGCCGAGCTGACCAAATCCAAGGACGCCCGCGAACGTGCTCCTTACTACGGTTACGCGATGGACGATCCGGCTTGGAGCGGTCCGGCGAATCCCAACCCAGAGGACGTGTTTGCACCAACAATTTCTCTGTTTGGTGGCCTCGGTCAGGATGCCAACGGAGATCGGCTTGCACTCCCGTTTGACCCTGAGGACCGCATCAAGTCGCTGGCGCGATTCATCGATGAGGAAGCGGGAGAAGACGAGGACCAGGCCGTGTGGACGCTATTCCAAGATCCTGTGGCTGTGGAACGGGTGAGCGCGTTCGCGCGAATCTTCCACGCCTTCGGAATCGATCCTCAGGGCCACGCGTTTCCCATCGACAAAAGGTACAACTACACCATCAAGCACACGTTTGGAGCGGGCCGCAGCTATGGCGGACGGCGAATCCACGAAGGTGTGGATATCTTTGCGAGTTACGGGACGCCGGTCCTCGCGTGCGCCTACGGTTATGTGGAACTCATGGGCTGGAACCGATATGGCGGCTGGAGAATCGGGATTCGGGATGCGAACAACACGTACTATTACTACGCACACCTTTCCGCCTACGCGAAGTCGCTTCGCACCGGCGACTTGGTTCGTCCCGGTCAGATCATTGGCTACGTAGGTTCGACGGGATACGGACCTCCGGGTACTGCGGGGAAATTTCCGCCGCATCTCCACTTTGGCATGTACAAGGACACGGGCAGACGCGAATGGGCCTTTAATCCCTCGGCGTATCTGTTGCAGTGGCAGCGCCAACCGCAAGTGGTCCTTCGGGGCCCCGTCGCGAATCCTTCATCGACTTCATGAAAATCAGGTCGAGACCTGTCCTGCGATGTCGACGATGTGATATTGTATAGGACGGAGTGAATCCGGCAGACCAAGGAAACGGGTACCCAGGGGCGGTCCGTACCCGTTTTCTTTTGTGTATCCAATGGTATACAGCAAGGGGGGCGAACCTTGGAACCCAGACCTGCGCGTTTGTCTCGGACCTACATGACCGACTTGGTGCTCCCGCCGGATACCAATCAGTTTGGGACGATCTTCGGTGGCAAGGTGATGGCCTACATCGACAAAATCGCGGCCATCAGCGCCATGCGGCACGCGCGCCAGCGAGTGGTCACCGCGTCCAGCGACAGCTTGGATTTCTTAGCACCCATCCGCGTCGGACAAGCGATTCACCTCGAGGCCTTCGTGACGTACGCGCACAAGACCTCGATGGAAGTCTTCGTGAAGGTCTTGGCGGAGAACTTGCTCACGGGAGAAACGGTCCTTACGGCGAGATCGTACCTGACGTTTGTCGCCATCGATGAAGAGGGGCGCCCGGTTGAAGTGCCGCCCGTTCTTCCCGAAACGGAGGAGGAAAAGGCGCATTACGAATCGGCTCCGCGGCGCAGGGAACAGCGGCTCGCGCGCCGTCAGGCGGCATCGCAAGGGGAACTCCCAATGCCCTGACGACGAGGGCTGCGATCACGTAGGTGAGGTAGGAGTGGGCCACATGCAAAATCGTTTTCTTGGAACAGCGGATACGGTGTACCGCGCAGATCCCGCGCAGTCACGGCTCGTGGGCAGGCGCTTAGCCAAGGGATGTGTGACGCTGTTGGTCGCCTTTCCGATGGTCGACTACACGCTTCGACAATTCGTGCATCCGCTTGGATCGATTTGGGACAAGGTCGTGCTCGCCATCCTCGCGCTCGTCGCGCTGAATCGCGTGATGCGCGGGCATCGTCCCCAAGTCTTTGCCTGGTCCAAATATGCCGGGTGGTATATCACGTACCTGATCGCCCTGCTGTTCATGGGACTCGGCAGCCCAGGCACGTCGTTCGACGGATTCAGGGCCGACATGTACGACATGCTGTTTGGCCTTGTGCTTCCGTTCGTCGTCGAACCCGAAGACGCGCCGTACTTTCTGTACGTCGCGACCGCGCTGGCCATGCTCATCGGCCTGGACGGCGTGCTTCAATATGTGCTCGCGGTGCCCATCCCGCCCGGTTGGGTGGATGTCGGGGAACATGTGCGCACGAGGGTGTTCTCTGTCCTCAAATCGCCGAACGAGCTAGGCGCCTACATGGAGATGATGGCACCCCTCATCATCGGCATGGGCTTTGCAGAAAAGGATCGGGTTCGAAAAATGATCTTCCTCGCAGGAGGCTTCTTCTGCCTGGTCGCGCTTCTCCTTACATACACGCGGGGCGCCTGGCTGGGGCTTGGCGTCGGTGTGGTCCTGGTGGCCCTCGCGTTTGAACGCCGTTTGCTTGCCGTGGTGGTCGTGTTGGGGGTCATTGGCTTCTTCCTACCCCCCATTCATCACCGCGTCATGGACCTGTTTTCCCAGGTCTATTACATCAAGTCGTCCCAGGGCGGGAGATTGGTCCGATGGCAGCAGGCGTTCGACCAGCTCGCTGGAAGTCCGTTGTTCGGAGCCGGACTCGGGCGTTACGGCGGCGCGGTGGCTTCGGACAAGGGACTGTCCATCTACTCGGACAATTACTACGCCAAGGTGTTGGGGGAGTCGGGTCTCGTCGGACTCGTGCTCTTCTTTGCTCTGCATGTGCGCATTGTGGTGGAAGTGGTGCAGAAGGTGGTGCGCCGCGCCGTCGGCGCCCATCGCCCCATTGCCTTGGGCGGACTGATCGGCGTGATCGCGCTCTTGGTGCACAATGTGGTGGAAAACGTGTTTGAGTATCCGGCCAACTGCCTGAATTACTTCCTCATGGTCGGGTTGCTGCTCTTGTGGAGCCGCACCTTCGATGGTCAGGAGGAGAACCATGGCTAAGTCGTGGAAGACCGTCGGTTTGTGGATCTGGTACGTGTTTTGGGCGTTGTTCGCAAACGCCGTCTATGTGTGGATTCTGCGCCCCTTGGTCGACGATCTCGCGCTCTACGGCGTGCTGGCCGCCATCGCGATCATCTTGCTGTGGATGACGTCGCTCAAGCGGCCCATTCGCAGGCGATGGTTGATCTACACGCTGTTCGTGCTCATGGCGGCCGAAGGGTACAGCACGCTCGCGTTTGCGAGCAAGCTCAAGCAGGCGCTGGTCGCCATCGCGATGCTCATCTTGTTGTGGCTCCTGGCCATCCTCGTCGGTCGCGTCAGACCTGCCGCGTCGCTCCTGGGAGGATTGAGCGTCGTGATCGCGCAGGTGTTTCTTCCGCTCAATGATTGGGCGTTTCTCACGCACTTCAGAGTCTTGCAGGATGCTCAAGTCAACCTGCGGGTTCAGAACTCACCCGAGGCGCCCTTCGCCGTCATCCCGGTCACAGGTGGACAGGCCATCATCACCATCGACAGCCACATTCCGACGCGGCAGGAGTTGGAGCAACGCGCGATCTCGGCCACGGATTCGCCGGATGCGCTCTACAACGTGCTGCAGACGGCCCAAGGGGAGTACGAGATTGTCGAGTTGAAATCGGTCGGAGGCCGCTTGAAGAAGGTGATCCCAACACCGCAGGATTTGGCTCGCGTCAATCCGCTCGATCTCGTCCGCGCGTTTTTTCCGTATGAACTCGCGAATTGGTATGTCGACAACGGCCGCGTGTATGAGTACCTGACCCCGTTTTTGACAGACCAGCAGGCGGTGGAGACCGCCCTCGCCCCTGCGGCCTACCCTGCGAGCTTTCAGGCCATCGCGAACCAGGCGAGCGCGAAGGAGATTGCGAACTGGGACGACTGTCTCGCGGAGCTCGGGGTGAAGCCGGATCGAGCGGGGGTGTACATTTCCAACGACCGTCTGATGGGCCTTGGCGCAGGCCGAGGATCGGCCGTCACCATGCAGGCGGAGAGCGTCGTCGGTGAGGGGCATTTTACGAGCACCAGGGACGATCAGATTCTGCTCGTCGGAGATAACTCGTTACACGTGTACGACGTGAATCTCGGGAAGGTCGTGGCGAGCTACCAAGGTTCCGCCGACAATCCTGTGCCGAACGACATTCGCATTGGACCTCTGGTCCCAGGCGGGCGGGATGCCGTGTTTGTGAACGCGAGCCCGGCGTACATTCTGACCGTGAGCCCGCAGGGCACTTGGAAACGCGTCTACACAGCCCCAAGTCAGTCGTTCAGGTTTGAGACCGTGCTGACGGGGGTCAGGCCGTATCCCGAAATTTTGACCAACGATCCCTCCTACGTCCGCAACTCGCCGGTTCGCTACTTTTCGGCGTATCGCTTTGTGCCAAATGCCGACGGCACCGGTCAATTGGTGCGGATCTGGCGGGTGTTTCGGACGAACGTGGTCAACGTGACTCCGTTGCACTTGGCAGGTGTGCCGAACGAGGTGCTGGCTCTGGACATTTACGGAACCGGCGACTACCTGATCATCTCTCCGTCGAACGTTCCGGTCTTGCCCGCAGCTTGTGCCGTACTGGCAGCGATCATTGTGGGCGGATGGCTGTACCGTCCTCGTCGAGAGGGAGAGGAGGGATCGCGATGAAGTCGGTCCGGCAGACAGTGCTTGCGCTTGCGATATGCGCGGGGCTCCTCTCCACGGGGTGCACGCCTGGCGTTCAGTCTGTATCCATCGCGTCCGGCACGGCGACGCAGGTGGTGAGCCATCACGCGCCGTGGTCTCCGCTGTTGAAGGCTCTTGACAAGAGCGAGACCGCCGCCATGTACAAGATGCAGACGGCGGTCAACATCCAAAATGGGAATCTGCACACGAGTTTCACGGTATATGGGACCCTTCAGCAACCGAACATGGCGAGCATTCAGGTGCACGAAAACAATTTCAACATCGCCTTCTATCAACAGGGTCAGGTTGCTTATCAGCAGGATGGGACGATCTGGTCTCCTGCGCAACCTGTTTCGAATCTCAACGCATACGCGGGCTACCGTGACGTCGTGGAGTACGCGATGGCGCACCATCTGCCACTCGAGAAGATGAACCGGACCTACGTGGTGGACGAGTATTGCGACGTCTACCGCGTGGTCGTCCCCAATGGCATTGTTTCGCTTCCCGCGTTCTTAGGTGGCGCGCCCGGTGCTTCGGCGACGGAGTTGTCGAGTCATGCGAGCGAGGTCGCGTATGTGTTTTACGTGGGTGAAACGTCTGGATATATTCGTCAGATCCAAACGCAGTCCGTCGGTGTCGTGGATTCGGTCGGATCACTCATCATGCAGACAACCACCATCTTCCAAGACATCGACAACGCGCAATTGGCGAAAGTCCAGATCCCCGTTTCGCTGGTTCAACAGCTGGAACAGGGTGTCCAATGATTGCGTGAGCTTTCACGACATGGTATACTGGCGTCATGACCCATCGCTGAGTTCCGTATTGGAAGCGGAGGACCCAAGGTTTTTGGGGTGAATCGCAGCGCTTGGCTGCGTAGGGGCTCCTACACCCGAACCCGTCAGCTAACTCCGTAAGCGTTGTAGGAAGGTCAGGCGTTCCAAGTCGGAACTTAGCTGAGAGGCAATCTTTCAGTCAAGGAGCTGATCGAAATGGTCATGAAGCCGGAGTTGACGCAGTATGCGCGCGACTTGGAAATCCAGCACGCGCTAAAGCGCATGGAGCGCGGAGCAGAGCGTGGGACATCCAAGGGCACGCGCAAACTGAAAAGGCGAGTTGGGGTTTGAGAACGCTTCGTCGGGCGCCTCAGGGCGCCCGATTTTCATGGGTGCGGGACAATCGCGACGCGTTGATGCCGCTCATGAAAAAAGCCTGGCGTTCGTCGATTTCGTGAGCTATAATGGTGCGGGTAATCACAGTGGTCCTCTGTCCATCGAGACACGAACACTGGCTGGGAAGGGAGGTCTACCATGAACTTGCTACGTTCAGTGGTGGAAGACCAACTCCGCAAGGACATTCCGGATTTCCGCCCAGGAGATACGGTGCGGGTTCACGTCAAAGTCCGTGAAGGCGGGCGTGAGCGCATTCAGGTCTTCGAAGGCGTGGTGATTCGGCGCCGCGGGAGCGGCATCAGCGAAACCTACACGGTCCGCAAGGTTTCCTACGGAGTCGGAGTCGAACGGACGTTTCCGCTGCATTCACCAAAGGTGGACAAGATTGAAGTGGTCCGCCGAGGCAAGGTGCGTCGAGCCAAGCTGCATTATCTTCGCGGGCTGTCCGGCAAGGCGGCGCGGATCGCAGAAGTTCGACGGTAAGACGCCAGAAAGCGCAGGAAGAGACCTGCGCTTTTTTCGTGCTTCAGAGAAATGGAAGGTGATAGAAGATTGCCTATTCAGTGGTTTCCAGGGCACATGGCGAAAGCCAAGCGGCTGATGGCAGAGGAACTCCGCGGCATTGACGTCGTTGTGGAGTTGGCCGACGCGCGGCTGCCCGTGTCTAGCCGAAGCCCCGTTCTCGACGAACTCGCGCGAAACAAGCCTAGGCTCATGGTCCTGACGCGGGTGGATCTCGCGGATCCCCATTGCACCGAACAGTGGGTCGAACGGTTTCAACGTGAAGGCGTGATCGCCATTCCCGTCAACGCCAGAACAGGACAAGGCCTGCGCGAATTCAGGCGTGCACTCGATGAATTTGTGGAGGCCAAGATGAATCGGGCCCGCGCGCGCGGGATCGAGAGGGCGGTCACGCGCGGGATGATCTGTGGAATTCCGAACGTGGGGAAGTCTACGTTCGTCAATCAGCTTGCGGGACGTGCCGTAGCCAAGACGGGGGATCGGCCGGGTGTGACGCGTTCCTTGCAGTGGATTCGCGTCGGGCGCACCGAGTTGCTCGACACGCCGGGGGTTCTCGCGCCAAAGCTCGCGAATGACGAGCAGGGGCTGAAACTAGCGGCGAGTGGAGCCGTCAAGGAAGAAATCTTTGAGGCTTACGAAGTGTGCGCCTATGTGCTCGCCTATCTGAGCGGGCGGTATCCAGACGCATTGGCCAAGCGGTACGGTCTCCGCGTGGAGACGCCCATCGAGTGGACGAACCTCCAGGACGTTTGGCCAGCCGTCCAGCCGTGGTTTGAACACATTGGCCGGGCGCGCGGAGCACTTGTCGCTGGGGGAGCCGTCGACGAGGAACGCGTCGCGAAGATGGTGATCCGCGACTTCCAGGAAGGTCGGCTTGGGCCCGTGTCGCTCGAGTGGCCTGAAGATTGACCTCGTTTGTGAGCGCATCGATTCTTCTATCCGCGATGGCGGGCCGATTCGAGACGATGTAGACTAACGCCAAGGAGGCGTGAGATGGACGGGTGGATGAGGCGTTATCGACTGGATCTGGCGCTTAGCGGTGGTTGTCGAACGGCCGGCGTCGACGAGGTCGGTCGGGGGTGCATTGCCGGTCCAGTTGTCGCGGCGAGTGTCGTTCTTCCGTTGGAACGGGAGACGTATGAGGAATTGAAAGATGTCATGGATTCCAAGCAACTGAAGCCGGACGTGCGGGAGCGCCTGGCGGATCGCATTCGAGCGAAGGCTCTCGCCGTCGGCATCGGGATGGCGAGCCCTGAAGAAATCGACCGGTTGAACATCCTGCAGGCGACCCAGCTTGCCATGAAGCGGTCACTCGATGCCCTGGACATTCCCGTCGATCTGGCGCTGGTGGACGGGAACCGCGGGTTTCGGCATCGCGTCCCCGTGTTGCCGGTGGTGGACGGAGACGCGCGATCGTTGCTCGTCGCTGCGGCGTCCGTGATCGCCAAGGTTTTCCGCGATCGGCTCATGGCGAAGCTGGATGAGGGTTTTCCGGGATACGGTTTTTCAGAGCACGTGGGGTACGGCACGCGCGCTCATTTGGAAGCGCTGCGGCGCCTTGGGCCCTCGGTGGTACATCGACTTTCGTTCGCCCCCGTGCGCGCGTGCGTGGGCGAGAAGGAGCAGATGAGCTATGGATCCTAGCATCCATCGCATTCCTCCGGCCGACATCGAACCCGCTGCGCGCGGTGTCGATCGCGCCCCTCCAGCTGGCGCGGACCGTACGGATCGCAGTGCACGTCGCCCGGCGGGTGCAGAGCCCCCTTCACAAGCGACGGGCGAACAGGCGTCGGAATTCCCGCTTGACGCCTCGGACCTCGTGCCGTACGAGATCCTGCGCGATGACGTCCTATGGGCGAGCGAGCGAGGATGGAGGACTGCGTTGTTGAACACGCTGCTTCAGGTCAGCGCGCAGGGGATGTCGGAGGAGTTCACGTCACCTCGCACCGATGGATCATCGCCCGAAGCCACGCCGACCGTGGCGTCAAACGAAGAAAGCTCGTGGCGCGAAGAGCGCGATCCGGCCGCGGCGCAGACGGCTTTCAACGTCGCCGAGCCCGTCTTCACGATGCCCACAGATGGCGCAATGTCACAGGAGGCCGCATTTCCTGTGCAGCAGCCACCGCACGATGTGGAAGTCCGGAATGCGGGGATCCTCGCCGCGTCCGTGAGGCATCTGTGGTCAGTCATGCGAGAGCTCGCTCAGTCGACCGACGGCCATTCGACCCTTCGATTGCGTGAGAATCCCTCGTCTCCGCTGGTCTCATTCGGTTCGATGGGGCGCGAATGGATCCATCAAGGTCTCGGGCCTGCAGAGCAGAAGCGCCTCATGCAGTGGGTGATGCTGGACCGCCTTCTCGCGTCGGTCGCTCCCCATCCCTTTGATCGGCGCGGCGCGGGTTTGTTCGTGATTCAAGAACCCGCGCGCCGCGACCATCCCGTGGCCGTTCGCTGGCGCGCTGAACGGCGGACGCGCATGGGGCCCCGGGGAAAGCTGGTGCACCGGCTGCGCCTCGACCTCGAGTTGGACGGCCATCCTTTGATTTGCGTACTCACGGCGCAGAGGCCAGCCCTGCACGTCCACATCACCTGTTCGCAGGATGCGCCGTTTGTCGCATACCTGCGGGCTGCACGACAGGCTGTCGCTCCTTCGCTTCAGGCTTGTGGCTGGGAGCTCACGTCCTGGACCGTCGATCACGAAGGAGATGGTCCCGATGCAACGCGCTGAACGAGCAGTGGCGCTCCGATACGACGCCCAAAAGGATCTGGCACCTCGTGTGGTCGCGAAGGGCGCGGAAGAGGTTGCAAAAGCTATCGTGCGTACGGCCGAGGGACACCGCGTCCCCGTGGTGGAGCAGACGGAACTGGTTGATGCACTGTTCGCACTGGAAGTCGATCAAGTCATTCCGCCCGAGTTGTATCAGGCGGTCGCCGAAATCTTGGCCTACATTTATCGTTTCCGCAGAGCGTGAACTCCACATGCGGGTGAATCGGCGCGAACTTGGAACCCTTGGGGAGTCGTTTGTGGGCCAGTACCTCGAGCGTTGCCTGGGCTGGCGCGTGATCGAGAAAAATTGGAGAACTCGCTTCGGCGAGTTGGACCTCATTGCGGAAAACGAAGACGAGCTCGTGGCTGTCGAGGTCAAGACCCGCACGTCACCCATCGACGGCGATCCAATATACGCGCTGCGCCCAGCGCAAATTCCAAAATTAGTCGCGGCTCTGACGGCCTATGCAGCGCGTGCCGACCGATGGTCGGTGTTTGCGCTGGACGTCGTGGGTATCACGTGGAAGGATGGCGTCGTCGTCGGTTTTCGGCACGAACGCCTCTATCCGCAGTGAATCGCGGATGGGGAGCGTCTTGAATGTGTATCCATCGCGGCGAAAGTCGCGAATGATGCGTGGCATCGCCTCGATGGTATATCGGCTCGAGCTGATCCCGTCGTGAAACAAGATGATGGAGCCGGGCTGCGCGTGGCGTTCGACTTGGCTGACAATCGCATTCGCCGATTTGGCCTTCCAGTCCATCGAGTCGACGGTCCACAGCGCAATGGGGTGGCCGAGTTTGTGCACACAGTCGATCTCGCTTGCGTCGATGGAGCCATACGGGGGCCTGTAGTACAGGGGCTTCGTTCCGCAGGCCTTCACCACGGCCGTGTCGGTCTTCCGGATATCGAGGATGAACTCTTCCAGCGCGTGCTTTTTGGGGTCAAGATGGGAAAAACCGTGGTTCCCAATCTCGTGGCCTTCCCGTTGAATTCGACGAACGATATCTGGGAACTGCTCGCACCGATATCCCACCACGAAAAACGTCGCGGAAATGTGTTGGTTGCGCAGGATGTCCAGGAGTTTGGGCGTATATCGTTGACTTGGGCCGTCATCGAAGGTCAGATAGACGACCTTCGCCTGCCCTGACGGGGTTGCGTGCACGATAGGCGTGCCATAGGTTACGAACGAGGATGCAGCGAGCAAACCGATCAGGGCTGACCCCATTCGGCGCGACACATGCCGTCCCTCCCTTCCGCATAAATCACCTCGGTGGATATAACTTGCGTCAAACATCGCTGCCTATGCCTGGGTTCCGTTTACGTGATCGCATTTCGCACGGGAGACAGAGATCCTGGACGACGCCAGACGATGGCCTCTTCCACGTGAGGAGCCAGGACTTCGTCTCGCCCTTCGAGTGCGGCGATGGTGGTCGCGAGCGCCGCGATTTTCTCCCGATCTCGCTCGGACGCGCGGAGCCGATCGCACGCGCGCCGCAAGACTCGATGCGCGTCGTCCGAGAGGGTGGATGTTCTGCCCGAGGAGCTCGCGAGAAGCGCTGTGGCTTCGCGGACCCTCTCGACCCAGGCGTCGAGCGACGCGCCGCCTTGCTCGCGACCTGTGTCGCGGTTCACGTGGTGCACGATATCGATGCGGTCAAGAATCGGGCCGGGACAGCGCGTCCAGTACCTTCGAACGTCCAGATCATGACACGAGCAGTCTCCATATCCGCGATATCCGCACGGGCAAGGGTTGGCGGTCGCGATAAGCTGAAACGAAGCCGGAAACAGGGTAGGCTTGCCGTTGACCGTACATTCGATGGCACCCCTGTCCATGGGTTCTCTCAGCGCATTCAACGAGGCGTGCGAGAACTCCAGCATCTCATCCAACAGGAGAACACCACGGTGTGCCAACGTGACTTCCCCTGGTGTTCCCCATCGGCCTCCTCCCAGCAATCCCCTCGCCGAGATGGCATGGTGAGGTCTTCGCACTGGCGGCCGCAGGGTGAATGCGTAGTCAGGATTCGCAATCTCCTGCCACGCTGCGACTTCAAGTGCTTCGTCCTCTGTGAGGTCGGGAAGTAGATGGGCAAAAGCGTCCGCCAGCGTCGTCTTTCCCACGCCTGGCGATCCGACCATGAGGAGCGTGTGCCGACCGGCCGCGCAGATGGCGAGCAATCTCAGTTCCACGGGATGTCCGTTGAGTGGGGGTACGAAGCGGGTGGTTTCGGGGAGCGTGACGTTGCGCGCGGGAGATCTTACAGCGTGGACCTGGGACTGTCGAAGTTGCGTCACGACATCGGCGAGGTCCGCAGCCCGCATCATGTGAAACATGTTGTCAAACGGCCATGGAAGACGTTGGTCGGTGCTCACGCAAAGGGAAGAGAGTCCTTCGTCGCGCATGCGCAGTCCGATGGCGCTGAGGCCCGATTGAGGCACGAGTCCGCCGTCGAGCGAGAGTTCGGCGACGAAGACCGTGGAATCGTGAGGTATGGACGGCGATGCCGATGCGCGGAGAATCGCGACGGCGATGGCGAGATCGAGCCAGGAGCCTTGCTTTTTCAGGCTGGCGGGCTGTAAATTGACGGTGATCCTGCCCTTTGGGAAAGGGAGCCCAGCGTGATGGAACGCGGAACGGATTCGGGCTTTTGCTTCACTGACAGAGGAGTCGGGAAGGCCCACGATAGTGAAGCGGGGAAAGCCTGGCCCCACATCGGCTTGGACTCGGACGATTTGAACGTCGGCTCCGTGGCGGATGGCGCCGAACGCATATCCCAACACGTGAATTCGCCTCGCTTTCGGAACTTTTCACAACCTACGTATAGCAATTTCTCGGTGCATGAGCCATAATGTAGGGAAGAATCTCGTTCGCATCGTCCAGGTATGGCGAGTTTCAGGAGGGAGCCGTCATGGAGAACCCGAGGAAACGGATCGCGAGAGGGGATGCGGAGGGGCGGCGCGGCCAAGTGATCGACCTTCGCGCGTATCAAAGGCGGCGCCATCGCCGGCTTCACCGAGGTCTGCGCGCTGCGGGGGACGATTACATCGTCCTACGAGGGGGCGCGATTTTGTTGGCGGTGGCGTCCCTGGTCTTGGCGGTTCTGGGGCTGACGCCGGTCACGTGGAAGGAACATGCGCTCGTCGCCAGCCTGTTCGCGGACACGCTCGCGCTGGCCATCGGCGTGATCCTCCACGTGTTGCGGGATCGAGCTGCGATGCGCCTGCTCGGTGCGCTCGTCGGGGTGTTTGCGTTTTCGTACCTGTGCAGTTTGCTCCACAGCGCGCTGTAGATACGATGTCAACAATTTGTCAAGGTTTCCTGTATGCGTTTTCATCGTCTCAACCGGTCAAGACGTTGTCAAACGTGCCGCGAAGTTCTATCCTGATAGATGGCACAAGGTCGGCAGACGCCATGGCAACGTTTGTCCGGTTTTTTTGTGCGCCGTATCCGTAGGGGGACAAAGGAGGACGGACATCGTGAACATCCACGAGTATCAAGCGAAGGCCATTCTGGCTGAATTCGGCGTCAAAGTCCCGCGCGGCAAAGTGGCTTTCACGGTTGAAGAGGCTGTGGAAGCGGCAAAAGAACTTGGTGGCAAGGCTGTAGTAAAGGCTCAAATTCATGCAGGCGGGCGCGGCAAGGCGGGTGGCGTCAAAGTCTCGAAGTCCCTGGAGGAGGTCGAGGCGAACGCCCGCGAGCTTCTCGGCAAGCGGCTCGTCACGCACCAAACGGGACCGCAGGGCCGAATTGTACGGCGACTGCTCATCGAAGAGCTCACGAATATCCAGAAGGAGTACTACATAGGCCTCGTTCTTGACCGATCCCAGGGACGCTTGGTGATGATGGCCTCCCAGGAGGGCGGCGTCGAGATCGAAGAGGTAGCTGCAAAACACCCGGAAAAGATTTTCCGTGAGACCATTGATCCACTGACGGGGCTCACGCCGTTCCAGGCGAACAACCTCGCGTACAAGCTTGAGCTGCCTCAGGATGCGGTGAAAAAGGCCGCTCAATTCATGATGGCGCTTTACAACGCGTACGTCGCGAAGGATTGCTCCATCGCGGAGATCAATCCGCTGGTACTGACAGCGGAAGGCGACATCATCGCCCTGGATGCGAAGCTCAACTTCGACGACAATGCTTTGTACCGGCATCCCGAGATCGTCAGCCTGCGCGACGAGGACGAAGAAGATCCGAAGGAAATCGAAGCCTCGAAATACGGTTTGAGTTACATCGCGCTGGACGGCAACATTGGATGCATGGTGAATGGTGCGGGCCTGGCCATGGCCACGATGGACACCATCAAGTATTACGGCGGAGAGCCTGCGAACTTCCTGGACGTCGGTGGAGGCGCCAGCGAAGAGAAAGTGACGGCGGCGTTCAAAATCATCCTGTCGGATCCTAAAGTGAAAGGTATCCTCGTCAACATCTTCGGCGGCATCATGAAGTGCGACGTGATCGCAAACGGCGTGGTCGCAGCGGCCAAGCAGGTCGGCCTGGACAAGCCGCTCGTGGTGCGCCTCGAGGGCACGAACGTCGAAGCCGGAAAGAAAATCTTGAACGAATCGGGTCTGAAGTTGGTGGCGGCTGATTCGCTCGCTGACGCTGCCCAAAAGATCGTGGCGCTGGTCTGAGGAGGGACACTCGCGATGAGCATTCTGGTGAACAAGGAAACGCGCGTCATTACCCAGGGCATCACGGGATCTGCCGGTCTGTTTCACACGCAGCAGGCGCTTGCCTACGGCACGAAGGTCGTGGGTGGCACCTCCCCAGGGAAGGGCGGCACAAAGGTCGAGGGATTGCCGGTCTTCAACACGGTTGAGGAGGCCGTGCGCGAGACGGGCGCAAATGCGTCGGTCATTTACGTTCCGCCTGCATTCGCCGCGGACGCCATCATGGAGGCCGTTGCGGCCGGAATCGAACTTGTCGTGTGCATCACGGAAGGTATTCCGATTCTTGATATGGTGAAGGTCAAGCGGTACATGGAGGGCAAGAAGACGCGGCTCATTGGCCCGAACTGTCCTGGCGTGATCACGCCGAACGAGTGCAAGATCGGCATCATGCCTGGATACATTCACACGCCTGGAAAAATCGGCGTCGTGTCTCGCTCGGGAACGCTGACCTACGAAGCCGTGTACCAGTTGACGCAGCTCGGGCTCGGCCAGTCGACGGCCGTCGGGATCGGCGGCGATCCGGTCAACGGGACAAACTTTGTCGACGTGCTGAAGATGTTCAACGACGACCCGGATACCGAAGCCGTGATCATGATCGGCGAGATCGGTGGATCGGCGGAAGAAGAAGCGGCAGAGTGGATTAAGGCCAACATGAAAAAGCCCGTCGTTGGCTTTATCGCGGGTGCCACAGCCCCTCCGGGAAGGCGGATGGGTCATGCGGGGGCGATTGTGTCCGGTGGTTCCGGCACGGCGCAGTCCAAGATCGAGAAGATGAAGGCGTGCGGCATCCGAGTGGCTCCCACCCCGTCTGAGATGGGCTCGACGTTGTATCAGGTGCTGGAAGAGCGCGGCTTGCTCGAGCGCTGCAAGTCGTGAGCGTGTTTCGCTTCTCGAAGCATAAAGAGTTCGCTTGCTTCGCCAAGCGAACTCTTTTTTTCGCTCACGTCATGGACGAATCGAGCAAACGCGGGTTACGATGCCCAAAACGGCGTGGAGGGATAGCTGTTGGGCGACGCGGAACTGGCCATCGTGTGGTCGCTGTGTCCGGGGCTCGCGCCTAGCACCTTGCGGCGCCTGGTGCGCGCATTCGGCGGCATTCGGCCGTTTCACGAGGCGCGGGTGGCAGACTGGACGGCGTATGGAGGCGTGGATGCGGCGCAGGCGAGTCGGATGGACGCTTGGCGCCGAGCTGAGCCGTCGGCGGATCGGCTCAAGTTACAGTTGGAACATCGCGGCATTTTCGTGCTCGCGCGCGGCGCGGAGGATTATCCAAGCCGTTTGTCGGACCTTCCGGATCCCCCGATGGTTGTGTTCGTGCAGGGGCGGAAGGATCTCCTCGCTCCTCAACGAGCCACGTTCGGAATCGTCGGGACGCGGCGGATGACCAGTTACGGCATGGAAGCGGCGCGTTGGATCGCAGGGGAGATTGCGCGACGGGACGCGGTGATCGTGTCGGGCCTCGCCATGGGCGTCGACGCGACTGCGCATGCCGCGACTCTCGAGATGGGGGGTGATACCGTCGCTGTGTTGGGATGTGGCATCGATCGATGCTATCCGCCTTCGAATCGGCGGCTCTACGATCAAATCGCGTCCACGGGGACGCTCGTCAGCGAGTACCCACCCGGCACGCCCGTCCGCAAACATCACTTTCCTGAGCGCAACCGGTTGATTGCGGCGTTGAGCGAGGCGGTGATCGTCGTGCAGGCGGGTGACAGAAGCGGTGCGCTGATCACGGCGCAATGCGCGCTCGATCTGGGGCGCGACGTGTATGCCGTTCCTGGCCCCATCACGTCGCGGGCCAGTCGGGGCGTCAACCGCCTGCTCTTCGATGGTGCCATCCCGCTCGTCGACCCAAACGACCTATTTCCTGAGCCGGCGGACGTCGAGATCGCAGGTTCATGGAAAATCCCCGCTCACCTCGAGCCGTGCTATCGGGCGCTCGCGCGGCATCAGCCCATCCGCGCAGGAGAGCTCGCCGCCGTCGCCGATCTCGACCTCGGGTATGTGTTCGGCGCGCTGCTGGAGATGGAACTCGCATGCATGGTCACACGGCACCCGGATGGAACGTATCACATTCGGCCGAACGCAGCGGAATGTTCTCGCTAAACCAATGAATGGAATACTCCTTGTGCATCCCATCGTCCATCCTACATAAGGAAGATGGGAGGCTGCTGGGGATGAGGGGTCATCGCAGTGCACGCGTGGATCTGGCTCGCATCTTCGTCGTGAGCACATCGGCCCTCTTGAGCCTGTGGGTGTCCGAACCTCGCTGCGAGGGCGCCACGCTCAACTTGATGAACGAGGCTCAGCCAGGGATGCCAGAATTCGCCGGCATTTCGGAGTCCTCGGTGTGGACGCTGGGCGATCGCGGCGAGCCCATTTGGGCCTTGCACGTCGTCCTCGCAGAACTTGGTTACCTTCCGTGCAGGTATCACGCGGTCATACCGACGGATCGCCTGTATGCTCAGAATTGGGAGCACGCTCCGCTAGGCTATTGGACTTGGAATTCGCCCGACGTCCCTCCTGAACTTGAACGGGCGTGGAATCCGGACCAGTACACGGAGATCACGAAGGGCGCGGTGATGCGATTTGAGGCCGATCACGGCCTTCGAGTGGATGGCTACACCGGCCCTCGCGTTCGTCGGACGCTCGAGATCGCACTGGCGCTTCATCTCACGGCGACTCAGCCGTATCGCTTGGTGATGGTTGATCAGTCCATCCCGCAACAGCTTCGCGTATGGGAAGATGGCCGTGGCGTGATCTTTCAAACGGCGTGCAGCACAGGCGTGCCGGCCGCCCCGACCCAACCGGGGGTTCACGCCATCTTCTTGCGCAACCGAGAACAGACCATGCAGGGCATCGGCCCAAGTGGCCGCCCCTATCGAGTGGAGCGCGTGCCCTATGTGAGCTTCTTCTATGGCGAACAGGCCATCCACGGCTTTCAGCGCCGAACGTACGGCCAGCCGCAGAGCGCAGGCTGCGTGGAGCTTCCGATTCAAGCCGCGAAGCGCGTCTGGGAACTTACGGGATATGGCACGCTGGTCGTGATCTCGCCCATCACGATGCGTGGAACGGAGTAGGTCAATCGGTTAGAAGCCACCTGCGATGTCAACAAGTTTGGGTTTTCCCCCGGCGCACGGGTTGATATGATGGTCGTCGTCCAAGACTTTGCCGAATCGCGCATGTGCGCGTACGGGGGACTGAAGGCCTTTGGCCTTGGGGTGAATCGCGCCGTGTGGCGCGAAGGGGACTCGTTACCCGAACCCGACAACTAACCTCGGAGGCGTAAACGAGAGGATGGATGACATGCAGTTTCGATCGTGGTGTGTCGCAGGATGCGCCATGGCCCTGACAGTCGCACTCGGCGTGTCGAACGCCTTTGCGGAGACCATCACCGTCGAGCCGGGGCAGTCTCTGTGGACCATCGCTCATTCGCACGGCCTGCCTGTGCAGCTTGTGGAGTCCGCAAACCCGAACGTCAATCCGCTGAATTTGCCGATTGGCAGCTCCATACGCATTCCCGAGGTGGAAGACGTTACGGTAAAGCCCGGAGACACGCTGTTCCTCATCGGAAAGCGATTTGGCGTTTCGACCAGCGAGATGTTAGCCGCCAATCCTGCCGCTAATCCCCTCAATCTGCAGATTGGGTCCACGGTCCGCGTACCGGTTGGCCTGTCTCAGCCTTCGCACGCCGCACAGGCCCATGTTGCCGCATCCATTCCCGCCACAGGTAGCGACCTCTACTGGTTGGAGCACGTCATCCACGCGGAAGCCGGGGGAGAGCCGCTTCAGGCTCAGATCGCCGTCGGCGACGTGATCATGCATCGAATTGCCGCGGGTGGATACGGGAGCACGGTGCAGCAGGTCGTGTTTCAAGTGAGCGACGGTCACTACCAGTTCGAAAGCGTCGCGAACGGCTACATCGATTCGCAGCCCGACGCGCAGAATGTGCAGGCTGCGCTCGACGTCTTGAAGGGTGACGATGTGGTGCCGGGGGCGTTGGTGTTCTACAATCCTTCCGAAACACCTTCCGGCAGCTGGGTTTGGCAGCAGCCTGTGGTTGCCGAGATTGGTCACCTCGTCTTTGCGAAGTGAGTGGATGGGCACAGTCGCCGAAAGAGCCAGAGTCGGTTCAGCGCCGAACTCTGGCTCTTGCTTTTGCGTTGATCTGCATCCGCGGCATCACGGATTGGACGGTTCGGCCGCCAACGCTTCTTCCGCCATCTGCAGGATGCCGTCCAAACTCTCTGCACCTGCGATGAATCGCGCGGGATGGCAAAATACCGCATCTTCTACCCCGCAGATGGAAACGAGCTCTTCACCTTCCTTTCCCGCCCATTCGCTCGGCAAAGGTTTTCGCGCTTCGAATGTCCCGGGGCCTTTGGGAACAACCTGAAGGCGATATTGACCTGTCTTATCCGGAAATGCTACATAGAGCACTTCGCCAGCCGGGTCAATTTCGAGCAGCGTTTCCGTCCACGGGCAGCAGGTCGGCAAGACCAAAAGCGCGGGCTCCTTGCGAGCCGCATAGGCCGCCTTCACGATTTCCGTCGCCTGAAGCCGGCTGATCTCGTGGTTCGCGTAGTTCATCAGAATCTGCGTGGCAAAGTCCAAAGCTCGCTCGAATGCTCGGTTTTCGTCCTCCTGCGAGTTCCACGGGGGGTTGAAGGAGCCGACGAGCTCCGAGATTCCCTTGATTCGCATGTCCCGCTCCAGGTCGATCCCGTTGTCGATCGCGTCGATGGCCTGAAAGAGCTTGTCGTCGATGTTGCTGGACACCAGCGCTCGATCCTCTTCCCGCTCCACACCGAGTGCCTCCAGAAACCGGTCGCCGAAATCCCGCCAGATGAGGCCGGCCGCGGCATAGGGGATTCCGTTCGGGCGGTGTACCTTTTGCACGCTGTGGTGATCGTACGGGCCTCCGCCGACGTCGACGACGAGATCGCATTGCGCCAGCACGGACTTGTTTCTCGTGCGTACGATGCGGGCGTCTGGATATAGTTTTCTCAGTATCGCGACGGCGAACACTTCATCGGCATGGAACTTTCCATGGTGCGTACCTATTTTCATAAGGATATGAACCACCTTGCCAACGGATGGACGGCGCGATCCGCCTCTGCCTTCACGTTACCATTCACCAAGTGTGCAGCACAACTGGAACTTTCGCTCCATCTGTCACTGATGGAATCGCGTGCGCTCGAAGCCGCGCGATGAGGAACGGCGCGTCCACCGTTTGCAAACGAAAGGATCGCGGTGATAATATGGTTTGAACCAAGGACAGGGTTTGCCAAGGCTGCGACGAATGGAGGATCGTGGCGTGTCAGACTATCTGGTCATCGTCGAGTCGCCCGCCAAGGCGAAGACGATTGGGAAGTATCTGGGGAGCAAGTACACGGTGAAAGCCTCCATGGGCCACGTGCGAGACCTGCCCAAGAGCCAACTCGGCGTCGACGTGGAACATGGTTTTGAACCGAAATATATCACGATCCGCGGGAAGGGCGACGTCATCAAGGCGCTCCGCGAGGCGAGCAAGAAGGCGAAGAAGGTCTACCTCGCGGCAGACCCTGACCGCGAAGGCGAAGCCATCGCCTGGCACCTGCAGCATCTGCTCGATCTCAATCCTGACGATGACTGTCGCGTCGTGTTTCACGAGATCACGAAGGATGCGGTCAAACAGGCGTTTCAACATCCGAGGAAAATCAATCTGGATCTCGTGAACGCGCAGCAGACGCGGCGCATCTTGGACCGCCTCGTGGGCTACAAGCTGAGTCCCTTGCTGTGGCGAAAGGTAAAAAAGGGCTTGTCGGCTGGCCGCGTGCAGTCGGTCGCACTGAGGCTCATCGTCGATCGCGAAAACGAAATCCGAACGTTTCAACCTGAGGAGTACTGGACCGTCGACGCCCATGGCCAGGTGCACGGGAAGAAGCTCGTGGCTCGCTTTTATGGCTACGGCGAGGAAAAGACACCGCTTCCAAACGAGGCTGCCGTGCGCGAACTTCTGTCCCGTGTGGAAGGCCACTCGTTGGTCGTGCGCCGGGTCAAGAAATCCGAGCGGAAGCGAAACCCCGCTGCGCCGTTCACGACGAGCAGTCTTCAACAGGAGGCGGCCCGAAAACTCGGGTTTCGGGCGTACAAAACCATGCAAATTGCGCAGCAGTTGTACGAAGGTCTCGACGTGCCGGGTGAAGGCACGGTCGGTCTCATCACCTACATGCGAACGGATTCGACACGCATCGCGCAATCCGCGCAGGAGGAAGCGAGGGCCTACATTCGGCAATCGTTTGGCGAGGACTACGTGCCGGATCGGCCGCGGCAATACGCGAAAAACGAGGATGCCCAAGACGCGCACGAGGCGATTCGGCCCACGTCGGTGATGCGACATCCGGATCGACTGAAGGATCACTTGTCGCGCGATCAGTATCGCCTCTACAAGCTGATCTGGGAGCGATTCGTCGCGAGCCAGATGGAGTCGGCCGTCCTCGACACCACATCGGTCGACCTCGAGGCGAATGGCGCGTGGTTTCGCGCGACGGGATCAGTCGTCCGGTTCCCCGGATTCATGGCGCTCTACACGGAGGGCCGCGACGACGACGCCGATGAAGAGGAAGGGAAGCTGCTTCCCCCCCTGCAAGAGGGCGATGTGGTCCAGGTGAAGACCTGGAAACCGGAGCAGCATTTTACCCAGCCGCCGCCGCGCTACACCGAGTCGACGCTCGTGAAGGCGATGGAAGAACTCGGGATTGGTCGGCCGAGCACGTACGCGCCTACCATCGACATCCTGTTGAAGCGCGGATACGTGACGCTCGATCAGAAGCGGTTTGTCCCCACCGAACTCGGGGAAATCGTGGTGAACATTCTCAAGGAACATTTCCCCCAGCTCATCGACGTGTCCTTCACCGCCGACATGGAGAGCCGATTGGACAAAGTCGAGGAGGGCAACGCGAACTGGATCGAGCTGCTCGATCAGTTTTATCATGACTTTGAGAAGGATTTAAAGAAGGCGGAAAGCGCCCTGGGGCACGTCGAATTGAAGGACGAGGTGTCCGACGTCCGCTGTGAAAAGTGCGGCCGCCTCATGGTGTACAAGACGGGCAGGTACGGGAAGTTTCTCGCGTGTCCGGGGTTCCCGGAGTGCCGAAACACGAAACCCATCTTGAAGGAGATCCCGGTCTCGTGCCCGAAGTGCGGCAAACCGCTTGTGGAACGAAAAGGGAAATCGAGGAAAGTGTTTTACGGGTGCAGCGGGTATCCCGAGTGTGACTACGTGCTTTGGCAGCGCCCGACGGGTCAGACGTGCCCGGTCTGCGGACACCCGATGATTGAAAAAGGCGGAAAAGGAAAGACGGTTGTGGTGTGCAGCAACGAAAAAGCTCACCCGATGGTGGCAACCGAGGCACAGGCGAAATGAGGGGGTGACGACATGGCTCATGTCACGGTCATCGGCGCAGGACTCGCGGGATCGGAGGCAGCGTGGCAGGCTGCGAATCGGGGCGCCAAGGTGACGCTGTATGAGATGCGGCCGGTTCAGATGACGCCTGCCCATCACACCGATCGGTTCGCGGAGCTGGTGTGCACCAACTCGTTGCGGTCCAACAGTATCACGAACGCGGTGGGGTTGCTGAAGGAGGAGATGCGCAGGCTCGATTCGGTGATCATGCGGGCCGCGGACGCCCACGCAGTCCCTGCAGGCAACGCGCTTGCCGTCGATCGCGACGGCTTTTCGCAGCGGGTCACGGAACTCGTCTCACAGCATCCGAACATCACGGTGGTTCGCGAGGAAGTCACCGAGATCCCGAAGGACGGCGTCACGGTGGTCGCGACCGGGCCTCTCACATCTCCGGCGCTGTCGGAAGACATCCGCCGCCTGGTGGGGCACGGCGATCTCTATTTTTACGACGCCGCGGCGCCGATTGTCACCAAGGAATCCATCGACATGTCGAAGGTCTTCTTTCAGTCGAGATATGATCAGGGGGATGCGGCGTACATCAACTGTCCGATGACCGAGGAGGAGTTCGAGGCGTTCTATGACGCGCTCGTCCACGCGGAGTGCGCGGAACTGAAGGACTTCGAAGAGGAACGGTATTTTGAGGGCTGCATGCCCATCGAGGCGTTGGCGAAGCGCGGAAAGCAAACGCTGCTTTTCGGCCCCATGAAGCCCGTGGGTCTTCGCGACCCGAGGACCGGTAGGCGTCCGTTCGCGGTCGTTCAGCTCCGACAGGACAACGCGGCCGCCACGCTGTACAACATGGTGGGCTTTCAAACGCACCTGAAGTGGGGCGAGCAGAAGCGCGTGTTCCGGATGATCCCTGGGCTTGAACAGGCCGAATTTGTGCGATACGGGGTCATGCACCGGAATACGTATATCAACAGCCCAGTTGCGCTTCTGCCCACGTATCAGGCGAAGGCGCGTCCGACGCTGTTTTTTGCCGGCCAGATGACGGGCGTCGAAGGGTACGTGGAATCCGCGGCCTCGGGTCTCATCGCGGGCATCAACGCGGCTCGCGTGGCGGCCGGCCAGGACGCGCTCGTATTCCCTCCGACCACATCGATGGGCAGCCTGGCGCATTACATCACGCATGCCTCGCCGCAAGGGTTTCAACCCATGAACGCAACTTTTGGCATCTTTCCGCCGCTCGACCCGCCGGTCAAGGACAAAAAGGCTCGCTACGAGCGGTATGCGGCGCGAGCGCTCGAGGATCTCCAGGCTTTCATGAGGGAGTTGGAGCGGGTGTGACGCAATCCGTCGGAGATGCGGTCAAAGTTTTTTTGGACGATGCTGCACTTCGCTTCAGCCCGCGGACCGTGCGCAGTTACGGGCAGGATCTCGAGGCTTTCCGCCAGTGGCTCGACGATCGCGGCGTCTATGATCTAGACGCGCTCTCGACGCGCGATGTGCGGATGCACGCGAGCGACTTGCTGGCGAAAGGGGCCGCGAAGTCCAGCGTAGCGAGGCGGCTCTCGTGTCTCCGGACGTTCTTGCGGTTCTGCGCGGAGCGGGGCTGGGTCCGGCAGGTGATGGCTAAAAACGTTCGTCTTCCGAAGCGAGACCGGCGACTTCCGCGCTATCTGCACGAGGAAGAGGTGGCGGCGCTCATCGATCACGTCGGGGGCGACGATTTTGTGGCCCTGCGAGATCGGGCGCTGTTGGAATTTCTCTATGCAACGGGCGTGCGCGTGAGCGAATGTGTGCACTTGGACATAGGCGATCTCGACCTTTCGGCGGGGTTTGCGCGCGTTCTGGGCAAAGGCGGGCGCGAGCGGTACGTGATGGTAGGACGGCGGGCCGTCGATGCACTTCGGCGCTATCTTCCGCTCCGCGATCGGATGGCACGTTGCTCGGCGGTGTTCATCAATCGCCGCGGCGGCCGCCTGACCGACCGAAGCGTGCGGCGCGTGTTGGAGCGTCGGATTCAGGAAGTCCCCGGACTTCGCTCCATCCACGTGCATGGCCTTCGGCATTCGTTCGCGACGCACATGCTGAACGGAGGGGCGGACCTCCGAAGCGTCCAGGAGCTGTTGGGGCACGCGAGCCTGTCGAGCACACAGATTTACACGCACACGAGCCGCGAGCAATTGGCTCGGGCGTACTACGCGGCGCATCCCCGCGCACGTCGAGGCACACAGGGACGGGAGTCGAGCGAAGATGGGGTATGAGATGCACGGTACGACGATTTTTGCCATGCTGCGCGACGGGCGCGGCGCGATGGCCGGCGATGGCCAGGTGACATTCGGGAACAGCATGGTCATGAAGCACAGCGCCCGCAAGGTGAGAAGGCTCTATCATGACCGCGTGGTGGCCGGATTCGCGGGATCGGTCGCGGATGCCTTCACGCTGTTTGAGAGGTTTGAAAAGAAATTGGAGGAATTCCAAGGAAACCTTCCAAGGGCGGCTGTGGAACTCGCGAAGGCATGGCGATCCGACAAGATTCTCCAGAAGCTCGAAGCGATGCTCGTCGTCATGGATGCGCGGGATCTCCTCATCGTGTCGGGGGGCGGCGAGGTGATTCAGCCTGACGACGGCATCTGCGCCATCGGATCCGGGGGAGGATACGCGCTCGCGGCGGGACGCGCGTTGGCTCGGAATACACAACTCGAGCCTGCCGAGATCGCCAAGCAGGCCCTGATCATCGCGTCCGAAATTTGTGTGTACACGAACGACCAAATTGTCCTGGAGACCGTTGGGGTATAGGGGGATGGCTCATGCCCAGTGAGCGAGAGTTGACGCCAAGGGAAATCGTCGAGTACCTCGATCGGTACATTGTGGGTCAGAAGAAGGCCAAGCGAGCTGTCGCCATTGCGCTGAGAAACCGGTATCGCCGTTCGAAGCTGTCGCCGGAGATGCAGGCCGAGGTGACGCCGAAGAACATCCTCATGATCGGGCCCACGGGTGTGGGCAAGACGGAGATCGCGCGCAGGCTGAGCAAGCTCGTGGGCGCGCCTTTCATCAAAGTGGAGGCCACCAAGTTCACCGAGGTGGGCTACGTCGGCCGGGACGTGGAATCCATGGTTCGGGACCTCGTGGAGACGGCGGTGCGAATGGTCAAGGCGGAACACGCCGAGCGCGTGAAGAGTGAGGCGGAAGCTCGCGCGAACGACCGCATTGTCGAAGCGCTGGTGCCGGATCCAGGGGCGAGATCGCGCGCGCGGAATCCGCTCGAAATGCTGTTCAGCGGGGGATTTGCGGCGGATCGCCCACAGGAGCCGTCGTCGGACCAGGTGCGGGAGGAGCGCCGCCGCGTCAAGCAGAAACTTCTCATGGGGGCGCTCGAGGATCACTACGTGGAGGTCGACGTCGAGGAGCAGGCGGGTCCCATGGCGCTCGGGTTCATCCCGGGCATGGGCGCGGAAAGCCTCGGCAATCTGCAGGAGATGCTCGGCAACCTGCTGCCGAAATCCACGAAGAAGCGGAAGATGACCGTTCGAGAGGCTCGCAAGGTGCTCACCCAGGAAGAGGCGCAGAAGCTGATCGATATGGATGCGGTGACGGCCGAGGCTATCTACCGAGCGGAAAATCATGGGATCATTTTCATCGACGAGATGGACAAAATCGCGGGCCGCGAAACGCACGGACCAGACGTATCGCGCGAAGGCGTGCAGCGAGACATCCTGCCGATTGTCGAAGGTTCGACGGTTTCGACCAAGTACGGCGCGGTGAAGACGGATTACATGCTGTTCATTGGCGCGGGCGCTTTCCATGTGGCGAAGCCTTCCGATCTCATTCCCGAGCTTCAGGGCCGCTTCCCCATTCGGGTGGAGCTCGAGCCTTTGACCAAGGACGACTTCGTCCGCATCTTGCGAGAACCCGAGAATTCGCTCATCAAGCAGTACACCGCGCTCCTCGAAACGGAAGGGATTCGCGTCGAGTTTACCGACGAGGCCATCGAGCGGATCGCGGAGATGGCGCAGAAGGTCAATGAGGAGACCGAGAATATCGGCGCCCGCCGCCTGCACACGCTGGTGGAGAAGGTGCTCGAGGACCTGTCGTTTGAGGCCCCAGAGATTCACCTCGGCGAAATCAAGATCACAAGGGCGTATGTGGACGAAAAGCTCGGCGATATCGTGCAAAATCGAGATCTGAGTCAGTTCATTCTTTGAGGCGCAAGGGCGCCACGGCGGATGACCCGGTTCCGAGGGTCATCCTTTTTTTGTTTTTGGTGGTTCCGCAACCGCTGACGGACCTCTGGGCTCGATTCATAAGAAAAACTTAACTGCCCTGAGCAGGATTCCGCTCGGATTCGACGAATTTGTAGTTTCGACCTGAACTTCGTCGAATTTTGTCGGGGGAGAGCACCGGGCCATGACGGTTTTCGAATTGTTGCAGAGCGCTCTCGACGCATCGACGCTCCGCCAGGCGGTGTACGCGAACAACATCGCGAACGCCGGCACACCCGGGTATAAGCGCCAGGATGTAGCGTTTGAGACGCTGCTTCAAAGCGCCCTCGGGAGTGGAGACAGCAACGCTCTCGGCGAAGCGCAGATCCCCATTGGGGCGCAACGGCCAAGTTACGACCTGAGCGCGTTGCCGAATGTCATCCCTGAGGTGTACACCGATACGTCCACAACCGTGAACAGCAATGGCAACAACGTGGACATCACGGAAGAAATGGTGTTGATGGCCGAAAATCAGGTGAGGTACGACACCCTGGTGCAGGACATCTCGGATCGACTGGACCGGCTGCGCACGGCCATCATGGGGAGCTGAGGTGCATGTTTGACAACACCAGCATGAACATCTCGGCGAGCGGGCTCGCGGCGAACCAACTGTGGCTGAACGTGATCGCCAACAATATCGCGAACGTGAATACCACGCGCACCCCGCAGGGGGGGCCTTATCGCGCCGAGATCGTCAACTTTGCGCCAGTGGAAAATGACGTCTCCTTTCAGACCGCGCTTGGGCAGGCCGTCCAGGGGATTGGCGGAGGCGTCGAGGTGACGAGCATCACGCAGGACACGAGTCCGTTCCAGCTGATCTACGATCCGTCCAATCCCGATGCCGTCAACGGGTACGTGGAGACCTCGAACGTCAACCTGACCACGCAGATGGTCGACCTGATTCAGGCGACGCGGGCCTATCAGGCGAACGCCACTGCCTTTGACGCGGCCAAGCAGATGGCCGTGACGGCGCTTGGAATTGGCAAGTGAGGTGAATGGGGTATGGTCGTTCCGGTGTCATCGGCCCTGACGAGCGGTCTGAGCGTCGCGACGCCCGCGGTGAGCGGCTCCTCCGGGGGCATGAGTTTCTCAGACTACCTCGGAAAGGCCCTCGACGAGGTCAACCAGGTGGCGGCTCGCGCCGACAACTTAGCGGTGGAATACGCGAGCGGCGGCCCGGTGTCCACGGCGGATCTCATGATCGCCGAGACGCAGGCTTCGCTCGCAGTGGACCTTCTGTCGCAGACCGCCACTCGCGTGCAGCAGGCGTACACTACTTTGATGAACATGCAGATTTAGCCCATCACAAGGGGGATAGGGTGAGATGCGTTGAACGAAGCCCTGCGAAACATCTGGACCCAGGCTCGGGGGAAATGGGCGGGGCTTCCAGCGCGATCGCGCCGCAATGTGATCATCGCCGCGGCTGCGCTTTTGGCGGCCCTTCTGGTGGTGGTGTTTGCGGCGACGCGGCCGCACTACGTGACCATCATGGAGGGCTTGGATGACAAGTCCCTTGGCCAGGTTCAGCAAGAGCTGGACACCTTGAAAATACCGAACGAGATTCAAGGTACGGCGGTGCTGGTTCCCGCGCGATACGCGGACGAGGCGCGCATCCAACTGGCGATGGCGGGACTGCCCCAAAGCGGTTACGACGCGTATTCGGGCGTCACGACCTCGCTCGGCGAGACGCAGGATGAGTTCAACCTGCAGGTGCTGAACGCGCTTCAACAGAGTCTGTCGACGACCATCAGCGACATCAACGGCGTCGAATCCGCGCAAGTGCATATCGTCATGCCGCAGCAACAGTTGTTCGTGACACAGCCGACGACCGATGCCAAGGCTTCGGTCTTCGTCGATCTCGGCCCGGGTGTGCAGCTGTCCTCCGCGCAGGTGTATGGCATTCAACAGCTCGTGGCCCACTCCGTGCCGGGGCTCACGGTCGGCAACGTGACGGTCGTGGACCAGTACGGCAATGTGCTCTCGAGCGACGTGGCCCAAGGCGGTTCCTCGAGCGCCGTGGGCGCGGCATCGTCCGAACTCGCGATGCGAGAAAAGCTCGAAAACGATCTGCAGCAGACCCTCATCTCCGGGTTGCAGCAGATTGTGGGCGCCGAGAACGCAGTCGTTGTGGTGCACGCGAACGTGACGTTCAACCAGACGCAGACCACGACGCACACGCTGATCAACGCTCCGGGGTCGAACACAGGATTCATCACGAGCCAAGAGGTGCAGAAATCACAGTCGTCGAGCGGTTCGCCTGGGGGAGCCGCGGGTCAGGCGGGCAGCAATCCCAACCTGAACAGCACCTATGCGGCTGCGGGCGGCGCGGTGACGAACTCCACGACGTCCAACACCATCACCAACTACGCGTACAGCTATCAAAATCAGCAGACGACCGTGGATCCGATGCAGGTCTTGGGCTACTCGGTCGGTGTGCTGTTGAACAGCAACGACAAGAACATCACGCCGGCCGTCGAGGCGCAGATACGCAACTTTGTGCAAAGCGTGCTGGGGACCACGCCTTCCCAGGGCAAGAATGTCGTGAGCGTCTCGGCTGTCCCGTTCGCCAACCCGATGCAGGCGGTCCCTGCGGCGCCCGGCGCGCGGACGTGGGTGTATGCGCTCGGAGGGCTTCTCCTCGGGGCCTTGGTTGTGGCGGGTTATCTGGTCTTCCGGCGCCGCCGGCAGCCTGCTGGTGAGGTGATCGAAATCCCAGCCGGAGAGACCTTCGAGCAACCGCTCGAAGAGTTGCCGCTGACTCAGGAAGAGGTCCTTCGCAATCAACTCATTCAGCTGGCGCAACATCGACCGGACGACTTCGCGAGCTTGTTGAGGACATGGCTGTCCGAATGAGGCGATCGCCATCCCGTAGTGAGACAGGAGGCGGTGGGTGTGCAACGGCGGTCGTCGTTGACCGGGAGGCAAAAGGCTGCGGTGCTCATGATCGCGCTTGGCCAGGAGGTGGCCGCGCAGGTCATGAAGCGTTTGTCGCCGGAAGAGGTGGAGCAACTCACGTTCGAGATCGCCAACGTGAACAAGGTAGGGATGGAGCAGCGGGAAGCCATTCTCGAGGAATTCCGCGATCTCGCCATGGCTCGGGACTACATCCAGACGGGCGGTATCGACTATGCGCGTGAGGTTTTGGAGCGGGCGCTCGGCGCACAGGGGGCGCAGGAGGTGCTTGCCCGATTGACGTCGTCCTTGCAAGTGCGGCCCTTCCACTTCGCGCGCAAGGCAGATCCGAGTCAGATCCTGAGCTTTTTGCAGGATGAGCATCCGCAGACCATCGCGCTGGTGCTCGCCTACTTGGAGCCGAACCAGGCCGCGGCCATCCTTTCCGCCCTGCCCTCTGATCTTCAGGCGGAAGTGGCTCGGCGGATCGCCACGATGAAAGGCACTTCCCCGGACGTCGTGGCCGAGGTGGAAGAGATTTTGGAAAGCAAACTCTCCACGATGACCAGCGTGGATAACCAGCAGGCGGGTGGCATCGAGGCGATTGTCGAGATCTTGAACGGCGTCGACCGGGCGACGGAGAAGACCATTCTTGAGGAGCTGGCCAAACGGGATCCGGAGCTCGTCGACGAGATCAAGAAGCGGATGTTCGTGTTCGAAGACATCATTTTCCTCGATTCGAAGGCCATCCAGCGCGTCATTCGCGAGGTGGATGCGAGAGATCTCCAGCTCGCGCTTCGCGTCGCGAGGGACGACGTCAAAGAGGTCATCTTCAACAACATGTCCAAGCGCATGGCGGAGCAGTTCAAGGAGGATATGGAGTACATGGGTCCCGTTCGGCTTCGCGATGTGGAGGACGCGCAGCAGCGTATCGTCGGCGTGATACGCCATCTCGAGGATCTGGGCGAGATCGTCGTCTCGCGCGGAGGAGGTGACGACATCATTGTCTAGCGTCGTCAAGCGAGGTCGAATCGCGCCGTTCACCGATTCCATCCCGATCCCGGCCTTCTCCGAGGCGGTGTCGCCCGAAGCGAAGATGGATTCCGCAGGCGCATCTCCCAGCGCGTCCCCGGAAGAGGGGCCGTGGGCACAGGTGGCGGCGAGCATCCTGGCGGATGCGGAGCGAAAGGCCCAGCAGATCATCGCCGAGGCGATGGAAAAGGCGTCTTCCATCCTCGACGAGGCTCGGCTCGAGATTGAGCGGCGCGCACAGGCGGCCGAACAGGAAGGGCGCGAGCGGGGCCTTCAGGAGGGGCGCCGCGCGGGGCAGCTTGAACTTGCGGAGGAGAAGTCGCGACTGCAGGCGCAGATGGACGCGCTCGCGCAGGAGCTTCGCGAGGATCACGCGCGCCGGCTCCAGGAGCAGCGCCAGCCCATTCTTGACCTCGTCACGGCGGCCGCGCGCCGGCTCCTGCAGCGGGAACTGGCGCTATCGCCTGCGGACGTGGCCAAACTCGTGGACGAGCTTCTCGGGCAAGTCGTGGCGGCTTCCACGGTGTACGTGCGCGTGCACCCCGACGACTGCGAGGCGGTGCGCCAAGCTTCACCGCAGATCTCGCTGCGCCACGGAGGGACCATCGCCATTCAGGTGGTGCCCGACCTTTCGCTCGCGCGAGGGGATTGCGTGATCGCGGCGGACGCCGTCGAGATCGACGCGCGGGTCCAGGTTCGCCTGGACGAGTTATCCCGCGTGCTTGCCGAACTCGCAGAGGAGGGGCCTCATGGCGCGTGATCCGAGCTGGGTGGCCGAGGCGATTCGGGAGGTGGAGCGGAGGCACTTGGTACGCCGCGCGGGGCGCGTCATGCGCGTCATTGGTCACATGCTCGAGGTTGCGGGGCCGACAGCCTCCCTTGGCGAATTGTGTGCACTGGGCCGGGATGCGTCGGAAGGGCTGGGTGAGGTCATCGGATTTCACGAAGGGCGTCTCTATGTGGTTCCTCTGGGCCCGTTGCCGGAGGTATCCCCCGGAACGCCGGTTCGCTTTCTGGAGCGACAGTTTCGCATCCGCTGCGGGCCTGGCTTGGTCGGCCGGGTATTGAATGGACTCGGGGAGCCCATCGATGACCGAGGCCCCTTGGAAGGGCCGCTCGTGTGGCGGACCGTGGACGCGCCTGCCATCTCGCCCCTTCGCCGGGGTCGCATCAGCTCACCCTACGCGACGGGCGTACGAGCCATCGACGCGCTGCTCACCATCGGCCGAGGCCAGCGCGTCGGCCTGTTCGCGGGGAGCGGCGTGGGCAAAAGCACGTTGCTCAGCATGATGGCCCGCGGCGGTCGCGCCGACGTGCACGTCATCGCGCTCGTCGGCGAGCGAGGGCGAGAGGTGAGGGAATTCTTAGAGGACGATCTCGGCGAAGAAGGGATGAGGCGGAGCGTCGTGATCGTCGCCACCTCCGATGAGTCGGCGTACGTCCGAAGCAAGGCGGCCTTTGTGGCCACCGCCATCGCCGAGCATTTTCGCGACGAAGGCATGCACGTGACGCTCATGATGGACTCGCTCACGCGTTTCGCGATGGCGGAGCGCGAGGTGGGACTCGCCATGGGGGAGCCTCCGTCGTCCCGAGGGTACACGCCGAGCGTGTTCGCCAAGCTCCCTGTGCTCCTCGAGCGCGCAGGCCCTGGACCCGTGGGCGCGATCACGGCCGTCTACACGGTCCTGGTCGAGGGCGACGATCTCAACGACCCCATCGCGGACGCCGTGCGAGGCATCCTGGATGGACATATCGTGCTTTCTCGCTCGCTCGCCAATCGAGGTCAGTTTCCCGCCATCGACGTCCTCCAGAGTCTGTCGCGCCTGTTTCCGTCCATCGCGGACGAGGACCATCGCCGGGCGGCGGAGCGCGTGCGGGAATGGATGGCGAGGTATGGCGAAATCGAGGACCTGTTCCGGATCGGCGCGTACCGGCAGGGAACGGATCCTGCGGTGGATGAGGCCATCCAGCGCATGCCGGAGATCCTCGAGTTTCTCCGGCAAAAGAAGGGCGAAACGGTTGCATTCGAAGAAGCCATCACGCAATTGTTGAACCTTGCGGGGGATCGGGAATGAACACCTCCATTCATCGGTTGGCGAAGCGATATGAGGCGATTTGTTCGAAGTGGCGAGCCATCGCGGAGCGAGAGTACGCGTCCGCGGCCAGGGTAGAGAGCGAGGTCGCGGATCGACTGAAGGAGACGGAAGCGCGCCTCTTCCAGGCGCTCGCGGCGGCATCGGATCTCCGCGAGGCGCGAGAATGGAGCGTGGTGGAGGCGTTTGCGGGCCATCTGGAGCAGTTGGAGAGCCGGTTGACCGCCGAATGGGAAGCAAGCGCGGAAGAAACGGAGCGAAAGCGGAATGAGCTTCGGGCGCGGTACAGCGAGGCCGAGACGTGGAAGGCCCTGCGGGCGCGCCTGGACGAAGCCGAGCGAAGCCGCGAGGAACGAGCCTGGCAGGCCGAGTTGGACGAACACGCCGTCATGCGGGGGGCACGACGTTCATGGAAGCCAAGCGATCTTCGGTGACTGCGCGCACCAAGCCGGAGGGAACGCCCCGCGGAGCGGCCCGCGAGGCGCAACGAGCGCCGGGCCGGGCGCCCCGCGGAGGGGACGTCCAGGGCGATTCGGCCGGCCCCGCCTTGGACGACGAGAAGCCAGGCGTGGGCCGGAGAGTGATCACCATCTTCCTGTTGGTGTTCGTGCCGCTGATCGTTGCCGCCGCTGCGATCGCGGCCGTGCTCGTCGTCCTTGGTGTTCCTGTGTGGCAAGACATTCAACACCTGTTCGGCGGCAAAGGAAGCCAGCCTTCTTCAGCGCAAGATGCGGCGCTGCGGCAAACCATTGCCATCGAGCGTTCGCAGATCCAGTCGCTCGCGTCTCAGGTGGCATCGCTCAACAACCAGTTGTCTGCCTCGCGCGAGCAGGCCGCCTCGCTGCGGGAGCAGGTGAAGACCTTGCGCGCGGAGTTGTCCTCCATCTCGAGCGGACAGAAGCAGGGCGCTGCCGAAGCGAAGATCCTCGCCCAAATGGATCCGACGGCGGCGGCGCAGGTGATCGAGCATATGCCCGCTTCTCAAGCGGCATGGGCCATCGAATCGCTTAGCCCCGACGCGTCGGGTCCGATTTTACAGGCGCTGCCACCGGCGACGGCGAGCGCCTTGTTGCAACAGTCGGCTCGAGATAGTCAGATTGCCGCGCTGTCGAACGGCACGTCGAACGCCCCCCCGTCTCCGTGACGGTTCGGTCTGCTGAAAGGAGGTGAATCTGTGGACGTGATGCGAGTGGCGGCATCCTCGCCCCAGGCGAATCTCGGCGATGCGGTGGGGAAGCCCGAGGTGAAGGGCAAGCGTCAGATGGACCTGTCCGAGGTTTGGGCGGCCATCTTCGCGCAGGTCGGGGCGCTGAACCACGCGGCTGCGCACGCGACGGGATCCGTGGGCGAATCGGTGGCGGAGCGCGCCGACACCCCATCCGCGGCGAAAACATTCCGAGTTCGCGAACCTGGCGGAACCAGCGCCGAGCGTATGCTCCCGCCGGAATCCTTGAGCGTTCGCGCGCCATCAGCGACGTCGATTCCTTCGGACGGCATCACGTGGGCGACCGGGGACAAAGTCGCTATGCCTCGAACGGACAGTCGGCTTCAGCCTTTGGGTGATGACGGGCTCTTTGCGCGATCGGCCGGTGGCGCAGACGTGGCCGAAAGGGCCGGCGAGATGGGCGGCGTGCGAATGGCCTCGCAGGATGGGCCTCATGCGAATATCGCGAAGGACACCGTGCAGAACATCGTCCGCGTGTCTGGCGATCACGCCCAGGCGCAGGACGCGGGAGGTACGCGTGAAGCGGACGCCGCAGACGCAGTGCCTAGCTTGCCTGCAGGCCATGACGCGGTTGGGGCTTTTGAGCCGAATCGCCATCGCCGAGCCGATCGTTCAATGCCGGAATCGAGCGCGGGCGGGACGTCGTTCCATGCGGCCGCGTCAGATGGCGTCAACATGGCCGTCGCTGTGCCGGTCGGTGCGTTCGGCGGTCACGAGTTGCGGCCGGCTTCGGCTGAGCGATCGGATGCTAACAAGCCGGTGACTTCGACTATCGGCTCGCTGGGCGCCGATCTGCGGGCGTGGATGACGACGGACGGGGACTCCACCGCGAAGACGTTGACCGTGGCGCTCGAACCCAAGGAGTTGGGAGCCGTGAAAGTGATCGTCCATCACGGCGACGAAGGTCTCCAGATCCAGCTCGTGGCTTCGACCGCCGCAAGCGCGAGCCTGTTGGCCGCACAGCTTCCGGCGCTGATGCAACAGATGGCGCAGGGTGGATTGTCCGTCCGCGACGTGAGCGTCGGATTGGCGACGGACGCGGGCGAAACGGGCAGCGGGGAGCAGCAGCGAGATCGAGGAGACAGTTCGGTGGCGGGAACCGTGGGCGCCGGGACCGTCAGCTCCAGCCGCTTTGCGCGCGCGGGTTATGGGGCCGAAGGTGAATACCCGGTTTCGCTCATCAATCTGTATGCGTGAGGAGGGGGATTGTGGCGGTCAACCCAACTTTGTCTCTCAGCGCACCTGTAAACGGTTTGTCCAGCGCGCAGACGGCCGCGCAGAGCGGGACCACGAGTTCTTCCAGTGCCAGCGCTTCGCAGACCGGAATGAACTCGCTGAACGAAAACGACTTCATGCAGCTTTTGGTCACGCAGTTACAAAATCAGGACCCGCTCAATCCCGTCGATAACACGCAGATGCTCGCACAGTTGGCGCAGTTCAGCGCGCTCGAGGAGATGACCCAGGTGGCGCAGACCGATGCGCAGGTCCTGAGTGCCGTGCAAAACTTGGAGAGCGAGATGAGCCTGCTGATGGCGCACAGCCTCATTGGGGCGTCGGTCACGGTCCAGGACGCGAGTGGGAATCAGGTTCAGGGAACGGTGTCGTCCGTGACCATGAATCAAGGCACACCCCAAATCGTCGTCAATGGAACGTCGTATCCGTTGACACAGGTGGTTGGCATGGCGTGATCGAGCCAATTTCGTGGTCGTGGCAGGGTGTGCCGACTTCCGCACTCGATGGCACATCCAGTTTTGCGCAGCGTGGCGACCGGCGTGACTTTCTGCAGGTGATGCAGGACGCGCTTGCATCCTGGCGCGTGAGTCAGCACGCAAACAGCCGGATGGCGGAACGGGGGATCTCGCTAACCTCCGCGGATTGGCGGGCGATGGAGCAGGCGGCCTAGCAGGCTGAGGCGAAGGGCGCGCGGGATACCTACATGGTGATGGGAGACGTCGGCTTTGTGGTCCACCTGCCATCGCGAACGTTGGTGACGGCCTTGAAGCACGAGGAACATCCAATTGTGACCCAAATCGACAGCGTCGTCTTTGTGCCCAGGCCGGACCGTTAGGGGGCCTGCCCGGAGGGACCGACCGAACTCCGGGGGACGGCGCGACAGGAGGGGACTGTACATGCTTCGTTCCATGAATTCGGCCATCTCGGGTATGCAGGCCTTTCAGACCGATCTCGACGTGGTGGGCAACAACATCGCGAACGTCGAGACGGTGGGATTTAAGCAATCGGACGTCCAATTCGCGGACCTGTTGAGCCAGACGATGTCCTTGGGAACGGCTGGGACGGCGCCTAACCCCGGCACGGGCAGTTCAGGTGCGACCACAGGCATTGGCGGGACCAATCCAGAGCAGGTGGGACTCGGCGTGCAGGTGGCGGCGACGCAGATGGACATGTCGCAGGGCCCGGACGAGACCACGGGCGTCCCGACGAACGTCGCCATTCAAGGCAACGGGTTCTTTGTGGTGACCAACGGAACCAGCACGTATCTGACGCGGGCCGGGAACTTCTCGGTGGATAGCGCCGGCAACCTGGTGTTGCCAAACGGCGTGATCGCGCTCGGCTATGAGGCTACGTCCTTGTCGAGTTCCACAACGTCAGGTAGCACGAGCAGCAGCAACAACTCGGTGCCCCCACCGAGCACGGCTTCAACGACCACTTCTTCTCTCTCTTCCGTCAACCTGAATACATGGGCGAACGACTGGGCGAACAAGTACGCATCAGGCGAGAAAGTCAGCCAGGTCTCGAACGTCAGCATCGGCGCGAACGGGGCGTTGACCGCCACGTTGACACTCACGCCGTCGTCGGGCTCAGGCTCACCGTCTACGCAAACCGTCGTTCTTGGGTACCTCGCCCTCGCACAGGTTCCGAATCCACAAGGGCTCGTGAGCGTGGGCGACAACCTGTTCAGCGCGTCGAGCCCGGCGGCCGGTACGCCCACCTATTGGACGCCTGGACAGGGGACGTACGGAACGCTTGCGTCGGGCGAACTGGAGGGCTCCAACGTCGACTTGTCGCAGCAGTTCGCCGAGATGATCGTCGCGCAGAACGCGTACGTGGCGAATACGCACATGATCGGCACCGACAACGCCATCCTACAGGCGCTTGTCAACATGAAGAACTCGTGAGGCGAGTGAGGGCGCGGCACGGCCGCGCCCCAGGGAGATGCGCGCATGATTGCTTTGACGCGATTAAATGGGACCGTCGTTTGGCTCAATCCGCTGCATATCGAGTTGGTCGAAGTGACGCCCGACTCCGTGGTGACGCTGACCAACGGACACAAGTACGTGGTCTTGGAGGATCCGGAGACCATTGCGTCAAAGATGATCGAGGTGTACCGGCGGATTGGCCTCGTCGCGGCGCCCGTGCGCGATGAGGGGGGCGGGGCATGAAGAAGGCTGTGCGCACGATGCTGATGATCGTCCTCGGCATTGTCGTGATCGCCGGAGCGGCCATCGGCTATCTGCTGTACTCGAAGAAGCATCACGCTGCAGGCGGCGCTCCGTCCAAGCTTTCCGCGAAGCAAATGGCAGATCTTCAGGTCACGTTGCCCCAGATGACCACGAATCTGGCCGGCAGCGGGATCATTCAATTCACGCTGACCTTGCAGGCGGATTCGAAGAGCACGAAGAACGAACTGAATCTCATGGAGCCGCAGATTTCAGACGCGGTGAACGGCATCATGCGCGAGTTCACGTCGGACGAACTTCGCACCGACGCCGGCTTGAACCGCCTGAAGGCGACCATCGTGAGCCAGGTCAACCGCCTGCTTCCGACGGGGAAGGTCACGGCGGTGTATCTTTCGCAAGTCCTTGTGCAGTGAGGAGGTGAGACGTTGTCTGAGGTCCTTTCCCAATCTGAGATCGATGCCCTGCTCTATGCGATTCGCACGGGCGAGATCGATCCTGCCGCCGAGCAACGCGCGAACGCCCATCCGCGCGTGCGGGTCTACGATTTTCGGCGCGCGATGCGGTTTTCGAAAGACCATCTACGCGTGCTCCGGCGCATGCACGAGCACTTTTGCCGGTTGCTCACGAGCCAGCTCTCGGGGCAACTGAGGTCGGTGCCGCAGATTCAGGTGGAGTCGGTCGACCAAGTCCCGTATGACGAGTTCATTCGCTCGATCCCGCCGCTCACCGTCCTGCAGGTCTACGACATGCACCCACTCGAGGGGCGCATGGTGATGGAGATGAATCCGCAGGTCGTGTTCGCCATGCTGGACAAATACATGGGCGGGGACAGCGCGGGGCCGTATCGCGTGCGGGAGCTGACGGACATCGAAGTCTCCCTGTTTCGCCGGTTGTTCGAAAACGTGCCGTCCATCCTGGCCGAGGCTTGGAAGAGCGTGATCGACCTTGATCCCCAGTTCGTGTCGTTGGAGAGCAACCCACAGTTCTTACAGCTCACTACCCCCAACGAGACGGTGCTCGTGGTGACCATCAGCGTCCGCGTGGGAGAAACGACAGGTCTTATCAATCTGTGCATTCCGCACGTGACCATCGAACCGGTTCTGTCCAAGCTGAGCAACCGGTATTACATGGACCCGGCCTTTCAAAGCGGCAGGCGGCAGGTGAACGATGAGTTGCGCGCCAAGCTTCTCAGCGTTCCGGTCGACGTCCGGGTGGAAGTCGGGCAGGCGGAGCTGACCGTGCGGGAGGTTCTCGACCTGTGCGAGGGCGACACCATCGTGTTGCGCCAAACGATTCGCGATCCGGCGCTCGTCTACGTCGATGGGCGACCTGCGTTCTGGGGAAGCGTGGGGAAGCGAAACCGCGTGTATGCGGTGAAGATCGTGGGCCAGTGGGAGGCGGATGCCGATGGTGGACGATGAGATGAAACTGTCCCAGGCCGAGATCGACGCACTGTTGCGCGCCGGCGCGGCCGAACAAGCGGCCAGCCGCGACCGACAGGAGCGTTTGACGGCGGACGAGATCGACGTCCTGGGTGAGATAGGGAATATCTGCTTCGGATCGGCCGCCACTTCGCTCTCGTCCCTGCTGGGCCGGCGGGTTGATATCACGACGCCCGTCGTGAGCATCCTTCCCCGCTCCGAGGTGGAGAGCCGATTCCCGACGCCGTACGTCTTGGTGCAAGTGGATTTTACAGAAGGACTGCAGGGCACGAATGCGCTCGCCATCGAAATTGAGGACGCAAGGCGGATCGCGGATCTCATGATGGGGCGGGAGCCGAGCGAATCGACGGGCGAATTGGGGGAGCTAGAGCTCAGCGCCGTCGGCGAAGCGATGAATCAGATGATGGGCAGCGCGGCCACGGCCATGAGCCAGCTGTTCGGCCGATACATCAACATCTCCCCGCCTTCCGTGCGGGTGGTGACGTTCACGCCGGATGAGGCGCAGGCGGCCTTTGGGCCTGCGGAGGAGCTCGTCAACGTCGAGTTTCGCCTGCATGTGCACGAGCTCATCGACTCGCACATCATGCAGCTGATGCCCATTCCGTTTGCGCGTGAGTTGGTGCGGTCCATGCAAGTACATACCGACGCGATCGTGCCCGAACCGCGAGAAGGCGACGAGAGGCGCGATGGCGATGCTCCTGTTTCGGCGGGAGCAGAGGCGCGAGGAAAGAACCGAGATGATGCGCAGGCCGCGAATCGCGGGCGCGAAGACGAGGGACCGAGCGTCGCCGTCCGCCGCCCGGCTTTTCCCGACTTCGACGAGGGGGTAACGCCCCGCGACGCGCGCCCCGTGGCCAATCTTTCGCTGCTTTACGACGTTCCACTCAACGTGACGGTGGAACTCGGCCGGGCCAAGAAGTTGATCCGCGAGATCCTGGAACTCGCCCCTGGCTCCATTCTGGAACTGGACAAGCTCGCGGGCGAACCGGTGGACATCTACGTCAACCAAAAGAAGATCGCGATCGGCGAGGTGGTCGTGATCGACGAAAACTTCGGCGTGCGAGTCACAGACATCGTGCAGGCGGACAAGCGGATCGACCCGCTGCCCTGAGCGCGGAACACTTGGTGGGAGGCATGAGCGATGGCAAACATTCTGGTGGTGGACGACGCCGCCTTCATGCGGATGATGATCAAAGACATCCTGACCAAAAACGGGCACGTCGTGGTGGGGGAAGCGGCAGACGGGGCGCAGGCCGTCGAGCGCTATCAAGAGCTTCGCCCCGATCTCGTCACGATGGATATCACCATGCCGGAGGTGGACGGGATCGAAGCCATCAAGCGCATCCGGCAAATCGACCCGAACGCGCGCATCATCGTGTGCTCCGCGATGGGACAGCAGGCGATGGTGATCGAGGCCATTCAGGCGGGGGCCAAGGATTTTATCGTCAAGCCGTTTCAGGCCGATCGCGTCGTCGAAGCGGTGCAGAAGGCGCTCAGGTGATGCGCTTCATCGGACGTTGGACTGCGGCGCGGCGTGCGGGGAGCGCGTTCGCGTCCGCGCTCATCCTGATGATGCCGCGAACCGCATGGGCGGCGAAGGCCGAACCGCTTGCGGCGAGCGGCGGCGTGTGGGCGTATATCCAGCTGGTGGTGGCGCTCGCGGTCATCCTGCTCCTCATCGCCTTATTGTTCCGAGTGCTCGGCAGGCGAGCGGGGATCGCGGCCCGCGGTCACATCGAGGTGGTGGCTGCCCGCCAGGTGGCGCCGAACAAATCGGTGCAGGTCGTGCGTGTGGGCGGAAAGCTGTATCTCATCGGCGTCGGCGAGGACGTTCGCCTCTTGGCGGACGTCACGGACGAGTACCCGCGTTTTCAAGAGGAACTCGCGGAGGATCCGGATGGCTTTGGGGCCGCGCTGCGCGAGGCCTTGGATCGGTTGAGAGAAAGGCGGCGGGAGGAATGAGAGGCAAAAACGGGGCTCGGCGGCGAAGGCGCCTCGCGGGCGCGGCCGGAGTCGCCCTGTGGATGGCGGTCTTCATCATGTGTTTTCACCCGTCGTTCGTGCACGCGCAGACCTCGCCGAGCGCACCCGCCATTCCGGGGGTCAGCGTCTCCGTCGGGGGCTCCGGGCCAACTTCGGTGGCCAACACGGTGAAAATCGTGCTCCTGTTGACCGCGCTCACGCTGGCGCCGGCCGCGCTCATCCTGATGACCTGCTTCACGCGCGTGATCGTGGTCTTGTCGTTTGTGCGCAACGCGTTGTCGCTGCAGACCTCGCCCCCCAACCAGGTATTGGTCGGGCTTGCGCTGTTTATCACGCTGTTCGTGATGCAGCCGACGCTGCAGCAGGCGAATACCCAGGCGCTTCAACCGTATCTGCGGGGGCAGATCTCGCAAACCGCGGCCATCGAGCGAGCGGAAGCGCCCTTCAAGGTCTTCATGGCGAAGCAGACGCGGGCTCAAGACCTCGAACTCTTTCTCGCCTATCGCCATGAGACGCTGACTGCCGAGATGGAGCGCCATCCCGAGGCCATCGCCATGTCGGCGCTGGTGCCCGCCTTCACCCTGAGCGAACTGCAGACGGCGTTCCAAATTGGGTTCATGATCTATCTTCCGTTTCTCGTGATCGATCTCGTCGTGTCCACGACGCTCATGTCCATGGGCATGATGATGTTGCCGCCCGTCATGATCTCGCTTCCGTTCAAGGTGCTGTTGTTCGTCATGGTCAACGGCTGGTACCTCGTCGTCAAATCCCTGCTCGTTGGCTACGCCTCATAGCGCAAGGAGGAAGCCCGATGACCGATACGTACGTGATCGGCCTTGCGGCCCAGGTGATGTGGCTCGTGGTGAAAATCACCGCGCCGGTCCTTCTTCTCGGATTGGCCATGGGACTTGTCGTCAGCATTTTTCAAGCGACGACCCAACTTCAGGAGCAGACGCTGGCGTTCATTCCGAAGATTATCGCGGTCGTGATCGCGCTCCTGGCCTTCGGACCCTGGATGTTGCAGAATCTCATCGATTTCACGAATTCCATCCTTGGAAACCTGATGCAGTACGTGATGTGAATGGTGAACGACGTTCTCGAGCATTTCAACCTGTTTTTGCTCATGGCCGCGAGAACCAGCGGGTTCATCCTCGCCGCGCCCATCTTGTCCAGCGCCTATTGGCCGAATCTCGCCAAAGTGGCGCTTGCCCTGGCGCTGGCCTCATTCGCGGTGCCTTCGGTCCATGCTTCGGTTCCCGACATTGCGACCCAGCCGGGGCCGTTTGTTGTCGACTTCGCGCTCGAGGCGGTCGTCGGGGTGGTGTTGGGTTTTGTGGCCACGTGGATCTTCAACACCATGAACATCGCGGGCCAACTGGTCGATCTCCAGATCGGGATGGCGGTCGCCGATCTCGCCATGCCGGGATTCGGGCAGCAGGCGGGCGTGTTCAGCAGCGTGTACAACGTGTGGTTTTCGCTGTTGTTCATCGGCATGGGGGGGCTTGGCGGGCTGTCGAGCGCCGTCCTCGAGTCCTTTCGGCTCATCCCCATCGCCGATTGGCACCTGCCCACTGACTGGATCGCGCTCTGTGCACAGACCATGGGCACCGTCATGCTCATGGGCGTCGATGTGGCCCTGCCCGTCTTCGCAAGCCTGTTTCTGTGCGACGTCACGTTCGCGCTCCTCGCGCGCGCCGTGCCGCAGATGAACGCCTTCGTGGTCGAGTTGCCCGCGAAACTCTTCGTCGGGCTCGCTTCGTTCGCCGTCGCCCTGCCGGTGACGGTGGGCTTGTTCCGTCAGCTGTTGAACCTCGTGTTTCTCAACCTGCAAAGTGTCATGCGCCTAGTCGGAGGGTGAAGGATGCGTACGCTGCAACTCCAGCGATTCGCCGCGGGCGAGCGCACCGAACGGGCGACGCCCAGGCGGCGCCAGGAAGCTCGGAAGGAAGGTCGCGTGGCCCGCAGCCCCGAGCTGACTTCCGCCGTGGCGTTTGCCGCGGTGCTTGTGGCGCTGCGCATCCTGGGACCCGCGGTGTGGGGCGAATGGGAAAACCTGATTCAGCGCGATCTCGGCGGCTCCGCCCTGAAGTCGTGGACGGTTGAAGGCGTTCGGGCCTTGATGGCAACTCAGGTCATGGCCGCGGCGCGGATCATGTTGCCCATCGCCGCGGTGGCCGCCGTGATCGGGCTTGCCGCGGCGGTCATGCAGGTGCGCCCCCTGTTTGTCCCGCAGCTTCTGCTGCCGGATTTTCAGCGCATCTCACCCGCGACCGGCTGGCGGCGGATCGCGAGTCTGCAGGGCGCACTGGAAGCGCTCAAGTCCTTGCTCAAGCTCGCGGCCGTGGTGGGCGTCGCCTACACGTCTCTGGCGTCGCTCGCCCATCAGATGATCAATCTGTCCGCCGCGGAACTCGACGCTGTGCCGGGGATCCTCGGCCGCGCCGTGTTCAATCTCGCGATTCGCGTCGCGTGTGCGATGGTCGTGATCGCCGCCATCGACTACGTGTATCAACGATACAGCCTGGAGCGAAGCCTGCGCATGTCCAAACAGGAACTGAAAGACGAGTTGAAGGAGACGGAAGGCAATCCGCTCGTCAAGTCTGCCGTGCGCCGGCGCGCCCGGCAGATTGCCTCGAGGCGCATGATGCAGAACGTCGCCAAAGCCGACGTCGTGATCACGAACCCGACGCACTACGCGGTGGCCCTAGCTTATCAGAGCGACACGATGAATGCGCCGCAGGTGGTGGCGAAGGGGGCGGATTTTGTCGCGCAGGAGATCCGCAGGCGGGCCGAGGAGCATGATGTGCCGCTTGTGGAGAATCCACCCCTCGCGCAGGCGCTCTATCGAACGGTCGACATCGGTCAAGAGATCCCTCCCGATCTGTATCAGGCGGTCGCGGAGGTCCTCGCGTATGTGTACCGCATGCGCGCGAAGGGGCGGAGGTGACAGGCGATGGCCAACTGGTTGAAGCGGACCGACTTGATGGTGATGCTGTTTGTCCTTTGGACCATCGTGATGATCGTCATTCCCATCCCGCGCCCGCTTTTGGACGTGCTCATTCTCTTCAATATGTTCGTGTCCATGACCATTCTCCTCGTGGCCATGAACACGTCCGAGCCGCTCGAGTTTTCCATTTTTCCGTCTCTGCTCCTGGTCACCACGCTCTATCGGCTGTCGCTCAACATCTCGACGACGCGGCTCATCCTGAGCCAGGGCAACGCGGGGGCTGTCATTCAGACGTTCGGGAACTTTGTCATCGGCAACAACCCGGTGGTTGGGTTCATCGTCTTTCTCATCATTATCATTGTGCAGTATGTCGTGATCACGCGCGGAGCGGAGCGCGTGGCGGAGGTAGCGGCCCGCTTCACGCTCGACGCGATGCCGGGCAAGCAGCTCGCCATTGACGCGGATCTGAACGCGGGACTGATTCAAGAGGCCGAGGCGCGCAGGCGGCGCGAGAAGATCCAGCAGGAGGCCGACTTTTACGGCGCGATGGACGGCGCCTCCAAGTTTGTCAAGGGCGACGCGATCGCGTCCATGGTCATTGTGGCGATCAACGTCGTCGCGGGGCTCATCATCGGCGTCGCGATGCAACACGACTCGTTCAGCGAGGCGCTGCACACGTACACGATGCTCTCCGTGGGCGACGGTCTCGTGAGCCAGATTCCGGCGCTCCTGTTGTCGACCGCCACGGGTCTCATGGTGTCGCGCGCTGCCACGGACCAAAACATGGGCGCGGACGTGGTCAAGCAGGTGTTCGGCTACGCCCGAGCCCTCTATGTGGTGAGCGGCGCCATCGTGCTGCTCGGCCTCATCACGCCCATTGGAATCTTGCCCGTCATCCCTATTGCCGGCGGCGCAACCCTCATGGCTCGGCGGGCCGAGCGCAGTCGGGCGCTGCAGCAGAAGCGAGAAGAAGAGGAGAAGGCCCGGCAAAAGCGTTCCGAGGCGAAGAAGCCCGAGAACGTCTACCAACTCATCACGGTCGAGCCGGTTGAGTTCGAATTTGGGTACGGCCTCATCCCACTGGTGGACGCGCGACAGGGCGGCGATTTCATGGAGCGCGTCGCGATGATCCGAAGGCAACTCGCCACGGACCTCGGCGTCGTCCTGCCCATGGTGCGCATGCGGGACAACGTGCTCCTCAAACCCACGCAATACGTGATCAAGTTGAAAGGGGTTGAGGTCGCGCGAGGCGAAATCCTCATGGGACACTGGCTCGCGTTGAGCCCCGGGATCGACAATCCCGAGGTCAAGGGCATTCCAACAAAAGACCCCACGTTTGGTTTGCCCGCGCTCTGGGTGACCGGCGAGATGAAGTTGCGCGCCGAGGCGAGCGGGTATACGGTCGTCGATCCGCCGTCGGTCATGGCTACGCACCTCACGGAGGTGCTAAGGCGCCATGCGCACGAGCTGCTTGGCCGCCAGCAGGTGAAGGAACTCCTGGAACATCTGAAACAGACCCACCCGGCCGTGGTGGAAGACGTGTATCCCGGGACGCTGTCGCTTGGGCACATTCAGCGCGTGCTGTGCAACCTGCTCGAAGAAGGCGTACCGATTCGCGATCTCGTGACCATTCTCGAGGCGCTGGCCGACGCGGGGCGGCAGACGCAGGACGTGGATCAGCTCACCGAGAAGGTCCGGCAGCGCTTGGCGCGCCACATCTGCGCGCAATACCTGCAGGGCGAAGACGGGCTCACGGTTCTGACGTTCGATCCGGCGCTCGAGCGAGAGATGCAGCAGGCCGTGGTGGAACAGGGCGGCGCTTTGTCCATCGGCCTGGAGCCGCAAAAGGCGCAGGCTGTGTTCCGCAAGCTCAAGGAGCTGTGGACCGAGCTGCAAGGCACGGGCAAATCGCCCGTCCTCCTGGTGCATCCCCGAATCCGGCTTCCGCTCAGCCGCCTGGTTCGCCGCTACGTGCCGGATTTGCCCGTGTTGTCGTTTGCCGAACTCGATCCGTCGATCTCGATTCATAGCGGAGGCGTGGTGAATGTGACGTGATCGTGCGCCGTTATGTGGTGAAGGAAATGCCGGAGGCCGTCGCGTCGATCCGGCGCGAACTCGGGCAAGATGCGGTCATCCTGAGCACCCGCAATATCCGCGTGCGCAAGTGGCTGGGGCTTCGATCCGAGCGCCGCATCGAGGTGATGGCGGCGGCGAAGGAAGATCTCGCCGCGACCGCCGGCGCGACCTTCGGACAAGCCCTGAAGAGGGCGATGTCGGAATCCGCGGGAGAGCGTTCGTCCGCGTCGCCGGGGTCGGAGGCGTGGTCTCAGCTCGCCAGTGAGATCGCCGAGATCAAGCAGATGCTCGCGGAGGCGAGATCGCGGGATCGCGCGCCATCGCCCGATGGCCACGAGCCGCTCCACCGCTGGCGCGCGTTCCTGCAGGCCGAGGGCGTGGACGCCGTCTTGGCGGACCGATGGGCGCGCATGGCGCTCGGCGAATCCGATGCACCCCGGTCTGGATCAGCCTCCGCGGATGGTCTCATCGAAGCGATTCAGTCCGATCTCGGCGCGCTCGCCCATCCGGCGCCCATTCGCCGAGACAGCCGGGTCGTCGCGTTCGTCGGGCCGACCGGCGTGGGCAAGACGACGACCATCGCGAAAATCGCCGCGCTCCACGTCCTCGCCGGGCAACGGCGCGTCGGCCTGTTGACGACGGACACGTTTCGCATCGCGGCTGTGGAGCAGTTGAAGACGTACGCCGACATCCTGAACGTCCCGATTGCCATCGCGGATGAACCGGAGGACGTCTCCTCCGCCCTGGCTTCCCTTCAGTCGTGCGATCTCGTCCTCGTGGACACGGCGGGAAGGAACTTTTTGAACCCGGCTTCCATCGAGCAGACCAAACGCATGCTCACACCCATTGAGGCGGATGAAGTTCTGCTCGTCGTCTCGCTCGCCACGAAGCCAACCGACGCGCTAAAAGTCGCCAACATGGCGAAGCCGCTCAGCGTGGACAAGTTCATCTTCACCAAGCTGGACGAGACCGAATCGGTCGGCATGATTCCAAGCCTCGTGGCGCTGTGTCAGTTGCCCATCGCCTACGTGACGACTGGACAGAATGTCCCGGACGACATTGACATCCTGTCGGTGCCGGACCTGTTGACGCCGTGGAAGGAGGCCCGGACCGATGGCTGATCAGGCGTCGCGCCTCCGCGAGCAGATGTCCCTCTGGCTCAAGGCTCAGCAACTCGGCCGTGAAGTTGGGGCGCAGGATGTCGGTCGCGAAGCGGGTTTTTTGTCAGCGCCGGTGTTTGCCATCATGAGCGGGAAGGGGGGCGTCGGAAAGTCGAACCTGTGCGTCAATCTGGCCCTTGCGTTCGCGGAAGACGTGATGCGAGTACTCGTCATTGACGCCGACGCGGGATTTGCCGACGTGGAGATCCTGTTTGACTCGACGCCCATTCTGACGCTCTGCGACGTCGTCGCCGGCGCATCGATTGAGGAGGCCCTGCTTGCGCCGAGGCCGCACGTGGACGTGCTGGCCGGCGGGAGCGGACGGTTTTTCGACGAGATCGGCGAGGACGGCTGGGGGCGGCTCTGGGACGGAATTGCGCGGGTCTCGGCAAGGTACGCGTGGGTGCTCGTGGACTGCGCGCCGGGCGTTCACGCGCTCGCGGAGCGGATCTTGAGACAGGGAGCCAACCCCATCTGCGTCGTGACGCCGGAGCCGACGGCCATCACCGATGGGTACGCGCTGCTGAAGTGGATGCGCGTCAAGGAGCTCGGCGTGGAGCCGTGGCTCGTCGTGAACCGGGCGAAGTCGAAAACGGAGGCCGACGACACCGCCGCGCGGCTCGTGGACGCGGCGGCGAAATTCCTGCACATGCGGGTGATCTACGCAGGATGGATTCGAGACGATCCGGCCCTAGTAAAGAGTGTCATGGCTCGGCGCCCGCTGCTGCAACACGTGCCGGGATCGCCCGCTGCAGTGGGGTATCGCCAGCTGGCCCGCTGGATTCAGAAACGTGCACATTCGCTCGGGCGCGGCGTGGGCGGAGAGGGGGCGGCTCGATGAGTAAAGGTGGGCATGACGTCCGGAAGCTCATCGCCATGGGAGCTTCGACGGGCGGCCCAGCTGCCGTGGCTTCCATTTTGCGGAAACTTCCGCTTCTCGACGCGTGCGCCGTGGTGATTGCGCAGCATCTGCCCGAGACCTTCACGGGATCGTTTGCAGAGCGGCTCGATCGGGAGAGCGCCTGGTCGGTGTGCGAGGCGCGCGACGGCATGGCCGTGGAAGCGGGGCGATGCTACGTCGCGCCGGGCGGCAGGAGGACGGAGATCGTGTTGGATGGCGACGAGCTTCGCTGTGCCGTTCGGCCGCCGGAACCTACGGACATTTACCTGCCTTCGATCGACGCGTTATTTGCGAGTGTCGCTCGTCTTCCCCGTGTGCGGGCGATTGGGGTGTTGCTCACGGGGATGGGGCGGGACGGGGTGGACGGCCTCCGAGCGATTCGGGAATCCGGGGGCTTTGCGATGGCGGAAGCCGCAGAAACGGCCGTCGTGGACGGCATGCCGCGCCGGGCCAGGGAAGCGGGATGGGTGGACGAGATCGTCCCGCTCGGCGCCATCGCCGCTCGTCTGGCCGACTTGTGTCAGGTCGGGAGGTGACACGGTGCACGACGAATACCTGGAGGCCTTTTTGGCCGAGTCGATGGAAAACGTCGAACGCCTGGAGGCGTTTTGCCTCACGCTCGAGCGAGAAGGGTCGAAGCCCGACCTGCTGGACGAGATGTTTCGGGCCGCGCATACCCTGAAAGGCATGAGCGCCACGATGGGGTTCTCCAAGTTGGCGGCCTTGACGCACCGCGTGGAGGACCTGTTGGGAACGCTGCGGGACGAACGCGTCCGATTGGAGCCGCGGCACGTGGATGCGCTTCTGCTCGCGGTGGATCGGATGCGAGCGAGGATCCAGGCCATCGGGGTCTCTGCCAAGGAACCTGACGAGCCGGATGACGACGCGATGGACGCGCTCGCGGGCGCGCTTCGAGGAGGCGCGGACGTTGGAGGGACGCGCGAGGAGGATTCGAAGCCTTTTGCGAATCTTTCGGATTGGGCAAACCGCGCCGCGGCAGAGGGAAAGGAGCTGTACACCGTCCATATTCGCCTCGCTCCCGACTGCGTCATGCCCGGCGTGCGGCTCGCCATGGCGTACCAAGCTTTGAAAGCCTCGGCGATTTTGATGGCGGCCCATCCTGCGGAAGAGAACGTCATGGCCGGACAGGTCGAGGCGACGGAGGCTTTCGCGGCCGTCATGGTGGCGCCTGGCGAGATCGACCGCGTTCGACAGGGCGTGCTCGACGTCACCGATGTGTCGTCTTGCGAAGTGTCCAAGGTGAGCGAGTCCCATTCGGCTCCCAAGGAGGATGCGCCGCGCGCGGAGCAGGGCGACGCGCCCATCGAGCCCCGGGTCTCGCGCCACGCGAACGGCTCCTCCCCCGCTGGCGCCGACCTGCGGAGGGACGCGACGCTTCGCGTCCCGGTCCGGAAGGTGGATGCGCTCATGAACACCTTGAGCGATCTCGTCATCACCAAGACGCGCCTCGCCACCCTGGTGTCGTCCGCCGACGATCCGGCCTTGAAGGAGGCGGTCGAGCGGTTGGACCGCCTGACGGGCGACATTCAAGATGGATTGATGCGGCTCAGGATGGTGCCGGTGGAAACCATCTTCCATCGATACCCACGCATGATGCGCGATCTGGAACACCGCCTCCAGCGCGAGTTTGACTTCGTGATGACGGGCCTGGACACCGAAATGGATCGAGTCGTTCTCGAGGAGATGGGCGAGGTCATCGTGCACCTTCTGCGCAACGCGGTCGATCACGGCCTCGAGCCGCCGGAGGCGCGCGAGTCCCAAGGCAAACCTCGGCGCGGCATCGTCCGTCTCGCTGCGTACACGGCCAGCGGCCACGTGTATCTCGAGGTGTCAGATGACGGCCGGGGAATTGACCGCGGTCGCGTCCTCGAAACGGCTGTGGCCAAAGGGTGGATCACGCCAGAGGAAGGCGCCGCAATGTCGGATGAGTCCGTGTACGCGCTTCTGTTTCGCCCTGGGTTCAGCACCGCGGAGCGCGTCTCGGACATCTCCGGGCGAGGCGTGGGGCTGGACGCCGTGCGCGAAAAAGTCGAGGCCTTGGGAGGGCAGATTCGCCTGAATTCGGTTCTCGGGGCGGGCACGACGTTCACCATCGAGTTGCCGCTGACCCTCGCCATCCTGTCGGCCCTGTTGGTGTCCGTTCGCGGGCAGGTGTTTGCCATCCCCACGGCGAATGTGGATGAGGTGCGCAGAGTGACACGGGATGACGTTCGTCACGTCCAGGAGCGACCCGTCTTTCAAGACAGCGCGGGAATCGTGCCCATCGTGGATTTGGCTGAGCGATTGGGATTGGGCTCTCGTCGCGATGCGTATCCACAGACCGCGGTCGTGTGCCGCGATGGGAAGCGCAGGCTCGCGCTCGTCGTCGATCACGTCCTGGATGAGCTCGAGATCGTGAATAAGCCGCTCGGCCGATACCTGCAGGGAGTTCGGGAGTTCGCTGGCGCCACCATTCTCGGCGATGGCCGGGTGTCGCTCATTCTCGATGTGCGCTCCATCGCAAATCCCGCGTAGTGGCGAAGGAGGGACGTTTCGTGGATTCGTATGTCGTGATGCGCGTGGGCTCCGAGCGGTACGGCGCGCATGTCTCCCAGGTGAGGTCCGTCGAACGCGTGGGTGACATCACCCCCGTGCCGCGCACCTTGAACTTCATCAAGGGCGTCATGCATCTGCGCGGCGCGATTGTCCCGGTCATCGATCTCGCGGAACGCGTAGGTTTGGCGCACGCCTCGGCCGACGAGGAGGACAGGCGGATCGTCGTCGCGGACGTGGAGGAGATGCTCGTCGGCATGTTGGTCGATGCGGTGGAGGATGTGGTCCAGATTGCGCCAGAATCTGTGGAGCCCCCGCCGTCCGTTGTGGGAGGACTTGAGGCCGTGTATCTCCGGGGCGTCGCTCGACTTGGCGACGATCTCCTCGTGCTTCTCAACTTGGAAAGGGTCTTTTCAGCCGTCGAAACGGAGCAACTCAAACAGGTGGAAAAGTTGGTGCACGGATGAATCCCTACAATCTCAGCGCTGCCGATCTCGACGCCCTCCGGGAGTTCGGCAACATCGGGGCGGGTCACGCCGCGACGGCGTTTTCCACGCTGTTGGGCGGCGTCGTCCGCATGTCGGTCACGGACGCGCGCCTGTGCCGATTTGCCGAGGTGGTCGACGTCGTCGGAGGCAGTGACACCCTGGTTGTCGCCGTGTACATTCGGATCGAGGGCGAGATCGCGGGCAACATGTTTGTCGTGTTGTCCACCGATAGCGCGGAGCGCCTGGTGGACGAGCTCATTCCGGGGCGTGAACACGGCGATCCCTACGGCGAGATGGAGTACTCCGCTCTGGGTGAGATTGGAAACATTCTTTCGGGAGCCTACGTCGCCGCCATTTCAGACCTCTGCGGGTTTCGGATGGCGCAGTCGATCCCGGCGGTGGCCATCGATATGGCATCGGCGCTTCTCGACATCGGGCTTATGTACGGAAGCGGAGAGGACAATCAGGTGCTTTTGATCTCGACGCGCCTCACACATGGGGGGCGAGAGATCCAAGCGTATTTTTTCTTGCTTCCGGATTTCCAGAGCGCATCGAAACTCTTTGATACCCTGCGGGGAAAGATGCCAAGTGGTTGAAGATCGGGCGGAAATCCGCGTGGGTATTGCCGAGGGGGCGGTCATGTGCGGCCCAGGTCGGCTGGTGACCACGGGCCTCGGGTCGTGCGTGGGTGTGGTGATCTACGATGCCGAGGGCCACGTGGCTGGCTTGGCCCACGTGATGCTGCCCGAGAGCCCTTCGCCCGACACGAAGGCGCCGCACAAGTACGCGGACACCGCCATTGACTGGCTGATCCGCGAGATTGTGCATGCGGGCGGGAGTCCTCTGCGCCTCCGCGCGAAGTACGCCGGTGGGGCGCAGATGTTTCAAGGCGTGAAGATGGAGACGCTTCGCGTCGGCGAGCGCAATGTGGAGGCCGTGAAGAAGCGGCTTGCGGAAAGAGGAATTCCTGTGATCGGAAGCGACGTGGGTGGACATCAAGGCCGGACCTTATGGTTTGACTTGCCGTCCTGTATCCTCACGGTGCGAACGGCCAGGGGCGACATGCGCGCGCTTTGACGCCGCGCGGAAGGAGGAATGAGAAGGTGTGGGAGACGCTCATCTTGGCCGCAGTATGCGTCGTGCTCCTGGCCATGCTGTACGCGGTCAGTGGGGCTAGGAAAACGCATCCGGGCGTGAAGGGCTTTTTCCGGTGGACGGCTGCTCAGTTGCGCCTGCGTGCCGCGGGGCCAGGCTCGCCCAGGAACGCTGAGTTTCTGGCAGACCGCGCGCGATGGGACACCGCGGGCGGCGAGAAGCCATCGGACGCGCGGTTGGCGATTCAGGTTCTCGAAGAGATGTACCAGGAGTGGGACCAGCGAAGCCGCCAGCTTGAGGCGCGGATTCAGGCGGTTGAAACGGCGGTGGCTCGATTGACCGCCATGGTCGAGGGAGCCATGCGTGATGCGCGAAATGACACGGACGAAGTCTCGGCCAAAGGGTTGCGACCCAAGCCGAGCGATAGTGGTCCAGTAATTGGGATGACGCCGAAAGCTGCAGCCCACGCCGCTTTGGAGAACAACGCGCGCGAGCTAGAGGCCCCTTCCTCCATGGAGGTGGCCGACACGTCGAAGCACGGCTCTCAAAGCCCGTGGCCGCGTGCTCAAGCGTCTCGAGAGCTATTGTATTTCTCGATTCTTGATCTTCTTCATGAAGGCCGGTCCCGCGACGAGATTCAGGATCTGCTGGGCGTGTCGACGGACGAGATCGCGGTGGTGGAGAAGTTGTTGAGGATGGCGGGACGTTCGGAGTCCGGCGTTCACTGACCTGGCGGCGTGTCGCTTGTCTTCGCCTCTCCTGCCTCTCGTGCTGTCACTGTGCCACTCCATCGGCGCGTACGATGGACCATCCATCGGTGCGTGTGGCCAGTCTTTGTCCACAAGACCGGCGTCGCGGTCCGCGCGTCCATCGCGGCACACTGTAGACAATGCAGAAGCAGGAAGCGCGGTCACGGACAAACCGCCTGGGGGATAGGACTCAAAATGGCGTAAAGTGGAGTGTTCTTCGCAGGTGACGCGGATGGCTTCGGGCGGTTGCTGGCGTCCGTTTCGCTGTGGTATAGTATGGGGCGGTGCGTACCTTTGAGTCGAATACGCACGGATCGGGATGCGGTGTCCGGTGCCCGATGGGTCGGCGCTGCGGATGATCGGTCCGGAGGGAAAACAAAAAGGAGGAAATCGGTTTGGCCATCATTTCGATGAAGCAATTGCTCGAGGCGGGCGTGCACTTCGGACACCAGACGCGCCGCTGGAATCCGAAGATGGCGCGGTACATTTTCACCGAGCGCAACGGCATCTACATCATTGACCTGCAGAAGACCGTTCGCAAGGTGGAAGAAGCGTACAACTTTGTGCGCGATCTCGCCGCGTCGGGTGGCACCGTGTTGTTCGTCGGCACGAAGAAGCAGGCTCAGGAGGCCGTCAAGGAAGAGGCCGAGCGCTGCGGGATGTTTTACGTGAACCAGCGTTGGCTGGGCGGCACGCTGACGAACTTCAACACCATCCAGAAGCGCATTCGCCGTCTGCAGGAACTCGAGCAGATGGAGGAAGACGGGACGTTCGAAGTCCTGCCGAAGAAAGAGGTCATCCTGCTCCGGAAGGAACGCGAGCGCTTGGAGAAGTTTTTGGGCGGCATCAAGGGCATGAAGAAGCTTCCGGACGCGCTCTTCATTATTGATCCGCGCAAAGAGCGCATTGCGGTGGCGGAAGCTCGCAAGCTCGGGATTCCCATCGTGGCGATTGTCGACACGAACTGCGATCCCGACGAGATCGACTACGTGATCCCGGGCAACGACGACGCGATTCGCGCCGTGCGCCTTCTGACGAGCAAGATTGCGGACGCTGTGCTGGAAGGCACGCAGGGTGGAGAAGAGACCACCGCGTGAGGTGAAAGGTGGCGGGTGCGTCGCGCTCTCGTCACCTTTTTTGTGCCGCGTGGCGCGAAATGCCATAGATGACACAGACGCTTGAGGAGGAACAATCGTGGCTGAAATCACAGCAGCAATGGTGAAGGAGTTGCGCGAGCGCACGGGCGCTGGCATGATGGACTGCAAGAAGGCGCTGACCGAGGCCGGCGGCGATATGGAGCAGGCCATCGTCATTTTGCGTGAACGCGGTCTGGCGCAGGCGGCGAAGAAGGCTGGGCGGATCGCCGCGGAGGGCGTGGTGGAGGCCTACATCCACGGCGGTGGCCGCATCGGTGTGCTCGTGGAGGTCAACTGCGAGACGGACTTCGTGGCGAAGAACGAGGAGTTCCGCGCGTTTGTGAAGGACATCGCGATGCACATCGCGGCGTCGAATCCGCAGTACGTGCGCCGGGAAGAGGTGCCGCAGGACGTCATCGAACGGGAACGCGAGATTTTGCGGGCTCAGACGCTGAACGAGGGCAAGCCCGAACACGTGGTGGACAAAATCGTGGAAGGGCGCTTGGAGAAGTTCTTTAAGGAAAATTGCCTGCTGGAGCAGCCGTTCGTCAAGGATCCCGACAAGACGGTCGACACGCTGGTGAAGGAAAAGATCGCGACGATTGGCGAAAACATCTCCATTCGCCGGTTTGCTCGGTTTGTGGTCGGCGAAGGGATCGAGCGCCAGGAGACTAATTTCGTGGAAGAGGTCATGTCTCAGGTTCGCCTGTCATGAGGCTGGTGCATGAGGGGACACCATCGCGTGTTCCCTTTCATGCCATTATGGCCACCTATTTTCGCGCAACGGAGGGGCCTGTGTGACGATTCCAAAATACCGCCGCATCGTTCTGAAGTTGAGCGGAGAGGCACTCGCGGGGCGTCACGGTTTCGGGATCGATCCGGCCGTGATCCGAGACATTGCTAGGCAGATTGCCGATGTGGCGAGACTCGACGTCCAGGTTGCCATTGTGGTAGGGGCAGGTAATATCTGGCGAGGTGCCACCGGCAGCCAGATGGGCATGGATCGAGCGACGGCCGACTACATGGGAATGCTGGCGACCGTGATGAACGCATTAGCGCTGCAGGATGCCCTTGAGAAGCTCGGGGTGGCCACGCGCGTGCAGAGTTCCATCCACATGTCGGAGGTCGCCGAACCGTACATTCGCCGCCGCGCCATTCGGCATTTGGAGAAGGGGCGCGTCGTCATCTTCGCGGGCGGAACAGGGAATCCGTTCTTTTCGACGGACACCACGGCTGCGCTGCGAGCTGCCGAGATCGAGGCGGAAGTCATCCTGATGGCGAAAAACGGCGTGGACGGTGTGTATACGGCCGATCCGCAGAAGGATCCCACGGCGACCAAATACGCGGAGCTCGACTTCATGGAAGTGCTGAAGCAGGGCCTCGGCGTGATGGATTCCACGGCGGCCAGCTTGTGCAAGGACAACGACATTCCCATTCTGGTGTTCAACATCAATGAAGACGGGAACATCCTGCGGGCTGTGATGGGAGAAAAGATCGGCACCTTGGTGGGAAAGGGTGATGCGCATGCATGAGGAACTGATTCAAAATCTCCAGGAGCGGATGGACAAGGCCATTCAGAATCTGCGGCGTGAGTTCGCGACCGTGCGCGCAGGACGAGCCGCCCCCTCGATGCTCGATCACGTCATGGTCGAGTATTACGGTGCGCAGATGCCGGTCAACCAGGTGGCGAGCGTGACATCGCCCGAGCCGCGGCTGTTGGTGATCTCTCCTTGGGATAAGTCCATGCTCAGCGAGATTGAGAAGGCGATTCAGAAGTCCGACCTCGGGTTGAACCCCGCGAACGACGGCAACGTCATTCGATTGACGATACCTGCGCTCACGGAACAGCGCCGTCAGGAGTTGGTCAAACAGGTCCGAAAGATGGCGGAAGAGGCGCGCGTCGCCATTCGAAACATTCGCCGAGACGGCAATGAGGAGATCAAGAAACTGGAGAAGGCCGGGGACCTTTCGGAGGACGACGTGCGCCGGCTGATGGACCGGGTTCAGCAGTTGACCGACAAGGCCATTGCACAGGTGGACCGCCTGTTGGAAGATAAGGAGAAGGACGTGACGCAGGTCTGAGTTCCAAGGTAGCTGGATTAAGGGGGATGCCAGCCTTGTTCAAGGGTTTTGGGCGTTCGCAGCGTGCCAGTGCGGCGGCGGTCGAGCAGCCAGCGCTCGACGTGAAGCCCCGGCATATCGGTCTCATCATGGACGGAAATGGCCGCTGGGCGCAACAACGCGGTCTTCCCCGAATTGCGGGTCACCACGCGGGCATGTTGGCCATGAAGGAAGCCATCCGCGCGTGTGACGATTTCGGCATCGAATGCGTCACGCTGTATGCTTTCTCGACCGAAAATTGGAAAAGACCAGCGGCCGAAGTGGATTACCTGATGCGGCTGCCGGAGCAGTTCTTTCGGAGCGAGATCGACGAGTTGGTGAGGCGCAACGTCCGCGTGCGTTTCATCGGCGACACCGAGCGCCTCCCCACACACACGCAGGAAACCGTTCGCCGCGCCATTCAGTGCACCCAGCACAACACGGGGATGATCGTCAACTTCGCACTCAATTACGGGGGGCGAATGGAGATCGTGGCGGCGATGGAGCGTTACGCCCGTGAGGTCATGGAGGGCCGAGCGACGGTGGGACAGCTGACGGAGGCCACCTGCGATCGGTACCTCGACACCGCCGGGCTCCCACCGCTCGATCTCGTCATCCGCACGAGTGGCGAGATCCGGTTGAGCAACTTTCTGCTGTGGCAGGCGGCTTACGCCGAACTCTGGTTTACGGATGTGTTGTGGCCGGACTTTACACGCGACGATCTCTATCAAGCGATTTGCGATTACGCGAAGCGCAAGCGGAGGTTCGGCGCGATCGAGTAGGTGTCCATTCCAATGCTCAAGCAGCGGGTCGTCACGGCTGTGATCGCAGGGCTCGTGGTCCTTTTCGTGTTGTTGTTCGGGGGACTGACCGGCTGGCGATGTCTCGTGTGGATCGCGACGCTAGCCGGCGCGTTCGAATTTTGCCAGATGTTTGGGCAGCGGTGGTTCGACCCGGCTGCATGGTTCGGGGCCATCGCGATCACGCTCGCGGATTGGTTCCCGAGACAAGCGTTTCACCCGTTTGTTTTCTTCCTTGCCGTGGCGGTGGTTTTTACACTGCCGGTCATCACCCGCAGGCCGAACGATTTGCGTACCTACGCCGTGGCGGCGTTCGGAGCGTTCTACCTCGCGGCGGGTGGGGTGTCGCTCATCGGCCTTCGCGCGCTGCCGGAAGGATGGTTTTGGATCTGGATCTTCCTGGTGGCGGCCTGGATGTCCGACACCGCGGCCTATTTCGTCGGCCGATTCGTTCAGGGACCCAAGCTGCTTCCCGCCATCAGTCCGAAGAAGACCGTGAGTGGAGCCATCGGGGGAGTGGCCGGCGCGGTCGTCGGCGCAGTGGTGTTCGGCGAGATCGCCGAACCGCGGTACAGCGTTGGGGTGTTCGTGGCCGTGGGGCTCCTGGTGGCGCTGACGGGGCAGGTGGGGGATCTGGTCGAGAGCGCCTACAAGCGCGCGGCCGGTGTGAAAGACTCCGGCCGCATGTTGCCGGGTCACGGGGGCGTTTTGGACCGGATCGACAGCCTGCTGTTCGCGGCGCCCTTCGCTCTGTGGTTCATTTCCGGCGTGCTGAGCGGCTGGAAGTAGAGGAGCCGGGTGGAGGAGAGGACATGAAGCGCATCGCCATTCTGGGGAGCACGGGCACCATTGGGGTGCAGGCGCTCGAGGTGTTGTCGCAACTGGATACATACGAAGTCGTCGCTCTTGCGGCAGGGCGCAACGTGGAGCGGTTGGCGGAACAGATTCGCCAGTATCGCCCGAAGCTCGTCGGCGTGGCCGACGAAGAGGCCCGGCGCGCGCTGCGCGAACTTGTGCCCGGAGAACGGGTGGACATCGTCGTCGGAGACGAGGGGCTCGTCGCCTGCGCCGCGTATCCGTCGGATGTCGTGCTGAATGCGGTCGTGGGGGCTCGAGGCATTCTGCCCGCGCTGGCCGCGGTCGGCAGGGGTGCGCGGCTGGCGCTCGCCAACAAGGAGTGCCTCGTGGCGGCCGGCGAGCTCATCCTGCGCGCCATGCGCGACGCAGGCGGCGAGATCGTGCCCGTGGACAGCGAGCACTGTGCGCTTCACCAGTGTCTGCGATCCGGTCGCCCCGAGGAGGTCCTGCGGCTCGTCCTGACGGCGTCAGGCGGTCCGTTTCGATCGTGGCCGAAAGCGCGCATGGCGGAGGTCACCGTCCGAGATGCCCTGCGCCATCCGAACTGGAACATGGGACAGAAGATCACCATCGACAGCGCCACGATGATGAACAAGGGGCTCGAGGTGATTGAGGCGCATCATTTGTTCGCCGTGCCATATGATAAGATAGCTGTGCTTGTACATCCGGAGAGCATCGTGCACTCCATGGTGGAGTTTGTGGACGGCTCGATGGTGGCACAGCTCGCGACGGCCGACATGCGCTTGCCGATTCAATACGCCATCACCTATCCAGAGCGTCTTCCCGCGCCTTGGCCGCGGCTGAACCTGGCGAGCGTTGGAGCGCTTCACTTCGAAGAGCCCGATCTCGACAAGTTTCCGTGCCTGCGCTTGGCCATCGAGGCAGGCCGTGCGGGTGGCATCGCACCTTGCGTTCTGAACGCGGCGAACGAAGTGGCGGTCGACGCGTTTTTGCGCGAAAAGATCCCGTTTTTGCGGATCCCTCAGGTCGTTCAGGCGGTGCTCGAACGCGTGCCGAACGAAGCGCCTCAGTCGGTCGACGATGTCCTTCGCGCGGATGGGCAAGCGCGGCGTCTGGCCGAACTCTACGTGGCAAAGGGCGGATGAACAGTTGCCAATGTTAGCGCACCTCGAGTTCTATGCGGAGGCGGCGGTCGCCATTGTGCTCGTGTTCGGCGTGTGCGTGACGCTGCACGAGTTTGGTCACTTTTACGTCGCCAAACGATGTGGCGTCGCGGTGCCCGTGTTTGCCATCGGCTTTGGCCCGAAGGTGGTATCCGTCGTGCGCGGAGGAACGGAGTATTCGCTCAGGCTCATCCCGCTCGGTGGGTTTGTGCAGTTGGCGGGCGAGGCTCCGCAAGAGTCGTGGTTTCCCGTCGGCCAATCGGTCGCGTACGAACTCGACGAAGCCGGGCGGATCGCCGCGCTCGGTGAGCCCCGCGATCTGCCCAACGCGCGCGTGGGCGTGGTGCGCGAGGTCGATCTGACCGATGACATGACCATGACGCTGCAGACGGACGAAGGGCTTCAGCGCTTTCGCGTGAAGGATGGCGCCCGGGTCATGCTGAGCCGGCGCTCGTCCATTCCCATCGTCCCGAAGGAGCAGCAGATGATTGGCAAGCCGCTCTGGCAGCGAGCCGCCGTCATTCTGGCCGGACCCGTCATGAACCTGATCTTGGCGGGTGTCCTGTTCTCCGCCGTGAACACGTACACCGGCGTGCCCACGACCACCGTGGGCCACGTCGAGCCGGGGACCCCCGCGGCGCATGCAGGCCTCGCGCCTGGTGACACCATCGTGGCCGTCGACGGCCGCCCCATTCACTCCTGGGCGGGACTCGTGCGCGCGGTGTCCGAAGAGGGCGCGCGCGATGGCCATCCGGAACCGCTTGTCCTCGAGGTGAAAACGGACGAAGGCACGCGATCCGTCGTCGTCACGCCCCGTCTCGTCAGCGGCGAGCCGATGATCGGCATCGACGCCGAGATTTCTCACAGCCCTCTCCACACCGTCCCCGCCGGATTTTCGGCGCTGGTTCGAGACATCGTCATGACCATCCAAGGCTACGTGGGGCTGTTCGTGCATCACCAGTTCCAGTCGCTCTCGGGCCCCGTCGGGATCGCGCACGTGATCACGGAGCAGGTGCGCTTCGGCATCTGGAACGTGATCGCCGTGACGGGCGCGCTCAGCCTCGGGCTCGGCTTGTTCAACCTGCTCCCCATTCCGGCGCTGGATGGCGGGCGGCTGTTGTTCATGGCCATCGAGCTCATTCGAGGGCGGCGGGTGGATCCTGAAAAAGAGGGCTTTGTCCATTTTGTGGGTTTTGCGATTGTGATGCTGTTTGCGGTCGTGATCACGTATCGCGACGTGACGCACTGGTTCTAGAGGGGAGCGCGAGGTGAGACCATGGCGATCGCCGAGCACGCCGTCCGGGAACGGGCGTTGGCCAGGGTTCGAAGCGTCCGTGTGCGCAGGGCGACCCAGGAGATCCGCGTATACGTGGAGTCGCCCTTTGCCACCTCGGGGTCTGACGTAGACGCGTTCTCTTCTTTCTATCGCGATCTCGCCGAGATCCACGAGCTGTGCGCCTCGGCGTTTGGCTCGTCCTGCGCATGGAACATCGAGGTGGCGCCTGCAGACGTCGTTTCCGCGTCGGAGGCGGAGCGCGCGATGCGCGCCCTCGCCGCCGTGTACGAGGAGCGGTCTCACGTTTCGGGCAAATGGCTGTCGCAGGCAAGATTGACGGTGGAGGCGGTGGACGAGCCGAAGCGTTTTCGCGCCAGAATCCGCGTCCCGAGCCAGCCGATTGCAGATCAGCTCAAGCAGAAGGGCGTTGCGGAGTGGCTCGCCTCGGAGGCTCGTCGCGCGTTTGGCCTGGATGTCGCGGTCCTCGTCGAGGTGGACGAGACGGCTTGTGAGGATGTCCTTGCGGCGGGCGAGAAGCTGAAGCAGGAGGCCGAGGCCCGTTGGCGGCGCCAGCTCGCGGAAGAGGCGAAGTCGGCCAAAGAGCAGCCGAAAGAGCCGGATGGACGGAATGACACCGGCGCCGCGCAGGGGGTGGAGCCGCTTGTCGTCGGCCAGATGTACGACGAGCCCGCTCCCATCCCGCTGCGGGACATCGTCGACGAGATGCGCCGCGCCACGGTGGTGGGCGAGGTCTTCGGCGTCGAGCGCAGGACGCTGCCGAGCGGGCGCACGCTCATTCAATTTGCCATCACGGATCACACGGACTCCATCTCGGCCAAGATATTCGTGCAGTCGGAGCGAGACCTCCAGGCCACGTCTCATCTCGCGGACGGCGTGTGGGTCAAGATTCAGGGCCAGGTGCAGTTCGACCCGTATGCCAAGGAAATGGTATTCATGGTGCAGTCGATGCGCCCGCACGATGCGCCTCGGCGGATCGACACGGCGGAGGTCAAGCGCGTCGAGCTGCACGCTCACACCACCATGTCGGCGCTGGATGGCGTCGTGAGCGCTGCGGCGCTGGTGAAGCGGGCGGCGGAATGGGGGCACGACGCCATTGCCATCACGGATCACGGCGTGTGCCAGGCGTATCCGGAAGCGTACCAGGCGGCCAAGAAGCACGGGGTGCGGCTCGTGCTCGGCGTCGAGGCGTACGTGGTGGACGACGGTGGACTTTTGGTGTATCGAGAGTGCGATCGGCCGCTGGACGACGAGACCGAGTATGTCGTGTTCGACACGGAGACGACCGGCCTCAACGCGCGGGAGGACACGCTCATCGAGATCGCCGCGGTGAAGGTCAAGGCGGGGCAAATTGTGGACACGTACGCGACGCTCATCGATCCCGAGCGATCGCTCGACCCGAAAATCGTCGAGTTGACGGGCATCACGAACGAGATGGTGGCCGGTCAGCCGAAACTGAGGGAGGCGCTCGACGGATTTCGCCAGTTCGCGCGCGGCGCCGTGCTCGTGGCCCACAACGCGGAGTTCGACGTGGGCTTTTTGAACCAGTGCGCCGAGCGGCTGGGCCTCGACCCATGGGAGCAACCCGTCATTGACACCCTGGCGCTCGCGCGCGTGCTGTACCCGGGCGAGAAGAATTACAAGCTGAAGACGCTCACCCAGAAGTTCTCCGTCGATCTCGTCAACCACCACCGGGCGCTGGCCGACAGCGAGGCGACGGCCAAGGTGTTCGTGCACATGCTGAAAGACGCGAAGGCGCGCGGGATTCACAACCTGCTGGATATGAACCACCTCCGCGGCCAGATTGACATCTCGCGCGTTCGGCCTTTTCACGCCACCGTGCTCGTCCGCAACCGCGAGGGGCTTCGGAATCTGTATCGCCTCGTCTCCATCGCGCACACCCAGTACCTGCACCGCGTGCCGCGCATTCCGAAGAGCGCGCTTGCTCGCCATCGCGAGGGGTTGCTCATCGGCACAGCGTGTCGGCAGGGCGAGCTCGTCGAGGCCTTCTTCCGCGGGAAATCCGAGGACGAGATCGACACGTTGCTCGAGTTCTATGACTATCTGGAGATCCAGCCGGTCAGTCATTACGAGCCTCTTGTGCGAGAGGGCGTCGTGGCGTCGTTCGAGCAGGTGCGCGAACTGCTGCGCAACATCGTGGAGATTGGCAAGCGCCTGAACAAGCCGGTCGTGGCCACGGGCGACGTGCATTATCTGGACGAGCACGACGCCATCTTCCGGGAGATCTTTCTTCAATCGCAGAAGCTGGATACGAAGCAGCCGCCGCTTCACTTCCGAACGACCGACGAGATGCTCGAGGAGTTCGCGTTTTTGGGGGAAGAGGACGCGCGCACCGTCGTGATCGACAACCCGCGCCGTCTGGCGGCGCTGTGCGACGACGTGAAGCCGATTCCCGATGAGCTTCACACGCCGGTCATCGAAGGGGCGGAAGATGAAATCCGGAGGCTCGCCTACGACAAGGCGAAGCGCATCTACGGGGATCCGCTGCCCGAGCTGGTCGAAAAGCGGCTGGAGCGCGAGCTCAACGCCATCATCTCGCACGGCTATGCGGTCATCTACCTGATTGCGCACAAGCTGGTCACCAAATCGCTGAGCGATGGGTATCTGGTCGGCAGCCGCGGCTCGGTCGGTTCGTCGCTCGTGGCCACCATGACGGACATCACCGAGGTGAATCCGCTGCCGCCGCACTACGTGTGCTTGTCGTGTCACTATCACGAGTTTTTCCTGCGCGGGGAGTACGGATCCGGCTTCGACCTCCCGGACAAGGCGTGCCCCAACTGCGGCGCCAAGCTGCACAAGGACGGGCAGGATATCCCGTTCGAGACGTTCATGGGCTTTGATGGCGACAAGGTGCCCGACATCGACCTGAACTTCTCCGGGGAGTATCAGCCGAGGGCGCATCGATACACGGAGGAGTTGTTCGGGAAGGATCACGTGTTTCGCGCGGGCACCATCTCCGTGGTGGCCGAGAAGACGGCCTACGGGTATGTGCGGAAGTTCGCCGAGGAGCGCGGGTTGGTGCTGCGCAATGCCGAGATCGAGCGGTTGGTCCGAGGATGCACGGGCGTGAAGCGGACCACCGGGCAACATCCGGGCGGGCAGGTGGTGGTGCCGCACTACGTGGAGATCTACGATTTCACGCCGATTCAATACCCGGCGGACGATACGTCGTCGGAGACGCTCACGACGCACTTCGATTACCACTCCGGGCTCGAGAACTGCCTGTTGAAGCTCGACATCCTCGGCCACGACGATCCGACTGTGATCCGCATGCTGCAGGATCTCACGGGCGTCGATCCGAAGTCCATCCCGCTTGACGATCCCGACGTGCTGGAGCTGTTCCGAAGCACAAGGCCGCTCGGCGTGACCCCGGAGGAAATCCGGTCGACCACTGGCACCTACGCCATTCCGGAGTTTGGCACGCGCTTTGTTCGGCAGATGCTCGAGGACACGAGGCCCACGACGTTCTCGGAGCTCGTGCGCATCTCCGGGCTGTCGCACGGCACGGACGTCTGGCTGAACAACGCCCAGACGCTCATCCGCGAGCAGATTGCGACGTTGTCCGAGGTCATCTGCGCCCGAGACGACATCATGCTCTACCTCATCCAGAAGGGGCTCGATCCGGCGCGCGCATTCAAAATCATGGAAGGTATCCGCAAGGGGAAGGGTGTCAAACCGGAAGACGAGGCGTACATGCGGGAGCACGGCGTGCCGGACTGGTACATCGAGTCGGGCAAGAAGATCAAGTACATGTTTCCGAAGGCGCACGCCGCGGCCTACGTGTTGATGGCCGTCCGAATCGCGTGGTTCAAAGTTCACCGACCGCTCGCGTTCTACGCGACCTATTTCACGGTCCGCGCGGACGACTTCGACGTGGCTGTGATGACGGCGGGCCGGGAGGCCATCTTAAAGAAGATCGACGAGATCGAGGCGAAGGGCAACGCGGCCTCGGCCAAGGAGAAGAGCTTCCTGACGGTGCTCGAGGTCGCGCTCGAGATGGTCGCTCGGGGATATCGGTTTTTGCCGATTGATCTGTACAAGTCGCACGCGACCCAGTTCCTCATCGAGGAGGAGGCCCGTGGCCTGAGGCCGCCCTTCGCCGCCATTCCCGGGATTGGGGAGACGGCGGCGCGCAACCTGTATGAAGCGGCGCAGCAGGGCGAATTCCTGTCGCTCGAAGATCTTCAGTCGCGGGCGCGCGCGTCCCGGGCCGTGATCGACGTGCTCATGGAACTCGGTTGCCTCGACGGGCTGCCGGAGACCAATCAGCTTTCCTTGTTCTGAGGAGGTACGCACGCATGGCGATGATGAAGTTGGAACACGTGGGCATCATGGTGTCCGAGCTGGAACGCTCGATGGCCTTTTACACCGACGTGCTCGGCATGGAACTCGTCGGCACGCTCGATCACAACACGCCAGGGATCCGGCTCGCGTTTCTGTCGTATCCCGGGCAGACTGCGCAGCTTGAGCTCATCGAGGGCTACGCGGATCGGCTGCCGGACGAGGGGCAGGTGCATCACGTGGCCATCACGGTCGACGACATCGAAGCCGAGGTGGCTCGGCTTCGCGCGAAGGGCGTGCGCTTTCTGGACGAGGCCATCACGACGCTCCGAAACGGCGCTCGATACATCTTCTTCGCGGGTCCTGACGGTGAGCGGTTGGAGCTGTTCCAGCCGCCGCGCGGTTGAAAGGCGAAGGTGAGGTGGCGGCGTGAGCGCGTGGGAACTCATGTATCTCGGGCCCGAGGGCACGCACAGCCACGAGGCCGCGGATCGCATCGCGTCGGCTCTCTTGGCGGGCGAGCCGGTCAAGCAAGTGGCGATGCAGAGCTTCGATGAGATCTTCGAGGCGCCGAAATCGGCGCAACGGCTCGCCTGCGTTCCGATTGAAAATAGCATTCAGGGATCCGTCTGGCAAGTTTGGGATGCGCTCACGCGCGAACACCGGGAGGAGGGCGCGCGCCAAATCCTCGCCGCGGTGACGTTGCCGATTCATCAATACGCCATTTATCGGGAGGGGCTCGATCTCGCCCAGGTCGACGAGGTGGTCTCTCATCCCCAGGCGCTCGCCCAGTGCAAGGAGCACATCCGGCTCCGCTTTCCTGGCGCCCGGGAGGTCGCGGTCTCCAGCACCGCCGAGGCGGTGCGCCAGATCGCCATGGGCGAGCGCGCCCGAGCGGTGGCCATCGGCAGCCGGCGCGCCGCGGCTTTGTACGGGCTGTCGGTGTGGCCGGAGCCCTTCGAAGATCGGCCGGGGAACGTGACGCGGTTCGCGCTCGTCGGATCGCCTGAGGTTGCGTTTGCAAAACCCTCATGGAGCTTGACGGATTGGACCGCTTCCCTGTGTCTGCGGGGCGTGCCGCATCGGCCTGGGGGACTGGCACTCGCCCTCCACACGTTTGCGGCGGCCAATCTCAACCTCACTCGCCTCGAGTCGCGCCCGGTGGGCGACACCATCGGAAACTACGTGTATTACCTGGATGCCTCCGTCCGGCCGTACGCGGACCGCGGCGAGCGGGTGCTCTCTGTGGTTCGCGATCTCTTGGCACTGCAGGGCGTCGAGATTCTCGCGCTCGGCGTCTATCCGGTCTACAGCCCGGCGGGATGACGAAGCGGCGCCAGGTCACGCCTGGCGCCGCTTCAGCTTTTCTCGCTCGCTTTTGTTGAGGATTTTCTTCCGAAGCCGAATGGACTGGGGCGTGACCTCGCACAGCTCGTCGTCCTCAATGTAGGTGATGGCCTCTTCGAGGGACAAAAGGCGCGGCGCCTTCAGCTTCACCGTCTCCTCTTTCGTGGAGGATCGGATGTTCGTCTGATGCTTTTCTTTGGTGACGTTCACGACGAGGTCGTTCTCGCGATTGTGCTCGCCGACAATCATGCCTTCGTACACCGGCGTGCCGGGCGTGATGAACATCACCCCGCGGTCCTCGAGGTTGCTGATGGCGTACGCCGTCGCGAGCCCCGTCTCGCTCGCCACGAGCACGCCCTGCCGACGCGCCTGGATGGGTCCCCGCCACGGCGCGTACGCCTGAAAGCGGTGATGCATGATCCCGTAACCGCGGGTCATCGTAAGGAAGAGGGAGCGAAACCCGATGAGTCCTCGGGTTGGCACCTGGAAGACGAGCCTGACCATGCCGCCTTGGCCGACCGGGTGCATGGCCACGAGCTCGCCCTTTCGCAGCCCGACTTCCGCAATCACGCTGCCGGACGCATCCTCGGGCACGTCGGCGACGAGCTCTTCGATGGGTTCGAGGCGCTCGCCCGCCTCTTCGCGCACGATCACGCGCGGCTTCGATACCGCGAGCTCGTAGCCCTCCCGTCGCAGCGTCTCGATGAGGATGGAGAGGTGGAGTTCGCCGCGGCTCTTGACGAGGAACGCATCGGCGTCGTCGGTGTCCTCGACCTGAAGGCTGACGTCCGACTCCATCGCCAGGTGCAGGCGATCGCGCAGCTTTCGGCTCGTCACGTGCTGCCCTTCGCGGCCCGCAAACGGGCTGTCGTTGACGTGGAACGTCATCTCGAGCGTCGGCTGGTCAATCTCGATGACCGGGAGCGCCTCGGGTCGATCCGGCGACGCGAGCGTGTCGCCGACGGTGATGTCCGCAAGGCCGGCAATGGCGACGATGTCACCCGCGGATGCGGATTCGACCTCCATGCGCCTCAGGCCCTGGTACACAAACAGCTTCTGCACGCGCCCCTCGAGGGCGCCTTCCGCCTCGCGCAGGCGCACCACGGCCTGCCCTTGGCGGACCTCGCCTCGATGGACGCGCCCGATGCCGATGCGCCCGAGGTATTCGTCGTAGTCGATGATGGTGGCCTGCCACTGGAAGGGACCTTCCGCGTCGACGCGCGGGCTCGGGATGTGGGCGACAATCGCGTCGAACAACGGCCGCATATCGTTGCCGAGGTCGTTCGGATCCGTCGACGCGCGGCCTTCGAGCGCCGACGCGTAAATCACCGGAAAGTCGAGCTGCTCGTCGGACGCGCCGAGGTCGATGAACAGCTCGAGCACCTCGTCGATCACGTCCGCGGGCCGCGCGTTGGGCCGATCCATCTTGTTGATGACCACAATCGGGACGAGATCGGCGGACAGCGCCTTATCCAGGACGAAGCGCGTCTGCGGCATGACGCCTTCGAAGGCGTCTACCACGAGAAGCACGCCGTCCACCATGCGGAGGATGCGCTCGACCTCGCCGCCGAAGTCGGCGTGACCGGGCGTATCCACGATGTTGATGCGGTACGACTCGTACGGGATGGCCGTCGCCTTCGCGAGAATCGTGATCCCTCGTTCGCGCTCGAGGTCGTTGTAGTCGAGCGCCCGCTCCGCGATGTGCTGGTTGTCGCGGAAGAGGCCGGATTGGCGAAGCATTTGATCGACAAGACTGGTCTTGCCGTGATCGACGTGAGCGACGATCGCGACGTTTCGCAATCGATCGGGCGTAATGGTACGCATGACGTCCTCCTTTGCGCGGTTGCGGTAATCACGATAACACGTCGCTCGGCGCAAGACAACGAAGGGAGGCGCCTCACGTTGCGAAATCCAGACGGCAGTGATATACTGGCTGCGTCAGGCTTCGTATACCGTGTGCGGACAAGAGTGGGGCCCCCCCACTCTTTGATTTATGCTCGGCACTTTTTGGCGTACGCGAGGCGAGGAATGGAGACACAAGCGGCATGTGGGAGGATGACGCGTGACGAGAGATCGCGTGACCGAGATTGTTGAACGCTTGGTGCTGCCCATCGTGGAGCGGGAAGCGGTCGAACTGGTGGACATCGAGTACACGAAGGAAGGGAAGAACTGGTATCTGCGCGTGTACATCGACAAGCCGGGCGGCGTCGACATCGACGACTGCAGCCGCGTGAGCGAGCAGCTGTCCGAGGAACTCGACCGCGTGGACCCGATTCCCAACGCGTACTTCCTCGAAGTGTCTTCGCCCGGCGCGGAGCGGCCTCTGAAGAGGCCGGCGGATTTTGAGCGCGCCGTGGGCCGATACGTGCACGTGTCGCTGTACGAGCCGCTTATGGGAGCCAAGACGCACGAAGGGACGCTCGTCTCTTACGACGGGGAACGTTTGATCCTTGAGATCAAGCGCCGCTCAAAGACCGTCACGCTGGCGGTGCCCATGGAAAAGATTGCGCACGCGCGGCTGGCTCTGGAGTGGTGACCCGAACGCGCCTGAGATTTCGCGAAGGGGAGGTTCCCTAGTCATGAATGTGGATTTTCTGGAAGCGCTGGACCAGTTGGCGCGCGAAAAAGGAATTGACAAGGAAGTTCTGCTCGAGGCGATTGAGGCGGCGCTCATCGCGAGCTACCGCCGCAACTTCCACTCGGCGGCCAACGTGCGCGTGGAGGTGAAGCGAGACACGGGCGAGGTCCACGTGTACGCGCGCAAGACCGTCGTCGAGGAGCCGAAGGACACGCGCCTCGAGATCTCGCTAGACGCGGCGCGCGACATCAATCCAAGCTATCAAATCGGAGATGTCGTGGAAATTGAGGTCACCCCTCGCGACTTCGGGCGCATCGCCGCGCAGGCCGCCAAGCAGGTCGTCATGCAGCGCGTGAAGGAAGCCGAGCGATCCGTCATCTACAGCAAGTTTGCGGATCGCGAGGAAGAGGTCGTGAGCGGGATCGTCAGCCGGCTCGAGCCGCGCGTCGCCTACATCGATCTCGGCGACACGGAGGCGATTTTGCCGCAGTCGGAACAGATGGCGTCCGACAAGCTGCAGGTCGGCAAGCGGCTCAAGGTGTTCATCGCGCGCGTGGAGCGCACGTCGAAGGGCCCGCAGATTGTGGTGTCCCGCACCCATCCGGGGCTTCTTCGCCGCTTGTTTGAACTCGAGGTGCCGGAAATTTACGAGGGCATCGTGGAGATCAAGGCCGTGGCCCGCGAGGCGGGATCGCGTTCCAAAATCGCGGTTCATTCGCGCAATCCGGAGGTGGATCCCATCGGCGCGTGCGTCGGCGCCCGGGGATCGCGCGTCCAGGCGATTGTGAACGAATTGAACGGGGAAAAGGTCGACATCGTGGAGTGGAGCGAAGATCCGGCGACGTTCGTGGCGAATGCGCTGTCTCCCGCGAAAGTGATCGACGTGCACATCTATGAGGACGAGCGCGTGGCGCGGACGGTGGTTCCGGATTATCAACTGTCCCTGGCGATTGGGAAGGAGGGACAGAACGCCCGGCTTGCCGCGCGGCTCACGGGCTGGAAGATCGACATCAAGAGCGAGTCGCAGATGGCCTCCCATTCGCTTCTCGATCAGCTCGAGGACACGAACGAGGAGGAACCCGAGTTTGCCACGCTGTCCGACGACTGGCTGAACGAACCCTGAACGGGGAGGGCGCCGCATGAATCGCGTGAGAAAGGTGCCGCTTCGCAAGTGCGTGGGCTGCCAGGAGATGAAGCCGAAGGCGGAACTCACGCGCGTTGTTCGAACGCCAGAGGGAGACATCGTGCTGGATTCGACCGGGAAGCGGAATGGCCGAGGCGCCTATCTGTGCCCGTCTGAAGCGTGCCTCAACGTCGCGGTCAAGCGAAAGGCGCTGGAGCGCGCGCTGAAGGCGGCCATTCCGCAGGAGATCCATGAGTCTCTCCGCCGCCAGCTGGTGGGAGACGGAGATGCGCACTGACAAAGAGACCATCTTGGGGCTGCTCGGCTTGGCGCGCCGGGCCGGGGCCGTGATCGACGGCCAGAAGCGCGTGTTGGACGCCGTGAGGACGCGGCGAGCCCAATTGGTGATGATCGCGGTGGACGCGGGAGACAATGGCCGAAAGAAACTGATGGACAAGGCGGCGTCGTACGGCATTCAGGTCGTGTGTTTCGGGACCAAAGCGGAGATCGGTCGAGCCATTGGACGGGATACGTCCGGTGCCGTTGCCGTCGTGGAGCCTGGATTTGCGCGCGAGGTCGTGGCGCGGCTTGGGGAATTCCACGGAGGTGGAGCGTTTGACGAAGTTGAGAGTGTACGAGTACGCGAAGCAGATGAACATGTCGAGCAAGGAGATTTTGACCATCCTCAACCGGCTCGGCGTGCCCGTCGCGAATCACATGAGCGTGATGGACGATGAGATGATTCAGAAGGTCGAGCAGTTCTTTGAAGACGTGAAGCGCCGTGCGGCGGAAAGGCGTGCACAGGAGATGGAGAAGGAATTGCGCGAGCGCCAGCAGAAGGCGCAGGCTGAGCAGGCGCAGAGCCGAGCGCCGGCGGCGCAGGCGAACGGGCGGGATCGCCTAGCCCAGGGGCAGCGAGACGCGGAACATGCGAGCGCCAGCGCTCAGGCGAACCAGCCGCGGCCCCACCGCGACGGCGGTCGGGATCGGGGCGGCGCACAGGGGCGCGGCCGCGATCGGCGCGAGGGGGCGCCGAACGGATCTGGGGACCAACGGGCCCGGTCGGATCGCCCCGCGGGCCAGCGGAATCCGAACGGCGGCCACGGGCGCAACGGCGCGCCGGGGCAGGGCGACAGGAACCGGGATCGAGGAGGCTACGCGGGGCGGCCTCAGGGCCAGCAGGGGCACGGGGACCGCGCCAACGCGCGAGGCCGGGACGGCCAGCGTTCCCAATCCGGCAATGGCGGCGGGGCTCGGTTCCCGCGCGCGCCGCGGCCGCCCCAGGTGGTGGCGGCGCAGGCGGCTCAGCAGAAGCCTGTTGCGCCGGGATCGCAGCGCAAGGAGAAGGAACGCAAGGAGCGCGAAGGGTATCAGCGCCACGAGGAGTTCAACGAGACCAAGCTTCAGCGGGCGCCGAAGCGGCGCGCGGGCAAGCAGGAGAAGCCTCTGCCGACCGAAGTGACGGTCGAGGGGCCGATGACGGTCGGCGAGTTTGCCAAGCTTCTGCAGCGTGAGCCGGCGGAGATCATCAAGCGCCTGCTCATGCTCGGCGTGATGGCGACCATCAACCAGGACATCGACACGGACACGATGGAGCTCATCGGGTCGGATCTGGGCGTCACCGTGCACGTGAAGGAGCCGGTCGACGAGGAGGCGCTCGAGCTCCTGGTGGAGCCGGACGATCCGTCCCAGCTCGTGCCGCGGCCGCCTGTGGTCACCATCATGGGCCACGTCGATCACGGCAAGACGACGCTGCTTGACGCGCTGCGCGAAAGCCGTGTGGCTGCGGGCGAGGCCGGAGGCATCACGCAGCACATCGGCGCGTATCAGGTCGAGATCGGCGGACGGCTCATCACGTTCCTCGACACGCCCGGACATGAGGCGTTCACGACGATGCGCGCCCGCGGCGCCCAGGTGACGGACGTGACCATCCTCGTCGTGGCGGCGGACGACGGCGTCATGCCGCAGACGGTGGAGGCCATCAACCATGCGAAGGCCGCGAACGTGCCCATCATCGTGGCCATCAACAAGATCGACAAGCCGGACGCCAATCCGGATCGGGTCAAGCAGGAGCTCGTGCAGTACGGCCTCGTCCCCGAGGAGTGGGGCGGCGACACGGTCTTCGTCGAGATCTCCGCGCTCAAGCGGCTGAACCTCGACACCCTGCTCGAGATGGTCCTGCTCGTCGCCGACATGCAGGATCTGAAGGCGAACCCGAACGCGCGCCCGCGCGGAACCGTGATCGAGGCGAAGCTCGATCGCGGCCGTGGGCCGGTGGCGACGGTGCTGGTGCAAAACGGCACGCTCAAAGTCGGCGACATCGTGATCGCCGGCACGACGTATGGCCGCGTCCGGGCGATGGTGAACGAGAACGGCCGGCGCCTGAAAGCCGCGCCGCCGTCGACGCCCGTGGAGATCCAGGGGCTCAACGGCGTGCCGCAGGCGGGCGACCTGTTTGTGGTGTACGATGACGAGAAGAGCGCCCGCGCCGTCGTGGAGCGGCGCCTCGAGCGCGAGCGGCAGCAGATGCAGGCCACCGCGCGTGTCACGCTGGACGATCTCTACCGCCAGATCAAGGAAGGCAACGTCGCCGAGTTGAACGTGATCGTGAAGGCGGACGTGCAGGGCTCGGTCGAAGCGCTGGTGCAGTCCATCGAGAAGATCAACGTCGAGGGCGTCCGGGTTCGCGTGATTCACAAGGGCGTCGGCGCCATCACGGAGTCCGACGTGCAGCTCGCCTCGGCGTCGAACGCCATCATCATTGGCTTCCACGTGCGCCCAGACGCGAACGCGCGGCGGGTCGCGGAGCAGCAGAAGATCGACATCCGCCTGTACCGCGTGATCTACGACGCCATTGCGGAAATCGAATCGGCCATGAAGGGTATGCTGGCGCCGGAGTACAAGGAGGTCATCGTCGGCCACGCGGAGGTGCGCGAGACGTTCAACATCTCGAAGGTCGGCACCGTCGCGGGATGCTATGTCACGGATGGGCGGATCCCGCGCGACGCGGACGTGCGCGTGGTGCGCGATGGCGTCGTGATTTACGAGGGCAAGCTGTCGTCCCTTCGCCGCTTTAAGGATGACGTGCGCGAGGTGGCGGCAGGCTACGAGTGCGGCATGACCATCGAGAAGTTCAACGACATCAAGGTGGGCGACGTGATCGAGGCGTTCACGATGGAACAGGTCGCGCGGGTGTGACAGCGAACGCCGTGGAGGTGCGTGAACGTTGACGCGGATTCGGGCACAGAAAGTGGCCGAACAGATGAAGAAGGAGCTCGCGGATATCCTTCAGCACGAGCTGAAGGATCCGCGGATTGGGTTTGTGACCATCACGCGCGTGGAGGTCTCGGGAGATCTCCAGCACGCCAAGATCTATGTGAGCGTGTACGGCCCCGAAGCGGAGAAGGAGGCCACGCTCGGCGTCCTGACGAAGGCGGCTGGGTTCATTCGAGGCGAGATCGCGCGCCGGTTGCACATGCGCATGGCGCCGGAGCTCGTGTTTCGGCTCGACGAGTCGGGCGAGTACAGCGAGCGCATTGAGCACGTGCTGAAGTCGCTGAAAGAGAATGAAGCGAACGATTGAGCGGCCGAGGGGAGTCAGGGGATGACGAGTTGGCAGCCCGAGCCACGGGACAAGGACGCGATCGCGCGCGCCGCAGAGGCGCTTCGCAGCCTGGATGACTGGCTGATTGTCACGCACGAGCGACCGGACGGGGATGCGCTGGGGAGCGCGCTTGCGGTGGCCCATATGCTGGATGCGCTCGGCAAGCGGTACGCGATCGCGGCCGGAGAGGCGTTGCCCCCGCGGTTCCGCTTCCTGCCCATGTACGATCGCATTCAATCGATCGACGATCTGGCCCCGCGCCAGTTCCGACACATCGTCGCGGTCGACTGTGCGGACGAACAGCGGTTTGCGCCCGTCGCGCCGCTCATCGCGAGCGATCGGTTTGTCGTGAACATCGATCACCACCAGACCAACCCCCGCTACGGCCGGGTGGCGTGCGTGGATCCGCTGGCGGCCGCGACCTGCGAGGTGTTGTATCACGTGGCGAGGGCGCTCGACGTGCCGCTCGCCGTCGATCTCGCCAAATGTCTGTACACCGGCATCCTCACGGACACGGGCGGCTTCAGCTACCCCAACACCACGCGCGAGGTGCACCAGATCGCCGCAGAACTGTTGGCGAGCGGCGTGCAGCCGTACGACATCGCCGAGCCCGCCCTGGAGGCGCGGACGCTCGAGCAGATGAGACTTCTGCAGATCGCGCTCCGGGACATGACCATCGCACCCGACGGGCGGTACGCGTTCATTCTCGTCAGCCAGGCGATGCTCGCGTCGTGCAATGCCAGCGAGGACGACGTCGAGGGCCTCGTCGGTTTCGCGCGATCCGTCGAGACCGTCGAGGTGGGCGTGCTGTTGCGGGAGCGACCGGACGGACTCGTCAAGGCGAGCCTCCGCTCGAAGCGGCGCGTGGACGTGGCGGCCATCGCGCAGCGGTTCGGCGGCGGCGGACACGCCCGCGCGGCCGGGTGCGTCCTCGAAGGCACGTTGGAGGAGGCGAAGCAGGCCGTGGAAGCGGCCGTGATCGCGGCCCTGAGGGAAGTGGATGAAGCGTGCAAGCGTTAGACGGTGTCCTGCTCATCGATAAACCCCAGGGGATGACGTCGCACGACGTGGTCAATCGCGTCCGCCGCAAGCTCGGCGTGCGGCGCGTTGGGCACGCGGGCACGCTCGACCCGATGGCGACGGGTCTCCTGATGATCTGTGTGGGCCGCGTCACCCGCCTCCTGGAGTACCTCGGCCAGGGCGACAAGGATTACAGCGGCACCGTGGTGTTCGGCGTCGGCACGGACACCGACGACGCGGAGGGCACGGTCGTGGCCCAGGCGTCGGCCGCGGGTCTGGATCTCGCCGCAGTGCGGCAGGCCGCGCTCCGGCTCACCGGCGAAATTCGCCAGCGGCCGCCTCAATACTCCGCGGTTCACATCGACGGCCGCCGGGCCTACGATCTCGCTCGCCAGGGCAAGAAGGTGGAGCTTCCAGAGCGGACCGTCCGCGTTCAAGCGTTCACCCTCGACGAGTTCCGTCACGAAGGCGAACTCGCCGTGGCCCGCTTTCACGTCCGCTGCTCCAAGGGCACTTACGTCCGGGCCCTGTGCCGCGATCTCGGCGCGCTGGTCGGCCTCCCCGCTCACATGCGCTCGCTGCGCCGGCTCGCCATCGGCAGCGCGCGCGTCGAGGACGCCATATCCCTCGACGACTGGATGGCCTCGGGTGACCCCGCTTCGCACCTGCGCGATCCGCTCCTGTACCTGGAAGGCCTGCCGATGTGGCAGCCCCCGCGCGAGGTGTTGGAGCGCCTCGCGAACGGCCAGACGGTCGAGGTGGGCGACCTGCTGTCGCTGTCGCCTGGCGATCTCGTCCTCGTGATTGACGCCGGCGCCGTGGCCGCCGTCGGCGAAGTCGTCGATCACCAACCGGCCGCGGTGCGGCCGAAGAAGGTGTTTTGGAAGAGGGGATGAGTCCGTGAAATTCATCGTCATGGAGGGCCAGGCGCCCGCTTCGACCGCGCCGCAGGTCTTGGCCATCGGGAAGTTCGACGGCGTGCACTTGGGCCACCGCGCCATTTTGAACGCCGCGCGAGGGCTGTTGACTCCGGAGGAGTGGCTCGCCGTGATGAGCTTTGAACCGCACCCGACGTACGCGCTGACGGGCAACCCGGAGTACGCCAGGTGGCTCACCCCTCGCCGTGAACGCGTCCGGCTCTTCACCGAACTTGGCGTCGACGCGTTCTACGTCGCCCGCTTCGACCGCGCGTTTCAGCAGCTGGAGCCGGCGGCCTTCGTGGATGGGTATCTCGTGCCGCTTCGGGTGCGCCACGTCGTCGTGGGCCCCGATTTCCGCTTTGGACGGGGCGGGCAAGGGACGGTTGACGTTCTTCGCGACCTCGGGCGAGAGCGGGGCTTTGACGTGCAGGTGGTCCAGCCGGTGGAAGAGCACGGGCACAAAATCTCGAGTTCCCGCATTCGCGAGCATCTGCGCGAAGGGCGCGTCGAGGCAGCTCAGGCGCTGCTCGGCAGGCCGTACGTCGTCTCCGGCGAGGTCGTCCACGGGGACAAGCGCGGCCGAACCATCGGATTTCCAACGGCGAACCTGGGCGGCATCGACGCGTACGTCTTGCCGAAGGCCGGCGTGTACGCCGCGTTTGTCGAAGTGGAAGAAGCCCATCACACCTGTTCCGCCCACGCGTTCGGCGTGTTGAACGCGGGATACCGCCCGACGGTCGACGGCCGCGCGTTTCAGCTCGAGGTGCACCTGCTCGATTTCGACGGCGATCTGTACGGGAAGACGCTCCGCGTCTCGTTTCTCCGCCGGATCCGCGACGAGACGAAGTTTGAGAGTCTCGAAGCGTTGAAAGCTCAGATCGCCCGAGACTGCGAGGTGGCGCGGGCGCTCGTCGGCCTCTCCAGTGGGGCACAGGCGGAGCGACCGCTGTCCACCTGAGGGCGGGGAACGGAGGCCATGGGACACCATACCGTGTTCGTCTATGGCACGCTGCGCCGAGGTGAGCCCAATCGCATCGTCATGGAACCCCACTTGGTGCGCGATCTCGGCCGAGGCCGCATCCGCGGCGTCCTGTACGACTGGGGGGCGTATCCAGCTGCGACCCTCGACGAGGACGGCGTGATCGCCGGGGAATGGGTCGTCGTCACCGACGAGGGGCTTCTTGCTCTTGATGAGTTGGAAGACTACCCGGAGCTGTACACGCGAACCGTCGTATCGGATCTGGTGCGCGACCTTCGCGGCTGGGTGTACTGCATGCCCGCCGAGCGGGCGAGGCGCGGAGGGCCGCGCGTCTCGGGTGGAGACTGGGTCGCCCACGTGGCGAAGCGGCGCGGCCCTCGGTGATTGCGGCCCGCATCGCGGGGCATGGTCGACTGGCATTCGCATGGACACTGTGGTATAGTGTTGACCGTGTGCGCTACACGATGAACTGCACCGCGGATCAGGAACCTCCGGCCTGTTCTTCGATGCAGCGATTTCACGTTCAAGGAGGATCATCATGCTCGAAGCGGACAAGAAGAAGGAAATCATCGCGAAGTACCAGTTGCACGATCTCGACACGGGTTCGCCGGAAGTGCAGATTGCGCTTCTGACCGAGCGCATCAACTCCCTGACGGAGCACTTCCGCGTTCACAAGAAGGACCATCACTCGCGCCGCGGCCTTTACAAATTGATTGGTCGGCGCCGCAACCTGTTGAACTACCTGCGCGAGAAGGACATCAACCGGTACCGGCAGTTGATTGAATCCCTCGGATTGCGCCACTGAGACGAGGCGGGCTTCGGCCCGCTTCTTTTGCATGTGTGGTGGAACCCCCGTTTGTACATAGGATGGCACGCGGCGTACGGCCGCTTGAGATGGTAGGAGGTTGGAGATCCATGGTGGTTCGCCATGAATTTGAAGTGGCGGGCCGGCGTTTTGTCCTGGAGACCGGGAAACTGGCTCGACAGGCGACGGCGGCGGTCCACGTTCAGTACGGTGAAACGGTGGTGTTGGCCACGGTCACCGCGTCCAAAGAGCCGAAGGAGCTCGACTTTTTCCCGCTCACCGTGAACTACGAAGAACGACTTTACGCGGTCGGGAAAATTCCCGGCGGCTTCATCAAGCGCGAGGGGCGGCCCAGCGAGCACGCGATTCTCGCGTCGCGCCTCATCGACCGGCCCATTCGGCCGCTGTTTCCTGAAGGATTCCGCAACGACGTGCAGATCGTCGATCTCGTCCTCTCCGTCGATCAGGACTGCGCGCCGGAGATCGCGGCGATGATCGGCACGTCGGCGTCGCTCACCATCTCGGACATTCCCTTCAACGGGCCCATCGGGGGCGTGATCGTGGGACTCGTGGACGGCCAATTCGTCATCAACCCCACGGTCGAACAGTCCGAAAAGAGCGACCTTCATCTCGTCGTCGCGGGCACGAAAGACGCCATCGTGATGGTGGAGGCGGGGGCCAACCAGGTGCCGGAAGAGATTGTGCTCGAGGCCATCCTGTACGGTCACCAGGTCATCCAGACCATCTGCGACGAGATCAACGCGTTTGCCCAAAAGGTCGGCGTGAAGAAGCGCGAGGTGGAACTGCACAAGGTGGATCCGGAGCTGGAGGCCGCGGTGCGCGCGTACGCCACGGACAAGGTGAGCGCGGCGGTTCGCAATCCGGACAAGCTCGCGCGGGAAGAGGCGCTCGCGAACCTGAACGCGGAAGTCCTGGAGCACTTCAAGGAGACCTTCCCTGAGAAGGAGGCGGACATCGCCGAGGTCATGCACACCATCCTCAAGGAGCGGGTGCGCGAGGCCATTCTGCGCGAAGGCATCCGCCCAGACGGCCGGCGCCTCGACGAAATTCGCCCCATCTCGTGCGAGGTGGGCCTTTTGCCGAGGACGCACGGATCGGCGCTCTTCACGCGCGGCCAGACGCAGGCGTTGTCCGTGTGCACCCTGGGCTCGATGGGTGACGAGCAGCTGCTCGACGGCCTGGAGCTCGAGAAATCCAACCGATACATGCACCATTACAACTTCCCGCCGTTTAGCGTCGGCGAGGCGAAGCCTCTTCGGGCGCCGAGCCGACGGGACATCGGTCACGGGGCGCTCGGCGAGCGCGCGCTCGATCCCGTCATTCCCTCGCCCGAGGAGTTTCCGTACGCCATCCGCGTGGTCTCGGAGATCCTCGAGTCGAACGGTTCCACGTCCCAGGCGAGCATCTGCGGCAGCACCATGGCGCTCATGGACGCGGGCGTGCCCATCAAGGCGCCGGTGGCCGGGATCGCGATGGGACTCGTGAAGGAAGGCGATCAGGTCGCCATTCTGAGCGACATCCAGGGCATTGAGGATCACTTGGGCGACATGGATTTCAAAGTGGCCGGCACGGAGCGGGGCGTGACCGCGCTGCAGATGGACATCAAGATCAGCGGCATTGACCGGTCCATTCTCGAGCGCGCGCTGAAGCAGGCGCGCGAGGGGCGGATGTACATCCTGAGCAAGATGATGGAGGCCATTTCGGAGCCTCGCGCCGACCTCTCGAAGTTTGCGCCGAGGGTCATCACCGTGAAGATCCACCCGGATAAAATCCGCGACGTCATCGGCCCAGGTGGGCGCGTGATCAACAAGATCATCGAGGAGACGGGCGTCAAGATCGACATCGAGCAGGACGGCCGCGTCTACATTCACAGCACCGACGCCGAGCAGGCGAACCGGGCCCGGGAGATGGTGGAAAATATCGTTCGCGACGTGGAGGTCGGCGCCACGTACACGGGCAAGGTGACCCGCGTCGAGAAGTTCGGGGCGTTTGTCGAGATCCTGCCTGGAAAAGAGGGCCTTGTGCACATCTCGCAGCTCGACCTGAACCGCGTGGCGAAGGTGGAGGACGTCTGCCAGGTGGGCGACACGCTCACCGTGAAGGTCACCGAGATCGACAATCAGGGCCGAATCAACCTGTCGCGAAAAGAGGTGCTGAAGGCCATGCAGCCGCCGGCACCGCCCCAGCCGCCGCGTCCTTCGAGCGGCCCGGGGCGCGGTCCTCAGGGCGGACACGGGCGGCGCGATCACGGCCACAGCGCCGGTCCGAAGGCCGCGCCAAGAAGGACCAGCCCGTGATTGACCACCCGCTTGTGGAGGCATCCTAATCCGCGTGTGATGCGGATGGAGGGATGCCTGATGAAGCCAAGGCAGTTGGCTCTTGGTCTATGCGCCGGTGCGTGTGCCTGGATGTTCGGCGCCGGGCTCTGGATACGCGCGGACGCCCCGCCTCAACCCACGCCCGCCCCGTCGGAGCGCGTGTGGGAGGAGGTGAGCCGCGCGTGGGCGAATCCTCCCATCGATGCGCGGCGGGATCGCGTGTGGCACAACATCCCGGGCCTCTCCGGCTTTGCCCTCGATACGGCGGCGAGCGAGCGCGAGACGGCGCGATTCCACGACGGCGCGCTGCACCTCGTGTGGCGAACGGTGCCGCCGAGGGTACGGCTTCGCGATCTCCCGCCCGACGTGATCTATCGCGGCCCGGCGGAGGAAAAATCCGTCGCCCTCATGGTGAACGTGTCCTGGGGCGAGGCGTACGTGCCGAGGATGCTTCAAATCTTGCGGGACGCGCATGTGAAGGCGACGTTCTTTGTCGACGGCGCCTGGGCGAAGAAGTTTCCCGATCTCGTCCGCGCCATGGCGCAAGACGGGCACGCCGTGGAATCCCACGGATCCGGGCATCCGGACTTTCGCCGGCTGAACGACGCGAAGCTCGCCGCGCAGATCGACGAGACCAATCGAGTTCTCGCGGCCATCACGGGCAGAGCGCCGCGGCTCATCGCGCCGCCCGCCGGATCGTACGATGCTCGCCTCGCGCCGCTCGCAAAGTCGCGCGGCATGTACGCCATCCTGTGGACTGCGGACACGGTCGACTGGAAAAACCCGCCCCCCGCCGCCATTGTCGAGCGGGTGCAGCGGGGCGCCGAGCCAGGTGCGCTCGTGCTCATGCACCCGACGGCTTCGACCGTCGAGGCGCTCCCGGTGATGATCCGCTGGCTTGAGGCGCGCGGGTACCGGATGAAGACGGTGGAAGACGTGATCGACGAGCGGCCGGCAGTCACACCTCCCACCATCCTGGCGCGGGAGACCATCCGCTTATGAAGGCGAGGCGCCGTACGATGGCGTCAACAGCGATGTAGGAGGCCATGCGGTTGACATACCGAACGACATTGAGAAATGGGATTCGCGTGGTGGGGGAAGAGATGTCCTCCATCCGCTCGGTGAGCTTGGGGATCTGGGTGGAGACCGGATCTCGCTATGAAGCCCAGAGCGAGAATGGCATCAGCCACTTTCTTGAACACATGTTCTTCAAGGGCACGTCGCGCCACTCCGCCAAGGAATTGGCGCATTTGTTTGACGATCTCGGCGGTCAGGTGAACGCGTTCACCGCGAAGGAATTCACGTGCTTTTACGCGCGCGTGCTGGACGAGCATTTCTCCATCGCGCTCGAAACGCTGGCCGAGATGCTCACGGACTCGCGCTTTGCGCCCGAGGAGATGGAGAAGGAAAAGCGCGTCGTGATCGAGGAGATCCGGATGTACGAGGACACGCCGGATGAGCTCGTCATGGACCTGATTGCGCGGGGCGTGTATGGAGAGCATCCGCTCGGGTACACCATTCTCGGCCGCGACGAAAACCTGCTCCGGTTCTCGCGGGAGGATCTCGTCCGGTACGTGAACCGACACTACAGGCCGGAGCGCATGGTGGTCTCGGTCGCGGGTCATGTCCCCGAGGACGTGGTGATTCGCGAAGTGGAGCGCGTCTTCGGCGGATTGACCAAGGGCGCGGACGGCGCCCCTGCGTTGGTGCCTCCGCCTTTCCACAAGACCGTGACGACGGAGGAGAAGGACATCGAGCAGGTGCACATCTGCTTGGCGGCGCCGGGCTATCCGGCCGGGTCGCGCGAACTGTATCCGCTGCTGTTGCTGAACAACGTGCTCGGAGGTACGCAATCCTCCCGCTTGTTTCAGGAAATTCGCGAGGAGCGCGGCATGGCCTACTCGGTGTACTCGTTTCACACCGGCTTCCGGGATGCGGGCATGTTCGGCATCTACGTGGGCACGTCGCCGGAGACGGCCGAGGAGGTGCTTGCGCTCGTGCAACAGGTCACGGCGCGCATGTGGCAAGAGCCCATCTCTCGCGACCAACTCGAAAAGGCGAAGCGACAGGTGAAAGGGGCGCTCATGCTTGGCCTCGAGAGCTCGGGCAGCCGGATGAGCCGGCTGGCGAAAAACGAGATTCTGCTCGGCCGCGAGGTGCCCCTCGAGGAGACCCTCGCAGGCATTGACGCGGTTGCGCCGGCAGACATCCAGCGCGTCGCCGAAGACGTGTTGAGCCACGGGTTTGCGCTCGCGGCCGTCGGGCCGCTCGCCGAATTCGCGTTCGATCGCGCCGCCAAGGTGTGTGTGTCGTCGTGATGGGCGGTTGGGAGATGGAGGTCAAAGTCCAAATCGTGTCGCCCCTCCTCACCGCCGACGATCTGCCTCAGTACGCCACGCAGGGCTCTGCCGGCATGGATCTCCGCGCTTGCCTGGAAGCGCCCCGGGTTGTGCGCCCGGGCGAGATCGTGCCCGTGCCGACGGGCCTTGCCATTCAGCTGCCCCGACGCGACGCGGTCGCGCTCGTGTACGCGCGAAGTGGGCTCGCGGCAAAACACGGCATCGCGCTCGCGAACGGCGTCGGGGTCATCGACAGTGACTACACGGGCGAGATCGTCGTGCCGCTTCACCACTTCGGCTCTAAGGAGTTCGTCCTGCAGCCGAAGGAGCGCATCGCCCAGCTTGTGATTGCCCCCATCTATGTGGCGCGCCTCGTGGCGGTGGACCATCTCGGCCCCACCGCGCGCGGCGCCGGCGGGTTCGGATCGACGGGGCGGGTGTAACCTCTTCATCGGCATTTCAGAGGCCCAGGTGTTCCAACGAGCACCCGGGCCTTTTTTCGTGCTCACCCCTCGTGGGCGGACGTCATAAGCTATGGCGCATGCCAATGGCGAGGTGACCTCGATGCTCACTGGGAAACACCTGGTCTTCGTCGGCGGAGACAGGCGTCAGTTGGAAGTCATCGCGCAGATCACGGACAACGACGCGAGCGCCACGCTCATCGGCTTCTCGGAGCTCGGGCGGACGTTTAGCGACACGACGTTCGCCGAGCCCAGCGAGGCGGTGTTCGCGCAGGCGGACGCGCTCGTCCTGCCCGTCGCGGGCATGGAGGACGACGGGCGCGTCGACACCTCGTTCGCGCCGCAGCCCGTGGAATTGAAGGAGTCCCACTTCCAGGCCATGCGGCCCGGGACCTTCGTCTTCACGGGCATCGCGCACTGCGTGCTCACGGAGTGGTGCGAACGGTACTCGCTCCGCCTGGTGAAACTGATGGAGCTCGACGACGTGGCGATTTTGAATTCGATTCCCACCGCCGAAGGAGCCATTGCCATCGCGATGCAGGAGACGGACATCACGCTTCACGGCGCGAAGACCGTCGTTCTCGGCTTCGGGCGGTGTGGCCAGACGCTCGCGCACAAGCTCCACGCCATGGGCGCCGTCGTCCACGTGTGCGCGTCCGACCCGCGCGATCTCGCTCGGATCCACGAGCAGTCGCTCATTCCCGTGCCCCTCAAGCACATTGAGCACGCCGTGCATGACGCGGACATCGTGTTCAACACCATTCCCGCCATGGTGCTGCCGGCGGCGGTGCTCAAGCGGATGCGGCGGGAAGCGGTGATCATCGATATCGCGTCCAAGCCCGGCGGCACGGACTTTCGGTACGCCGAGCGGCGAGGCATCAAGGCGATTCTCACGCCGAGCCTGCCGGGACTTGTCGCGCCGAGGACGGCCGGCCGGATCATCGCGGCGTCCATCACGCGCATGTTGGCAGACGACGAGCCGGAGTTCGAGGAGGAAGAGCTATGGACCTGAGCGGAAAGACCATCGGCTTTGGCGTCACCGGGAGTCACTGCACCTACGAGGAGATATTCCCAGAAGTCAAGCGGCTGTGCGATCTCGGCGCGCGCGTCGTGCCGGTATTTTCCCACCACGTGATGCACACGGACACGAGGTTTGGCAAGGCGGGGGAGTGGGCCCAGAGAATCGAGGAAGTCACGGGCAACAAGGCCATCACCACCATTCCCGAGGCGGAGCCTCTCGGGCCCGCCAAGGCCCTCGACGCCTTCGTCATTGCGCCCTGCACGGCCAGCACCCTGAGCAGATTCGCGCACGCCAACACCGACTCCCCGGTGCTGATGGCCGCCAAGGCCACGCTCCGTAACGGCCGGCCTGTCGTGGTTGCCATCTCCACCAACGATGGGCTAGGCTTGAGCTTGTACAACATCGCCACGCTCATGAACGCGAAGAACATCTATTTTGTGCCGTTTGGCCAGGATGCGCCGCATGTTAAAATGAACTCGCTTGTTGCGCTCATGCGGTTGATTCCTGATACCGTCGCGGCCGCGCTCGAAGGGCGCCAGCTCCAGCCGGTGCTCATCGAACGCTGGCGCGAAGATAGGCCTTGAGCGCGGATTCTGGGAGAGGGAGTTTGGGGATGGAGAGAAAAGATCGGTATCACATCGCGATTCTCGGCGCGACGGGCGCGGTGGGCAGGCGGATGTTGTCGACGCTCGAACGCCGCGGCGTTCCGGTCGGAGAGGTTCGGCTTCTCGCTTCCCCTCGGTCGGCGGGGACGCGCGTTTCGTTTCGTGGCCAGGAGCTCGTCGTCGAGGCCGTCCGGCCTGAATCGTTCGACGGCGTGGACATCGCCCTGTTCAGCGCCGGTGCGTCCGCGAGTGAAGAATGGGCGCCCGTTGCCGTGGAGCGAGGCGCCGTCGTGATCGACAACTCGTCGGCGTTCCGGATGCATGACGACGTGCCGCTCGTCGTGCCCGAAGTCAACCCGCACGCCCTCGCGCACCATCGCGGCATCATCGCGAATCCGAACTGTTCCACCATTCAATTGGTGGTGGTGCTTCACGCGCTGCGCGAGTTTGGCCTCGAGCACGTGACCATCTCGACGTATCAGGCCGTGAGCGGCATGGGTCAGCGCGCGGTGGACGCCCTCTTGGAGGAGGTCCGGCGGACGGAAGCGGGTGAGCGCGATGTGACCACAGTGTTTCCGGTGGTCAAACAGGACCGCCACGTGCCCATGGCGTTCAACGTCATCCCGCAGTGCGATATCTTCCTCGACAACGGCTACACCAAGGAGGAAATGAAGCTCGTCAACGAGTCGAGGAAGATCCTGGAGATGCCGTCGCTGCGCGTGACGCCCACGGCGGTGCGCGTGCCCGTCCTGTACGGCCACGCCGAGTCGGTCGCGGTGCGCTTCCGCGAGCCGGTCACGGTCGCAGAGGTCCGGGAGCGCCTCGCGAACGCCGAGAACGTCGTTTTGGTCGACGATCCGGCGTCCTGCGCGTATCCTCATCCTCGGATGGTGGAGGATCGCGGCGAGACGTTCGTCGGCCGCATTCGCCAAGATTTAGAGGATCCGCGCACGATTTTGCTCTTCATCGTCGCCGACAACCTGCTGAAGGGCGCGGCGTGGAACGCGGTGCAGATTGCTGAGAAACTCATCGAAATGGCGGGTTGAGCGAAGGAGTCGAGCCGTTGTGAAGATTGTGGTGCAGAAGTTTGGGGGCACGTCCGTGGCGACGCCGGAGACGAGGCGCGCGGCGTACCGCCACGTCGAGCGCGCCTTGAACGAGGGATATGCGGTCGCCGTGGTGGTCTCCGCCATGGGGCGGCGCGGAGACCCGTACGCCACGGACACGCTTCTCAGCCTGCTCGATTCAGGGGATGGGGCGGGCCACGAACCGGATCCGCGCGATCGCGACCTCCTGATGAGCTGCGGCGAGATCATCTCGGCGGTGGTGTTCGCGCACGAGCTTCGCAGTCGGGGCCACCGGGTGCGCGTCTTCACAGGGGCGCAGGCCGGGATCGTCACCTCGGACGACTTTGGCAATGCGCGCATCCTGGACGTGCGGACGGATGGGCTGCGGGCCGCGCTCGAGGCGGGCGAAATCGCGGTCGTGACGGGATTCCAGGGCTGCACGGAGTCCGGGGACGTGACCACGCTCGGCCGGGGGGGGAGCGACACGACGGCCACCGCCCTCGGCGTCGCGCTCGGGGCGGAAGTCGTGGACATCTTCACAGACGTCTCCGGGATCATGACTGCGGATCCACGCATTGTGGAGGACGCGCGCCAGCTGCGCCAGGTGACGTATACTGAAATCTGTAACATGGCATACCAGGGGGCGAAGGTGATTCACCCGCGCGCCGTGGAGCTCGCGATGCAGGGCAACGTGCCCATCCGGGTGCGAAGCACCCTTTCGGACGATCCCGGCACGCTCGTGACACAGGCCGCGGCGCATTTGGAACACGGCCGCGTGATGGATCGCTACGTCACCGGGATTGCACACACGCCGAACGTCACGCAGATTCGCGTGCGCGGCGAGGGCATCGGGGCGTCGTCCATCTTCCGCCTGATGGCGGAACACCGCATCTCTGTGGACTTCATCTCGGTGACGCCTTCGGAGGTGGCGTTCACCGTGCCGGACGCGCTCGCGGATGCCGCCGTTCACCACCTGTCTCAGCTCGGCTACCGGGTCGAGACGCGGCCCGGATGTGCGAAGGTGTCGGCCGTTGGCGCGGGCATGATGGGCGTTCCTGGCGTGATGGCTCGAATCGTGGACGCCCTGGCGGAGGCCGGGATCGAGATCTTGCAGTCCGCGGATTCGCACACGACCATCTGGGTGCTCGTCGATGGCAGCCAGATGGAAGACGCGGTTCGCGCCCTTCACCGCGCCTTCCAGCTTTCGGGAACCTGAACAGGGGAGATGCGTATGGATTTTGGAAGCCTGATCACGGCGATGGTCACGCCCTTTGATGCCACGGGTGCGCTCGACGAGGGGCGCCTGCGGCGGCTGGTGGACCACCTGATCGAAACGGGCACGACCGCGGTCGTGGTGTGCGGGACGACGGGGGAATCCCCAACCCTGAGCCACGCGGAAAAGCTGCGCCTGTTCGACGCCACCCTCCGGGCGGTGGACGGCCGGATTCCGGTGATCGCGGGCACGGGCACCAATTCGACCAAGGATTCCATTGAGCTCACGCTCGAGGCCGCTCGTCTCGGCGTGCAGGCCGTCATGCTCGTGACGCCGTATTACAACCGCCCGTCTCAGGAAGGGCTGTACATGCACTTCGCCAGCATCGCGGAGTCGACCACCTTGCCGGTCATGTTGTACAACGTGCCGGGGCGGACGGGGGTCAATCTGCAGCCGCAGACCGCGCTTCAGCTCGCGGCCATCCCGAACGTCGTCGCGCTCAAGGAGGCGAGCGGCGACTTTTCGCAGATCCTCCGCATCGCGGCCGAGAAGCCGGACGACTTTCTTCTCTACAGCGGGGACGACAAGTTCACGTTGCCGATGCTCGCCATCGGAGCGGCGGGCGTCGTGAGCGTCGCGGGCCACGTCGTCGGTCGGCAGATCCGCACGATGATGGATCTCTTCTGGCAAGGGCAGGTGGACGAGGCGGCGTACTGGAGCGCGCGGCTGTTGCCCATCTTCGAGGCCATGTTTATGGAGGCCAGCCCGGCGCCGGTGAAGGAGGCGCTTTCCATCCTCGGCATCGACGTGGGCTCCGTCCGCTCGCCGCTTGTGCCGGCCTCCAAGGCGCTCCGCGAGCACCTGTACACGCTTCTGAACGCGCTCGGGGTCATCGAGCCAAGCGCATGACAGAGAGGAGAGACGGGCTGTTGCCAACGCGCCTCGTCCTGCGCCGCGATCGAAGGCGGCGCTTGGAACAAGGTCATCCCTGGATCTATCGCTCGGAGGTGGAGCGGGTAGAAGGACCGCTCGCTCCGGGCGATCTCGTCGATGTCGTGAACCACCAGGGCGTCTTTCTGGCCCGCGGCTACGCGAATCCCCATTCGCAGATTTTCGCGCGCGTCCTGACGTATCGGCAAGGCGAACCGATTGATGTCGACTTTTTCATTCGGCGCTTTCAGCAGGCGCTGGAGTACCGCCGCAGATTTCACCCGCAGGCGATGACCTATGGTCGGGCCGTGTACGGCGAAGCGGATTTTGTGCCTGGACTCGTGGTGGATCGGTTCGGCGAGGTGCTCGTCGCCCAGGTGCTGACGGCGGGCATGGAGCGGCTCTTTGAGCAGGCGCTTGAAGCGCTCGTCGAAGTGTACAAGCCGGCCGGGATCCTGGTGCGAAACGACGTGCCCGTGCGGGCGCTGGAGGGCCTGCCTCTGGTGGTGGAGACGGCGTACGGCGAGGTGCCGGACGTGGTCGACGTGATCGACAACGGGCTCACGTTTTCGGTGGACCTGCGCGAAGGTCAAAAGACAGGGTATTTTTGGGATCAGTCGGAGAACCGGGCGGCGATTCGGCCGCTCATGACGGGCTGGACGGCGCGGCGCGCGCTGTTCGGCGAAGCTCCGGGCGATCTCGACGGCGCCCATGTGCTCGACTGCTTCTGCCACACGGGCGCATTCGCCGTGCACGCGCTGCACTACGGAGCGGCGCACGGCACAGCGGTGGATATCTCCGCGGATGCCGTGGAGCTCGCGCGCCAGAACGCTCGCCGAAACGGCGTGTTGGATCGCGCGGATTTCGCCGTGGCCAACGCGTTCGATTACCTACGCGAACAGGATGCGCGTGGCGCGCGCTACGACGTGGTCATCCTGGATCCACCGGCCTTTGCGAAATCCCGGCAGTCCATCGAGAGCGCGGCGAGAGGCTACAAGGAAATCAACCTGCGAGCCATGCGCATCCTGCGGGAGGGAGGTTTTCTCGTCACCGCGAGCTGTTCGTACCACATGTCGCCCGAGCGGTTTCGCGAAACCATCCTGGATGCGGCCGTCGACGCCCACAAGGTGCTGCGGGTTGTGCGAGAGTCGCGCGCGGCGAGCGATCATCCGCAGAACGCAGGCGCCCCGGAGCAGCACTACCTGAAGTTTCTCATCTACGAGGTGCGCAGTCGGAGGTGAGCCGACTGCGCCGGACCCTTGCGCTCCACGTCGCCGTCGGGGTATAGTGAATCTATACAATGATTGCATAATGTTGTGCGCGAGCCGAACCAAGCGGACGAGTGGCCACATCGGCTCTCTTGAAACCGCTTGCAAATGCGGCTCGGCGGAAGGGGATGCGTCGCACGGTGGATGTCATCCAAGAATTTCACCCCGGGTTGAAAGACGCGCTCACGCCGGAGCGCCGAAGCGACGAGCACAATCTCATCGAGGAGACGGCGCGTTCCTTCGTGGAGCGAGACGTGCTTCCTCGCATGGAGGCGCTGGAAGCGGGAGACGTCAACGTCCTGAAAGCGCTTTATCGAAAAGCCGGGGAACTGGGCCTCATCGGCGTGGATCTGCCGGAGGCGTACGGCGGGCTGGAACTGGATCCCCTGTCGTCCCTGTTGGTGTCGGAGACGCTGGGGGAAACGGCGGGATTCGGCGTGTCCATCAACATTCACAGCGGGGTTGCGCTTCACCCAATTCTCTACTTCGGCGACGAAGCGCAGCGCGCGGTGTACCTGCCGCAGCTCGCGGCCGGCGAAGTCATCGCGTCGTACGCGCTCACGGAACCGGATGCGGGTTCCGACGCGCTCCACGGCAAGACCAGCGCGCGCCGGGACGAAGCGCGTGGATGCTATGTGTTGTCTGGACAAAAACAGTGGATCTCGAACGCGCGCGTGGCCGGCGTGTACGTGGTGTTCGCACAGCTCGCCAATCGCGGCATGACCGCCTTCGTCGTGGATCGAGATCGACCGGGGGTTTCCGTGGGCAAGGAGGAGCACAAGGTGGGCATTCACGCGAGCCCGACGGCCTCGCTCATCCTCGACGACGTGGAGGTGCCGGAGTCAGCCCTGCTCGGCGCGCCCGGTCACGGACACCGGATTGCGCTTTCCGTTCTCAATTTGGCGAGGCACAAGATGGCGCTGTACGCCCTGGGGCAAACGAGGAGAGCCATCCGGATTGCCGCTGCGTACGCCAAGGAGCGCCGCCAATTCGGCGTGCCCATCGCCTCCTTCGGCATGATCCGAGAGAAGCTCGGCTACATGGCGGCGCGATACTTTGTGGCGCGGAGCGCGGCGTACCGAACGGCGGGCGAACTCGCGCCAGGCAAGAAGCGGGCGCTTGATCTCGCGCTCCGGCCGGATCTCGAGCCGGAGGAGAAAGTGCGCGGCGTGGCGTCGGCCCTGTCGTCATGCATTGCCGCGTGTTCGCTGAACAAGGTGCTCGCCACGGAGGTTCAGGCGTTCGTCATCGACGAGGCGGTCCAAATCCACGGCGGCTACGGCTACATGGAGGACTACGAGATTGCGCGGATGTACCGAGACGCGCGGATCACGCGCATTTTTGAAGGGACGAACGAGATCAACCGACTGGCGGCGGTGCGGGACCTGCTTTCGTCTCGCGCTCGAGAAGCAAGCGCTTGTTCATTGAGCGATCCGTCGTCGCCTGCGGCATCTCCGTCTTTGGCCGCCCACCTCCCCGCAGGCCGCCTTCGCTCGACGCTCGAGGGGGCGGAACAAGCCCTGCGGGCCATGAAGACAGGGTTCGATGCCGTCGTCGAGGCGGCACTCGCCCGTGAGGGCGCGCGACTCGCCGATCAGCAGGCGCTCGTGCGCCGCCTCGCGGATGCAAAGATGTGGCTGTACGCCTTCGAGTCCGCGCTCGTGCGCGTCGCTCTGGCCGCGGACGCGCGAGGACCGGCGCGCGATCTCGGCGCGGAACTTGCCGCCGTCGCCTGGGCGGACGCCGTTCGCCACGGTTTCACGCCGCTCCTCGAGGCCGCTCGCCACGTCGGCGTGAAGCTTGATGGCTTGGACTATCCGGACGAGATCGGCCAACTTCAGGCCATCGCAGAGTACGTATTGGATAGGGTGAGGTGAGAGACCCGTGGAGAAACCGGTGGTTGGATTTTTGGGGCTCGGCAAGATGGGGCTGCCCATGAGCCTGAATTTGGTGAGAGGCGGGTACGAGGTACACGGCTATGACGTCGTGCCGCGGTCGTTGAAGGCGTTCGCGAGCGAGGGGGGCAAGGCGTGTGCGTCCGTCCATGACGTGGTGCGCGCGGCGGACGTGTTGTGCGCGAGCCTGCCGGGGCCTGCCGAGGTGACGCAGGTGTTCGGGGAAGTCGTGGCACAAGAGGGGCGCTCGGGCCAGTTGGTCATCGACTTCAGCACGGTGTCGCCTCAGGTCAACCATCGAGTCGCTGAGGCGCTTGCGCGGCGTGGGATCGACTATCTCGGTGCACCGGTGTCGGGCGGCGTCGAACGAGCGGTGGACGGAACGCTCACCGTCATGGTGGGCGGGGCGAAGGCGGCCTTTGACCGCGCGAAGCCGATGCTCGATCTCATCGGCCAAAACGTGTTTCACATCAGTGAGGACGTCGGCGCCGGTTCGGTTGTGAAGCTCGTCAACAATTACTTCATTGGGTATTACACGCTCGCGGTGGCCGAGGCGCTCACGCTCGCAGGCGAGATGGGGATGGATTTGGAGCAGCTCTTCTCCATCCTGAACGTGAGCTACGGGCAGAGCCGAATCTACGAGCGCAACTGGAAACTGTTCATCTCGAAGGACTTCTACGAGCCCGGCTTCACCACGAGGCTCTTAATTAAAGATCTGCACCTCGCCAAGGACATGGCCGCGGCCAAAGGCCTCGAGTTGCCGATGACCGACGTGCTGATCGGCATGTACGAAAAGGCCGCGGAGCGAGGATACGCCGATCTCGACATGGCCGCGATGTACCGCTACATCCAGGATGTCAAGAACGAACCGCGGGCGTGATCGCCTGGAAAGAGGGGAATCTGCATGCGCCGTCTCCAAAACTATGTGAATGGAACTTGGGTGGAAGTTGAGAGCGAACACGCCGTACCGGTGTACAATCCCGCGACTGGGGAAGTCATCGCCGAGACGCCGCTTTCGACGCACGTCGATGTGGCGCGGGCCGTGGAGGGCGCGAAGCGGGCGTTTGCGTCGTGGAGCCGGGTGCCCGTCGTGAAGCGGGCCCGGGTGGTGTTCGACTTCTTGGCGAAGCTGAAGGCGGAGCGAGACGCCATCGCCAAGATGATCACGACGGAGCACGGAAAGAGCTACCTGGATGCGCAGGCCGAGGTGGATCGCGGCATCGAGGGCATCGAACACGCGCTGTCCGCGCCCACGCTGATGATGGGCGAATCGCTCGCCGAGGTGTCGGAGGGGCTGGAGCAGACGTACTACCGCTATCCCTTGGGCGTGGTCGCCAGCATCACGCCGTTCAACTTTCCGGCCATGATCCCCTTGTGGGTGATGGGGTGGGCGGTCGTCACCGGCAACGCGCTGATTTTGAAGCCGTCCGAGCAGACGCCGATGACCACGCTTCGCCTGGTGGAGATGTTCCACGAAGCGGGACTGCCCCCGGGCGTGCTTCAGGCGGTCAACGGCGGCAAGGAAGCCGTGGACGCCATCCTGTCCCATCCCGAGATTGTCGCCGTGAACTTCACGGGTTCGACGAGGACGGCCGCCTATGTGTATGAGACGGCTGCGCGCCACCACAAGCGGGTGCAGGCGTTCGCGGGTGCGAAGAACCACGCCATTGTGCTGGAGGACGCCGTGCTCGAGCCGACCATCGACGGTATCCTGCGCGCCGCGTTCCACAACGGCGGCCAGCGCTGCATGGCCACCTCCGTCGTCGTGGCCGTCGGCTCGGTGGCGGATGAAGTCGTCGAGCGGCTGGCGGAGGGCGCGCGGCGCATGAAGATTGGCCACGGCTTTGAGGAAGGTGTCGACGTCACGCCGCTCATTCGGAAGGAACATCGCGATCGCGTCCGCGCGTACGTCGACGAGGCCGCCATGTCCGCCCGGCTCGTGGTGGACGGACGGCCAGCCATCGACGAACATCCCGAAGGGTTTTATCTCGGCCCGTGCCTGCTCGATGGCGTGACGCCCGAGATGCGCGTCTGGCAGGAGGAGTTGTTCGGCCCCGTGCTCTCCGTGGTGCGGGCGCGCGATCTCGACGAGGCCATCGCCATCGCGAATCGCTCCCGCTACGCGAACGGCGCCATCCTGTACACGCAGAGCGGCAAGGCCGCACAGGTGTTTCGCGATCGAATCGACGCAGGCATGGTCGGCATCAACGTCAACGTGCCTCTGCCTGTGGCCTTCTTCCCGTTCGGAGGACACAAGGACTCCTTCTACGGCGTGACGGGCGAGAACGGCAAGGAGCTGGTTCAGTTTTTCACGCGAAGGAAGGTCGTCTCGACGCGTTGGTTTTGAGTTGGAGCGAGGTGGCTTATGGACAGCGTCTTGTTTCGCCAGACAGGTACGGTGGCTTGGCTCGGGCTCAACCGGCCGAAGCAGTTGAACGCGCTCAGTCTCGAGATGATCCGCCTTCTTCGTCGCCATTTGGACGAGATGGCACAAGATCCATCCGTGGAACTCGTGGTGCTGTACGGCGAAGGCGACCGCGCCTTCTGCGCCGGCGGCGACATTCGGGCGCTGTACGACGCGAAGGATGAGCCAAACCTCGAGACCGCGGCCGCGTTTTTCTCAGAGGAGTACGCGCTCGACGATCGCGTCGCGCGGTTTCCAAAGCCTGTTGTCGCCTTGTGGGACGGCATCGTGATGGGGGGCGGGGTCGGGCTCACCTATGGCGCGACGTGGAAGGTCGCGACGGATCGCACGCGGTTCGCGATGCCCGAGACCGGGATTGGCTTCTTTCCGGACGTCGGCATGTGTCATGCGCTCAGCCGAATGCAGGGCGGGCTCGGACACTATCTGGCGCTCACCGGCGAGTCCGTTGGCGCCGATGTGCTCCTCGCGGCGGGGCTGGCCAACGGCTGGCTTCCGAGCGGCGAGCGGCCGTCGTTCGAGGCGGAACTTGTGAAGCGGGGCGAACAGGGAGAAACCGCGGAACAACTTCAGAGGTGGTTGGCTGCAAGGCTGGCCGTAGAGCACCGGCCATCGGAGGCGGTCGCGGACTTTCTCCGGCGGGTGCAGGCGTATTTCGACAGCCCGTCGCTCTCCGACATCTTGGCGCGCTTGCGGGAGGGATCCTCGCGCGATCCGTTTGCCGCACAGGCGCTCGAGATCCTGCGCCAGCGCTCGCCGCTCTCGTTGGCGGTGACCTTCGAGGCGCTCCGCCGCGCAGGGAACGCGACGTACCGCGAGGTCCTAGAGACCGATCTCACCCTCGCCCTCCAGTTCATCCGCCGGGGCGACTTTGTCGAAGGGGTGCGCGCCCAGCTCGTCGACAAGGACCGGCGCCCCAGGTGGCGCCACGCCGATCTGGCGAGCGTGACGGCCGAAGAAGTGGAGGCATTTTTTGAACCCATTGCCCATCTTTCCATTCCGTTTGCCGATTGAGCGCCCGTAGAGCTTCCTCGAGAGGAGCGTTGTGAGATGGAGCCATCCCAAACCGCCGCATTTGCGGAGCTTCTGGCGCCGGACGTGTTCAACATCGCGAGCGCCATTCTGGACCGGGACGAATCGAGGCGCGCGCTCGTGTGGCGCTCGGAGGCCGGGGCGAAGCGGACCCTGACGTACGGCGAGCTTCGCCGCGAGTCCCTTCGCCTGGCGCAATCTCTTCACGATCTCGGCCTTCGAAAAGGCGACCGGGTCCTGGTGTTGATGCCGCGCCGCCCGGAGACCTACGCCGTGTATCTCGCCATCCTCTCGCTCGGCGCCGTGGTTCTGCCCGGATCGGAGTTACTCATGCCGAACGACATCGCCTATCGCCTGAGACACGCGGAGGCGAAGGGCGTGATCGCCCACGCGGCGCTCGCGGAGCGGGCCGAGGCGGCCATCGCCGAGGCGCCGTGGGTGCAGTTGCGCGTCGTGGTCGAGGGCCCGCGCGAAGGCTGGCTGGCGTATGACGACCTCGTGCGCGGCGCCCCCAGGGAGTGGGACGTGGTTCCGACGCGTCGGGACGATCTCGCCTTCCTGTCGTACACCTCCGGGACGACGGGCTACCCCAAGGGTGTGATGCATGTCCACGGCTGGGCGTACGCGCACTGGCACATCGCCGCGAAGCGCTGGCTCGGCATTGAGCCTGACGACGTGGTGTGGGCCACCGCCGGGCCCGGATGGGCGAAGTGGATCTGGAGCCCCTTCGTCGCCACGCTCATGTCGGGCGCCACAGGCTTCCACTACGGTGGCCGATTTGACGCGGAGACGTTTCTTCGGCTCATCGACGACGAAGCGGTCAATGTGCTCTGCGCGACGCCCACGGAATACCGGATGATGGCCAAGGTGGACGGCCTCGATCGGTTTCGCCTCTCGTCGCTGCGCCAGGCGGTGAGCGCGGGCGAGCCTCTTAACCGAGAAGTCATTGACACGTTCCGCCGCCATTTTCAGGTCACCGTGCGCGACGGCTACGGGCAGACGGAGAACACGCTTCTCGTTGCGACGTGCGTCGATACGGAGGTGCGCCCCGGTTCGATGGGGCTGCCGACGGTCGAAGGGGCCGTCGACATTGTCGACGACGAGGGCAGGCCACTTCCTCCGGGCCAGGTGGGGGACATCGCGGTCAGGCGAGACTTCCCGGCCCTCTTCCGGGGTTACTACAAGGACGACGAGCGGACCGAGGCTCAGTTTCGGGGCGCGTGGTACATCACGGGCGATCGCGCCGAGAAAGACGAGGACGGATATCTGTGGTTCAGCGGCCGCGCGGACGACATCATCATCAGCGCTGGATACACCATCGGGCCGTTTGAGGTCGAGGACGCGCTCGTGAAACATCCGCTGGTGCGCGAGTGCGCAGCGGTGTCGAGCCCGGATGAGGTGCGGGGCGCAATTGTGAAGGCGTTCGTCGTCCTCAAGGATGCCAACTTGCACCGAGAGCTGGCATCCGACGGCGAGCGACGCGAGGCGCTGGTGCGAGAACTGCAGGAGCACGTGAAGCGGATCACCGCGCCCTACAAGTATCCGCGCGCAATTGAGTTTGTGGAGGATTTGCCGAAGACGACGTCGGGGAAGATTCGCCGCGTCGAGCTCAGGGAGCGCGAGTGGAAGCGGCACCGCAAGCTGAACGAGGAGCAGGGAGGGTGACATCATGTACGAAGCCGTGATCGTCGACGCTGTCCGCACGCCCATCGGGCGCAGAAACGGCGCGCTGAAGGACGTGCACCCCGTGGATCTTTTGGGACACGTCCTGCGCTCCATCGTCGAGCGCAATCAGTTGCCGCCAGAGGCGGTGGACGACGTGATCGCAGGGTGCCTCACGCAGATTGGCGATCAGGCGGTGAATATCGCGCGGAATGCGTGGCTCGCGGCGGGGCTGCCGGAGTCGGTGCCGGGGTGCACCATCGATCGCCAGTGCGGGTCAAGCCTGCAGGCGCTCCACTTCGCCGCGCAGGGCGTGATGAGCGGGGCGTACGAGATCGCCATCGCCTGTGGCGTCGAGGCGATGTCGCGCGTGCCGATGATGTCTTCCATCGGCGTCTATGGAACGCCGATGACGGAATCGCTGGAAGCGCGCTATCACATGCGCCAGTACAACCGTTCCTTCTTCGATCAGGCGCTCGGCGCCGAGCTCTTGGCGAAGGAATGGGGCTTTTCCAGGGAGGATCTCGACCGGTTCGGCCTGCGGAGCCATCAATTGGCGGCCAAGGCCAGGAGCGAAGGGAAGTTTCGGCGTGAGATCGTGCCGCTTTCGCTTGCCAAGTCGTCGGGATGGTTCGAAGAGGACGAGGGCATTCGGACCGACACGTCCCTCGAGAAGATGTTGTCGCTGAAGCCGGCCTTCCCCGATCTGGAGCTCATTACCGCCGGCAACGCGAGCCAGATCTCGGATGGAGCCAGCGCAGCGCTCGTCATGCGCCGAGAAACGGCGGAGAAGCTCGGACTCAGGCCTCGCGCCCGGTTTGTCGCGTTCAGCGTGGTGGGCGTGAACCCCGTGACGATGTTGACCGGTCCGATTCCGGCGACGCGGAAGGTGTTGCAGAACGCCGGGCTCAAGGTCGAAGACATCGATCTGTTCGAGGTGAACGAGGCGTTCGCGCCCGTGGTCTTAGGGTGGCAAAAGGAGATCGGCGCGCCGTGGGATCGCGTGAACGTCAACGGCGGCGCCATCGCGCTCGGACATCCGCTCGGCGCGACGGGGACCCGGATTGCGGCGACGCTGTTAAACGCGCTCGAGGATCGCGGAGGGCGCTATGGGCTCATCGCCATCTGCGAGGGGGCGGGCATGGCGAACGCGACCGTGATCGAGCGGATGGATGGGTGACCTGCGGTGTCACGTGGAGGAGGTTGAGAGATGAAACTTGAAGGCGCGACGTTCATTGTGACAGGTGGCGGGTCCGGGCTCGGCGAAGCGACAGCGCGGGCGTTCGCCGAGGCCGGCGCGCGCGTCGCCATCTTGGACGTTCAGGAGGAACGTGGCAAGCGAGTGGCGGAGGAGATTGGCGGCCAGTTTTTCCGGGTCGACGTGACGGACGAGGACGCGGTGCGCGCCGCGGTGGACGAAGCCGCGGAGGGCGGCGTGCTCCGGGGCGCCGTGAACTGTGCCGGGATCGCCACGGCGGAAAAGATTCTCTCGAAACGCGGCGTGCACTCGCTGGAGAGCTTCGCGCGCGTGATTCAGGTCAATCTCGTCGGCACGTTCAACGTGATGCGGCTCGTGGCCGCGCGCGTTGCCGAGGCGCCAGCGCTCGAAGACGGCGAGCGAGGCGTCATCATCAACACCGCGTCCATCGCGGCCTACGAGGGTCAGATTGGCCAGGCGGCCTACTCGGCGTCCAAGGGCGGGATCGTCGGGCTCACGCTGCCCGCGGCGCGAGAGCTGGCCGCGTACGGCATTCGCGTGGTGGCCATCGCGCCGGGCATCTTCGAGACGCCGCTTCTCATGGGCCTGCCCGAGGCCGCGCGCCAGTCGCTCGGGCAACAGGTGCCGTTCCCGCAGCGGCTGGGGCGGCCGCGCGAGTACGCGCTCTTGGCGCGGCACATCGTGGAAAACCCAATGTTGAACGGCGAGGTCATCCGCCTGGACGGGGCGCTGCGCATGCAACCGAGGTGAATGGGCGGATACGAAAGGCGCGGGGTAGGTCCCCGCGCCTCGCACTTTTTCGGGTCAGCGCCCGCGCCTCACCGGTTCGTGGTGACCCAGGTGCGTGCTCCGCACCTGCCGCAGGGTCTCGATCCGCTTCATGGCCATCTCATCGGCGGCCCGATGCGTCGGGATGCCCCGCTCGCCGGAGAGCTTGTACAGGTTGAGCATAATGTCGTAGATCCGCTCCACCTTCGACCGCGCGCGATCCGGATGATAGCCTTCGAGCTCGTCCGCGACGTTGATAAGTCCCCCCGCGTTGATGACGTAATCCGGCGCGTACAAAATGCCTCGCTCGTGAAGCATGTCCCCGTGCCGCTCCTCGGCCAGCTGGTTGTTCGCTGAGCCCGCGATGATCTGCGCCCGGAGCCTCGGAATCGTCTCGTCGTTCAACACCGCGCCCAGCGCGCACGGCGCGAGGATGTCACATTCAGCGCTCAGGATGTCTTGAGGAGGCAGCGCCTGGGCGCCGAATTCGTTGACCGCGCGCTCCACCTGCAGAGGGTTGACATCGGCCACGAGCAGGTCGGCTCCGGCCCCGCGCAAGAGGCGAGCAAGCTCGTACCCGACGCTTCCCAGTCCCTGAATCGCGACGCGGCGCCCGGCGAGATCGTCCGTGCCATACAGGTACTTGGCGCTCGCCTGGATCCCGCGGAAGACGCCAAGGGCGGTCATGCCGCTCGGATTGCCGCTCGAACCGTAGCTCGGAGAGATGCCGCACACGTACGGCGTTTCGAGGTGAATGAGGTCCATGTCCTGAACGGTGGTGCCCACATCTTCGGCGGTGATGTAGCGCCCGCCCAAGCTGTGGATGTACCGCCCAAGGGCGCGAAACAGGGCCTCGCTCTTGTCCTTTCGCGGATCTCCCATGATCACGGTCTTGCCGCCGCCGAGATTCAGCCCGGCCGCGGCCGCCTTGTACGTCATTCCGCGCGCCAAGCGAAGCGCGTCGACGACCGCATCCTCTTCGGACGCGTACGTCCACATCCGGCATCCTCCCAGCGCCGGGCCGAGCGTCGTGTCGTGGATGGCGATCACGGCGCGCAAGCCGGAGGCGTCATCGTAGCAGAACACCACCTGCTCGTAGTCGAATTGGGCCATGCGGGTAAAAAGTTCCATGTCCTTCGAGACCTCCCCACTGAGTATACCGTTCCGGCGGTCCTACCGGAACGATAGGGCGCGCTCGCGTAGTTGCAAGCGCTTTCAATCAACCTCAATTGTAGCATGATTTCTGATTGAAGACTACATCTTGTGGGTGGATGCCGAGGCATGTCGGACTCCACCGTGTCGGCGCCGTCGCCGGCGGAGACTGATGGTTGTGTCAGGATCCGAACGGGAGTATAATGACACTGATAGTGACATGTGCGGCTTATTCGCGCAAGGGACGTGCGAACCCTGGCGCGGAGACAACGAATGGCGTGAAAGCGGATGGAACGGGTCGGGTGGTCCGTTTGAGCGCGTTCGATGCACAGAAAGACACGGCCTTGGTCTGAGCGGGCTTTTTTTTGCATGTCGAGGGAAGTGCGAAAGGAGACCGGGCGGGCGGGTCGTGATCGTGTCGCTGAATTCCATAGGTATGGCAACGGAGGTGCAAAATGCCAAGATCGAAATCGAGACTTTCCATCATCCCGCTCGGCGGAGTCGGGGAGATCGGAAAGAACATGACGCTGTATTGGTACGGGCAGGACATGATCGTGGTCGATGCGGGGCTAAAGTTTCCCGACGAAGATATGCTCGGCATCGACATCGTCATTCCCGATATCACGTTTTTGGTCGAGAATCGCGAGAAAATTCGCGGCATCTTTCTGACGCACGGACACGAGGATCATATCGGCGGGCTTCCGTACGTGCTTCGGGAGATCAACGTGCCGGTGTACGGGACGCGGTTGACGCTCGGGCTCGTCGAGAACAAGTTGCGCGAGGCGGGCGTTCATGATGTGAAGCTCATCACGATGGACGGCAAGTCGCGCGTTCAGCTCGGCCAGTTCGCGGTGTCCCCGTTCTACGTGAATCACAGCATTCCGGACACGGTCGGGTTCGCCATCGAAACACCGGAAGGCATCGTCATCCACACGGGCGACTACAAGTTCGATCAGACGCCGATTGACGGACGACACGCGGACATTCATAAACTGGCGCAGTGGGGGGCGCGAGGCGTGCTCGCGCTCGTCGGCGACAGCACGAACGCGGAGCGGCCCGGTTACACGCCGTCCGAGATGACGGTCGGCATCAAGATCGACGAGATCATCAGTCAGGCTCCCGGGCGCGTGATTCTGTCCACCTTTGCGTCCAACATCCACCGCCTGCAGCTGATGATTCGGGCGGCGGAGCGCCATGGCCGCAAGGTCGCCATTGTCGGACGCAGCATGGTCAACAACGTCCAGACGTCGCTGCAACTGGGATATTTGGAGGCGCAGCCGGACACGCTCGTCGATCCCGACGAGGTCAACAAGCTTCCTCCAGAGAAGGTCGTCATCCTCTCGACGGGCAGCCAAGGGGAGCCGATGTCCGCGCTCACCCGCATGGCGCGGGCCGCGCATCGAAAGATCGAGATCGTGCCGGGCGACACCGTGGTGTTGGCGAGTTCGCCCATTCCGGGCAACGAAAAGTTCGTGGCGAGGACCATCGATCAGCTGTTCCGCGCGGGGGCTCACGTGATTTACCGCGGTGTGCACGCCTCGGGGCACGGAAGCCAGGAAGAGCTCAAGTGGATGCTCCAGCTTGTGCGCCCGAAGTACTTCCTCCCGGTTCACGGCGAGTTTCGCATGCAGCGGATTCACGCCGATCTCGCCATGCAGCTCGGCATTCAGCCGGACCACATCTTCATCACGGAGATCGGCGATGTCGTGGAGTTTGAGGACGGCCGAGCGCGCCTCGGCGGCAAGGTCCCGGCCGGGTCCGTGATGATCGACGGGCTCGGCGTGGGCGACGTCGGCAACATCGTGTTGCGCGACCGCAAATTGCTGTCGCAGGACGGCATCCTGGTCGTGGTGGTCACGCTGTCCAAAACGACGGGACACATCCTGTCGGGGCCCGACATCATCTCGCGCGGGTTCGTCTACGTGCGCGAGTCAGAGGCGCTCTTGGACGAGGCGAATCGCCTGGTGGAGAGCACGCTCAGCAAACTGGTCTCGGACAACGTGAGCGAGTGGTCTTCGCTGAAGACGGCTGTGCGGGATACGCTCGGCCGGTACCTGTACGAACAGACTCGGCGCCGCCCGATGATCCTGCCCATCATCATGGAGGCGTGATCGCAAAGGGCATTCATCCGCGAAGTCAGGGCTATCCTCGGTCCGCACGAAACGCGGCGAGCGGGGATAGCCCTCGTCGTCTTTGGGCAGGACCGCCGTTTCAAACCTCAACCGAAGCGGCGGTTGCGTATGGACGCGCTTCCCTTTGCCGATACTGGGACGGCGGGAGGCGGATGCGAGATGGAGACAAAGTCAGCCTACGATGCCGTGATGAAAGCTGGGGCCACGGGCGGGGCGGATGCGCAGGAGACGAAGGACGCTCCCTCGTCCGTCGAGTCGCTCGGCGCGAACGAACCCGCCGCAGTGGTGACGGGCGACATCTACTGTTTGACGGTCATCGGCCAGATCGAGGGTCACATGGTACTGCCGCCCCAGAACAAGACCACGAAATACGAACACGTCATCCCACAGCTCGTCGCGGTGGAGGAGAGCGATAAAATCGACGGACTGCTCATCATCCTCAACACGGTGGGCGGCGACGTGGAGGCGGGCCTCGCCATCGCAGAACTGGTGGCGTCGATGTCGAAGCCCAAGGTATCCGTCGTGCTCGGCGGAGGCCATTCCATCGGTGTGCCCATCGCCGTGGCGGCGGATTACACGTTCATTGCAGAGTCCGCCAGCATGACCATCCATCCGATTCGCTTGAACGGCCTCGTGATTGGCGTGCAACAGTCGTTTGAGTATCTCGAGAAGATGCAGGATCGCGTGATCCGTTTCGTGGTCGAACACTCGCGAATTTCGGAGGACATGTTTCGCCACCTGATGTTGAACACCGGCGAGATGGCGAAAGATATCGGCACGACGGTGGTGGGACGGGATGCCGTCAAGTATGGCCTGTGCGACGAAGTGGGCGGCCTGGGGCAAGCGATGAAGAAGCTGAAAGATCTCATTCGGGAACACAAGGAGTCCCGAACAGGCGCGGTGCTCGCGCAAGTTCCTCAGCCGGGGGTGATCCAGTGATGCTTTGGACGACGTTGGCAGAGAGCGAGATTTACAGCGGATGGTGGGGCAGCGGGCCGCGCTTCGAAGAGTGGAGGGACGGACATCGGACCCTGATCGTGGCCCGGGACGAATACGGCACGCCGAGACTTGTGCGGCTGATAAGCCCCATCGCGCGTGACTATCTGAGGCCCGAATGGCAGCCGGGCGCCGCGCTTCGCTGAAGGCGGAAGGCAGGAGTTTGAGCGCCCGGGTCGAATCCTCAGTCTAAGGAAGGGACTGGTGAGGATTGGCTCGCAAGCAGCAGCAAAAAAATGTGCTTAAATATGAAGTCACCGGTCTGGCGATGCTCACGGCCTGTGCGCTGGCGCTCGGGCGCTTGGGACTGGTGGGCCAGTTCTTGGCTGTCGTGAGCATCTATCTGGCGGGCAGTTGGTATTTTCTCATTCCTATTTTGGTGGGATACGCGGCCGTGTACATGATGGTGCGCAGGAGTCGCTTCGTGTGGGACGGCCGCCACCTGGGTCTTTTGATCCTCCTCCTGTGCATGCTTGCACTCATTGAGATGAATTTTTACTCGAATCTGGCGGATCAAGGGCTTCAGTCGTACTTCTGGTCGAGCGAGTGGAACGCGCTGCAAGCCTTGCGCGCCTACGTTTTTCATCCGACTTCCGGTGCGCCCCCGAGCGCCGGAGGGGGACTCATTGGCTTTTTCGTCTTTCAACTCTTGCACCTCTTGTTCAATTCGCCGCAGACCTACGAGCTGGGCCCGCGCCTGGTGATTGTCGCGGGGGGGCTGATCGGAATCGCCCTCGTCTTCCAGGTGTCGCTCGTGAGCGTGGTTCGTCGCGGTTCTCGGTATACCGAGCAGGCTTTGGACCGCATGTGGTCCAACATCCGCCGGCAGGCCGGACAGGTGTTCAGGCGGGAGAAAGATCCTGAGCCCGAAGTGGTGGAGGATGCGCCGAGGGCCACACGGCCTGCGGTCGTGATCGACGGAGACGTGCTGGAGGAAGCGGAGCCGGAGGCTCCTCAGGAGGAGGCGGAGCCCATCATCCACGATTTTGCGGCGCGTGCCAGCCGGCCTGAGAAGGCCGACGACCTCCCGCCCTGGGGGGAGCCCGACGAACCTGTGGTCGAGACCGATGCCAAGGGACTTGTGGTCCGATTTCCCTCGAGAAGCGAGCGGAAAAGGCCATCGCCCGCGCGAGAGGAGGAGCGGAGCTCCGCCGTCGTGCCCGAGTACGAGGTGGGGCCGATGGTCCACGACGAGTCGTATCAGCTTCCTCCGCTCACACTGTTTGACCCGCCTTCGGGCAAGCACGCGCCTGTCGCGACGGCGAACGTGCAGGAGAATGCGCAGAAGCTGCAGTCCACGCTGCAGTCGTTCAACGTGCAGGCTCGAGTGGTGGAGATTCACCGCGGGCCCACGGTGACGCGCTACGAAATTCAGCCTGCGGCCGGCGTGAAGGTCGCGCGGGTCCTGTCGCTGCAAGACGACATCGCCCTCGCGCTGGCGGCCCGGGATATCCGCATCGAGGCGCCGGTGCCTGGGAAATCCGTGATCGGCATCGAGATTCCAAACGACGAGATCGCCGTGGTCACGCTCCGCGAGGTGCTGGAGTCGCCGGAATTTCAGAACTCGCCCGCGAAGCTGGCGCTCGCACTCGGGCGAGACATCACCGGTGCGCCGATTGTCGGAGATCTTCAGAAGATGCCTCACCTCCTGGTGGCGGGTGCCACCGGTTCGGGCAAGAGCGTCTGCATCAATGGAATGATCGCGTCCCTCTTGGTGCGCGCCAAGCCCCACGAGGTCAAGCTGATGATGATCGATCCGAAGATGGTCGAACTGAGCATCTACAACGGCATTCCGCACCTTCTGACGCCCGTCGTGACGGACGCCAGGCTGGCGGCGGGGGCGTTGAAGAAAATCGTGCAGGAGATGGAGAACCGATATCGGCTGATGGCGGAGCGGGGCGCGAGAGACATCGATCGGTTCAACGAGATCATGCGTGAAGAGGGACTCGAGCCGCTGCCGTATATCGTCGTGATCGTCGACGAATTGGCCGACCTGATGATGGTGGCGCCACACGACGTGGAGGACGCCATCTGCCGATTGGCGCAGATGGCCCGCGCGGCAGGGATTCACCTCATCGTCGCCACGCAGCGCCCGTCGGTGGACGTCATCACCGGTCTCATCAAGGCGAACATCCCAAGCCGAATCGCGTTTGCCGTTTCGTCCATGGCGGATTCTCGCACCATCCTCGACATGGGCGGCGCGGAGAAGCTGCTCGGCCGCGGCGACATGCTGTACTATCCGGTGGGCGCGGCGAAGCCGACGCGCGTGCAGGGGGCCTACGTGTCGGAACGCGAAATTGAGCGGCTCGTGGAGTACGTGAAGAGTCAGCAGCACGCGGTCTACACGATGGATCTGAGCACCGCCATCGAGGAGGAACCGGAAGATGAGGGCGGGCCGGAGCTCGACAGCCTGTTCATGGACGCGGTCGACCTCGTCGTCGAAATGGGCCAGGCTTCCGTGTCTCTCTTGCAGCGGCGATTTCGCATCGGTTACTCGCGCGCCGCGCGCATCATCGATCAAATGGAGCAGAGTGGGATTGTGGGGCCGTACGAGGGCAGCAAGCCTCGAGAAGTGCTGATCACAAAGGAACAGTGGTTGCAGGCCAAAGCCTCGTTCATGCGACAACATCAGGCCGAATGAGGCATACACCCGTGCGCCTTTCCGTATACATGTCCTAGTCCAACACAAGGAGAGGACGACGGGTGGTACGCCAGAAATCGTCCATCGCACTCATGGCCGTGGCTTTTCTCGCGCTGTGCGGGTACATGGGGTTGGCACATGCGTTCTCAGACCGCGGGGTGGCGCACGGCGCGTCCGGCGTCCGTGGCGTTGGCGGAGCCGCCATGCCCACCCAAGCCGCTCCGTCGGATGCCGAGATCGACACCATCGCCGCGAGCCTGGCGGACATCCCGGGCTTGTACGATCTCGCCGTGCTGCCCGATGATCGCGGCGATGGTCAGTTCGTGGTGTCGGCGATGGTGGAGGTGGAGACGGCCTCCGGGCAGCCGCCGAACCCAACGGTCGCGTTTCGCGACATGCGTGCCGATACGGACGCGTATTTGAGCGATCTGTACTTGCTGAAAGAGCCGATTGCGGAGGCGGAGATCACCTTCACAGAGGGTGGGACCATCGTGGGGACGGCCGGACTGGGGCGAAGCGCCTACGAGCATTTGGCGGCACGGACGGCCGGGGAGGATCTGGCCGGCGCGATGGAGGGGGCACATCAGGACGATACGGGCGTGGACGAAGCGTGCTGGATCGAACTGAAGCCCCTGGCGAACTGAGGGACTTTCGTTCTGGGGCAGTCAAAGGACAAAAGGGACGCCTACGGGCGTCCCTTTTGTCGGCGTGCGCCGTCGATAAACCGCTGGGTGACGGAGATCTGCTCGCGGCGAAACGACCGCATCAGCGCTCGAACGACCGGCTCGTGGCCTGTGCGCAGCAGCGCATCCACGATGGTCTGCAGCGTGAAATTCTCGTCGAGCGACTCGCGCACATGCGGGTGGTCGTCGAGATGATCGAGCCAGCTCTCGTCGTAGTACTTCCCGCGCAGCTCTCGATAGGCCTCCTCATAGAGGTCGTAAATGTCGAACGGCGCGTCGATCTGCTCTAAATAAAAGTCAAGCTGATACAGCGCTTTGGCTACGGACACGTGGTCTCCGCTGATATCCCCCACGGCGCCATCATCCTTTCGTATACCCTTATCATGTGAGAGAGACGCGTGAAAGGCAAGCGTGGAGATCTCCCTGGGATGAGACAAGCCGATAGGGAAGGTTTACAATAGGGTGAAGCGATGTTCGCGGAAGCCCGCGCAAAAAGGAGTGGAGTGTCGACGGTGAAAGGACAGTGGCGGCTCGCGGTGGCGATTTGCGCTGTCGCGGCGAATGTCGCGGGCTGCGGCGCGCCGGATCTTGCGGCCATGCGCCCGACCGTTCACAAGCCCGCCGTGCTGGTGGAGATCGTGGGTTCGCCCCCGTTTGCGCCGTCTGCGTCCGAACTGGGAGCGGCAGGTGCCACGGCGGTGGAGGTGGTGCACGTATCTTGGAACGCATGGCGGTCGGAAGCGGAGAAGGAGCTTGCGAGGCGCCGACTGACAGGTCTCATGCTCGTATGCGACGATGCGAGCGCCGTCGCACCGGGCGTCGACGAGTTGGCGTCTTCGAATTCTTCCGTGCGCTTTCTGGTGGTCAGCGATTGGCCAGCTCCTCTGACCGAATCAAGCAATGTCGCGGAAATCGCGCAGGATCCCGTCGGCATCGCGTACAGCATCGGGGCGCTCTGCGGAGACTGGATGGTGGCCGTGGCGCCGGGATCGACGAGCGGGGCCGTATACAGCGGCGTGCCGAGTCTGGTGTATGTCCCGCAGGGGGCGAGCGCTGCTGAACAAAAGGCGTTCTTCGCGGGTCTGTACCAGACGAACGGGAACGTCCGGGTGGTCGCGCTTCCGCAACAGGCCGCGCCAAGTTTGTCGAGCTATGGATACGCGGTGGAACTCGGCGTCATTGGAGGCAACGTATCTCCTGCAGAGATCCAAACGCTGCGCAGTGTGACGCCGAATTGGGGGTGTTTTGGAACCTCGACCGGTTCAGGTTGCGCCATCGCGCCTGGTCACCTCGACCCTTCGGAGGTGCTTCGGGGGTTCCAGGCACTCGCATCGCCGGTGTCCTGGCAGCCTGGGGAGCACCTTGTGCTCGACTTGTCATCGGTCGCGCTCGACGACAAGCGATTGCCGGCTTCGGTGCTCACCGCGTGGGCCGCGCTGCAGGTTCGAGCGGAGTCGGAAGCGTCGCGCGCGGACGCCGCCTTTGCTTCGCTGCCGGCCAACGTGAGATCGAACCTCGAGCATACATTTCATCTGTCGTAGGATCGTGGGAAAGGTTGAGATGGCGTGGCCGAGTATTACTTCCAATATCACATTCGCCGAGATCGCCCCGGGTTGTTGGGCGACATCGCCTCCCTGCTTGGCATGCTCGGGGTCAACATCGTACAATTATCGGGAGTGTCGGAGTATGGAAGAGGATTCCTGATCGACGTGGATCGACCGGACATCCTCGACGTGCTGCGGACCATGCTCGAGTCGATGGAAGACATCGAAGTGACGGCGCTCCGGGAACCGACGCTTCGGGACAGGCTCGCGCTGCGCCACGGGCGATTTATCGAGCGGAGCGACACGGAGAAGCGGACGTATCGGTTCGTTCGAGACGAACTCGGCGTCCTGGTCGACTTTTTGGGTGAAATCCTGAAGCGCCCTGGTCGACAGGTCATTGGCGTGCGCGGACAGCCGCGCGTCGGCAAGACCGAGGCGGTCGTGGCGGCGAGCGTGTACGCGAATAAGCGTTGGCTGTTCGTGTCGTCCACGTTGCTCAAGCAGACGATTATGCGCGAACTTCCTTCCGCGACGTTTCGCGCCGAACCGTTCGTCTACATCATTGACGGCGCCGTGTCCGTGATGCGCGGCGGTGAGGACCATATGCGCTGCGTGGACGAAATCCTCCGGATGAAGGCGCCGGTCGTGATCGAGCATCCCGACATTTTTGTCCGGCGGACGCGCTACACGTGGGATTTGTTCGACATGTTGATCGAATTGCGCCGAGATCCGCAGGAAGAAATTCGCTATGATATGTTCGAAGATGAAGCGGCCACGTGGGCTCAGGAATAGAGACGCCACAGGACAAGGGAGGGCGACGCGTGCACGAGCAGTTGGGGCAAATTCTGCGCGCCAGGCGCGAATCGCTCGGACTCACGGTCGAAGATATCGAGGAGCGGACGAAAATCCGCAAGCGCTACATTGAGGCGCTGGAATCGGGGCAGTGGGATGTCCTGCCCGGCCGCGTGTATGCGCGCGGTTTTGTCCGGAGTTACGCCGAGGTTCTCGGGCTGGACGGAAGCGAGCTTTTGGAAAAATACGTGGACGGTGGCGACGCTGGCAGCGCCGAGCCGGGAGTGAGGGCCGAGTCTCCCGCGCTGACCTCGGAAAACCGGGCCGCGGACCGAAAGCCGGCGGCGCGGATGGTGGAGCCGAGATCGCTGAACGAGATGGAGCGGACGAGGTCCCGCGCGCACGAACGGCACGAGCGGTCTCGGCGGGAGACGTATGATCGGCCCGTCCGATCGGTGGGATCCTGGGTCGGACAAGGACTTCTCATCGTCGGCGCGCTGGTGGTGGTCGGAGGGCTGTATGTTCTCCTGCATCACCACCATGGCCAGGCGACCCATAGGACGAATACCACCACGTCCAGCCCGCAGAAGACGCAGGCGACGAAGCCTGCCACGCATCAGACGGCTCCGCCCAAGCGGACGACGCAGCCTATCCAGAAAGCTCAGACTGTGGTGGTGGCGTTGCCGTACGCGAACGGGATGTACACGTACAAGGTGCTTCACGCCGCGAGCCTCCAGGTGGTGGTCACCGTGAATTCCGGCGAGTTGTGGTTCAGCGCGACCGCGGACGGTCAAGCGGTGGCGCCGAACGTCATCCTGAACCAAGGTCAGTCGAAGTCGTTCTCGGCCCAGAACAACGTCACGTTCCACCTGGGTCACGTCCAGGGCGTGTCCATCACGGTGGACGGGCAGCCGGTCCAGCTCCCGAATATCACGTGGGCGCCGGTGGTCGTGATCGAACGAGGGTGACGAGGAACGGTCGGAAGCGTACACTGGATGTAGAGGAGCGGGAACATGGCCAAAGAGGCTTCGTTCGACATTGTGTCGAAGGTGGATCTTCAGGAGGTGTCGAACGCCGTTCAGCAGGCTCGGCGGGAGATCGAGACGAGGTTTGACTTCAAGGGTTCGAAGAGCGAGATTCGCCTGGAGGGCGACAGGCTCACGCTGATTTCGGATGACGAGTACAAGCTCGAGCAACTGATGGACGTGCTCAAGACCAAACTCGTCAAGCGAAACGTGTCGCTGAAGGCGCTGAGACCGGGCAAGGTCGAGCCTGCCGCGGGGGGCACGGTTCGGCAGGTGGTGGAGCTCGTGAACGGCCTCGACGCCGATCACGCGAAGCAAATCACCAAACTGATCAAGGACTCGAAGATCAAGGTCCAGGCGCAGATTCAGGGAGACCAGATCCGCGTCTCCGGCAAGAGCCGTGACGACCTTCAGGCGGTCATTCAGATGCTGCGGAACGCGGATTTGGATGTTCCGCTGCAATTCACGAATTATCGCTCGTGATCGGGTGCCAGTGTGCAAATCGGACAAGAGGGGCGTGGGCCATTGAATCTGGCGAATCGGATTACACTGGCCAGGATTCTGCTGGTGCCTGTCGTCTGCGTGATCCTGTTGGTCCCGTTTCACATCGGTTCGGTGACGTTCCACGGACAAACCACCACCGCGAACGAGGTCCTGGCTGCGCTGGTCTTCATTGCGGCGGCGGCCACGGACGCGCTGGATGGGCGGATCGCGCGGAAGCGGAAGATGATCACGAACTTCGGTAAGTTTCTCGATCCGCTGGCGGATAAGCTGTTGGTCTCGGCGGTGCTCATCATTCTGGTCCAAATGCAGCGCATGCCGGCCTGGGTCGCGATTGTGATCATCAGCCGCGAGTTTGCGGTCACAGGGCTCCGCCTCATCGCCGCGGGAGACGGGGTGGTGGTGGCGGCAAGCCAGTGGGGGAAGTGGAAGACGACCGCGCAGATGGTGGGAATCGTGCTCTTGATGTTGAACAACTTCCCTTTTTCAGTCATCAATGTTCCGATTGCCCAGATCATGATCTACGTGATGGTGATCATGACCGTAGTGTCGGCGATCGACTATTTCTTGAAGAATCGAGAGATGATCTTGTCGCGCGCCTCGTGAGGCGCTTGTCAGGATGGAGAGGGTGGCTGTGGCCTTGGCAGAGCCTTGCCGCGCCGAACTGATTGCGGTCGGTACGGAGATTGTCATTGGGCAGATCCACAATGGGCATGCCCGCGAGATTTCGCAGGAACTTGCGAAGCACGGAATGTACGTGTACTATCACAGTGCGGTAGGAGACAACGAGGCGCGGATTATCGAGACGTTCTCCATCGCGTCCCGGCGCTCAAACGCCGTGATCGCGACGGGGGGACTGGGGCCGACGCAGGACGACTTGACGAAGGAAGCGCTGGCGAAGTTTCTGGGAAGACGGCTTGTGCTTTCCCAGGAAGCGCTCGCGGAAGTCGAGTCCTATTTCAAACAAAGAGGCAGGCCCATGCCGGAGCAGAACCGGAAGCAGGCCCTCGTCATCGAGGGCGGCGAATGGATTCCGAACCCGAACGGGACCGCACCGGGACAGTACGTGTTCGACAACGGCGTGCATTACTTTCTTCTTCCGGGTCCGCCCCTCGAAATGCGTCCTATGCTGCAAAATTACGTGATTCCTCGCCTGGTTGACCACTTTGGCGGCACGCGCAAGTTGGTTTCCCGGATTCTCCATTTCTGCGGCATCGGCGAGTCGGATGTGGATGCGAGAATCGCCGATCTGACATGCAAGGACAACCCGACCGTGGCTCCGTACGCCGGCGAGGGCGAGATGGTGCTCCGCATCACGGCATCCGGTCCCACGGAAGAGGCGTGTTGGGAGCTCATCCGTCCGGTCGAGGACGAGTTGCGCAGGCGATTCGCTCCATTTATCTACGGTGTGGACGACGACTCGCTGGCTTCCGTCGTGTTGCGGCGGCTCCAAGAGACGGGATCCACGCTGGCCGTGGCGGAAAGCTGCACCGGCGGCATGTTGGCCGAGATGATCACGGACGTGCCCGGCAGCTCAGCCGCGTTTGTGGGCGGTGTCGTGGCATACGACAATCGGGTCAAGGCGTCTGTGGTGGGTGTTCGCGCCGAGACGCTGGCGACGCACGGAGCCGTGTCGGAACCAACGGCGCGCGAACTGGCGGAGGGCGTCCGCGAAAAGCTCGGCGCGACGTACGGCATCGGCGTGACGGGCATCGCGGGCCCCGGAGGCGGCACGCCGGAGAAGCCGGTGGGTCTCGTGTACGTGGGGCTCGCGGGGCCTCGTGGGTCGCGGGTGTATGAGCTCAGGCTACGCGGTTCGCGCGCTCAGATTCGAATCCGAAGCTGCAAACAGGCGCTCTGGAGACTGTGGCAGGAGTTGAATGGAGATTCTGATGTGGGAAGAGACAAGACAGGCAGAGGAGAGAAAGGTTGAGAGTATGTCATCGTTTGAGTCTTTTGGGTTGAACCGCCGCGTACTGCAGGCGATTCACGATATGGGGTTTGAGGAGCCATCGCCGATTCAGGCGGCTTGTATTCCGGTGGTGCTGGAGGGCCGGGACGTGATCGGCCAGGCGCAGACCGGCACGGGGAAGACGGCAGCATTCGGAATCCCGCTGGTGGAGCGGGTGTCGACGGAACCGCGCGTGCAGGCCATCGTGCTGACGCCGACGCGCGAGCTGGCGATTCAGGTGGCGGGTGAGATCCGCAAAATCGCGAAATACAAGCGCGTCCGATCCGTCCCGATTTACGGCGGGCAGTCCATCGTGCACCAAATCCGCGCGCTGAAGCAAGGCGTGCAGATCGTCATCGGCACCCCGGGGCGGGTGTTGGATCACATTCACCGCGGCACGTTGTCGCTCAGCGATGTCCGGATGGTGGTGCTCGACGAAGCCGATGAGATGCTCGACATGGGCTTCATCGACGACATTGAAGCCATTTTGCGCGAGACGCCGAGCGATCGGCAGACCATGCTGTTCTCGGCCACCTTCCCGAACGAGGTCAAGCGCCTCGCGCTGCGTTACATGCGCGATCCGCAGCACATCACAGTCAATCGCGGCGAGGTGACCGTGCCGCAGATCGATCAGGTGTGCTACAAAGTGTTGGAGCGCAATAAGCTCGACAGCCTCTGCCGCATCGTGGACAGCGAGGACATCCAGCTCGGGATCATCTTCTGCCGGACGAAGCGCGGCGTGGACGATCTCGTGGAGGCCCTGCTTGCGCGCGGCTACCTCGCTGACGGACTTCATGGCGACCTGAGCCAGGCTCAGCGCGATCGCGTCATGCGGAAGTTCCGCAAAAACGAGATTGAGCTATTGGTCGCGACGGACGTGGCGGCTCGCGGGCTGGACGTGGACGACGTGACGCACGTGATCAACTACGACGTTCCGCAGGATCCCGAGTCGTACGTGCACCGCATCGGACGCACGGGCCGCGCAGGCAAGCGAGGGTTGGCCATCACGCTCGTGACACCTCGAGAGTACAAATTGCTGAAGCAGATTGAGCGAGAAATCAAGCAGAAGATCACCGTCCGCGAGGTGCCGTCGCTGGAGGACGTGGCGGAGCGGCAGGCGGAGATGTGGAGAAGCAAAATCGTGGACGTCATTCGCGAGGGTGGCCTCGCGCCGTATCGCGCCATTCTGAGCGGCCTCGTGGACGAGCACGATCCCATCGACATCGCCTCGGCCCTCCTCAAACTGGCGTCGTCAGGGGATGGAAATCGCACGGAGTCGGACGAATACGACTTTGGGGACACGGGAGCTCGGCCCGGCATGGTGCGGTTCTTCGTGAATGTGGGCCGCACGTCTCGGATGAGTCCGCAGGACTTCGTCCGCGCCATTTCCGAAGAGGCCGGTGTGCCGGGCGACGCGGTTGGGCGGATCGATATGTTCGAGAAGTTTACGTTCATCGAGGTGGAGGAGGAGAGCGCGCCGTTCGTCTACGAGGCGTTGCGCCAAAGCCGAATCAATGGCACGCGGGTGAATTTGGAGCCTGCGAAGCCGCGCTCGTCGCGCCGCTGAGCGGTAGGTCGAGCAGGATGGGAGAGCCGGACATGCGAGTGTCCGGCTCTTGCTGCGCCTGGGGCACCGATGCGCGTGATGCGAACGTTTGTTTGCATTTTTCGCAGGAACGTGTACAATCGGATCGAAGGATTCCTGCGAGCGTTCGCGAATAGGTTCCCGTGTTCGGGAGCAGGCGGAGAAGAGGCTCACGGGCATACGCGCTTGAAGAAATTGAGGGATGGTGTGTCATGGGAGACAAAAAGGCGGCTTTGGAACAAGCCCTGCGAAAAATTGAGAAGGAATTTGGCAAGGGTTCCATCATGAGACTCGGCGAAGCGGCCGCGATGACGGTCGAGACCGTGCCGACGGGGTCGATTGCGCTTGACATTGCGCTCGGCGTCGGAGGACTGCCTCGTGGGAGAATCGTGGAAATCTACGGACCGGAGTCGTCGGGCAAGACGACCGTGGCGCTTCACGTTGTCGCGGAGGTGCAGAAGCTGGGCGGTCAGGCGGCGTTCATCGACGCCGAACACGCGTTGGATCCGGTCTATGCCCAAAAGCTCGGCGTCAACATCGACGAACTCCTGATTTCTCAGCCGGACACGGGGGAACAGGCGCTCGAGATCGCCGAGGCGCTGGTTCGGAGTGGCGCGGTGGACGTGATCGTCGTGGACTCCGTGGCAGCCTTGGTTCCGAAGAACGAACTCGAGGGCGACATGGGCGATTCGCACGTCGGATTGCAGGCGCGCCTGATGTCGCAGGCGCTGCGCAAGTTGGCGGGCGCCATCAGCAAGTCGAAGACCATCGCCATCTTCATCAACCAAATCCGCGAAAAGGTCGGCGTCATGTTCGGAAATCCCGAGACCACGACAGGCGGGCGCGCGCTGAAATTCTACGCCTCCGTGCGGCTGGAGGTCCGGCGCGTCGAGGCCATCAAACAGGGGAATGACGTGGTGGGATCGCGGACGCGGATCAAGGTCGTGAAGAACAAGGTGGCGCCGCCGTTCCGCCAGTGCGACGTGGATATCATGTTTGGGGAAGGGATCTCGCGAGAGGGCAGCCTGATCGATATCGCCACCGAGATCGACGTCGTCCAGAAAAGCGGAGCCTGGTATTCCTTTGGTGAGGAGCGGCTCGGACAAGGGCGTGAAAACGCCAAGCAGTACCTGAAGGAGCATCCGGAGATCGCGGAGCAAATCGAGGCGGCGGTTCGCGAGTACTTCCACGTGAATCCGGCCAAGCCGCTGGTTGCAGCCGCTGCGGAGGATGCGGATGATGACGCGGATGACGCATTCGACGAATTCGACGCCTTCTGATGAGGAATCGTTGGTTCTGGTTCGCCGTACGGAGGCCACGGGCAAATGGCGCCCCCTCATTTGCGCGGAGTTCGAAGGCGCGCCCTCTCTGTACCTGACGGCCGAGGACTGGGTCGATTGCGGGCTCAAGGTCGGGATGAGGATGTCGGTGAAGCAGTACGCCGACCTGGAGAGACGAGCGAAGGTGGCGCAAGCCTTGCGCGAGGCGCTGAAGCTGCTCGAGGTACGCCCGCGCTTTGAAGGTGAATTGAGCCGGGCGCTGCTGCGCAAGGGCTGGGAGCGCGAGGTGATCGATGGGGCGCTCGTCCGCCTGCGCGAGAAAGGGCTTCTCAATGACGAGAAGCTCGTGCGGGACCGCGTGGAAGCTTGGGCTGGTACGCGAAGCCGCCGAGAAATCCGGGCGAAATTGAGATCTCGGGGAGCGCCGACTTTGCTCGTGACCCAATCCCTAGAGTCGTGTGTGGACGATGAAAGGGAGCGAGAGGCCGCGCTCAGGCTCGCGGAGAAGTACTTTCGCCGCGCGGCTGGCCGCCTTGCGGACGTGGATGAACGCCGGGCCCTGATGCACCTTGTGCGAAAGGGATTTTCACCTTCCATTGCGCGCCAGGCTGTGCGAGAAACGGTCAGGCGGCTGGGTGAGCAGGAAGTCGACCCATGGGCGTAATCGCCTTTTCTTGACACCGTTTTGAAACAACACGTAGAATAAAAGTGCGTATCACCTACGGCCTCTAGCTCGAAGACGTCATGGTTCCGATGCGAACAGGTGATCGTCGACCGGAGCAAGGAGGCGCCTCATTGGAAGTCGCAGTCTGGCTGTTGATCGTGGTTTCGCTTGTTTGTTTAGGCATTGGCTTAGGTGTAGGGTACGTGGTCCGGCGCATGGTCGCCGAGGCCAAGATTGGCGCCGCAGAAGCGCGCGCCTTGGAAATTATAGAGGCCGCGCAGCGGGACGTCGAGGCTCGGCGCAAGGAGGCGGTCCTTGAGGCCAAGGAAGAAGCTCACCGCATCCGGCAGGAGGCCGAGAAGGAGCTGCGCGAGCGACGCAACGAGATTCAACGGATGGAGCGCCGCATCCTGCAAAAGGAGGAGGCGCTCGATAAGAAGCTCGAAGTCCTGGAGCAGAAGTCGGAGGAGCTTCGCCGAGAAGAAATGGCCATCCAGGCGCTCAAAGAAGAGGCTGAGGCTCTGCGCCAGGAACAGGTCCGGGAACTCGAGCGGATTTCCGGCTTGACGCGAGAAAGCGCGAGGCAGCTCATCCTGGAACAGGTTGAGCGCGAGGCGCGCCATGATGCGGCGCTTATGGTCAAGCAAATCGAGCAGGAGGCCAAACGCGAGGCAGACCGCCGGGCGAGGGACATCGTCGCCAACGCCATCCAGCGGTGCGCGGCGGATCATGCCTCCGAGATCACCGTGACGGTGGTCAACCTGCCGAACGACGAGATGAAGGGGCGCATCATTGGGCGAGAAGGCCGCAACATCCGAACCCTCGAGTCGCTCACGGGCGTGGACTTGATCATCGACGACACGCCGGAAGCGGTCATCCTGTCAGGTTTTGACCCCATCCGCCGCGAGATCGCCAAAATCGCGCTCGAGCGACTGGTCGCCGATGGGCGCATCCACCCCGCGCGGATCGAGGAGATGGTGGAGCGGGCTCGTCGGGAAATCGAGGACGTGATCCGCGAGCAGGGAGAGCAGGCCACGTTTGATGCGAATGTCCACGGCCTGCATCCCGATCTGGTGAAACTTCTCGGTCGCCTCCGCTTCCGCACGAGTTACGGGCAAAACGTGCTGAAGCACTCCATCGAGGTTGCGCATCTCGCAGGGATGATGGCTTCCGAACTCGGGCTCGACGCTGCCCTTGCGCGCCGAGGTGGTTTGCTGCACGACATCGGGAAGGCGGTCACGCACGAGGTGGAGGGATCGCACGTGGAGATCGGCGTCGATCTTGCGCGCCGATACAAAGAGCATCCCGTCGTGATCAACTGCATCGCCGCCCACCACGGCGACGTGGAGTTCACCTCGCCGATTTCTGTGATCGTCGCGGCGGCCGATGCCATCTCGGCGGCTCGCCCGGGTGCGCGCCGTGAAACCCTGGAAGTGTATATGAAACGTCTGGAGAAGCTCGAACACATCGCGGATTCGTTCGCGGGTGTCGAGAAGAGCTATGCGATTCAGGCGGGTCGAGAGATCCGCATCATCGTAAAACCCGAATTGGTCGACGATGCTGAGTCTGCGCTGGTTGCAAAGGAGATATCGAAGAAGATCGAGAACGAACTCGACTATCCCGGCCAGATCAAGGTGACGGTAATTCGAGAAACTAGAGCCGTTGAATACGCAAAATAGGGCAGCCTGGGGCTGGCCCTATTTTTATACATATGGTCGAGGGAATCCCTGAGGCGTGCGGCGTTGGGCGGCGTTTGAGCCCCTCTTGTCCGTTGGCATAATGGGCTTTCTGGCGAATATCGTATAGTGTCCTACTGCCGACGGAACAGAGGAGGTCATCTCACCGTGGATGTGTTAAAAGTCTCGGCAAAATCGAATCCCAATTCGGTCGCAGGCGCCCTTGCGGGGGTCGTGCGCGAGCAAGGTTCGGCAGAAATTCAGGCGATTGGAGCGGGGGCGCTCAATCAAGCCGTGAAGGCCGTCGCGATCGCGCGAGGGTTTGTCGCACCGAGTGGCATCGACCTGATCTGTGTGCCTGCCTTTACGGACATCAAAATTGATGGCGAGGATCGAACCGCTATTCGCCTGCTCGTAGAGCCTCGCTGAGAAAGGATGAAGATCGGTGGCGCGAATGCTTGTGGCCGACGCACATGTCGACGTCCTGATGAAGTTGGCGGAGGGCCGCGTGGCTTTTCTGGAGGACTCGCCCAACCTGCGGGCGAACTACCATTCCCTGCGCGAGGGCGGTGTCGCCACACAGGTGTTCGCGCTCTACGTCGATCCGTCCCTTGATTCCTACACGCAGTTGGCGGTGGTCTTGCGACAAATTGACGCGTTCTACCAACAGGTGGCCATCCTGGCCGATGTGCGGGCGGTGCGATCCAGGGAAGATTTGCGCATCGCCCGCCAGCAGGGACAGATGGCCGCCATCTTGTCGCTTGAAGGCGGCGGCTGTCTCCGCGGCAGCGTCGAGATTCTCCGGATCCTGTATCGCCTCGGCGTTCGCGGCGTGGGTTTGACGTGGAATGACGCGAACGAACTGGCCGACGGTTGCGGAGAGTTGCGGGGGGCAGGGTTGACGCGCGTCGGCCGCGACGTGCTGAGGGAAATGCAGCATTGGTCGATGTGGATCGATCTCGCCCATCTGCACGACGCTGGCGTGCGCGACGTGCTTCGGCTCACGGACGGACCCGTGATGGCGTCGCACGCCAATGCCCGGGCCGTTCATCCTCACCGCAGGAATCTGACCGACGATGTCATTCGCGAGATCATCCGCCGGGACGGGTGGATGGGCCTGACGTTTCAGCCGTCTTTCGTCGGGCGCGATCCCGTCGGGATCGACGACGTGTTCCGCCATTTGGATCACGTTCTCGATCTCGGGGGGCACCGCCACGTCGGCTTTGGATCGGATTTCGACGGCACGTCCGCGGACATTCCCGGCCTTGCCGCAAGCAGGGACTACCGTGCATTCGCCGAGCGGCTGTGCGACCGGTACGGCCAGGACCTCGCGCAGGCCTTTCTTTTCGGCAACTTCGAAGCCTTCTTGATGCGCCAGTTGCCGTCCACGTCGCCACTTTGAAACGCCTCGCCGCCTGAGGCGGCGCTTTCTTGATCACGGCCTTCGTCGCAATCGAACCTCCGCGAATCCCTCTCTTCTCGCTTCTCTGTGGGCCATCGCCCAATTTTCTCCCGCCAGTGTTCAGCGCGGCGCACCTCCATTCGCCCATGCATACGATGTGCTGTGAGCGCGACTGGGCAGAAGCCGTTGGGCGCGATGCCCGATGGGCTCCTTGCCTCGCAATCGGTTCGATCCCTGCGAGCGCAGGTCCGCTCGATTCTGCACAGAGGAGGTAGCCGCATGGTGCTGTCCAGCAAAGACCTCAGCTACCGGGAAATCATGGCGAATGCCGTGTGTGGCCGCGGCAACAAGTATTCTCAGACGACGTACACGGTTCGCCCTGCCCACCGCCCGAGCACGATCGGAGGCTGCTGGGTGATGAACCACGTGTACGAGGCGGAGTTGGTTGGCGACTACGTCGAGGTCCGGGGCCGGTTTGACATCAATGTATGGTACTCGTACAACGGCAACACGGACACGGCCATCGCCAAGGAGACCGTCACGTACACGGAACAGATCGCCCTGCGCGACCTCGACGACGCCTGTGTGCGCGACAGCCGCGAGGTGTGCGTGCATGTGATCCAGAGCCCGAATTGCCTCGACGCCACCCTGACAGGCAACGGCTCCGAGGTCTTGGTGCGCGTCGAAAAGGAACTCGGGGTGGAGGTCATCGGTCAGACCAAGTTGTGCGTCGTCACGGTCGACCTCGCGGACAAGAAAGACGTCGACTTCTTCGAGGAGGAGAGCCAGGTCGAGGAAGTCGAGATCGAAGACTGAAGGCGCGAGCGCGTTCGAGGGGGCAGGCGCCCCCTCCCTTTGTGTCCGGAGGAGGTGCGCGCATGGAGGATGACGTCGCACGCACGCAGCTCGCCATCTACGTGGACGGCCCGTATCCAGGGCCGCGGAAGTTCGGCGAACAGACGCGATTGTTCGAAGATCTCGTCCTTCTCGGGCGCGATAGGGGCGTGGACGTGCAAGTCCTGACGCCGGGCGATCTCTCGGCCGGACGCGCGCACGTGTTCACGGGCGCCGCGTGGGGGATGGCGCCGCGCGCCGGGATGGGGGTGGTTTTGCGCCGATCCGGCGTCTTCCACCGCCAACCGGCGGTCGCCGTGCGGGAACTGGTCGCGCTTCGCCGCCGGGGGCTTCTACATACACTCCCTCGACAAAGTGGGCACAAATGGAAGTTGTACACCTGGCTTCGCCGGGATCAGCGCTTAAGACCTCATCTCCCCCGCACCTGGTTGTGCACGCGGGTGGAGGATCTCATTGCGCTTCTCGCCAACCAGGACGACCTGTATGTCAAGCCGCTCAACGGGACGCAGGGCCAGGGCATCCACCGCGTGCGGAGGCGAGCGGGAAGGATCGAGCTGTGGCCCGCGTCCGGCGGCGGACCCATCTTGGTGGCGACGCCGTCCGAGCTTGCGTGCGCCTGGCCTGCTGGCTCGTGGCTGCCGTCCGTGGCCCAGACCACCATCCCCCTCGCCCGTATGGGAAACAGGCCCTTTGATCTGCGCTGGCTCGTCTGCGACGGCGACCAACCGCAGATCATCGCCAGGGTCGCGCGCGTTGCCAAGCCTCAGGCGGTCACCACCAACATTCACACGGGCAGCGAGCCGCGCGCCGCTGAAAGCGCCCTTGCCGATGCGTTCGGGACGCAAACGGCGGGCGATCTCGTCGGTCAGTTGGACGAGATCGCCAAGGCGGTCGCAGAGCTCGCCCGGGAGCGGTTTGGGCCGTATGCCGAACTGGGCCTGGACCTCGCGGTGAGCGAGGACGGCCGCGCGTACTTCATCGAGCTCAACCCCACGCCCGGCCGAAAAATGTTGCGCCGGTTGGATCCGAAGGTGCATCGTCTGTCACTCCAAGCCTTGCTGGAATATGCTATCCAAGTTCAACAGCGGCGCGGGGGATGACCGCGGGGGGTGAGGAAGATGGTGCAGCGGCCGCTCATCGGCATTCTCGATCACCCGCGATGGGACGAACGCCGGGAGACCCTCCGAGACAACGATCAAACGGGGGGGATTCGGCGCATGGTCGAGATCGCGCAGTCGCTGGGTGCGGAGGCGTTCGTGTTTGGTTTAGGGGATGTCGATCTGAAGGCCAGGCGCATCCGCGGGTTCTCTCGACTGGACGGCCGATGGGTCGAGCGGGTCTATCCGTTTCCCGACGTGATTTACGACCAACTCGTCTCTCGCAAGATCGAGCGAAACGAGGCCTATCGATCGATCCGGCACGCGCTTTCATCGGCGTACGGTGATCGGTTCTTCAACGACGGCTTCTTTGACAAGTGGCAGATTTACGAGTGGCTGCGGCGCTCCCCGGTGCGCCCGCACGTCCCGGAGACCATCCGCCACCGGTCTCTCGCCCAAGGAGCGGTTTTCGTCGCTCGCCACCCCGTCACCTTTCTGAAGCCCCTTCACGGGAGCCTCGGTCTCGGCATCGTCCGCTTTGCGCTCGACAAGGATGGCTCTGTCTCGTACGAGTGGAAGCGATCGCGCGAGGGCGTCGTGCGCGGCACCGCCGCTTCCCCCGCCGAGGCCGTGCAGCTGTTTCGCACGCAATTGCGAAGGCGGCCGTATATTTGGCAGCAGGGTATCGATCTCGTCGCGCTGGACGGACGGCCCGTCGATGTCCGCATCCTGCTTCAGCGCGACGGAACCGGCGCTTGGAAGCGCACCAAGATGTTTGCCCGGGTCGCGAAGTCCGGGGATTTCACCTCCAACCTCGCGACGGGCGGCGGTGCCATGCCGGTGGACCGCGCGATTCTCGGCGCCTTTCCTGACGAAGCGAAGAAGCGCGTGCGCGCGTCGATCCGCCGGCTCGCCGAGGCCGTGGCGGAAGCGGTTGAAGCGGGCGCCGGGCGCACCTTCGGCGAACTCGGCATCGATCTCGGCGTCGATCGGCGCGGTTTCGTGTGGGTCATTGAGGTCAATTCCAAGCCGCGCAAAGCACCTGCGTCGGCGAGCGGCCGCGACGACCTGGTCGAACTCTCGTTCAGGCGGCCGATGGAATACGCGCTGTTCCTCGCGCGGCGGCCGTCGTGAGCCCGCGCCGAACCAGGGGGGAGTGCAGATGGCGTACTACCTTTTGTTTAAAAACCAGCCCTCGGCCAGACGGCTCATGGCAAGCGTGCCTCGCCTCTCCAGGTACACGGCGAGCAATCGAATGACGGATCGCGACGTGTTCATTCGATGGGGGATGATGGAAGAAAGCGATCCCGCCCACGGAACGGTGCTAAATGCCAGCGAAGCCCAGCGCCGAATCGCTTCGCGCGCGCAGATGGCGAAGTTTCTGAGGCGGGTTGGCGTGCGTGTGGCGCCGCGCGTCAACCGAGACGGGCTTCCCACCACGTTCAGCCGTCAGTATCGCATCGCGATTTTCGACTTCGTGCCCATCGGCTGCTTTCGCTCCGACTCGGGGGTGGACTGGACTTCATCTCGCATTTCGCGGATCCACGAGTCTTTCGAGGAAGTGCCGCTCGACAGCGACGGGCAAACGCGGCGAGCCACGTATCTGGCGACGCGAACCTTGCACGCGCTGGGGCTCGACTTCGGCCTCGTCTCCATTGGCGTATCCGATCGCGGTTTTCTCCAGGTGCTGGACGTGAGCGCCGCGCCCATCTTGGAAGGGCGTTTGCTGGAGTTATACCGGGATGCTATGCAGCGCTTTGTCGAGCGGGAAGAGGAGGCGCGCCGCCTGGGGCCTCCTGCGGTGACGCTTGGCGCCGATGTGGAGCTCATGTTGAGAAATGCTCAGAGGAAGATGGTGCTCGCAAGCAAATACTTTCCTCGCAAGGGGCGGATCGGCTGCGACGACCGCAGTGTCCATTTCGACGGCCGGCGGTTGCCCTTGATGGAACTTCGGCCGGCACCCGATTCGTCACCCGATGGCCTCGTGTTGAATCTGCGCGCGTTGATGCAGGAGGCGAGCGAGGTCATCAATCGGCCCGGGGTCGAATGGCGAGCGGGCAGTGCTCCGTTTCGGCCGTACTGCACGGGGGGGCACATTCACGTCTCCGGGGTGCCCCTCGGCGCGCGGCTGGTCCGCGCGCTGGACCACTACGTCGGTTTGCCGCTCATGGCCGTCGAGGATCCGGTCCGCGCTCAGTGGCGTCGGCCCAAGTACGGATTTTTGGGCGACGTGCGCCAGAAGGCGCACGGCGGATTCGAGTACCGCACGCCCGCGAGCTTCGTGTGCAGCCAGGCGGCCACCCGCGCCGCGTTTCACCTGGCTCATATGGTGGCTCGGCATTATCGCGAACTTCCGTTGTACGACATCTACTCACCGCAACTTCAGTTCGCGTTTTACCATGCGGACCGCGAGGCGCTGCGGCCGATCCTGCTTCGCAACATCGACGCCATCCGCGCACATCCCGAATATGCCCAGCATCAGGACGCCATTGAGCCACTGTTTGCGATGATCGAACGCGGGGAGACCTGGGACGAGACGGTGGACGTTCGTCAGGAGTGGGGTGTGCCCCTCCGGCGCGCGCAGGGGCCGAAGCGGGCGAACGTCTCCGCGGCCCGAAGCGTGTAGACGGCACGTCGCGTGAGGTGTGGATGATGAGTCAAGCATTCCACGGGAGTGTCCACGACGGCCAGGCGGGCGAAATCGCTTGGCGGCATGATGGGCCAGCCTTTGCAATTCTCACCGCCGAACACCCATCTGGATTCGCCGGATCGCGGCGCTATTTCCGGGATATCATTGCGGCGGGGCAAAAACGAGGATTCCTGGTGTACGTCATCACGCCTCCGTCCGTGTCGGAAGGCTCGTTCTGGCAGGGGTACGTGCGACTGGGCTATCGAAATTGGAAACCGATGTGGCTGCCTCGGCCGCTCGCGGTGTACAATCGCATCCCAAACCGAGCGCTCGAAGCGAGCGCCGCGGTGCAACGGGCGCGCGCAACGCTCCAGGCGATGGGCATCCCTTTCTTCAATCACCGCTACTTCAACAAGGCCAAGATTTACGAGGCCGTTCGCCGCGCAGGACTCGGTCAGCACCTCCCGGAGACGCGGATGTTCACGGGCGCTGAATCGGTGATGGACCTCTTGAGCCGTCACCAGGCGGTCTATCTGAAGCCCGTGGGCGGCAGCATCGGGCGCGGCATCGTGCGGGTGGAGCGCCGGGGCGATGCATTCGACGTGTGGGCGCAGCGCGCGGAGCGGGCGGAGCATTGGGCGATTCACGACTTGCGGGAGTTGGACGAAGCGCTTCGCCGAGCGCGCCTCCCAGGCGCATACGTGGCGCAGGCCGCGGTGCCCGTCATTCGCTTCGACGGACGACCATGCGACGCTCGCGTGCTCCTTCAGCGCCCAGGGGCGAGCTGGCAGGTCGTGGGTTACGGCATTCGCGTCAGCGGTGAAGAAAGCATTACGAGCCACGTCCCGAACGGCGGACATATCGCGGATCGCTGGACCGTCCTGCGTCAAGTGTTCGGTTCCTGCAGCGAGGACGTGGATGCCAGGCTCGTCTCGTTCACCCGCTCGGCCGCCGCGGCGATTGAGCGGTCGATGCCCGGGCACGTGCGCGAGATGTCCATCGATGTCGGCATCGACGAAGCCGGACATCCTTGGTTGTTCGAAGCGAACGCGAAGCCGATGCGATTTGACGAGCCCGACATCGCGCGCCGCGCGAGCGCGGGCGTGATCGAGATCCTGCGCAATCTCGCCGGCATCTCGCGTTAGATGAGCGGCCAGGGCAGCAGAAAGCGCTGCTTGCCTTTCGTGATATATTGAATCTGGTGCAGAGGAATATAGTGCCACTTGCTGTCGTACACCAGCAGAGCTCGATGGGATTGAAGAATCTCGTCGATCTCCGGGAAATCGCTGGCGTACGATTTTTTATTGGGCGCAACTACGGCGCCGTCCAGCGGGTGCTCGCGAAACGCCACGTGCACCTCGAACGTAGGGACGTTCACTTTCTCCGACATGACGAGCTCCTCACCACGTTTATACGCTTTACTGCTTATGGTATCATGTGAGATTAGATGTGCAAGACGAAACCACCATTCCAGGCAACGGAGTGTTGAGATATGGAGAACTTGATTCGCCTCGCGCGCGAGGGAAGGCTCGAGAAGGGCCTCGGCCTCGTGTTTGGGCAGACGCATCGGCCGAATCAGGCGGTGCGCGTGTCCTACGATGCCGATGCGCTCACGCGCGCGTATCGAGTGGGCCGGAAGCCGAGCGGAGAGCCGTACCGGTTTTTGATCCGGACGTACGGCTGCCAGATGAACGAGCACGACACGGAGGTCATGGCGGGCCTCCTCACAGCCATGGGCTATGAACCGACGCATGATGCGGAGGAGGCCGATTTCATCCTCTTCAACACCTGCGCGGTTCGCGAGAACGCGGAGGAGAAGGTGTTTGGCGAGATCGGCCGTCTGCGGCCGCTCAAGCGCCAGAATCCCGAACTCATCTTCGGCCTGTGCGGCTGCATGGCCCAGGAGAAGGGCGTGCAGCGGATGGTGCGGGAGAAATATCCGTGGATCGATCTCGTCTTCGGCACGCACAACATCCATCGCCTCCCGGCGCTCCTCTTTGCCGCCCGCGCCTCGCAGGAGACGGTGATGGAGGTCTGGGACAACGCCCCAGAGACGGTGGAGGACTGGCCGAAGCTGCGCAAGGACCGCGTGCGCGCGTGGGTCAACGTCCAGTACGGGTGCAACAAGTTCTGCACCTACTGCATCGTCCCGTATACGCGCGGCGTCGAGCGGAGCCGTCTGCCCGAGGACGTCCTGCGCGAAGTGGCGGAGTTGGTCCAGGAGGGGTACCAGGACATCACGCTGCTCGGGCAAAACGTGAACGACTACGGCGTCGATCTCGGCACGACCAACTTCGCCCGCCTCTTGCGTCAGGTCAATGCGGTGCCAGGCGTTGGCTGGATCCGATTCACGACGTCCAATCCGTGGAACTTCACGGACGAGCTGATCGACGCCATCGCCGAGTCGGAGAACGTGGTCGAGCACATTCACCTGCCCGTGCAGTCTGGCAATAACGAGATTTTGCGGCGGATGAACCGCTCGCACACGCGCGAGTACTACCTGCGCCTGGTTGACAAGATCCGCAGCAGGATTCCCGGCGTGTCGATCACGACCGATCTCATCGTCGGCTTCCCAGGAGAGACGGAGGCGCACTTCCAGGACACGCTGCGGCTGGTGCGAGAGGTGGAGTTCGACAACGCCTTCACGTTCATCTACTCGCCGCGGGAGAACACGCCGGCGGCGCGGTGGAACGACGACACGCCGCTCGAGGAAAAGAAGGAGCGCCTCATGCGGTTGAACGAGGTGCAAAACGAGATCAGCCGGCGGCACAACGAGAAGCTGCGGGGCACGCTACTCGAAGTCCTCGTCGACGGAGAGAGCAAGACGAACCCGGACGTGCTCTCGGGCCGCACGCGGACGAACAAGCTCGTGCTGTTCCGAGGAGACAAGTCGCTCATCGGGCAGCGCATCCGCGTGCGCGTGACGGAGCCGCAGACGTTCTTGCTGAAGGGCGAGATCGCACAGGTGGAAGAGGTGGTCTCGTGATGGCCCTAGCGACGCATGTCGACACGGACACCATTCTGGCCGCCGCGGACGAACTTGCGGAGATGATCCGTCGTTCGGACGAGTGTCGCTCGTATTGGAGCGCGAGAGAAAAGATGGAACGCAATCCGCGGGCCCAGCGCCTGTTTGACGAGCTCAAGAAGAAGACGAACGGGCTTTGGACGCTCCGCGACAGGCTCGGCGAATCGCACGAAAAATACCTGCGCATGAAGCAGGAGACCGATGACCTCTGGGAGCGCCTGTACGAGATCCCCGTTGCGCTTCAGTACAAGGCGGCTCAGGACGAACTGAACGCGCTCTTGCAGGAGGTCGTCGAGGTGATCTTGGCGAATTTGCACGGGACGCTCCCTGTCGAGCGGGGGCCGCGCATGTGCGGAAGCGGCGGGTGTTCAGGAGGCTGTGGCGGTTCCTGCCACGCGAGCGCCGGAGCATGAGGAGGTCGACTCGTGAGCCTGACGCCGATGATGCGGCAATACCGCGAGATCAAGTCGAAGCTCGACGATACGCTCTTGATGTTCCGGTTGGGCGACTTCTACGAACTCTTCTTTGAGGACGCCGTGATCGCGAGCCAGGCCCTCGACATCACGCTCACGGGCCGCGATGCGGGCGAAGCGGGGCGGGTGCCGATGTGCGGCGTGCCCCACCACGCGCTGGACGGGTACCTCGAGCGGCTCATCGAGCAGGGGTTTCGCGTGGCTATCTGCGATCAGGTCGAAGATCCGAAGGCGGCGAAGGGGCTGGTGCGCCGCGAGATTGTCCGCATCGTCACGCCGGGCACGGCGGTGACGGAGGAGTCGGACGCGCGCTACCTCGCGGCGCTCGCGTTCCAGGGTGACGAAGTCGGTCTCGCGCTTGTCGACGTCGGCGCCGGCGACGTGTGGTTCGGGGCCGGGAGCGCCGAGGATATGCGCGATCACGTCGCCAGGTTCCGACCGCGCGAGATTCTGCTCGAAGGCGCACAGGCGTTTCCCGGTTGGCTCGAGGAGATCTTGAATCGGCACGGAGCCATCGTGACGCGCGTCCCCGCCCCGTCGGGCGACGCGTTTCTCATGCACTACGGTGCGTCTTCGCCGGAGGCGCTTGGTCTGAGGCCGGGATCGGCCGCGCTTTCCGCCTGCAACATGGGCTTCCAATACCTTCGGGACACGCAGATGGCCGCGCTGCGCCATCTCGCCCCGCCGCGTCCGCTGTTGGAACCCGGGCGGATGTGGCTGTCGGAGCGCACTGTCGAACATCTGGAGCTCGTGCCGATGGGAAGCGGCCGGGAACGGAGGACATCCCTGTACGACGTCATCCGCGAGACGGTGACGGCCGCCGGATCCCGCCTGTTGCGGACGTGGATGCTGCGGCCGCTGGTGGACCGCGGGGCGATTGAGGAGCGGCTCGACGCCGTGACGGCGCTCGCCGACGATCTGTTGCTTCGCGCCGAGATTCGCGAGTCGCTCAAGGGGATGCACGACCTTTCGCGGCTTCTCGCGAAGTGCTCCATTGGCCGCGCCACGCCCCGCGATCTTCTCGCGCTGGCGCACGCCATCGAGAAAGGCGAGGCGGCCATCGCGCTTTTGCCCGCGGACGGCCCGGCGCTTTTCAGCCGTCTGACCCGAGATCTGCCCGACTTTCGGCCGCTTGCGGAACACATCGCACGCGAGCTCGTGGACGATCCGCCCGCTTCGGCGGCCGAGGGCGGCATCTTCCGAGACGGCGTCGATGCCGAGATCGACCGCCTGCGTTCGCTGCAATCGGAGGGCCGCAGCTGGCTGCGCGAGTTCGAGGCGCGAGAGCGGGAGCGAACAGGGATCAAGTCGCTCAAAATCGGTTACAACAAAGTGTTCGGCTACTACATCGAGGTCTCCAAGGCGAACTTGTCGCTCGTGCCCGCGGATTACGAGCGCAAGCAGACGCTCGCGGCCGGCGAGCGCTTCACGCACCCCGAGCTCAAGGCCCGGGAGGCCGACATGCTCACGGCCGCGGAACGGGTGGTGGAACTCGAGCGCGCTCGCTTCGAGTCGTGGATTCATCGCGTCCGAGAACAGGCGAGCGAACTGCAGCGTTTCGCGGAGGTCGTGAGCACCATCGACGTCCTCGCGGGCCTGGCCGAGCTGGCCGTGAAGCGCGGCTATGTCCGGCCCGAGGTGACAGACGATGTCGGCATCGAGATCCGAGAAGGCCGCCACCCAGTCGTGGAGGCGTCGCTCGGTTCTGAATTTGTGCCGAATGACCTGGTGCTCACGCCCGATGCACCTATCATCCTTCTCACGGGCCCGAACATGGGTGGGAAGAGCACCTACATGCGCCAGGCGGCGCTCATCGCCATTCTCGCGCAGATGGGCTCGTACGTGCCCGCCCGCTCGGCCCGCATTGGCCTTGTCGATCGCGTCTTCACGCGCATCGGCGCGTCGGACGATCTCAGCCGCGGCCAAAGCACGTTCATGGTCGAGATGACGGAGCTGGCGGAGATCCTGCGCGAGGCGAGCGGAAGGAGCCTCGTGCTGTTGGACGAGATCGGGCGTGGCACGTCGACGTACGACGGATTGTCCATCGCCGAGGCCGTGCTGGAGGATCTGGCCGAGCGGCGCGACCGGCCGCTGACGCTCTTTGCGACGCACTACCACGAGCTCATCTCGTTTTCCGAGCGGTTCTCCTGCGTCCGCAATCAGTCCATGGCGGTGGAAGAGACGGACACCGGCATCCGGTTCCTGCACACCGTCGTGATGCGCCCGTCCGACCGAAGCTACGGCATCCAGGTGGCCCGGCTCGCAGGGCTTCCGGATCGGGTGATCCGGCGCGCCATGGAATTCCTCGAGGCGCGAGAGGCAAAACCCGAGGTGGCTGCGGCCCGGGACGACCGGCGCGAGAGGCGTCGCCAAGAGGGGCAGGCGCGCGAAGGGGGCCCTGTGGCGCTCGACTTGTTTGCGGCTCCTTATCGCGATCTCGTCGATTGGCTGGCCGCCCAAGACGTGATGCGCATGACGCCGCTCGAGGCGATGCAGGTCTTGCACGAGGCCGCGGAGAAAGCGAGGGATCTCGTCGGATGGGAAAGATCCAGGTAATGCCAAAAGTGATGGCGGACCAGATTGCGGCGGGCGAGGTCGTCGCGCGGCCTGCGTCGTGCGTCAAGGAGCTCGTCGAGAACAGCCTCGACGCCGGTGCAACGCGCATCGAGGTTTCGCTGGCGGAGGGCGGGATCGCCTGTGTGACCGTCGTGGACGACGGGGAAGGCATGTCGCCGGAGGACGCCGTCTTGGCGTTTCACCGCCACGCCACGAGCAAGGTGCACGAACCGCGCGATCTCGCCCGCATCCGCACGCTCGGCTTTCGGGGCGAGGCGCTCGCGGCCATCGCGTCCGTCGCGCGCGTTCGCCTCATCACGCGGGCGCGCGGGGAGGAATCGGGGGTCTTGGTGCGCGTGGAAGGCGGCGAAATTCATCCGCCGGAGCCCATCGGGGCGCCGTTTGGTACGACCATGGAGGTGCGGGACCTGTTCTTCAACACGCCCGCCCGCCTCAAGTATCTCCGCAGCGCGCAGACGGAGCAGGCGCGATCGGTGGAAGTTGTGCAGCGCGAAAGCCTCGCGCATCCCGAGGTGGCCTTTGTGTGCCGCACCGAGCGCCAGGTCCTGTTCCAGACGCCGGGTCGCGGCGATGCGCGCGAGGTCTGGGCGGCGCTGTACGGCGTGGGCGAAGCGCGCATGCTAATCGAGGTGCGCGGCACGACCGGCGACTACGCCCTGCGGGGATACGTGGGCCGACCGACGCAGGCTCGATCCTCGCGGCAGCACGGATATCTCTTCATCAACGGCCGGCCTGTGCGCAACCCGGCCGTGCAGCAGGCGGTGGAGCGTGCCTACGGCGAACGGCTGATGGTGGGGCGATATCCGGTCTATGCCCTGTACCTCGAGATGGACCCGGCGCTGGTCGATCCGAACGTACATCCACAAAAATGGGAGGTCCGCCTGAGCGAGGAGCGCGACGTCTGCCACCTCGTCGAATCGGCCGTTCGGGCGGCCCTGGACAACGCGATGCTCACGGCGGCCCCGCGCGTGCGCACGAGCGCCCCGCTCGCATCTCCTGTTCCTCTGAACCTGCCGGAGGAGAGCGCGGGCCCGAGCGAGATGCGGCAGAGTCCGTCGCCCGCCACAGATCCCAAGGAGCGTCCGCGCGTCCTGGCGCGCTCGCCTTCATTCGGCCAAGGGCCAGGCCGAACAGCCGCCCCGAGGGAGGCGTGGGAGTCCGCGCTCGCGGTGCGCGAATCGGCGGCTGCGCAGGTGGAAATCGAGCACGGAACACGGGAGAGTCAGGCGGAGGGCGATGGGCGCGATGTCCCACAGGAGCGGCCTGCGGACTGGCGGCTTCGTCCCATCGGACAAGCGCTCCGCATGTACATCCTGGCCGAAGATGGGAATGACCTTTATATCATCGATCAGCATGCCGCGCACGAGCGCGTGCTGTACGAGGATGTGCTCGACGCGTGGCAGCAAGGCGACATCCAGCCCATGCCGCTTCTGACACCTCTCGAACTTTCGCTCACGCCGTCGGCTTTCGAGGAGGTCATGGCCCGCCGAGAGGAACTCCTTGCGCTCGGATTCGAGATCGACCCGTTCGGAGTTCACACCATCCTGGTGCGCACCATTCCCGATTCGTGGCAGGGGCTCGACTACGCCGCGCTCGTTCGAGACGTGCTGGACGATCTCGCGTCGATGGGGCCGAAGGCGACCGCGCGCGACATCATGCACCGCCTGGCGACGCGCGCGTGCAAGGCGGCCATCAAAGCGCACGACTCCCTCACCATGCCGGAGATGGAGGCGCTCTGCCGACGGTTGACCCGCGCGCGGGATCCCTATCATTGCCCCCATGGTCGCCCCATCTTCCTGCGCATGAGCGAACGAGAACTGGCGAAGTCGTTTCGGAGGATCGTATGACACAAGCTTGCAAGACGGACATGCGCATCCTTGTGACCACGCCGCTCCACCCGAAACCCGCTCAGGTAGCGCGCGCGTCGGAGATGGCGGCTTGGTTTGGCGGCATCGCGGTGCCGAGACGCGGCCAGAGCATCGCTCGTTTGCTCGCCGATGCGGACGCCGTCGTGGTGGTGGCCGATCCGGCCGTCGTGCACGTGCGCGGCGTCGAGCACCCGCTCTTCTTCCACCCGAGCATGGCATATCAACGGCTCAGGCGGCTCGAGCAGGGGGAACCCGATCGCCTGCTCGCGCTCGCCGGGGTTTCGCCGGGCGACGTGATCGTCGACGCCACCCTGGGGCTTGGCACCGACGCGCTGGTCTTCGCCGCAGCGGTCGGGCCGGAAGGGAGCGTCGTGGGCATCGAGCGCTCGCCTGTGCTGTACGGGTTGCTCCGCGCGGTGCAGGCGTACGGTTCCGAGGCTCATCCACGCGAAGCCGCGCTCCTCAAGCGGGTTGCGCTCGTCCACGGCGATCACGCCGATTGGCTGCGATCCCAGCCCGACCAAAGCGCGGACGTCGTGTACTTCGACCCGATGTTTCGCGAGCCCGTGCACCAGTCGGCGCACATGCAGCCGATTCGGCCCGTCGCCTGGGAAGCCCCCCTCTCTCGAGAGGCCCTGGAGGAGGCGAAGCGGGTCGCGCGCAGGGCCGTGATCGTCAAGGAACGTCCCAAATCGGGCGTATTCGAGGCGCTGGGTCTTGAGCCCGACCGCACGACGGGCCGATTCGCGTACGGTGTATGGAGGAGGCCACGATGACCGACAGGAAACCCATCGTCTGCGTGGTCGGGCCGACGGGTGTCGGCAAGAGCGAACTCAGCGTCGAGATCGCGCTGCGCTACGGCGGAGAGGTCGTCTCGGCGGATTCCATGCAGATTTACCGGGGCATGGACATCGGGACCGCGAAGCTTCGCCCGGACGAGATGCGCGGCGTTCCCCATCACCTGCTCGACATCGCCGATCCCGCGAGGAAGTTCACGGTTGCGGAGTGGAAGCGGCAGGCGGACATGGTCATCGACGAGATCGTCGCGAGGGGCCGCCTGCCCGTGGTGTGCGGCGGTACGGGGCTGTATGTCCGGGCGCTCCTCGACGATCTCGACTTTTCGCAGACGCCGGAAAACGTCCATCTGCGCGCGGCGCTCGACCGGCGCGCGGACGAGGAAGGCGTGCAGGCGCTGTACGAGGAGCTGCGCGCGAGGGATCCGGAACGGGCCAGGATGATTCATCCGCACGACCGAAAACGAATTGTCCGCGCGCTTGAGGTCGCCATGGTCCGGGGCACGGGCATGTCGGAAGACTACGACTGGACGCCGCGCCAAGGGCGGTACGAGGCGCTCGTCCTCGGCATCACGATGCCGCGCGAGGCGCTCTATCAGCGGATCGACCGGCGGGTGGAACACATGTGGCGACTCGGCCTGGTGGACGAGGTCAAGCGCCTGCTCGCGGCCGGCGTGCCGATGGGTGGGACGGCGATGCAGGCCATCGGCTACAAGGAAGTTGTCTCCTATTTGTCGGGTGCCGTATCGGAGGAGGAGGCAATTCGCATCATACAACAGAACACGAGGCGGTTTGCCAAGCGGCAGTGGTCGTGGTTTCGGCGTGATCCTCGGGTGCACTGGTTCGCGAAAGGCAGCGATGGGCTGTTTTCGACGGACGAGATCGCGCGATTGTGGGCATGCATCGACCACTTTTTGCAGGATATCGGGTGGTCGACTGCGAATAGATCCAGCACCTGCAGATTGGAGAGTGAATCGTAGCATGTCGAAGTCGTCGGTCAACATTCAGGACACATTTCTCAATCAGGTGCGCAAAGAGCGAATTCCGGTCATCGTGTACCTGGTGAACGGTTTTCAAATCCGCGGACTGGTCCGCGCGTTCGACAACTTCACCATCGTGGTGGAGACGGACGGGAAGCAGCAGTTGATTTACAAACACGCCATCTCCACCTTCGCCCCGATGCGGCCGGTATCGCTCGTGCAACCCGAGCCGAGTGCGGAGGCTGATCAGCCGGCGGAGTAACGAGCGAGCGGGCGAGGACTGTTGCGCGTCGGTCGTGCTGGATTTGGCGACGAATAAGGGTTGACAATCCGAGGCGCCCCGTGCTATAGTAATCCTCGCCGCGACAATGCCAGCGTAGCTCAGTAGGTAGAGCAACTGACTTGTAATCAGTGGGTCGCAGGTTCGATTCCTGTCGCTGGCTCCAGACGGTGGAGGGTGGCAAAAGAGTTCATCCTCCACAGGTTCCACGCAGGGGCGTAGTTCAGCTGGTAGAACGGCGGTCTCCAAAACCGCATGTCGTGGGTTCGAATCCTGCCGCCCCTGCCATTCTCCCCTCCATTTCCCTTGCTCCCATAGCTCAGTTGGTAGAGCGCATCCATGGTAAGGATGAGGTCACCAGTTCAAGCCTGGTTGGGAGCTCCAGAGGGCGTTTAGCTCAGTTGGGAGAGCATCTGCCTTACAAGCAGGGGGTCGGCGGTTCGAGTCCGTCAACGCCCATCATATTGCAAGTTGCGAAATCCCTTGTGCCGCAAGGGATTTTTGCTTTCAAGGTACAGTGGACTTTTCATTGAAGAGGCCTCGAAAGTGAAGTTTGGGGACCATTGGGGGACCAAACTCAAATCGACTGAGATCGGCTTCGAAATGGATTCAGTTTTTCAAGGCGATCCGCCGTCTCGCGACTGACTGCTTCCGTCTCATGCGTGTAAAGGTCAGCAGTGATGGATAGTCGCGTATGGCGAAGCCGTTCTTGGATGGACTTAAGGTCTGCACCGTCTTCGCGCAAAATAGTCGCTGTAGTGTGGCGCAAGTCATGAAGGCGAATGCGCGGCAGTCCGTGCTTATCCAAGAACCGACGCCAATGGAGGGAGGGAGTACTCGGATAATATTTCTCTCCGAATCCATTGTGAAAGAGGAATTGCTTCTCTCCTCCTTGCCACTTGCCACTCTGTTGCAGGTGCCATCGTTCCTTGATCCAGATTTCTCTATACTTTGACAATTCGTTCATGTAGGTAGTGTCCCGTCAAGAGGTGTAAATTCACCGTTTGTGTCTACTGTGTGACATCGGTCGGCTTTGTCCCGTTCCGGGCGATATCGACCGTCTTCACGCTCTGTCAAGGGACGCTTCACTCGTCCTTCGGACGCCCTTGACAGCGCGCTCGCCGGTCGATTCCAAGCCATTAGGGGACAAAGCCTTGGTCTGCGAGCATGCTCGCACGCCCCTTCCCACACGTTATTTTTGCAACATCGCCTCGGCTGCGAGGAACGGACGATTGGGCTTGAGTTTCGCCATCGACTCCAGGCTGAAATATCGCCGCGACACCAGCCACTCTTCGTGCTGCTCTTGCAAAATCGCTCCAGCGAGGCGCACTACCGATGCTCGATTCGGGAAAATCCCCACGACGTCCATCCGCCGACGCATCTCTCGATTGAGCCGCTCGAGCGGGTTGGTCGAGCAGATCTGCGCCAGTGCTCGATAGGTAGCGCCATAAACGCCAGCACGTCCTCCTCTGCTGCCTCCAAAATGTCCATCGCCTTCGGGAAACGCCCCCGGAGTTCCGCGACCACTCGGCGAAGCTGCTCGCGGGCCGCTTCTTGCGTGGGCTGGGTGAAGATCGTCCGGATGATCGAGGCCACCATCGACTGCTCCCTCTTCGGCACTTGGCTCAACACGTTCCGAATCGTGTGCACTTTGCAGCGTTGCCACGTCGCGCCCGTCAGCACTTCCGAAATGGCCTGGCGCAAGCCTGCGTGCGCATCGCTCACCACCAGACGCACGCCCCGAAGACCTCGCGCCTTCAGGCTGCGCAGAAAGTCCGACCAGAACGCGCCGTCCTCGCTCGTTCCGACATCGAATCCGAGTACTTCGCGCTCTCCGGTGTCCGTGACGCCAATGGCGATGACCAGCGCCATGCTCTGCACGCGGCCGCCCTCCCGCACCTTCGGGAACGTGGCATCCAGCCACACGTACGGATACTCACGCTCGAGCGGCCGCTCCTTGAACTGGCGAACCTCTTCATCGATGAGCTGGCAGAGGCGAGACACCTCGCTTTTGCTAATGCCATCCAGGCCCAACGCTCGCACCAGGTCATCGACCTTGCGGGTGCTCACGCCCTTCACGTACGCTTCCTGGATCACAGAAGCCAGCGCTTGTTCCGCTCGACGCCTGGGCTCCAGAATGGAAGGGAAGAAGCTGCCCTGACGGAGCTTTGGAATCTTCAAATCGACCGTCCCGAGGCGCGTGTCCCAGGCCCTTGAACGATAGCCGTTTCGTTGTGTGACACGGCTCTCCGTCCGCTCATAGCGCTCGGCACCGATTTTCTCTGCGGCTTCCGCATCGATGAGGAACTGCGTCACGAGTTGCATCAATTCCCGTAAAAAATCGATCTGATCCACGTCTTGCATCTTGCGAATCCATTCGAGAACTGCGAAGCTATTGAGCGAAGCCATCGTTGCGTGCCTCCTACTTTTGGTGTTGGTCACACTTAGTAGACACGCACGGTGGCTTCTTCGTCAATTGGAGACGACGAATTTTACACCACCACTTGAGACTCTAACTCTATCACCGCACGGAAGATGAAGCAGGAGGAACATTGGTCAAATTTGAACCTGAACAAAATGAGTTCGTGATCGATTGGGACGATATTGGCCTGGTGGAATATCCGATGGATTGCATCGCAGCAATTTGTCCTGATGAGCCCATAGAAGATTCTTGCGAAGGCGACTAACGGTAGAGTCGAAAATCATTATTTGTCTTCCACTCCCCTCTTGGATAGAGAGGAGTCGCCTTGGCGTACTCTCGTAACCTGGAACATTGAAGCATAGGAGGATGAAACATGAATCTAGCCGATCTCGATACCAAGTATCAGAACGTCGAGCCCGCCAAGGTCGGCTATCAGCCGCTGCCAGACGGAAAGTACCTTTGCCGTCTGGAGAAGGCGGAGGTGAAGCGGAACAAGGGTAACGACGGTATCCACCTTGCGTTGGTGTTGGCAGTGGATGAGGGCTCGCACAAAGGCCGGCGCATCTTCCACAATCGCCCCATCAACGACAACGAGAAGACGTTGGCGTGGCTCAAGCGGGATCTCCTTGCGATCGGATACACCGACTACCTGTCTCGATTGCCGGAGGTTCTGCCACAATGCCTCGGACGCCTGGTGAAGGTGGAACTGAAGACAGTGACGATCCCGACCACCGGGCAGAAGGCACAGATCGCGTATCTCGATCCTGTCAAGGGGCGCTGATCATGAGGACCACACTAGAGCGGTACACAGCGGAGTTCGCCTTGTGGAGTCGCCACACACCGAATCGGGATCTCGTGGCGCTGGTGTATGACGTGCGGGATCGCGACGGGAATCTGCTGCGCAAGCACGCGTGGCTCCAGCTCGGACGTTGCTCGCCTCAGTATCAACCGCCGCTTCGCACGGGCGAGATTGTCGAGTTCTACGCTCGTCGCGAGCGTTATCGACGCCGAAAGCCTCCGCCGTCAGGTGTGGAGCAGGAGCCATGCATTGGGTTCCGAGTAGTTGGGTGTCTGTATCCGGTTGACCTCGAACGAAAGGAGGACGACCATGAATCGACGCGAGGGTTGGCGGAGGCGCTTGCGTCGGCTGTTGGCGCCGTGGCGCAAAGAGCGGGTTTGGATCCCGATTGACCCGCCGGAGCGCCGACAACCGCCCGCGACGCCGGAAGCTTTTGCTGACGACGAATCGAGGTGACGGACATGACGAATCTAAACGAGCAGAGACAGGCGACAGTCGTCGAAGCCCGACCACTCAAGTGGCGACGTGGACTGCCGACGGTGCTTGAAGTGGTGATGGAGGTTAATGGTCAGGTTCGCATCCAAGAGTACATTTTACGACCGGAGAACGGGTTTCGTCACAAACGAAAGGGAAAATTCAAGCGTGCCTCGACGTCCAGTTCACACAATGGAGAGACCTAAATGCCGGTTGTACGGCAAGCCCGTGGGCTACTATTGGAGCGTGCTCTGCGAGGACTGCCGCGACGAATACCAGGAGGACGAAAAACATGAACGAGCGATTCGAGTTCCTTGAAACGCAGTTAAAGCAAGCCGGTGAACGCGTTGCACGAGCGAAGGCCTTATGGTTGGTGAATTCCGACAGTGATCTTGCGAACCAACTCTATGAGCGCTATCGAGCCGAACAAGCCTACCTTGCGCAGTTACTGGACGCTCTCTTCCAATCCAAAAACCCGCAAGCCTCATAACATGGCCCACATTTCGCGCCCGTTTTTCGGGCTTGTGTTCATTTTCGACAGGAATTTTGATTCCACACGTGGAATTGGATAGCCCGTCGTATCTTCGTGCGGGAGGCTTTCCAGTTGTTCGGTCCAGTTCGCTCGTATGTCATGGGGCCTGCGCCCGTTTTAGCCAGACTGATCGACGAGTTGAAGTGGGTAGAGATTATCGACGAGTTCGTGCCACGTCCGGATAGCAAACTGTCCGTCGGGCTGCGTACCAAGGCGTTGCTGGTTAATATCGGCACGAATCGCGAAGCCCTCTACCGGGTGGAGGAGTTCTACGCGCAACGGGATGTGGAAGTCCTGCTTGGAAGCGGCGTCTCCGCAGACGATCTCCATGATGACGCTTTGGCCCGGGCTCTGGATGCCTTGTACGACGCAGGTCTCGAGGCATTATACGCGCGTATCGCCCTCCACACGCTACGCAGACTCCGGGTGCTCAGCGATTCCAACGAACTCATCCCCATCCATGCGGATACCACGTCGCTCTCTATGACAGGCGAGTACCTGGACCAAACAGCGTTTCGCATTGACCGGGGATTCTCCAAGGACCACCGGCCTGATCTCAAGCAAATTGTGTTTGGACTTTGCACCGTCCATGGTCTGGGGCTATGCGCGAACGTCAACCCTGGGAACTTGGACGATCACACATGGAATTTCGAGAACATCCAGCAACTCCTGAGCCAGCTCGATGAGGAGACGCGAAAGAGAAGCGTCTACGTCGCGGACGCGGCGTTGGTGACGAAGGACAACCTTGAGCTTTTGGCGGAGGAAGACTTCCATTTCATCTCACGACTGCCGGGGACGTATAAGCTGTCCGAGGACCTGAAGAGAGCGGCATGGGAGAAAGAAAACAGCTGGAAAGAAGTCGGTCGGCTCGCTGAGGCGGAAGACAGCGCCCATTACAGGATCCAGGCCTTCCGTCGCACGCTGTACGGGCGAACGTATCGATTCGTCGTGGTGCGCTCCTCCAGCCTGGATACCCGGAAGGAGCGTAAGCTCAAAGAGGTGCTCAAGCGTGAGAAGGCTGCGCTGGAGAAAGCGGCCAAGGCGATGAGCCAAAACGTCTACAGTTGTGAACAAGATGCGCAGATGGCCATGCAGACCTTCATGCACGAACACCGTGCCACTTTGCATCCCATCTCCGCCCGCATATGTGCCGAGCAGGTGCAGGCAAAACGCGCGCGCCGCGGTCGCCCGCGCAAAGATGACCCGCCACCGCCGGTGCATACACAGTACCGTGTGGAAGTGGCGATCTTACCGCCTTCTGAGGAGCGGGTTCAGCAGTGGCGAGAGAAGGAAGCGACGTTTGTGCTCATCACCGACATCCGCGATGATCAGCGTGTGTCAGATGAACAGATCCTCCGCCTGTATAAGGAACAACACGAGGTGGAGGCGCGTTTTCGGTATCTGAAAAGCCCGTATCACGTGGGTCCCATCTACCTGCATAAGCCGACACGGGTGAAAGCGTTCGGTTTCGTCATGCTGTTATCCCTGCTCTTGTATAGCGTATTGGAATATCTCATCCGAGAGAAGATGAAGCGGGAAACGGAACCGCTCATGCTGCCAGGCAATCGAAAGAGTTTTCGTCCAACAGGGTTGGCCATCCTCGAGATGCTGGATGGAGTGACGACCGTGCACATGCAGGTCGGCGACACGTGGCAGCGAGTACCTGCAACGCCTCATAATCCTCAGATCATGAGGGTTCTTAAGCTGCTGAACATGGACCTGAGCATCTACACGGAAGCGCAAAAAACGGCTTGATCAACGTTTGGGTCCGTGTGCACAGGGTTTCCAAAACTGAACATTTCTCAAAAAGATCGCGCTTTCGATAGCCCACACCCTTCCAGTCCCACAGTCGTCGGACGCTCAGATGGCTACCTCGCTCGAGTTTCCAGCTAAGTTTCTGTCGCGCGGCGCGAAATGTGGGACATGGACAGGAGTTCCGGTCGATATGCAACGTCTGATCTTGCCGCTCCCGCCTTCCGTCAACCACGCCTATCGGACCTATGTCCATCCGCAAACGGGACAGCGAATACGGGTCCTCACGTCAAAGGCGCAGAAGTTCCGGCGGGATGCGGCGTACCTGGCACTCCGATGGCGACAGGAGACAGGGTGGACGATGCCCCAACCAGGCACCAAGGTGGTGCTGAGGCTCTGGTACTTCTGGCCGTCGCGCCGTCGAATGGATACACACAACCGAGAGAAAGTGCTGTTGGACGCGCTCGAAGGCGTACTCTATCCCGAGGACCGATGGGTGCTGATTCAGGAAATGGACTTTGAAGTGGATCGGAAACGTCCTCGGCTCGAGATCGAGGTGCTTCTTCATCGAGACCTTTGTGCAACGTAACGATTCGGGCATGTGCATTACGAACGTGTATTCGGTATGCTTGAATTAGAACGTATGTTCGTTAGGGGTAAGGGTTATGGAGTCAACCACCCCACGGCTAAAGCCGGGGGCTTGCGATGAGCAGGCCCGAGGTTGACCAGCCTCAGCCAGGGCCGTAGGGCCATCGGGCTACGTTATCCCGGTCATGACACCCTGGAGTGCGCGAGCCAGCTCCAGGCCCTGTCGCGGGCGGTTAAACAGGCATACGGGGGCGAAGCCAGTGCCGCTCGCATGACAAGCCGGGATAACATTGGCGAGGCTCACGTGACCGCCGAAAGGCGAGACGAGGAGGTAACTCTGATGCGGCAAAACCGCGTACTGGTTCTGGACACGCATCGACGACCGCTTATGCCGTGCCATCCGGCGCGCGCGAGGCAACTGCTGAAAGCTGGCCGGGCGTCGGTGTTTCGGCGGTATCCGTTCACGATCATCTTGCATGACCGTAACGGTGGTGACGTTCAACCCATGCAACTCAAACTTGCACCTGGTTCAAAGACCACAGGCGTGGCGCTTGTTGCAGACTTTCAACGCGGGAAGACGGTTGTGTGGGCTGCTGAGATCCAGCATCGCGGCGATCAGATCCGACAGGCGCTGTTGAGAAGGCGAATGTTGCGTCGAGGTCGCCGATATCGAAAGACCCGTTATCGCAAGCCGCGCTTTGACAATCGTCGACGGCTCGAAGGTTGGCTCCCGCCGAGCCTAATGAGCCGGGTGCACAACATCGAGACGTGGGTCGCTCGCCTGCGGCGTTGGGCACCGATCACACATCTCTCGATGCAATTGGTGAGTTTCGACACGCAGAAGCTCCAGTACCCGGAGATCAGCGGCGAGGAGTATCAGCAAGGCACACTTTACGGGTACGAAGTTCGGGAGTACCTGCTGGAGAAGTGGGGCCGAAAGTGCGCGTACTGCGGTGCCGAGAATGTACCGCTAGAGATCGACCACGTGATTCCGCGTTCTCGCGGTGGATCTGATCGCGTATCGAATCTGGTGCTTGCCTGCCACCGATGCAATCAAGCAAAGGCTAATCGACCGGTGGAGGAGTTCCTGGCGCATGACCAAGAACGTCTGCATCGGATTCAAGCGCAGTTGAAACTTTCGCTTCGTGACGCCGCGGCGATGAACGCTACGCGATGGGCGGTGTTCCGTCGACTGAAGGACACAGGATTGCCTGTTGAAGCCGGAAGCGGCGGTCGGACGAAATACAACCGATTCTCGCAAGGCTATCCGAAGGCGAAGTGGATTGACGCGGCTTGTGTCGGTGAGTCTGGGCAGTGCGTCCGTCTGGACACACAGATGCAAGTTCTCACGATTGTGGCAAAGGGGCATGGGAAGCGACAACGCTGCATCACAGACAAATACGGTTTCCCGAGAAGCCACGCACCGTCTTCGAGATCGTACATGGGTTTCCGCACAGGCGATCTGGTACAGGCGCATGTCCCGCGAGGGAAGTACGCCGGGACACATGTTGGGCGCATTGTGATCCGGCATCGGCCAAGTTTTCAACTCAACGGATTTAATGTGCATCCCAAATATTTGAAGGTTTTGCAGCGAGGCGACGGATATGGGTACGCGATGGAATGATTCCGGCACCTCCCCCCTGGCTAAATCCGTTTGATCCTGGATATGGGTATTACTAGTGGAGATGGGCCAATATCTTCGGGAGAAGTACGGCGCGCGGGTGTTCCCGAAGTCGGTGGGTAAGCCCCGGTCGGGGCAGACCTTGAGCCGAGAAAGTCAAAGCGAAAGAAGGGAACGCGTTGAGATTACAGGAAGCGCGATTCGTGGTGGTAGACACGGAAACGACAGGGTTGCCGCCGGAGGGTCGCGTCGTCGAGCTCGCACTGGTTGAGGTCGGTCTTGAATGTGAGCCACAGATCGTGTACTCGGCGCTGGTCGATCCGGGCTGTCCGATCCCGCCGGAGGCCTCCGCGGTGCATCACATTACCGACCGCGACGTCGCAGGCAAGCCGCGGCTGTCTCAGGTATGGCCGAAGGTGCTCGGATACATCGGCGACGCGATTCTGGTCGCGCACAACGCCGAGTTCGACCGCGGGATGCTGCCGGAGACGGGTCGACCGTGGATTTGCTCAAAGCGCCTGGCGCAGCACTTGTGGCGTGACGCGCCGAAGCATTCGAATCAGGTGCTCCGCTACTGGCTCGGGATCGACGTCGAGGTGGGACAACCCCACCGTGCGCTGGGCGACGCGATTGTGACGGCGCACGTGTTCCAGCGGGAGCTCCGTGCGTATCTGGAGGCGGGGTATCCCGACGATGTGGACGAGCTAATCGCCTTTGCGGAGTCGCCGATTGAGGTGCAGACGATGCCGTTCGGCAAGCACAAGGGCATGCCGCTGAAGGAAGTGCCGCTGGACTATCTGGACTGGGCGCTGAGGAACTTGCAGGATCTTTCGCCGGATCTGAGGTGGAGCATGCAGCGGGTGCTGGAACAGGGGCTTCGATGGCCGGGAAGAGCAATTTAGGTGTTGAAAACCAGTATATATGTGCTATTATAGGAACAAATAAGTTTATTGAGAACAGAACTTGTGGATAATGTGGATGAATTGTGGATAACGGAGGGATGAGAGATGACGGAGTCGAAAGTGATGGAAGGTCGTATCTGCGACCCGGATGTCATGCTCATCTTGACCTCCCCAGAACGGACAATTGCACGGTCGGATCTCGTGGCGCAACAGAACTGGGTGCGCGGTTATGGCCAAGATGACGCGCTTCCGGTTCCCGAGGCTGCGATCGAATGTCTCCGGGACGAGGACGTAATCGGATGGCGGGCGTTTTGGCTCGGACTGCTTCTGCATTGTTTCATTTGCGACGGAGCGTCGGAATTGAGTGACTTCATCGTTCGGTACATCCCGCAGGACTGGGGCTCGAGTTTAAAGGATGCCGACGTGAACTGCTGGTACTCCTTGATTCGTCGTAACCTCGAAGAAGCGAACAGTGTGCTTGATGAATTGGATGAACACCTTACGATCACCGACCAATGGGTGTTCATCGCGTATGACGGGCTTGAGGCTTTTGACGCCGCGGGCTCGTACATGCCGATCCGTGCGCTCATCGGGTTCTGGTTCGACCGTTTGCGCAGATGGCAACGCCTTCGCGCGAAACTTTTCCTTCGCCCTGATCTTTTTGACATTGGTCGGCTCAATTTCCCTGACGCCTCGAAGTTGTCAGGACACGTTGTGCGTCTCGAATGAAGCTTGGAGTGATACATATGCGCCGTGATCTCGACGACCTGATCGCACAGTACGAGTCCACCCGCGAGTCGATCCGAGAAGCCCGCAACCGCGCGCGGCGAGAACAAAACGATCACGACGCCGCCCTGTACGACAGCATGGTGAAGACACTTGACTACGCGCTGGCGGTCATGGAGGGCGAGTACCGCGCGCCGCGGCGGGAGGTTCTCGTCGGCGACCTGGCCGACCTGGACAGGCTGGCGGCACGGCGGAGGCGATGGGGAGCGTGGGATGAGGCGGATGGGGCAGACGAAGAGGAGGAGCGCCTGCCCGTGGCGTGGCTGTCGTTCTTGAGCCTTCGGGAGGCAGCGTGCCTTTTCGCGTATGAGCGTGGGATGACGTACTCAGCGATTGCACGCGAGCTCGGGATCACGCGCGGCGCGGTGCAGAACTATGTGGAGCGGGCGCGAGAGAAGTTGGTGAGGGTGGAAGGGGTGCAGTTGGGGTTGTGGGGAGAAGAAGAGGGAGGAAATGTGTTCTCTTGTGTCGAATAGTACTGACATCCATCTAATGTTGCTGCCAAGGAGAGTGATATATCCACACGGTAGATAACTGGACTTTTATGGCACGCGTTATCGTCCACGAGAAGTGTCCGTTGTTTTGGTCGCGATGGAATCTGTCATTCTGCAAAACACTCATCACATAGAAAGGGGGTGAAAACATGGAAAGGCTGCTTCCCGTGGAAACTCAATCATCAGCGGGTTCGGTTTGGAACGGCGTTGGATATGTTGGAGGAGGACTTTCTGCGTGGGGGTCAGCCGCAATGGCATTTGCTGTTGCGCTTGCCCCGGAGACCGGCGGAGTGAGTCTTGCAGTTGCAGGATTGGCCCTCTCGTTGGTAGGTGACGGATTAGTTTCATACGGAATCGCCCAAATGGGAATGAAATGAAGAGGGGTAATGAATGATGAACGATTGTACATTCGATGATTTGAATATTCAAGCTGGGAATGCAGGAGATGTGCTCTTAGGAGTCGCAACTATGATTGGGGGGGCTGTTGGGCTTGTGACGGCACCAGAACTTGCTCCTGCTTGGCTTGCGCTTTATAGGGCAGGCGCAGCGATGGCAATTACGGGCGGTGCGATAGATACTGTTGCTGGTTTTTTTACTTGATGGAAAATGTTATAGAGCCGGCGCTAAATAGCTCCGGCTCTATGCTCGATGAACGCTAGTGAAGATGAGGTTAGTGTCGGCTTCGTGCGTTTTAACGTTTGCAACTTATGTAATATCGTCGGCTCATAACAAATATTCTTGGCGGTGGGATTGTGGGCTTAAAAGTGAAGGGAAAATATGCATGGAGAATAAAATTATTATATTTATCAATCTGTGCTAGTTCTGTATTTGTTGCTATAGATTCAATAAGAGAGAGAAATTTTGGTTTTTTGTTTTATTACTCCGTATCCATGTCTTTCTTTAGTATTTTATTGCTTTATTTCTATTCCAAGCCGATAGATATCGAGATTTCTATGTCGAAATTTTATATTCGAAAAGCTCGGTTAGATGTCACATCGAGAATAAAAGTTATTGAGTATAAAAAAAACAACATTGTTAGGATTAAGTTTAACGCTCTCTATATACTCATAGTAAAATGTTCGAATCAAACGCAGGTGGATGAGTTAAAATCTATGCTGGACAGCATACGCGAGCAACAAGCATTTAACTGAGGCTTTTGCAGATTCAATTTCTAACATCTATCTTACTGTTTATAGCAACTCGTCTGGTTGTCAGGAAACGCTACATAAGTGTTCGGTTCGCGTGCAGAAGTCACTCTGCAAACCCCTCGACTAAGTGAAAAGGGGGATGGATATTGAATAAATTTCCTATTGTGTATCAAGGAGCATCTCATGACTGTGTTCCAGCGTGTGTGTTGGCCCTAGGTCGCTATTACGGTGTCAACCTTAATTTGAATGAAGTTCGTCGCGTTTTAGTTACCGATCCGATAAATGGAACAAAATTAAGGAATTTAGATAATTTGTCAACGTGGTTTCATGTGCGCTTGGGAAAAATTGTAGATATGCATGAAATTTCTGTTCATACGCCGTTTATTGCATATTTGAAGCATTCTCACGCGGTTGTAATATGGAGTTACTTAGAAAGTAGAGGAAAACTTGTTGTTGGTGATCCAGCAGCGGGAATTGTAGAAATGGATCTGGAAGACTTGATACACGTATGGGAAGGTATCGCGGTTGTCATCCGTCCAAAAGTGCAGGAGGAGCAGTCGCAACAGAACACTTCAAAAGAATGGTGTTGGCTACGGTGGTATAGGTATGCTGGATTATCTGATCTTTTATCTCTAGGAGTGCGTTGGACAGGCATGATACTTGTCAGTTTTGTCGTATTTCTTTCTGCACTTGCTAATTCTTTATATTCCATGTTGTATGCACAATTGCTTCCGTTTTACTCCAAATTCCTTGTGTTCGTTGTTGCTTACACTTTGATTTCTTTAATACTTGGATGGATATCTAATTTCATCTCGTTGCGGATCTCGGTAAAATATCAACGATTAATATCGTGGCGCATAGACGAGGCAATGAAAAAATTGAATTTGAGGTTCTATACAATGGGGGATATTTCAACGCGCTATCAAGATGTAAGTACCGTCGTAAATGCTATGTTAGCGCTGTTTCAAAACATCCCGTATTCGCTGATTATTTTCTTGGCGTCGCTTTATTTTCTTATGAGAATCAACTGGCTTTTGCCTATATTTACACTAGCATTCCTGATTCTTATTGTTTCGATTCTGACACCATTCGTACATAGAGTAAGAAACCTTTTGTATAGTGTTCGCCTCAAGCAGGCGGAATTGACCAATTGTCTTCAACGTTGGTTGGCAGGTGGAGAAAATGCGGTTACAAAAGCGTTTCAAGAGCTTGTCAACATACAATATAAACAATCCATTTGGGGCCTTCCAATAAACTCGGTTGTAGGAAACAGTGTGGTAGTTCCTACATTATTCGTAGTAATATTTGAGCATTGGAACGATGGCGGTGCTGCAATATCCACAAGCACAGGGTATTCCCATCTACTGACTGCCATCATGATTATGAATTATGCGGTTTCCGCCGGCCATAATCTCTACGGAGCAGTCATAGCTTGGCAGACATCTCGTCCATCACTCCAGCGATTGAAAGATTTTTTATGTGTAGATGCTCAAAGTGAAGAAGCCGATATATCACCAAAGATTTCTTTGGATTCGTTTATTGCGCCTACGTCAGAAGGAGGAGGATTGTAAGAGTGAGTTCTGTTCGAACCGATACGTCACTCATTGCTTCAAAAATTCCTAGATACGTATATGTTGCTGGGGTATCGGTCGTGACATTAGGACTAATAGCTATATACATGGTAATCCATCCACAAAAGGAAAAAATACAAATACCTATAGCTGAGGTGCGGTATGGTACCGTTTATCCCTATGTGACTGTGACCGGTACTATTGTTGATCAAGACATTGTTTCTATTTCGTCAAGCGCCGGCGGACAGATTGCGAAATGGATGGTTCACGTAGGTTCTCGCGTAAAAGCCGGGCAAATCCTAGCCTACTTCTCCAACTACTCGATCAACCAAGAAATCTATGAAGATCTTAGAAAAAAATACATAGAAGCGCAAGAAATAGTCGCTGATGATCAGCGAGAAGAAGCTTTATTAGAAGCGGAACAGAACGCGGCAAACTTAAATGCGGTAACATCGGGGTCGAGGCGAGATAATCAGCAGCTTATAGGTCAAAGCGAGCAGTTACATAGCAACGGGTTACAAAGCCCAGCACAAGAAGAAGTGCAACAGGATCAGAATGCCATTAATCTTCTTTCCGCTGAAGAGGCTACTTTGCAAGCGGAACAAGCGGCAATCGAAGCGAAATTGGACATGTTGACCGCTCTGCAATCCTTGCGTAATAGTGAACTAACATCTCCAGTAAATGGGGAGATTACCTCTCTGCAAGTTCCTGCAGGGGCGCAGTTATCGCCCTATCAGGAGGCGTGTACGTTAATTTCGACAACTTCAACCGACGCACACGCAAAAGTGGTAGCAACGATTAACGCTCAAGATGTGTCACGAGTTCATGTGGGTGAGCATGTGGACATTTCTTCTCCTGATATCAGCGGATCCTTCACAGGAACGGTTGAGTTAATATCACCTTTTGCTGTTAATCAATCACAATTGTCTGATTATCAATATCAAGTTTATATAGAGATTAATCATGCTTCACCACAAATGTTGAACGGCATGAGTGTCAACTGTTCTATATACACAAGTCCTATCCGGCATGCCGTGATTGTTCCAGCAGATGCTGTAATGGTGAACAACGGTCAGCTTGGTGTTTACGTACGAGACTCATCAGGCAGGTTTAAGTTCACTCCGGTAAAAATTCTTTCGAGTGATGCTTTAAATGTACAAGTTCAGGGTGTCAAGGTGGGGATGGCCGTGGCAACCAAGCGGCCGCAAGAATGAAACCGATTTTGAAACTCGAAGGCGTTACGAAGGTCTACTCGTCTGGAACGAGGCACCAAATGGTTTTGCGTGACGTGAACCTGAGTGTGTTTGAGGGCGAATTTCTAGCTGTTGTCGGTCCATCTGGAGGGGGGAAGTCGACTCTCCTGAACATTCTTGGATGTTTAATCACTCCAGATAACGGGAGCTACTTCGTGCATGGCAAAAAAGTTAATTGGAAGTCAACGAGGCAGTTAAGCCATTTGCGTGGAGGCGTACTAGCAACCGTATTTCAGGGGTTTGAGCTTGTTTCTCATTGGGCTGTATCAGAAAATGTCGAGGTAGGACTTCGCATGAGGTCAATTCCTAAAGGGAAGCGTATCCAAACGGTGATCGAAATGCTACGTAAGGTAGGTATGGTGCAGCATATCCACAAGTATCCGAACGAATTATCCGGTGGTGAGCAGCAACGGGTTGCGATCGCGCGAGCCCTATGCACTGATCCACAGGTGCTACTTGCGGATGAACCAACGGGGAATCTAGATCCAGAGAACACTAAGGAGATCCTCGCAATTTTTCGCAACCTGCATGAGCAAGGCAAAACAATCGTTATGGTCACGCATGATATGAAAGTCGCAGAACAGGCCCAACGAGTAGTGACATTACGAGGTGGGCGACTTGAAAGTGGCATGGGATTTGGTGCGAGTGACGAATATGCGTGAAAACTTGATTGAAGTACTGAGAAATTTGAAGCGGTGTCCACTTGAGAGTGTATTGGCCGTTGTCGGGATATGCTTTGGCGTGGGTGGTATATTCCTTCTTTCTTCCATAGGTGCAGGGGTGCGGCAATCTATTGACTCAGAGGTCGCAGCGATCGGACCAGGCATTATGAGCGTTCAAGCTTCCGTGGCTACACAAAATCTCATTCGGGAAAGCGATGTACAAGCGATTGCAAAGACGCTTGGGAGTCAAGCGGTTGTTTCGCCAGTGGTCGAATCGTCTGTTACTATGCATGGACGCAATGGAGATGTATCTGGTTATGCTATCGGTGTTGACAGTGAATTCCCGGACATTGAGAGTCTTACACTCTTGAAAGGCCACTTTTTTACGGCGATTGACAATGCAGAAAGCAGGAGCGTTTGTTTGATTAACACATATTTAGTAAATCAATTGTTTGGAGGAGAAAATCCGGTTGGAAAGCAGGTCCTTGTGAACAATATACCGTTAACGATTGAAGGTACATTTGAAGTTTCAAATAACGTTTCAGCTGCAGCAAATATAGGTGAAGTACTACTGCCTATTAGTACCTATTTGAATAATTTTACTTCGGAAGATTCTATCACAGAAATTCTGTTGAAAGCGAATCGTGTACAAGACATTCGCCTCATTGAAAATGAAGTCCTAACTCAATTACTCCGTGATCACCAGTGGACAATCCCTCTGTCTGATTATAGCGTTTTTACGCAGGATAACCTTATATCGTCATCCAATTCGTTAAAGCATCTATTCAGCATATTCGTCTGGGTTGCTGATTTTGTCTCGTTTGTTGTTGGGGGAATCGGAATCATGAACGTCATGCTGATGGCTGTGTCGGATCGACACAAAGAAATCGGTATTTACTTATCTTTTGGTGCAACCCGTCGATTTATTATTCAACACTTTCTCTTAGAATCGTCTATGCTGAGTCTGGTCGGTACAGTGTTTGGTATCCTACTGGGAACAATGACAGGTATGCTTTTAATGATGAAAGGCATCCCTATTAGTTTCAATGTGTGGGTCTATACTGAAGATATCGGGGTCGGGGTGTTAATCGGTACTCTCTTTGGTCTTTATCCGAGCTTACGAGCTGCAACAATGACTCCAGGAGTAGCTTTGCGTCACTGATTCTGAGTCTCGAGTTTATACCAATTCAAGGGAATGAACTATATTCACCCTCTTGGTGCTGTGCGAACGGGATTTGGCGAAGCCTTACGGGAGGGTCGCCGTATTGAACGAGAGCTCTGAAAAAGTGGGGAATTTCGCGAGATCAGGGGAGCCAATCAGAAATCCGTGTGGTCGAATACCTGTGGTTGAAGGCCGAATGAGGGGTCTGGTTCGTATTTCCTTCGATTTGTTCCGTTGACCATCCTTAGCTCAAGTTTGACAGTAAGACGCCTCATCCGAAGGTCCGAACCGCGCTACAGCGCGGTTTTTTCGCCGTTTAGGGGCGATTTGTTTGCGAAAATGTAGGTCAAACTTTTTGTGCATAATCGTTGCTATATTGGTATGTATGCTTTATCGTTGTGGATATAAATTCTCGCGGCGGTGATCCTCTTGTTCGCGCAAATTGTATCCACAAAGAAGCCCGACGGTAAGACCTACAAGTATCTCCACATCGTTGAGTCCTACCGTGAAGGTCGGACGGTCAAGAAGCGGCGTGTCGCAAGCCTAGGCAACATCAGTCAATATTCTGAGCGCGAAATCGAACAGATTATCCGGACCCTCGAGTCTCTCCTACAACATCGCACCACCGGTTCGCTCGAGGACTTCGAGGCCCAGCAGGTACTCCATTTCGGCGTTCCGTATGTGGTGCAATTTTTGTGGAACCAACTCGGGCTCACCGAGGCCATTCGTGACGCCCTGCGTGCCCGCGAGGTCACCTTTGATGTCGCGCGGTACGTCCAAGCCATGGTCATTCATCGGCTCGTCGATCCCTCGAGTAAGCTTCGCCTCTTTCACACGCTGGACGATCTCTATCTTCCCGACTGGGGCGGGGAGCCGTGGCAGCTTCAGCACTTCTATCGAGCGCTCTGTCAACAGCGGGTTAAAACTCCCCAAAAAAATCGCGCTCGATTCCCCAAAAACAGCGGATTCGATTCCCCAAAATCATCGCGATTCGTTCCCCACACATACGTTCGTTTCGTCTCTTGTTCCCGAGAATGCGTGCGTAACGCCAGCTCGTAGCTTGTCTTTCATCCGGTAACTGTTGCCGCGGATATTCACGGTCGTGGCGTGGTGCAGCAAGCGGTCGAGCAACGCGGCGGCCAGGACCTGATCGCCGAAGAGCGTTCCCCAGTTCGTGAAACTCGTGTTGGACGTAATGATCAACGACCCTCGCTCGTACCTCTCCGATACCAGCCGGAAAAAGTTCGCGGCGTCGAGCGCGTCGAGAGGCAAGTAGCCGACCTCATCGCAGATGAGAATCTTGGGTTGCGTATAGACCCGAAGGCGCCTGTCCAGTCGCCCTTCTTGGTAGGCTCGACGCAAATCGCTCACGAGCTTCTGCATCGTGACGAAGTAGACGCTCATCCGCTGGCGAATCGCCTCCATGCCTAGGGCCACCGCCAAATGCGTCTTTCCCACTCCCGGCGGCCCCAGGAAGATCACGTTTCCACATTCTTGGACAAACGTCAGCGTTGCGAGCTCTCGGATTTGGCGCTCATCCACAGACGGCTGGAACGAGAAGTCGAAGTCGGCGAGCGTCTTGTGGAACGGAAAGTTCGCCAAGCGCAGCCGAGCCTGCATGGCCCGGCTGTGCCGTTCCTCCTGTTCAGCCTCCAGCAAACGCTGGAGAAATGCGACATAGGTCGCCTCTTGCCCGGCGGCCCACTCCACGCACGCCGGCAAGACGGCAGCAGCTCGCTTCAAGCCCAGGTCCAACAGTTGTTCTTCGACCTGAGCTACCAGTAACGCTTCGCTTATTGCACATGACCTCCCATCGCGATCTGTTCATAGACCGTAAGTTCGCGCTGCTCCACGTCCGGGTCGACTTGCCATCCCGCTGTCTTATCCCGCGTCGGATTCGCGCTATCTCGAGGGATGTTCTTGTAATGCTCGGGATCCGTGGAGATTTGATGCTTGCCGGACAGCACGCGATGTTCCGCGATCACCTGTCCGCCGTATTCGATTTGCAGGCGGCCAGACTCGAACTCCCGAACCAGGACCGTGTGGCCCACGTACCGCCAGGGAACGGTGTACAAGTTCGTATTCCAGGAAACCCGGCAGTCACTCATCACCTTCCGAAGGCCTGCACATGCCAACACATATGGGGTGGCCGGTAGCGGTTGCAGCTTCTCAGCTTGAAACCGCACGATGGGCTGTTCGTGCGTCGTCCCGTGGATGCGGACGTTGGCCACGTGATCGCGCCACCATGCGACCTGTCGGTTCAAGTCCTCATCGTCCACAAAGGCAACGTTAGAGCCCACATTTCGCGCCGCGCGACAGAAACTTAGCTGGAAACTCGAGCGAGGTAGCCATCTGAGCGTCCGACGACTGTGGGACTGGAAGGGTGTGGGCTATCGAAAGCGCGATCTTTTTGAGAAATGTTCAGTTTTGGAAACCCTGTGCACACGGACCCAAACGTTGATCAAGCCGTTTTTTGCGCTTCCGTGTAGATGCTCAGGTCCATGTTCAGCAGCTTAAGAACCCTCATGATCTGAGGATTATGAGGCGTTGCAGGTACTCGCTGCCACGTGTCGCCGACCTGCATGTGCACGGTCGTCACTCCATCCAGCATCTCGAGGATGGCCAACCCTGTTGGACGAAAACTCTTTCGATTGCCTGGCAGCATGAGCGGTTCCGTTTCCCGCTTCATCTTCTCTCGGATGAGATATTCCAATACGCTATACAAGAGCAGGGATAACAGCATGACGAAACCGAACGCTTTCACCCGTGTCGGCTTATGCAGGTAGATGGGACCCACGTGATACGGGCTTTTCAGATACCGAAAACGCGCCTCCACCTCGTGTTGTTCCTTATACAGGCGGAGGATCTGTTCATCTGACACACGCTGATCATCGCGGATGTCGGTGATGAGCACAAACGTCGCTTCCTTCTCTCGCCACTGCTGAACCCGCTCCTCAGAAGGCGGTAAGATCGCCACTTCCACACGGTACTGTGTATGCACCGGCGGTGGCGGGTCATCTTTGCGCGGGCGACCGCGGCGCGCGCGTTTTGCCTGCACCTGCTCGGCACATATGCGGGCGGAGATGGGATGCAAAGTGGCACGGTGTTCGTGCATGAAGGTCTGCATGGCCATCTGCGCATCTTGTTCACAACTGTAGACGTTTTGGCTCATCGCCTTGGCCGCTTTCTCCAGCGCAGCCTTCTCACGCTTGAGCACCTCTTTGAGCTTACGCTCCTTCCGGGTATCCAGGCTGGAGGAGCGCACCACGACGAATCGATACGTTCGCCCGTACAGCGTGCGACGGAAGGCCTGGATCCTGTAATGGGCGCTGTCTTCCGCCTCAGCGAGCCGACCGACTTCTTTCCAGCTGTTTTCTTTCTCCCATGCCGCTCTCTTCAGGTCCTCGGACAGCTTATACGTCCCCGGCAGTCGTGAGATGAAATGGAAGTCTTCCTCCGCCAAAAGCTCAAGGTTGTCCTTCGTCACCAACGCCGCGTCCGCGACGTAGACGCTTCTCTTTCGCGTCTCCTCATCGAGCTGGCTCAGGAGTTGCTGGATGTTCTCGAAATTCCATGTGTGATCGTCCAAGTTCCCAGGGTTGACGTTCGCGCATAGCCCCAGACCATGGACGGTGCAAAGTCCAAACACAATTTGCTTGAGATCAGGCCGGTGGTCCTTGGAGAATCCCCGGTCAATGCGAAACGCTGTTTGGTCCAGGTACTCGCCTGTCATAGAGAGCGACGTGGTATCCGCATGGATGGGGATGAGTTCGTTGGAATCGCTGAGCACCCGGAGTCTGCGTAGCGTGTGGAGGGCGATACGCGCGTATAATGCCTCGAGACCTGCGTCGTACAAGGCATCCAGAGCCCGGGCCAAAGCGTCATCATGGAGATCGTCTGCGGAGACGCCGCTTCCAAGCAGGACTTCCACATCCCGTTGCGCGTAGAACTCCTCCACCCGGTAGAGGGCTTCGCGATTCGTGCCGATATTAACCAGCAACGCCTTGGTACGCAGCCCGACGGACAGTTTGCTATCCGGACGTGGCACGAACTCGTCGATAATCTCTACCCACTTCAACTCGTCGATCAGTCTGGCTAAAACGGGCGCAGGCCCCATGACATACGAGCGAACTGGACCGAACAACTGGAAAGCCTCCCGCACGAAGATACGACGGGCTATCCAATTCCACGTGTGGAATCAAAATTCCTGTCGAAAATGAACACAAGCCCGAAAAACGGGCGCGAAATGTGGGTTAGAGTCTCAAGTGGTGGTGTAAAATTCGTCGTCTCCAATTGACGAAGAAGCCACCGTGCGTGTCTACTAAGTGTGACCAACACCAAAAGTAGGAGGCACGCAACGATGGCTTCGCTCAATAGCTTCGCAGTTCTCGAATGGATTCGCAAGATGCAAGACGTGGATCAGATCGATTTTTTACGGGAATTGATGCAACTCGTGACGCAGTTCCTCATCGATGCGGAAGCCGCAGAGAAAATCGGTGCCGAGCGCTATGAGCGGACGGAGAGCCGTGTCACACAACGAAACGGCTATCGTTCAAGGGCCTGGGACACGCGCCTCGGGACGGTCGATTTGAAGATTCCAAAGCTCCGTCAGGGCAGCTTCTTCCCTTCCATTCTGGAGCCCAGGCGTCGAGCGGAACAAGCGCTGGCTTCTGTGATCCAGGAAGCGTACGTGAAGGGCGTGAGCACCCGCAAGGTCGATGACCTGGTGCGAGCGTTGGGCCTGGATGGCATTAGCAAAAGCGAGGTGTCTCGCCTCTGCCAGCTCATCGATGAAGAGGTTCGCCAGTTCAAGGAGCGGCCGCTCGAGCGTGAGTATCCGTACGTGTGGCTGGATGCCACGTTCCCGAAGGTGCGGGAGGGCGGCCGCGTGCAGAGCATGGCGCTGGTCATCGCCATTGGCGTCACGGACACCGGAGAGCGCGAAGTACTCGGATTCGATGTCGGAACGAGCGAGGACGGCGCGTTCTGGTCGGACTTTCTGCGCAGCCTGAAGGCGCGAGGTCTTCGGGGCGTGCGTCTGGTGGTGAGCGATGCGCACGCAGGCTTGCGCCAGGCCATTTCGGAAGTGCTGACGGGCGCGACGTGGCAACGCTGCAAAGTGCACACGATTCGGAACGTGTTGAGCCAAGTGCCGAAGAGGGAGCAGTCGATGGTGGCCTCGATCATCCGGACGATCTTCACCCAGCCCACGCAAGAAGCGGCCCGCGAGCAGCTTCGCCGAGTGGTCGCGGAACTCCGGGGGCGTTTCCCGAAGGCGATGGACATTTTGGAGGCAGCAGAGGAGGACGTGCTGGCGTTTATGGCGCTACCCATCGAGCACTGGCGGCAGATCTGCTCGACCAACCCGCTCGAGCGGCTCAATCGAGAGATGCGTCGGCGGATGGACGTCGTGGGGATTTTCCCGAATCGAGCATCGGTAGTGCGCCTCGCTGGAGCGATTTTGCAAGAGCAGCACGAAGAATGGCTGGTGTCGCGGCGATATTTCAGCCTGGAGTCGATGGCGAAACTCAAGCCCAACCGTCCGCTCCTCGCAGCCGAGGCGATGTTGCAAAAATAACGTGTGGGAAGGGGCGTGCGAGCATGGCAGACCAAGGCTTTGTCCCCTAATGGCTTGGAATCGACCGGCGAGCGCGACGTCAAGGGCGTCCAGAGGACGAGCGAAGCGTCCCTTGACAGAGCGTGAAGACGGTCGATATCGCCCGGAACGGGACAAAGCCGACCGATGTCACACAGTAGACACAAACGGTGAATTTACACCTCTTGACGGGACACTACCAAGGCAACTGGCCAGAAGCTGTCCCGGATATAGCGAATAGGCCGTTCTACCTTGCCCTTGGTGCGGCTCCGGCGAGGCCGACATGCCTTGGGCACGAATCCGTAGAACTTGGCAAAGTCGAGATAAGCCGGTTGCCAGTCGACATGGCCTTGACCGTCATTGGCGACCACCAAAGGTGAACAGTTGTCGCTGAGCATGACGCGCGGCACACCGCCAAAGAACTCCAGGTCGTTGCGAAGGGCCTGAAGGATGTGCAGCTGGTCTGCCGCTTTGATAAACTCAACGTAGAGCATGCGGGAGTAGGCGAGTACCATGGCGAAGGCCCAAATCGTTCGTCGCTGACCGTGCGAATCGTAGTAGAGGAAGGCCCCCAAATCGATCTGGGCTTGTTCACCAGGATCCGACTCAAATCGCTCGGTGGCCTTGGCAGAGACCACCGGGCGAAGTGGCTTCATGAACTCACGGAGGACGGTGATACCGCCGGTATAGCCCTGCTCCCGAATCTCTCGCAGAATTCGTTCAGCGTTGAAACACCAAGTTGCATACGCTGCTTCACGTAATCCTTGTAGGGCTCCAGCTTGGAACCTTTCTTTCGCTCCCCACGCGACGCTCTTTCGCCCTGCTTCTCCTCCAGCGATGAATTCAGCGCGCTGCGAATGGTCTTACGGTCATAGCCGAATCTTCTGGCCAGTTCCGAGATGCTGACGCCAGCCTCGTAGAGTTGCCTGATCTCCATCCTCTCGTCCTCCCTCATGACGGGCACCTCCCATGAACGGATGACAGGTGCCACGATTCGACATGGGGGTGGGGAATTCATCCCGATGATTTTGAGGAATTGAGGCCGATGATCTTGGGGAATTCTCATCCGATGTTATTGGGGATTTTACAACCGATGTTGACAAACGTCATTCTGCAAAAGGCTCATATTGAGAAGTCGGCCGGTTGAAGTGTGTCACATAAGGCGATATTGATTCGTCTCTAATGTTGTAGTGAGAGCACCGAATGCCGCATGCTAATTCGGAATTCATTAACCGAACGCAACTTGCGTGGGAAAATGGGAACGGGTGGATGATGGGGGTTCGACATGATCAGCAGACGAATGTCTATGGTGATGATCTCTTTAGCCCTTGTAAACAGCCTCGCAACCGGATGCGGTGCGAACACGACATTTCATGTTTCGATGAATACAGGTATGGGGCATAAAGGGACCACATCTTCTTCGGTCGTAACTCCAAACGCGTCCAATTCGACGGGACTCAAAATCAAGTCTTTTGCATGGTGGTAGTGTCCCGTCAAGAGGTGTAAATTCACCGTTTGTGTCTACTGTGTGACATCGGTCGGCTTTGTCCCGTTCGGGGCGATATCGACCGTCTTCACGCGCTGTCAAGGGACGCTTCACTCGTCCTTCGGACGCCCTTGACAGCGCGCTCGCCGGTCGATTCCAAGCCATTAGGGGACAAAGCCTTGGTCTGCGAGCATGCTCGCACGCCCCTTCCCACACGTTATTTTTGCAACATCGCCTCGGCTGCGAGGAACGGACGGTTGGGCTTGAGTTTCGCCATCGACTCCAGGCTGAAATATCGCCGCGACACCAGCCACTCTTCGTGCTGCTCTTGCAAAATCGCTCCAGCGAGGCGCACTACCGATGCTCGATTCGGGAAAATCCCCACGACGTCCATCCGCCGACGCATCTCTCGATTGAGCCGCTCGAGCGGGTTGGTCGAGCAGATCTGCCGCCAGTGCTCGATAGGTAGCGCCATAAAGGCCAGCACGTCCTCCTCTGCTGCCTCCAAAATGTCCATCGCCTTCGGGAAACGCCCCCGGAGTTCCGCGACCACTCGGCGAAGCTGCTCGCGGGCCGCTTCTTGCGTGGGCTGGGTGAAGATCGTCCGGATGATCGAGGCCACCATCGACTGCTCCCTCTTCGGCACTTGGCTCAACACGTTCCGAATCGTGTGCACTTTGCAGCGTTGCCACGTCGCGCCCGTCAGCACTTCCGAAATGGCCTGGCGCAAGCCTGCGTGCGCATCGCTCACCACCAGACGCACGCCCCGAAGACCTCGCGCCTTCAGGCTGCGCAGAAAGTCCGACCAGAACGCGCCGTCCTCGCTCGTTCCGACATCGAATCCGAGTACTTCGCGCTCTCCGGTGTCCGTGACGCCAATGGCGATGACCAGCGCCATGCTCTGCACGCGGCCGCCCTCCCGCACCTTCGGGAACGTGGCATCCAGCCACACGTACGGATACTCACGCTCGAGCGGCCGCTCCTTGAACTGGCGAACCTCTTCATCGATGAGCTGGCAGAGGCGAGACACCTCGCTTTTGCTAATGCCATCCAGGCCCAACGCTCGCACCAGGTCATCGACCTTGCGGGTGCTCACGCCCTTCACGTACGCTTCCTGGATCACAGAAGCCAGCGCTTGTTCCGCTCGACGCCTGGGCTCCAGAATGGAAGGGAAGAAGCTGCCCTGACGGAGCTTTGGAATCTTCAAATCGACCGTCCCGAGGCGCGTGTCCCAGGCCCTTGAACGATAGCCGTTTCGTTGTGTGACACGGCTCTCCGTCCGCTCATAGCGCTCGGCACCGATTTTCTCTGCGGCTTCCGCATCGATGAGGAACTGCGTCACGAGTTGCATCAATTCCCGTAAAAAATCGATCTGATCCACGTCTTGCATCTTGCGAATCCATTCGAGAACTGCGAAGCTATTGAGCGAAGCCATCGTTGCGTGCCTCCTACTTTTGGTGTTGGTCACACTTAGTAGACACGCACGGTGGCTTCTTCGTCAATTGGGGACGACGAATTTTACACCACCACTTGAGACTCTAACTGCATGGTTTCCCTCGGGGACATGCTGGTTAGTCACAAATCAAGGGCTTTTGTTCTCTCGAGATTCAGGAATTACGTGGTATAACGTCCTCAAAAATCCCACTGCACTCAATGGAGTTCAGTATTTCCTCGGTGACGATGCGTGGATTTTCTCCAAGTCCATCCTCTACAGGTTCCACGGGATGCATCTTAGTCATCCGTCATTGACCAATCTCTCAATGCAGACAGCAAATGATCCGATTTGTGATTTCGTCAATTCAAAGGAAGGGTTTTATTTGGAGACGACGGAGAGGTCCATGCAAGGAGACAAATTATTGCTTTTTAAAACCGACAATGGCGGATTCGCTTGGAAGCTAATTTCTTCGTCCTCCTATCCACCTAACGGTGAGCTTCCATTTACAAGTGATTTGATAGAACATATTACATTTATTAGCGATCATGCGTGGTTTTTGTATGGAATGTCACTCATGGAAGGAACATTGGGCGTATACGAGTCGACGGATGAGGTGCACTGGTCGCTCAAACACGTAGTCGTCCCATCTTCGTATACACAGGATCTCGTAATGCCTTATGCGATGATCACGAATAATACCTACATTTATCTTCCTGTTGTTGCAATTCCAACAACACTCTCTCCGAGCCAAGACACTGGGGCTTTCATTTTATATCGAGTGAAGCGTTCGAGCCCATTCGGATCATGGCAACTCGTCGCGCAACTTTCCTTCAGCCCGGCTTCGGATACTTATATGACTGCCAACTCAATAAATCGTGTGTGCGCAGTTTCTCAAGATGGCGACTGTGTAGTCGTCACGCCGAACGGGGTCTGGATGAGACAATTGGAGGAACATCATTCCCAATGGAAGCAACTATCGAACAAATTTGATATTTACAATACCGTTGAAATCGAATTTGGAAAGGCCGACATACTCTTTATCCTAACAAACCAAGGGCTGCTTTATCACCTCACACGACCGGGGAATCGCTGGACGCTTGTAAGCATTCGAACCGCCCATTTCAATACGAGCCCTTTGCAGAATCGCGAGACCTTGTGCGGCAAAGGTTTTTCAAGCACAAAGAATGACTTCACCCCAACTTGAGAGAAAGAAAATGGTATCCACCAAACCATTTCTACGGGGCGAAGTCCAACGTGCACATTCGACAAACATGGATTAGTTACCGTTTATAATCAAAAAAGGATGAAAAAACTTTCCTTGCATTTCTCTCGTTCAACAAGAAAGGAGTGCTAAGAATGAAGAGAACCGTTTGCCGTATAGCATTATTGACCTTATTATGTTGTTCTCTGTCAGCGTGTGGGGCAAGAATTGCATCTTTCACGGGGAATTCGCATCATAAGGCCGCGCCTGTTGCGATGGATTTTTCAATTCAATCCTTTGACATGTCCAGTTCGTTTTCACCTATTCAACTGAGTGCGGGGAGTCCCGGTACTTTGTGGGTGGAAGGGTATCAAAAGAATCATTTTGTTCTCGTTAGAACCTTGAATTTGGGGATAGAATGGCAAAGGGTACGACTGCCGATGAATCCTCCGTCCTATTCAACGACAGCATCGGCTGCAGCGAATGGTCAATCGAGCTATCCTGAGCTGTATGTGGAAAATCAACGCGATGTATGGATAGCTTGGAGGGATATCAAAAAATCGTTCATTTGGGTTGAGTATACGTGGAATGCTGGGGTGAGTTGGAGAGTTGTCTCGATTCCTGTGAGTACAGAGGCAAGCGTTGTATGTCAGCTGACGTTTATAAATCCTCGCACAGGATGGCTGGTTGTTGAGTCAAGCGGCGCATCAGAACAATCGGATAAATGGATTTATCAGACGTTGAACGGCGGTAACACATGGCATCTCGTCTACCGTGCCAATTCGGATGTACCTCGGTTGCTTGCCGGGACGTCTCAGCACTTGACGTTCTGTACTGTGACGAATGGGTTTTGGCTTGTTGCAGATCCTATCTTGCCTGGGATTTCGCTGTATAAGACCACGGATGGAGGAGTGCACTGGAAACGTATTTTTGTTTCAGTCCCTGCTCAGTATGCCAATGACGATACGATTGATGTGTGGGGGCCCACGTTTTCCCGAAACTCTCCGGAAGATGGAGTGTTTGCAGTTACCTTTTATACCTCAGATGTGGCACCGACAATGCACCTCGAAGTGTTCGAAACGAAGGACGGCGGAGTAACATGGCGATGGGTAAAAGTTAAAAACTTGCCTTCTGAATACGGAAATTATATTTTAAGATTTTTTAATACATCAATAGCATCTTTATCACTTAATGATAAAATTTATAATACAACAGATGGGGGACGGACATGGGTTTTGAATTCAGATCTTGATCATTGGATGACGCCAAATTCATATGTTCTGGATTTGGAATTCTCAAGTCGTGAAACGATGTGGCTTATTATAAACAGAAAACCATCTCAAAAGGACGCAAACACTTGGTTGTTAAAAAAAGTATTTGGAGAAGAGGGGGAGAGTCTCGAAAATGCTAATAAAGGTTGAAGAAGAGGAGAGCCAATCTCTCTTCTCTCCTCTTCTTCATAGAGTGAATGTAAAAAGCTAAAGTTACGGTACATAATATTCTGCGATAGGGAGACCGCCGAGGTTATCTGTCTGAACAGTATCCAAATCGACATTGATTCCGAGAACCGTAGTTGAACAGTTCGTTTGAATCATTTGGTATCCACGGACATCCACATCAGGTGTGCTGTTGGAGCACGAGCGCCAGTAGTGACTAAAGTTCAAATCATTATAGAGTTGGGCTGAAGTTAATGGTTCAGGTTCTCCAACGTAAATGCCGGGCACATATCCCGCGTTCTGCACTGCATTAAACCAGTCGTTAGCCCATTCGATTGCTGTAATATCAGAAACATCGGAAATGCCTTCGAAGTCTAGCCACAGGTTACATCCAATGAGATAACCTATGTTCTGGGCTGCGTTGATGGGGTGTGTCAAGCGTTCTGTGTAAACTCCATTTTGAAGAGATTACTTTCGTTCCTGTAGCGAGTACCAGGATGTCGTACCTATGTGAGGCTGTCAAGGTACGTTTCCCAGCCTTGACAGCCGATGTTAGGCTGCACCATCCTGGCCGGACGTGGCATGCCACACACCGTGGGCATGCCACCTAACGTCGTCACGGAAGGTAAGGCGTCACGCGATCTCCGAAGTAGATGGCCAATTGCCCCAGAATGGTGCCCCAGTTGGCCACCCGCATCGTCCATTTTCTCGTCACCTCCATCGTCGCCAGGTACAGCATCTTCAGCAAAGCTTCGTCGTTTGGAAACATGCTCTTCCCTTTCGTCGCTTTTCGCAGCTGCCGGTGGTAGCCTTCGATGATGTTCGTTGTATACATGATTCGCCGCATTTCCACAGGGTACCGATAGAACGTCGCGAGTTCCGTCCAGTTGTCTCGCCACGACTTCACACACAGGGGATAGCGCGCTCCCCATCCCCGTTCAAACTGGTCAAGCTCCATCAAGGCCGCCTCTTCCGTGGGTGCCTGATAGATGGGCTTGAGTGCTGCTATACTTACCCCAGAGTCAACCCAGACAGGAGGGATCGGTTAAGATCAAGACGAGGTGTTTGTGATGCCGGGACGGAAGTGGACAGTGGACGAGAAGATGAACATCGTGCTGGAGGGCATGATGCCCGGTGCGAACATCAGCGAGGTATGTCGGAGGCATGGCGTGGCCCAGAGTCTGTATTACAGGTGGCGTGAAGCCTTCTTGGCCGGCGGACGAGCTGGACTGCAGTCCGGTCCTTCCACGAGGGAGCAGGAGTTGGAAAAGGAGTTGCAGGAGGCTCGGGCCAAGATCGGTGAACTGACGATGCAGGTGGATGTGTTGCGAAAAAAATCGAATTGGGGCCGGAAGTAAATAGCCGTTCTTTGGTCCGTCAGCTCGCCAAGGAAGGGTTTCCGGTCCCAGTGATTGCAAAAGCGTTAGGGCTGAACCGGACGTACTGTTACAGCCTGTTGAAGCCGCCTGTGCCAAAGCCGAAGCGGCCCCCTGTGGACAAGGACGCTCTGGTCAAACAGTGGATTCGGAGACTGTGCGAGGAGTTCCCGACGTACGGATATCGGCGAATCCAGGTCATGCTGCGTCGCCGATACAACCTGCGGGTGAACCATAAGCGGGTGTACCGGCTGATGAAGGAAATGGGGCTGCTGGTGAAAGCGCCGAAGCGGGGTGCTTCACGAACGAAGCGGCGAGGCAAGATACCGGTGACTAGGTCCAATGAGCATTTCCAATGTGACATGACCAAGGTGTGGTGCGGGAAAGACGGATGGGGTTATCTGTTTGCCGTGATTGACGCCTATGACCGAGAGATTGTGGGATACTCGTTTTCCCGATTCTGTCGTACGGAGGACTTGCTGAATGCTGTGGATAGGGCGCTGAATTATCGTTTCCCAAACGGCGTTCAAGGTGCCGGTTTGACGCTTCGAACGGACAACGGCTGCCAGATGACAAGTCGACGCTTCATCGAAGCGATGAAAGCCTGCCAAATCAACCACGAGCGGACAGGTTTCAACAACCCCGACGCTGACGGATACATCGAGCGATTCTTCCGGTCGCTGAAAGAAGAGGAGGTCTGGCTGCAGGAATACAGCAGCTTTGCCGAGGCGAAAGCGGGGATTGAATCGTATATTCACTTTTACAACACGGAGCGCCCGCATTCTGCACTGGGTTATCGCTCGCCGTAAGAATTTAGAAAATGGAAATTGCAGAAGAGCGTAGCCTGAGACAGCGATTGTCCGAATTATAAGTCTATCATCTCTCTCTTAAAAGCCATCCTAACTGTCTTGACAAACTCGGGTTCAATACGTCTTGCGCGCTCTCGTTCTACTGGAAGACCATCATCCTCGTATACAGACTTGAAAACGGCGCAACGAGCTGTGAATGAAAACATGAGAGTTCATAGGTCACAGATTGAAGAATTTATGGCAAATGCCCAGAAGGATCAAAGGCTAATTATTACACATGATCATGAAAAAGTAATAGGACGTGGAGTGCAGAAGAATTCTTCATCTGTCGAGAGTATGACGAGATCGAAAGTCGTAATTGTAAAACATAGCCAAGATGGGGATGCATTTATTCTTACGTCCTATCCAATTAAGTGAGGAGGGTTATTTTTGAAGGCTGAATTCGAAGAGAGGTTAAAAAATTTCCTGGGTGGTTATTGGCATCAGGATGTCGCATCGACGGAGAGCGGATTGCAAGAAGTGTTTATGGAACACTCACCTGAAGAGATACGCGAGCTTATTGAAATAATTCAGGGCTTCTTGGATGAACCTGGTGATCTTGATTATAAAAGATCGTTTATCGATTATTGGGCGGATGGTGTGGTCTTCGAAGATCCAATAGAATGGTTGAGAGATATATTGAAGAAGATGTCCGAGTATATTAATTTGGAATGAGAAGCAATTAAAGTTGTGTGCGTTTTAAGTTATCAAACTTTCCTGTTATCCAATTGGCCGGAGTCGTGTCCGGTATCATGTGTAAAAACGGATGGTCCAGGTGACATAAAATGAGCCACCCGGCCCTCTTTGGTAGAATGTGAGACGGAGAAGAAACCATTACACCAGGAGGGATACCGGATGGCTCAGTACCAGATTACCGTGGACGACGAGATTTTGGAAGGCCTCTTTCAGCGGGATGGAGGCGTGGCAAAGCTGGTGGAGAGTGTGGTCAACCAGATCCTCCAAGCGCAAGTGCAGGAGCAGCTGAAAGCGGCGCCATACGAGCGCACGAAAGAACGCCAAGGCTATCGCAACGGAACAGTCACCCGCACCCTTACAACCCGTGTGGGGCGGCTGGTGTTGCGGGTTCCGAGGGTCCGGAATGGCCAGTTCTCCACAGAGCTGTTTGCTCGGTACCAGCGCAGCGAACAAGCGTTCATCATCGCCCTAATGGAGATGGTTGTGAATGGCGTGTCCACCCGGGACGTGGCGAAAATCACCGAGCAGTTGTGCGGCACGACGTTCTCGAAGTCCACGGTCTCCGAGCTGTGCAAGCGCCTTGATCCCATCGGTCAGGGATGGAATCATCGCAGCCTTGCTGAGCACCGTTATCCGTTCCTGCTGGTGGACGCTTTGGTACTCCGGATTCGGGAGGAAGGGCGTGATCGCTCTCGAGCGGCCATGATCGCAGTTGGCATCAACGAAGAAGGGTATCGTGGGATTCTCGGCTTGATGCTGGGCGACAGCGAATCGGAGGCCAGTTGGCGGGAGTTCTTTGCCTGGCTGAAGAACCGGGGTCTCCGCGGCGTTGACGTTGTGGTGTCTGACAGTCATGGCGGGCTGGTGAAGGCACTGCACACGGAGTTTCAGGGATGCACCTGGCAACGGTGCCAGACACACTTTATGCGCAACCTCTTAGACGCCACACCGAAGGCATTGCAGGAGGAGGTCTACCAACAGGTCCGCGCGGTCCTGGATGCGCCTGACCTGAAGACTGCACGGTTGCTCAAAGATGCGTTTGTCGAGGCTTACGCAGAGAAGGCACCGAAGGCGGTGCAGGTGTTGGAGGATGGGTTTGATGATGTAACCGCTGTTTTGGTCTTACCTGAGCGATATCGGCGGCGCTTACGCACCACCAACGGTGTCGAACGGCTCAACGAAGAAATTCGGCGCCGCGAGCGCGTCATTCGCATCTTCCCCAACCGGGAATCGGCGATCCGTCTGCTGGGGGCGTTACTCATGGAAATCGACGAAGAATGGACGACGGGGCGGAAATATCTCAACATGGACGAGTATGAGGCATGGAAGAAGGCACAGGAGGCTTCGAGAGGGTCAACGCAGGCTTGTGCAGCAACGGCCTAAGCGCTCACCGCTCCATTCGCCAAAGAGGGCCATTTTACACACGCTCTCGAACTTGACCTAAACGCTTACCGCTCCATTCGCCGAAGAGTGCAATTTACACACAACGTTGGACTTGACCCCAACAGAACCGATCTGCAATATCAGAACATTGGGCACTGGGAATTGCATCTCATGTTCTGGAGCGGTGAACATTGAGGGCATCTCCTCATGAGTCTTTAGGGAGGATGAATCTGTGTAGCTGAGCGTAACAGATGAAAGGAGTTCGACTTGGAATGGGTGTAATTGCACGACTTACTTGGTTTGCGAAGTGGATATCTCTGATTGGAGACGTGTGGTTTGCAACAGCTCTCATTTGGTACTGGAGTTCTACTTTGCATCAGCCATACATTCTTTCTCTTTTGGGTTTGGCGTTCAGCCTCCCGGGAATTTTGAGCCTGTTCTTTGGGGTCTTCGCCGATCGAGTGGGCGGCAAATTGTTGATTGTGAGCTCTGTGTGGGCACAGGCGCTCATTTGTGCGGGCGTCGCTTTGGCTGTTACTGATCGCAGCCGTGTCGGTCTAAGCATCACTCTAGTTCTCATCGGGACATTAGGAGTGCTTGAAGCAATCCGCAGCAATGCGATAAGCGTTGTGATGAGTAGCTTTATCTCAGCAGACTTACGGGCGCAATTTATCGGTTTGTTACATAGCGTACAATCAGGCATCCAGCTGGCGGCACGCTTCTTTGCCGCGAGTTCATTGATCTGGTTAAGCATTCAGGATATTGCTCTAATCGATTGTTTGTCATTTGTGATCGCGGGCATTCTATATATCTTTCTTCCTGTTCCTTTAAGAAAACTTCCCTCGTCGAATGAAAAATATTTTAGAAGATCATATGTTTTAGATATTATTGAAGGGTGGAAAGTGATAAGGACAGATGGACTGTCCTTACGTTTGCTTTGCGTACTTTTGCTCTCAGGACCATCAATGGCAGTCATAAGTGGATACGTGGCTTGGAGGATAGAACGCAATCTCCATGCTTCAAGCTGGTGGTATAGCCTTTCGATTTCCATGGAGATGGTAGGCTCCATGGGTGCGGCTCTATTGGGGGCAAAAGTGTTCCGAAGGGTAGCCCGGCGGTTCGGTGTAACGTGGATATTCCTCCTTGATTTTTTGTTTATGGGAATATCGGCGTTTGCGATGGGGTTTTTTAATCGCATATGGGTGATCGTACTGTGCATGTGCTTGGTAGGTGTGCTGCAAGCTGGTCAGAACGTAGTGGCTCCTGCATATGTACTGGCCTCATACCCAAAGGAGATTATAGGAAGGGCAGCGGCCGTATTTTCAACCGTGGAAGCTGGAACCCAGGCCATTGGAAGTGCATGTATGGCCATTTGTGCAAAGTTGTTGCCTGTGCCATGGCTTTTTGTGGGAGCAGGACTTCTGCTGGTTGTTAGTGCACCGGTGATATTCATCAAGCTAAAGATTAAACTCGTTACAAGTCCCACGTATAAAAATGTTTAGTCCTATTGCATGTCCGAAAACGAACGAAACGCTTGACGTGGCGCTATCCCAGTTAGAGTGTAAACGTCGTAAGACATTCATGTCGAACTTCGACGCCACGGTAGCATGAAAATGAGGCGATATTGCGATACGATCGCGTCAGCAGCCGCCAGAGCTCCTCTGACGAAGAACCTCGGGCACGAGGGCTGTAGACACTACACGAGTTATCCACAGGTCCCAGAAATCCGCGTCGGACATGGGTTTGTGGGACTTTGTATGACTACCAAGTATCGAACTCGGGGTCAACCTGGGTACTTGGTGGGCGCCAGAATGGTATATGGATGTCCGCTATATTGAATTGGGGCCTTGGGCAACCACCAATTTCTATTACTACTTAGGAGGTGTATACTGACTATCTTCTTTTTATAAAGGAGTATGAACTTATATAGAACAAAAAGTATTTTTTAGAGGTGATCAATGAATACTTTCTATATATTTCTTGGTGTCTTAAGTGGGCTGTTTCTTATCTTTTCTCTTGTTGTTGCTCGAAAAAAACCTGTAAAACGTGATTTTGCGAATTCTTTCTTCTTCACGCTAGTCACATTTTTTATCGCAGTCCATCCCACCCAGTTATTCACGCTTAGCATACTTCTCGTCGTACTTACGCTATACAATGTATACATCATTTTGAAGAGATAGAGTTGCTCGGAGAAAAATAAACCCGACTTTGACATGTAAACTGAGCACGTAGACTCATGTATGAATGTGGGATCCCACAGCGGCGCGGCTTGTCGGACTTATCCACAGGCATGCGCCGCTCTTTGCGTCCGCTCATTCGATCTCGATCACGTCATCCAATTTCACGACTTTTTCGCCGTCAATGGTTCTCACGCGCAGTTCCCGGCCGCGCACCGACACGCGGCCGACGAGTACCACGTCACGTTTCGGTGAAAACACCGTCACACGCACGGCGCGTCCCTCGCGAACCGCCTCACTGAGCGCGTACTGCATCTCCTCCAAGCGCTCCTCGGTCAGTACCAGGCGTTTGCGTTTTGCCCGTTCGCGGCGGATTTGCGCCATGAGCTCGCGATGCTCGGGCAGCACAAGCCGCATGGCCTCGAAGATGTTCCCGTCTCGGATGTTCATGCGTAGTGCCCCCCGATTCGCAGACTCCGTTCACGAAGTTGCCCGGCGCGCGTCAGACTCACGGCGCGCATGATGGACGTCTCGCCAAAGCGTGCGCGGATCTCATCGATGGTCTCGTACAGTCGTGTCCGCGCCGGCACGTTCGCAAACAGCGATAATTGCACGGTCTCGCGAAATTGCAGCATGTCCACGCCCACCGACACGGCCCGCACGCCGAAACCATCCCAATGTTCATCGAATAGGGCCAGGAGCACCGGATACAACTCTCTCGGGTCGTTCGTGGCGCGCGGAAGGGTCTTGGCCCGATAGAACCCTCCAGTGAGTCCTTCATACGTAAGCCCGAGGCTCACACGGCGGCCTGCTTGGTGCGCCTGCCGAAGTCGATGGCACACCTTGTCCAGCAATTCTAGGATGACGACGGCGACCTCGTTGCGCTCGTAGAAGTCCCGCGGCAACGTCGTGCGATGGGAGAATCCCTTGTGCGGCGCGTGATAACTGTGCGGGTTGATGTCGATCCAGTCGATGCCGTTTGCCCAACGGTGAATGACTTCGCCCCACACGCCAAATTCGGCCTTGAGCACACCGACAGGCAGGCGTGCGACGTCGCCAATCGTCTCGCACTTGAACTTGCGACGCAGGACTTCCGCCCGCCGCTTCAAACCCCACATCTCCTCGACGGGCAAAGGATGGAGCACAGACGGAATGTCCTCTTCTTGTCATCACACAATACCACTGATCGGTCAGGTAAGAGACAGTGCGAGGTAGGAGGCGACTAGAAAAGAAAATTTTAACGATAATTTAATAAATCTTAAATGAAATATTATTCGCAAAATAAAAATTACAGTAGTACATATTACAGCTAGAGGGCGTGGAACACATGATCATCGAAAGAAGGGATGTACAAATGAGTCTCAGAGTCATGAAGGGTAAGAATGTGATTATTCAGGACAATGTGACCTTCTTGTGCGAGGATGACAGCCAGGGGAAAGATGTGAGTATTGGAGATAACACAATCATTCGATCAGGCGCGATTATCTATGAGGGCGCTTCTATCGGCAACAATGTCCACATTGGACATGGATGTATTATTCGAAGTGGCGTACGCATTGGTGACAACACAGTCCTGTCTCATCACGTAGTGGTTGAGCGAAATACGTGTATAGGAAAGTGGGTTCGGATTTCAGCTCTAACTCATATAACGGGTGGGGTGATTGTGGAAGATTCTGTTTTTATCGGTGCTGGAGTAATAACAGTAAATGATAAACGAATGGTGTGGAAACACAGGACTTTGTCCCCAGAACTAGCCCCGCCGATCTTTAGGATAGGAGCAAGAATTGGGTCTGGAACTGTTATATTACCCGGCGTATGCGTTGGAGAATTTGCTGTCGTGGGTTCGGGATCGGTTGTGACAAACGATGTCGCGCCACGTGCCTGTGTGTGGGGGAATCCAGCTATTTATCGGTATTCCGTCTCTGGCGAATTGCTTATCCCGAATGGTTCATATTCACCCGATGCAGGGGGGATCGGGAATGAAATGTAGCTACTTAAGGCGAATTACTATTGACTCCTTTCACGCGTTTCTAGTCGGTAGGTTTTTCTCGCGGGTCGGTGACAAGCTGTTTCTCGTCGCACTGCCCTTGGTGGTGCAAAGCATGGGGTACGGAGCGCCTTTGCTCTCCTTCGCCAACGCGATCCAGTACGTTGCCAACTGGGCCGGCGGTCCACTTGGCGGCTATCTCACCGAACGGCACAGCCGGAAGACGGTGATGCTCTGGGTGCACGTAGCGCAGGCAGTCGCCATCATCGGCGTGGTGGCCTCGACCGCGAATAAGGCGCTCTTTCCGCTTCTTCTCCTTGTCTCGATGTTTCTCCTTCATCTCGCCTCCATGGTCAATCGCGTCAATAGGTTCTCCCTCACGACTTTGCTCCGCGATCGTGACCGGTTGGCGGCGGCCAACGCCGAAATTCAATTGATGGAGTCCGCGGCGCGGCTCGTGGGTCCCTTGGCGGCCGGGGTCGTGATCGCCCACTTGCATCTGCGCGCGGCGCTGTGGCTGGACGTCCTATCGTTTGTCATCATGGGCGTGGTGGTCGTGTTTGCCGTACGCTTGCAGCGGACGAAGGAGGAGGCAAGGCGGCCTTCCTACCAGTTTCGCGATTTATGGAACTGGCGGTATCAAGGTCAGCCGGTAGTGCGGCGGATGCTAATGGTCAATAGCTTATCGAGTGTCGTCTTCACATTTGTATCTGGCTTCAACGTGTTTCTCATGAGCTCGGCACATCACTTTGGCGTCATGACGATCTCTTGGATTCTAACCGTGACGGCTGTGGTCTCGATGCTTTTGGGGTTCGTGCTGCGTGTGAATGTAGTGAATATGGCACAGCCGTCGTTCGTGAAGATGGCTCTGGGACTTAGCGTTTGTGGTGTTGGGCTCCTTGGTATGCCGTTTGCGCAAGGTGCGCTTGTGTACTTTCTCTCGTACACTCTCTGCATATTAGGTATGGAGTTTTACCAGCAACAAGGGCAAACGTGGTTACAGACGCATGTCTCTCAATCAGAGTTGAACCATGCGTTTGTCGCGATGTCTAACTCCGCGAACATCATCACACCTGTGTGGATGGTGGTAGGTGGTCTGCTATGGCGTACCGTAGCACCATTCTTGCCATTATTGGTTTGTGCAATCATGCTTTTTATCAACATGTTTATATGCGTTCTTTCACTAAATTTCGTGAATAAAGAGGGTGAGCAACATGATGAATTATGAAATTAGGACAGTGACAAATGAAAAAATTCGTCATCAAATCTACGATAAAGTTGATTATTTTATACAAAAAGAACGATTGAAAGATATTTTTTCCACGGGACATCCGGATATACTTAGAGTTCGAAAAATCGCTTCGAAATATGATCTGCTGAAGCTAGATTTACCTAGGGAATATGGGGGCATGGGTGCAGACGTGGTTACAATGGCAAATATATATTTTAGGTTGGGGAAAATAAGTGCAAATGCCAGAGAAATTGTTGGGATGGGTCACGGTAGACTATTATTAGATCGTTGGGACGAAGATAGACAAAGATGGATAGATAGAATTGTTTCAGGCGAATCCTTCGTTGGAATAGGAATTACTGAGGATGGAGCTGGTTCGGATGTTAGGAAAATAAAGAGTAGTATTCGGCATTTAGATGGAATATCTTCTATTTTAAATGTTAATAAAGATTATATTAGTAGAATTTATGAAGCTGATATATTTGTCTTCTTTGTTAGGAATGTTGAAGACGGTGCTATTAGTTGTGTTGTAGTAGACGATTTAAATTCTATAGATTGTCTACGAGTGAGTAGGCAACCGATGGGACTTGATGGATGGTCCTTTGGAGGGTTGGTGATACGGGATTTGAAGATACCTAGAAGTAATGTCTTACACGGAGAAGGTAAAGGATTAGACGTATTAAAACGACATTTTGCGTATTGGAGAATACTGGTTTCAATGCTTTGCCTAGGTTCAGCTTATCAGGCTATTGAAGAAACTATAGCTTTCTGTAAAGAAAGACCTATTTTTGGCGGGCGTCTATCGGATTTACAATCCGTAGGTCACAGGCTTGCTGAGTCTGTAACCTATATTGAAGCTGCAAAGAGCCTCTGCATAATGGCTGCCAAAGCTATAGATGAAAGTTCTAATAATGCTTTAAAATTATCATCAATGGCAAAATGGTATTCAACAGAAGTCGCATATAAATGTCTACATATGTGTGTTCGACTTCAGGGAGCGAGAGGATATGAATTCAATAATTCTACTCGAAGAAGACTGTTAGATATTGAAGGATTCTTAATTGCTGATGGGAGTAATGATTTGATGAAAAGTATTATATACAAAGAATTAGTTGGGAAGGATATATATAACAAAACATTACTAAGATGAACGCTGCGGGTATTACGAGTTGTGTCCGATATCATGTGTAAGAAGAGTTCCTGCCGAAACAGAAAGAGCCATCCGGGCCCTCTTTCCCGACCTTCGACAGTTGGATAGAGCGTGTAGACTCATGGATGGATGTGGGATCCTATTGCGGCGCGGCTTGTCGGACTTATCCACAGGCATGCGCCGCGTTTTCATTTGTATTTTTGTAGGCATGCGTTTTGTTGTGGATAACTTTATTTTGTCGTTTACAAGTTCGTAGTACATGCCGTATCATGTGGGCATGTATATCCGAGTCATTCGCCGAAAAAACAAGAACGGTTCTGTTACCGGTTACGTGCAGTTGGCCCATAACTACCGCGATCCACAGACCGGTCAGCCGAAGGCCAAGGTCCTGTACACCTTCGGTCGTGAAGACGAAATGGACCTGGAGGCGCTCCGGCGCCTTGCCCAGAGTATTCATCGCTTCGTGGGCGACGAGTTTACCTCGGGGCGCGGCCAGTCGGAAGCCATCCAAACCACGCTGCTGGACAGCCGTCCCATGGGAGGGGCGTATCTGCTGGACGAGCTGTGGCGACAGCTTGGATTGGATGAGGTCTTGCGCGAGCGGCTGGTCGACCGGAAGTTCAAGGCGGCTGTCGAGCGTGTCATCTTCGCCATGGTCGCGAATCGGTTAGAGTCTCAAGTGGTGGTGTAAAATTCGTCGTCTCCAATTGACGAAGAAGCCACCGTGCGTGTCTACTAAGTGTGACCAACACCAAAAGTAGGAGGCACGCAACGATGGCTTCGCTCAATAGCTTCGCAGTTCTCGAATGGATTCGCAAGATGCAAGACGTGGATCAGATCGATTTTTTACGGGAATTGATGCAACTCGTGACGCAGTTCCTCATCGATGCGGAAGCCGCAGAGAAAATCGGTGCCGAGCGCTATGAGCGGACGGAGAGCCGTGTCACACAACGAAACGGCTATCGTTCAAGGGCCTGGGACACGCGCCTCGGGACGGTCGATTTGAAGATTCCAAAGCTCCGTCAGGGCAGCTTCTTCCCTTCCATTCTGGAGCCCAGGCGTCGAGCGGAACAAGCGCTGGCTTCTGTGATCCAGGAAGCGTACGTGAAGGGCGTGAGCACCCGCAAGGTCGATGACCTGGTGCGAGCGTTGGGCCTGGATGGCATTAGCAAAAGCGAGGTGTCTCGCCTCTGCCAGCTCATCGATGAAGAGGTTCGCCAGTTCAAGGAGCGGCCGCTCGAGCGTGAGTATCCGTACGTGTGGCTGGATGCCACGTTCCCGAAGGTGCGGGAGGGCGGCCGCGTGCAGAGCATGGCGCTGGTCATCGCCATTGGCGTCACGGACACCGGAGAGCGCGAAGTACTCGGATTCGATGTCGGAACGAGCGAGGACGGCGCGTTCTGGTCGGACTTTCTGCGCAGCCTGAAGGCGCGAGGTCTTCGGGGCGTGCGTCTGGTGGTGAGCGATGCGCACGCAGGCTTGCGCCAGGCCATTTCGGAAGTGCTGACGGGCGCGACGTGGCAACGCTGCAAAGTGCACACGATTCGGAACGTGTTGAGCCAAGTGCCGAAGAGGGAGCAGTCGATGGTGGCCTCGATCATCCGGACGATCTTCACCCAGCCCACGCAAGAAGCGGCCCGCGAGCAGCTTCGCCGAGTGGTCGCGGAACTCCGGGGGCGTTTCCCGAAGGCGATGGACATTTTGGAGGCAGCAGAGGAGGACGTGCTGGCGTTTATGGCGCTACCCATCGAGCACTGGCGGCAGATCTGCTCGACCAACCCGCTCGAGCGGCTCAATCGAGAGATGCGTCGGCGGATGGACGTCGTGGGGATTTTCCCGAATCGAGCATCGGTAGTGCGCCTCGCTGGAGCGATTTTGCAAGAGCAGCACGAAGAATGGCTGGTGTCGCGGCGATATTTCAGCCTGGAGTCGATGGCGAAACTCAAGCCCAACCGTCCGCTCCTCGCAGCCGAGGCGATGTTGCAAAAATAACGTGTGGGAAGGGGCGTGCGAGCATGGCAGACCAAGGCTTTGTCCCCTAATGGCTTGGAATCGACCGGCGAGCGCGACGTCAAGGGCGTCCAGAGGACGAGCGAAGCGTCCCTTGACAGAGCGTGAAGACGGTCGATATCGCCCGGAACGGGACAAAGCCGACCGATGTCACACAGTAGACACAAACGGTGAATTTACACCTCTTGACGGGACACTACCGCGAATCGCGCGTTGGCACCAAGCAGCAAGCTGGCCATGGAAGAATGGGTCGACCGTGAAGTGGCTCTCCCCGGGATGACCGAGTTGGACGTGTGGCAGGCATACCGGGCCATGGACTTTCTCCATGATGTGGCGGAAGACCTGCAATATGAGGTCTTCCGGCGAGTGAGCGATCTCTTGAACCTGGACGTGGACCTTCTGTTCTTTGACACGACCTCCACGTACTTCGAAACGGAGGACGAGCCCGAAGACGGACTACGGCGCAAAGGATATTCGAAAGACCACCGGCCCGACTTGCCTCAGGTGGTGATCAGGCTTGCGGTGACGCGGGACGGCATCCCCGTGCGCTGCTGGACGTGGCCTGGCAACACAGCGGACATGAGCGTGGTCGAGGAGGTCAAACAGGACCTCATCGGTTGGCGGCTTGGTCGCGTGATCACGGTCGTGGATCGAGGTTTCGTCTCAGAGAGCAATTTGCGGATCCTGCAACGCGCCGGCGGTCACTACATCGCTGGGGAGAAGATGACCTCCGGGAAACCAGCGGTAGAAGCGGCGTTGGCGCGCCCTGGACGTTTTCGTGAGCTTCGTCCTAACCTGAAAGTGAAGGAGGTCGTGGTGGGAGACGGAGAGGCCCGGGTCCGTTACGTGTTGGCGTTCAATCCCGAGGAAGCCAAACGCGATGAGGCGCGGCGGGAGGCCATGTTGCGCGAGCTTCGGATGGAGTTGGAACGCCTCAAGGAGCTTCAGGGCGAAGCGCACACGAAGGCCCACTGTCGGCTTGCGAGCCATCCCACGTTCAAGCGCTATCTGAAACAGGACCGATGGGGGAACCTGAGGATTGACCCGGAGGCCGTGCGGCAAGCGGCTCATCTGGACGGGAAGTACTTGATCCGCACCTCCGACGACACGCTGTCGACGGAAGATGTCGCGCTGGGATACAAGCAACTCCTGATGGTGGAGTCCGCGTTTCGCACACTGAAGACGACGTTGGACATCCGTCCCATGTATCACCGGAAGGACGAGCGGATCCGTTCGCATGTGCTGTTGTGCTGGCTGGCCTTGTTGTTGGTGCGCATCGCGGAGGTCCAAACTGGGCGGACATGGGCAGACATCCGCTCTCACATGCAAGCGATGCATCGGGTCACGAAGAGCACGCCGGAAGGGATCGTCGTGCAGCGCACCGAAACGACCGAGGTGCAGCGGGAGATCCTGCGAGCCCTGCGGATCACGGAGCCGCCAAGAATTCTGCGGATGGAACCTCGAACACGAGGGCTGTAGACACTACACGAGTTATCCACAGGTCTCACAAATCCGCGTCGGACATGGGTTTGTGGGACTTTGTATGACTACAAAGTGTCGAAGTCGGGCGTCCACATGACGGCGAATTCGCGAAGAGGGCCGTGGTTCATGGCGAGGGTTCTGAACCCTATCCTAGACCGAGCGTACCTTACGAAGCTGGGACTCAGGAGTATGTACGTACGATATCTCGAACTTCGTCGTGTTTCATGAACCGCCGTATGCGGACCCGCACGTACGGTGGTGTGAGAGGACGGGGGCTAGCCGCCCCCTCCTACCGTGAAAATAGGCAAACAGCCCCCTATGATTTCCCTGTGCCGGACCAAATCGTATGCAGAGGGTGGATGCTCATCCATCATCGTCTAGACGCGATGCCATTTTCATCACCCCGTGGCGTCGAACATCGACATGGACGTCTACTCGCGTATGAGCGCGGCATGACGTACTCGGCGATTGCGCGGGCGCTGGGGATTCGGCGGAGTTCGGTGCAGACGCATGTGGAGCGGGCGAGGGGGAAGTTGGCGAAGGTGGAGGGGGTGCAGTTGGCGTTGTTTGATGAGAATCTAAATCTGGGGTGTGGTGGTATGGAGCAAAATCCACGCACGGCCCGAGAATTAAGCGTGAGTGCAGTGGTTGAATTCGGAAATGAAAGGTGGAGTCCTTTTTGATATCCGAGGAATGCTTGTGCTACAAGATCTCGCGATTCTGTAAAATCCTCATACATTATTTGTTTAGGGGTGTCCACTGTATTGACTCAATACCATGATCACACACCTCGGCACAGAGGCGTGGGCGGAACACGCTTCTTGGTCCTCTGGTGAGAACCTTCATGCCTCGCTTCGAATCATTACGGGTGACAACCGCGAAAGAGGTGAGGACCATGGAAGTTGCTCAACTGGTCGAGGCATGTCGCCAAGGCTTGCCAGAGTCTTGGAACACGCTTGTCTCCATGTTCCGCCCACAGGCGCTAGGCTGGGTCACGCAGTTTTGCCGGGATCGAGATTTGGCGGAAGACGTTGTGCAGGAGAGCTGGCTGACCGCAGCACGTCACCTGTCCGAGTTACGGAATCCACAGGCGTTTCCGCGTTGGTTCTTTCAGATTGTGAAAACGCAGGCGTATCGCACGTTGATGCAAGCGTACAGGGAGCAGGTCGAGGAGATGAAGGAGGTGGCGTCGGATGTAGACCAAGAACGGAGTACCGTCCTGAAACTGGATTTGGAACGAGCGCTGGACAGCCTGCCGCTGGAATTGAAACAGGTATTTATTCTGGCAGGCATATACCAATGGCCCATCCGGGATGTGGCCTCGTTCCTGAGAATTCCGGCGGGGACCGTTAAATCGCGTTTGTCCAGGGCAAGGCAGCAATTGCAAGCCGCTCTGAAGGAGGGTGGAGGTGATGCGGCCGGCCAGGAGTCTGCCTACGAGTCACTGTACTATGTCCTGTCTGCTTGGGGCTCCGGGGAAAAGGTCGATCATCCAACGGTTCGCCACACGTTGGCCAGAGCCTGGGCCACGATGAAAAGCCTGAGGTTCACGCTCACCCGGGAATGGCTTTCAGGTGAGCAGATCGGGAGAAGACAACAAGCGCGGTATGCATGGCGTGCGCCCAATTGGCTGAGGATTGAAACAGAATCGCCGGATGCCGGGCGCGTCGTCACGGTCATTCATGGACGCCGCATGCGGGTGCGGATGGCAAAGACGAACACCATCCAGGAAGCACAGGTCCCGCACGAGGCGGATCCATCGTTCATGTTGGGCCATCTTTGGAAAGCGTTGCTGACCCGAGATGACTTGGTGGTCATGCCGCCTGAGCAGGGCGAACGGTTATGGCACCTGTGGGTGGAGCTCGATCGCGACGTCACCGCCGAGGAGGATGAGGCGTGTGAGAGCGTCCACTTCTGGATTCATCCGGAAGACGGTCTGCCGAGGCGCATCGAGTACTGGAATGGGCGCGGGTGTGTGTTCCGCGAGGTGATGGAGGACATCGAATGGAACGTAGCGGTTGCCAGGCGCGAGTTTACCGTACCCACGGATGGGAAGAAGTTGCGCCTGTGGACGTTGGGCGACCTCCTCGGCGGCCTCCCGATTCGTGTTGATCCGAGCGACGCGATACGGCAGTGTCCGTTTCCGTTGATGGGGCTCGACCGGTCCGTCGTGAAGGAACTCGGATTGCGCGACCACATTGAAATCTCCAAGTATTATCACGGACGAGAGTGGGCGGTTCGATACGGTGCACCCTCGCGTTCCAGGGCGGTGTTGCGGGGTGAAGCCTTCATCATCTTGTGGCAGGCAGGAGCGGTAACGGACGACGTGCATCGTCATTGGGGGATCTCAGACGTCCAAGACGAGTGTCTGGAACTCGGGACCCAGGCGAGAAGCGGTGAAGTGATCACGCCTCGTTTTGTGATTTCGAGACTGTATTGGGAAATGAACGGGAGGCCCTATCAGCTCATGGCTGCTGGTATTTCTATGGACCGTTTGGTGAGCCTCGTGCGTTCGGTGAGGCCACTGCGCGACGACGGGAAGTGAATGGCGTGCCCTGTGCCTTGTTCCAAGTGGGGGGATGCGGCCCGTGTGGTGAACTTGAATGGTAAACGTAAAGTGTTCCACACATCGCAATCGACCTCCCCGTGTTTGAGAACGGTCTCATCAAACGCAGCGGGAGGTTTTTCATATGACTGCAGGAATCTCTCATCGCGAGAAGCGCGAGGTGTGGCGCTAGCGCATGGGGCCTTCTACGACAGCGGCCTTTTCGCTGTCCCTGCCCGCTTCTATGCTAGGCTCTGGCTGCATCCCACATGTTTTTGGGTGTGTATCATCTCCGAAAGGAAATTGGAACGTACTTGGAGAATCAGAAGTGATATTCCGGTGGGATGGGTTACACGTGGCGACGGCGTTAGGTTCCGTGTCTTACGCTTTTTAGGTCGCGGGATGGAGGGTATTCCGTGATTCTTTGGGATGAGTGGGTGAGACGATTAAAGGAGGAAGAGCCCTCAGCTCTTGCTATCCTGCTATTTGGGAGTCGAGCCGCCGGGGCGGAAGGCCCATACAGCGATGTGGACCTGCGGGTCATTACCGCTCGTGAGCCCGAGGTGCGTGATCGCGTCTACATTGAAAAATGCGAAGGAAGACTTATTCACTCAAGTTTCGCACTCCATTTAAGCACGTAATCCGTTGATTTCACTGAAGTTTTGGGTGATGCAAAAACAAAAACACCCTCGTTTTTCTGGTAGACTGAAGTTGACGAGACAACAACCTACCGAAAAGTGAGGATGTTTCTTACATGGTACGTGATTCTCAGCACCCAGATCAACTCCAGTCCATGGTAACGGCGTTCTTCATGGAATACCATATCGGCAAACTGCTCAGGCAGTCCAACATCACTAAGCAGGCCGGTATCCCTGTACTGGAGGTATTTCGACTTCTGTTTGCGCTAGTCTTCCATCAGCGCAGTCTGAAACGTGTGCTGGAACAACTCGCTATGAACCAATTTGGCAAGGATACGGTGTATCGGTTTTTAAACTCTCCCCGGCACAACTGGCGGCGGTTTCTGCTGTTGCTCAGTTCTGCTGTTGTACGTCGTACCGCTCGACTCACCTCCGAAGATCGGGCGGATGTGTTCATCGTCGATGATTCACTGTTCAGCCGCAGTCGCAGCAAGAAGGTGGAACTGCTGGCCAAGGTCTATGACCACGTCTTACGGAGCAACCTGCTTACGGAGCAACCTGCTTCAATTCCTTCTGGTGATTACTACTTTGATGGTATGGTCTATTCTCCAGCGGGTGTTAATAGACCGTACGCCCATCCAGACAAAGGGTATTATGGTATATCCCCATACGTCACCTGGCACCGAGTAGGAAACCAAGATTTACATTGTCAAATTGATTATTATGATTCTCAATCCATATTGGAAGCTCCTGCTTGGGCTGTAGGCAGTGGGGTTGGTGCACTAGTTGGGGGTATGGTAACTGATGGAAACCTTACTGGTTCCGTGATCGGCGCTATCATTGGCGGAGCCCTTGGCGCATATTACGGTGCACAGGTTGAACGTTTAGCGGACGAAAATGGGTGTATTTGGTTCACTATAGACAACAATCCGCCTATCGTCAACCTGGGTACTTGGTGGGCGCCTGAATGGTATATGGATGTCCGCTATATTGAATTGGGGCCTTGGGCAACCACCAATTTCTATTACTACTTAGGAGGTGTATACTGACTATCTTCTTTTTATAAAGGAGTATGAACTTATATAGAACAAAAAGTATTTTTAGAGGTGATCAATGAATACTTTCTATATATTTCTTGGTGTCTTAAGTGGGCTGTTTCTTATCTTTTCTCTTGTTGTTGCTCGAAAAAAACCTGTAAAACGTGATTTTGCGAATTCTTTCTTCTTCACGCTAGTCACATTTTTTATCGCAGTCCATCCCACCCAGTTATTCACGCTTAGCATACTTCTCGCCGTACTTACGCTATACAATGTATACATCATTTTGAAGAGATAGAGTTGCTCGGAGAAAAATAAACCCGACTTTGACATGTAAACTGAGCACGTAGACTCATGTATGAATGTGGGATCCCACAGCGGCGCGGCTTGTCGGACTTATCCACAGGCGTGCGCTGCTCTTTGCGTGTAAGACATTCATGTCGAACTTCGACGCCACGGTAGCATGAAAATGAGGCGATATTGCGATACGATCGCGTCAGCAGCCGCCAGAGTTCCTCTGACGAAGAACCTCGGGCACGAGAGCTGTAGACACTACACGAGTGATCCACAGGTCCCACGAACTAGCGCCAGGAATGGGTTCGTGGGACTTTGTATGACTACAAAGTGTCGAAGTCGGGTGGCGAATGGGGTGGAGAATATACGCGGGAGTGGTGATGGAGGCCTCAGACGGAGCGAGAGAGGCCACGGTGATAGATGCGCAGTATCAGCCCTATGGTCCGATAGCAGCCATACAGTCCATGCTCCGTACCACGCTTTGGAGCATATCGCGATTAATCTAGCTAGATATCCCCAAAGCAGGAGCAGAGAGAGCCTTATTGGTGTACCATAGTCGTATCATCGGCGTGTCTTCTCCATGTCTCGCAGGTCTGCGGATATGCGCCAGTGATGCGGATTTGCGATGCGAATTGGTCCTGCTTCTGAACATAGGCATGACGTCGAATGAGAGGTTTTGTGTTGGAATTTGAAGGATTTCACCGACTCCCGTCGAATTCTTCATTCGGAGGATGTCATTCGACAGGAGTGAAGCGCGTGAAACTGAACTCGGCTTGCAAGTGGTGCGCGTTCACCCTTGCGTCTTGTGGAGTATTGACCCAAACAAGCCCCATGGTGCAAGCCACAACGACAGAAACCTACACGACAACGGTGGTCATCAACGGGAAAACCTTCTCGCACCCGTCGGGGTTTGTGCAGAATGGGACGACGTATATGCCTCTCTGGTATGTGATGCAGGCGCTGAAGTCACTTGGGTTCTCGAATACGTGGAATGGCGCGGGGGCCAAGAAGGTCTGGACGATCACAAGCGCGAAGGCTCCTTCATTCACGCTCCCGTCCACATCGGGGAACATGTCGATCGTGATTGGCGGAAAGATGTTTGGTAGTGTCCCGTCAAGAGGTGTAAATTCACCGTTTGTGTCTACTGTGTGACATCGGTCGGCTTTGTCCCGTTCGGGGCGATATCGACCGTCTTCACGCGCTGTCAAGGGACGCTTCACTCGTCCTTCGGACGCCCTTGACAGCGCGCTCGCCGGTCGATTCCAAGCCATTAGGGGACAAAGCCTTGGTCTGCGAGCATGCTCGCACGCCCCTTCCCACACGTTATTTTTGCAACATCGCCTCGGCTGCGAGGAACGGACGGTTGGGCTTGAGTTTCGCCATCGACTCCAGGCTGAAATATCGCCGCGACACCAGCCACTCTTCGTGCTGCTCTTGCAAAATCGCTCCAGCGAGGCGCACTACCGATGCTCGATTCGGGAAAATCCCCACGACGTCCATCCGCCGACGCATCTCTCGATTGAGCCGCTCGAGCGGGTTGGTCGAGCAGATCTGCCGCCAGTGCTCGATAGGTAGCGCCATAAAGGCCAGCACGTCCTCCTCTGCTGCCTCCAAAATGTCCATCGCCTTCGGGAAACGCCCCCGGAGTTCCGCGACCACTCGGCGAAGCTGCTCGCGGGCCGCTTCTTGCGTGGGCTGGGTGAAGATCGTCCGGATGATCGAGGCCACCATCGACTGCTCCCTCTTCGGCACTTGGCTCAACACGTTCCGAATCGTGTGCACTTTGCAGCGTTGCCACGTCGCGCCCGTCAGCACTTCCGAAATGGCCTGGCGCAAGCCTGCGTGCGCATCGCTCACCACCAGACGCACGCCCCGAAGACCTCGCGCCTTCAGGCTGCGCAGAAAGTCCGACCAGAACGCGCCGTCCTCGCTCGTTCCGACATCGAATCCGAGTACTTCGCGCTCTCCGGTGTCCGTGACGCCAATGGCGATGACCAGCGCCATGCTCTGCACGCGGCCGCCCTCCCGCACCTTCGGGAACGTGGCATCCAGCCACACGTACGGATACTCACGCTCGAGCGGCCGCTCCTTGAACTGGCGAACCTCTTCATCGATGAGCTGGCAGAGGCGAGACACCTCGCTTTTGCTAATGCCATCCAGGCCCAACGCTCGCACCAGGTCATCGACCTTGCGGGTGCTCACGCCCTTCACGTACGCTTCCTGGATCACAGAAGCCAGCGCTTGTTCCGCTCGACGCCTGGGCTCCAGAATGGAAGGGAAGAAGCTGCCCTGACGGAGCTTTGGAATCTTCAAATCGACCGTCCCGAGGCGCGTGTCCCAGGCCCTTGAACGATAGCCGTTTCGTTGTGTGACACGGCTCTCCGTCCGCTCATAGCGCTCGGCACCGATTTTCTCTGCGGCTTCCGCATCGATGAGGAACTGCGTCACGAGTTGCATCAATTCCCGTAAAAAATCGATCTGATCCACGTCTTGCATCTTGCGAATCCATTCGAGAACTGCGAAGCTATTGAGCGAAGCCATCGTTGCGTGCCTCCTACTTTTGGTGTTGGTCACACTTAGTAGACACGCACGGTGGCTTCTTCGTCAATTGGGGACGACGAATTTTACACCACCACTTGAGACTCTAACAGATGTTTGATGAACAAGTTCAGTCTAGCGTGGCGGTGGACCCGTCTTCGCACAAGCCGACGACGTATGTGCCGATTTGGTACATTGAACAGGCATTACAGGCTGTGGGTGTCACGAACACCTGGAATGGTAACGCGAAGGTGTGGAATCTGACTTCGCAAACGAGCACGACGACTTCTGGGGGAAGCAACACTTCGTCGTCGAGCGGGAGCGGAAGTTCAAGCGCCACAGGTGGCGGAAGTGCACCTTCTTCGGGGGTAGAAACGCAGTCCGCTTTTGTGAATGGAATCTTTCGCGTATTTGCAACTGTAGGGACGATGAACGGACCGAACGGCGGTGGGTATACCCCCGCAAGCGTAGGGATTCAGGCAACCAACGACCCCGTGACGGCGGCGCAGGCGGCTCAATTCGTGTACGATTGGGCACGTCCGGCGCGTGACATCGGGGACAACGAACTCGGTGGTGCCGATCCCGCGTATTCGGGTTTTGCCAACGCATATGACTGGGCAACGACCGAGGGTACGTTGTTCGCTGGCACCAGCGTAACCGGACCAAACTCGGTGATTTCGGCGAGCGACATGCCGACCATTCTTGCCAACCTGAAGAAGTGGCTCGAAGGTGGCGTGTTGCGAGGAAACACATACGATTTTCACTTCCCAATGGTGCCGTTGTATGGGATTTGGCAACGTGATAGCGGAACCCACTTCTTTCCTACGTTCCAGTCCGAGTTGCCAGAAATCATCGATGTGATGAAGATGATGGATACCGCCAGCATCACAGTGGCCAACGGGAAAGTGATCTACAATCAGACAATACCGGAAGGTACGGTGACGTTGGCTCCCGGGATTTATTCGGGAATCAGTAGTAATTGGTGGAATACGGATAAAGGATGGACCAGCCAAGGTTTTAATGATCATTTTCCTGTTACGATTCCTCTTGTTCATGGGGCAACGGAATTGGCGATGGGGATCAACGGGACAAATGCACAATTTTTAAAATACATGATCTATGGGTTAGGTGTCTTCAATTATCAAGGAAAGTTAGAGAACGGACAATTAGTTTCGTTCACTCAAGGTTTAGATCTTGGAGATTCTATAGATCAAGATTATGTGGAGTATGCTGTTGAGTCATATGCTCAATGATCAAAGCGGCCCCTTTGAGTTCGATTTTTCAAAGGGAGCGTATAAAGTTTGAGTAGGGATTGCTTCCGAGAGGAATTTCCGGAGCAAAAGAGAAGAGACCTCACTGTCGACAACAAAATCCCCGCGTTGCAGCGCGGTCAGAGGAGTGAGGTCTCTGATGTTGGATATTCGACGCGCCTTCTTCGCTTTCCTGAACGTGTGGTCGACTGTGCAAGAGTTGGCTGCTCACCCGTGTAACTTCTCGATCCTCGAAGAAAACGTGGTGGGAGCGCTCACTACGGCCGCCGGGGAACTTATTCAACAGGTACTCGAGGTGTGGGATGAGTGGTTAGCGGAGCAACGGGACAAGCGTGAATGGGAGTTGGTTCATCGCAAGTTCCGAACCATCGCGACGACGGTAGGCGAAATCACATACCAGCGACGCTACTACCGGAACAAGGAGACGGGCGAGCGTCGTTTTCTGCTGGATGACGCTGTGGGATTGGAGCCGCGCCGGCGGTTGTCCGCGAAGCTGAGAGAGCAAGCCGTCGCGTTAGCGCTGGATGTGTCCTATCACCGGGCCGCGGAGATTCTCCGGACATGGGTGCCGGACATCAGTGCCATGGCCATCTGGCAAGAGGTTCAGCGGCTTGGAGGAGCCAAGCGAGCGCGGGCAGCGTTGGAGCGGGATGAGGTGTTTGGGCGAGGAGCCTCGACGTCCGGAACACGCGAAGTGGATACGCTGTACGTGGAAGCGGACGGCGTATATGTGCGTAGTCGCAGACAAGAAGAGGGCAAGTCGCACCTAGAAGTGAAGCTGGCGGTGGCGTACGAGGGGAAGGACGAATGAAAGCCAGATCGGCGTGCGTTGGTGACCCGATACGTGGTGGCGGGGACGGAGGAAGGCGAACGATTCTGGGAGGAAGCGGTGACGGCGTTTGGACGCGTTTGGGACTGGCGTCATGTAGAGAGGTGCTGGCTCGGGACGGATGGAGCGGCATGGGCGAAGCAAGGGGCCGACATGTTGCCAGGCGCTCGACACCGACTGGATCCGTTCCATCTCCGACAGGCGCTCATGAGGGCATTGGGGCGGGAAACGGAGACTTACCGGAAGGTTTGGGATGCCCTCAGGGCGGAGGATTGGGCGCGTTGAGGCTGTGCTGACGAAGGCCGAGAGGCGGAGCCAAGGCGCGAAGAGGCAGCGAATTGCGCGGCTGAAGGGATATCTGAAGGAGCATTGGGACGGCATCATGGACAGCGGGGATGTGGTGAGTTTAGGCGCGATTGAAGGCCAGGTGTTTCACCGCGGCGCGCGCCGGATGAAGAGCCATGGGGCGCGATGGAGCGAAAGAGGAGCGGACGCACTGGTCCGGCTGATGGCGGCTCGCGCCAACGGGGAACTTGCCGCGAAAGCTATAGCGAGGCAAGAGAAACATCCCCAGAGGACTCAGGCGGCGCAAGTGACCCAAATGACGGATGCGGAGATTGCGCGCAAGGTTGAGGCCGCGGCGTCCTGGCTTGCGGTCCATATGCCAGCACTGGACGGCCCGCATGCGGGCCGACCATGGGTAAAGTACGTGCTTCGTGAGCTGGCGCGGCTTCCGCACACCATTCCGTGACCGCTTGGCGCAGTGAGGTCCCCTACGATAACTTGACACGCACACACAATCTCGGACTTGATCTTGACAAAGAGAGAGTCAGTGATAGCATTCCAGTATCACCAGTGTTAGAAGAACAGGAATCGGCGCAAAAATATTCGATTAAATGTATACATGTCTGATCATGAAAAAGGAGGGTGAGACGGATGAATGTGTCTAAAATTTCTCTTTGTGGTTTTTTGGCGATCTTTGCAGCAATTCCGATGGCGGAACCAACCGTAGCTTCAGCGGCAACGCATTCGAAGGTCTCTACGATTTCAACCCAGGCATTGACTGCTTCCTCGGTACAGACACTTCCTGACGGAGGTCAGGAGTACATTTATTACATCAATGGTGTCAAGAATGTATTCCCGGTACCACCCAAAGGATTTAATCCGTTGACGGCAACGGATGCACAACTTCGAGAATATGGGTTCCCGCCACGGCCTTCTGATCCCCAGAACCTTCAACAGTGGGAGCAGGAAATGAGTCATTGGAAACGGACGCTTCCGCCCAAGGTGGTAATGACAAATATTTCGCATCGTCTCATTCCGTATAATATTTCACATCGTCTCGTTCCGTATAAAGGAATTACCGAGAACACTTCTGACGCGGAACCAATCGTAGCTTCAGCGGCAGCGCATTCGAAGGTCTCTACGATTTCAACCCAGGCATTGACTGCTTCCTCGGTACAGACACTTCCTGACGGAGGTCAGGAGTACATTTATTACATCAATGGTGTCAAGAATGTATTCCCGGTACCACCCAAAGGATTTAATCCGTTGACGGCAACGGATGCACAACTTCGAGAATATGGGTTCCCGCCACGGCCTTCTGATCCCCAGAACCTTCAACAGTGGGAGCAGGAAATGAGTCATTGGAAACGGACGCTTCCGCCCAAGGTGGTAATGACAAATATTTCGCATCGTCTCATTCCGTATACAGGGACTGCCGAGAATATTTCTGAAAGTGTATTCCAAACAAGTAACTGGTCTGGTTACTACAACTTTTCTAGTTACAACGCTGGCGAATTACCAACAGAACCCTTGGACAAATGCGCAGACTTACAGCATATACGGATACTGGAATCCGATCGGTGCATTGGCCTATAACCAAATCTATATGTATGACAGCAGCGGGAATGTGATGTCCGCATCCAGCAGTCTCACTACTAGTTCTTCGTTCACAGATTATTGGCATCGTTGTGACTGACGATTCTCATGACAAAAGGGGGCGTGTGGCCCTCTTTTGTCATGAGAATCGTTGGTTTTGGCGTGGCCAAGGCCCAACGTGATTTTGTTCTGCCCAGGGGCCATATGCAAGGAGGGTTTGATCATTTCAAACGCACCTACGTTGAGCGAATGGCAGCAACTCTATGATGCCGCTATCGAGTTTCGTAACTTGGCTCCATGGCAATGGATGTATGATGACACCCTTTTCGCCGTCGAGGATCCTGACACCGGCCAGATTGGCTATTGTTCCGTCATGGGCGCTCTTGGCGAGTTTCATGGATTGGCGGTCTTTCCAGGGGAGGCCGGATGGAGGTCTCTTCAATTGCTCAGAGACGACGATTCATACCAGGCTGAAGAACAGCGGATTTTCGGCCAATGCGCGCTCATCGCGTCGTTTGAGAGCAGTCGCGATGTTACGAAGCAGGATCGTGCCATTATGAAGCAGCTTGGCCTCCGCTTCCGGGGTGAACACGCGTGGCCTGTGTTTCGTAGCCACCGTCCAGGGTACTTGCCATGGTATCTGACGCGGGACGAAGCGAAACTCCTGACGGTCGCGCTATCCCAAGCCACCGTCGTAGCTTCTCGCATTCGCCAGCAGTCCGACCTGCTCGAGCCGCCTCAGCCCAACCAAATCCTGACCCGCAGGCGGGTAAAAGACGGCACGTCCTTTGAGTGGATCGACGTCTGGACGGAAACACCGCAGATCACCCTCTCGGCATCCGAGATCCCACCGTTCCGCGTTGATGAGGTCATTTTGAAGCGCATCCGTCGCCAAGACACTCGAAGGGGAGAGTGGGAAGTCGACATCTTTTATGCGCCGTTCGTAGTCGAAGAGGGCGAGCGACCGATGTTCCCCAGAATGTTGATGTGTGTCGACCATGCCTCTGGCATTGTCCTTCAAGTTCATGCGGCTGCTCACGAGACGTACGCGCAGGAGTGCGTGGACAAGATCCTCGAAACTATGTTCATCGGAGGCTGTCCAGCGACGGTCCTATTTCAGCGTCCGGAGGTAGGTATGTTGCTTCACCCCATCGCAGAAGGTCTTGGGATCGAGCTACGTCAGGAAGACTGGCTACCTGCCCTTGAGGAGGCTCGGGAGGCGCTGGAGCAGGGGTTAAGTCGTAAGGTGTGATGGACTTTACGCCCTACATTCGCGCCGATTTCGGGCGCGAATGTGGGACTCAAAAAGATCGTGCTTTCGATACCACACAACCTTCCAGACGAACATTCGTCGGACGTTCAGTTGGCTACTTCGCTCGAGTTTCCAGCTAACTTTCTGTTGCGCGGCGCGAAATGTGGGTCAGAAGGTGAAGTGAGAACTGTGGCTGTGGATCACATTGTGAATGTGGATGAAATTCTCCATTTCGTACCGGATGTCCAGGAGGCAAAGGCGTGGTATCAAGATCTGCTTGGCACGGGCCCCGTGTTTGATCACGAAGCCTATTGCGCTTTTCGCGTGGGCGACACCCTGATTGGGCTTCACCCCACAGATGATAAAACGGGGTGTGGCGTTGCAGGCCAGGTAGCATACTGGAGGGTCCAAGATTTGCAGCGAGCACTGGATCATTTTTTGGCACACGGTTGTCAAGTATTCCGTGGTCCGTCCCTTGGCGTGGACGGCGTGTGGGTTTGCCAAGTTCTCGATCCATATGGGCACGTCTGGGGGCTCGTACAACGTTCGTAAAGCGAGCATCCGGTTCCTACACAGTTGTTCGTCCTTCTTCGGATAGGGCGAATCGAGAATGTAAAAAATGAGTTGACTCAAGGTGAGCCGTTAGATGCCCACCAAAATTGCAGCTTTGCCATGGCGCGGGATTTCGCGGATCATGTGTTGCATCCGCCAGAGGAAAGGCCGTAGTCATGGCGGTGAGGGGTGTTCCGCCATCGGCGACACGCTGTCGACGGAAGATGTCGCACTGGGATACAAGCAGCTTCTGATGGTGGAGTCTGCGTTTCGGACGCTGAAGACGACGTTGGACATCCGTCCCGTGTACCACCGGAAGGACGAGCGGATCCGTTCGCATGTGCTGCTTTGCTGGCTGGCCTTGTTGCTGGTGCGCATCGCCGAAGTCCAAACAGGGCGCTCCTGGCCCGACATCCGCTCCCACATGCAAGCGATGCACCAGGTGACCAAGAGCACCCCAGATGGGATCGTCGTGCAGCGCACCGAAACAACCGAGGTGCAGCGGGAGATCCTGCGAGCCCTGCGGATCACGGAGCCGCCAAGAATTCTGCGGATGGAACCTCGAACACGAGGACTGTAGACACTACACGAGTTATCCACAGGTCCCACGAACCTGCATGGGCAAAGGGTTCGTGGGACTTTGTATGACTACCAAGTGTCGAAGTCGGGAAGACAGTGTTCCATGATATAGGTGTAACACCGAGGCGATCAGGATCGTCTTCTATGCGGTTGGTGAGCATGCTGTAAAGGCGATGACCTCAATGGGGACAGTCGACAGTCGACTTGAGGTCTCGCGTAATACTTGTGCGAGTCTTTATATTGCAATTGCTTTATCAACGGGTAGGAACATGAGTAGGGGGAGTTGGTGAGTGTGAATAAACGTATAATATTGGGAATCGGTATTGCATTTGCAAGTGTGTTGATGCTCGGATGTGGAGAGGTAAAATCGGTTCGCACTTCGGGCAATAACAATAATGAGAAGAGCATAACCCCACAATCTTATCATCAGAAGGATTGGCCTATTCCAGGTGGGTACCCTATCAAGGCTGAATCATTTTCAATACCTAACACAACCGAAAGTTCCTTGATTCCTACAACGATTATCCGCACAGATTACGCAGTCGAGATACCTCATGCATCTGCACCAGCAAGGTTAATGCAGGTGAATATTCCCGGGAATATCGCAAAAAATCTGGTGGGTTATATTATAGAGCTGGGTACCTACGATATTGTATTTATTGCTCCTTCTGGAATGAACAACAAGGCCTACGTGTCCGCTGATGGAGGTTTTCAGGCTGTTTTGCGAAATAAGGATGTAGGAATGTTTATACAATCATCGGGGCCAGATGTTGATGAAGGGGATTATGAAGCAGGGATGTTCTTTCCTTCTGCGAAGGCGGCATTTGTTCGAGATCTGAATATGCCGTATAACGGTCCTGTTTTCGAAAAAAATGCGATGTGGTTACATCAAATTAGCTCGCACCTTGACTTGTTTGGGTATAAGACCACTTCGTTAGCTTATGTGTACGGTATTGCTTACTATAATCCAAGTTCTCATGAAAATTATGGTGTATCTTTTCAGGAAAGTGTTGTATCAAAAAATAGGTTTGAATGGATACCATGGGTTTTATCGGTTGAGATAAAGAAATTGGGTCAGTGAGGCGGATTACATCCGCCTCACCTAAATTTAACGGGAATTTAAGCTGGATAGACATGAGTTGGCCTGAATGGTATTGTATAGTGCTGAGCCAGGACCGTTTCCGTCATCATAGTGTAATTGTGCCCAAGTTCGAGGCCTAGACGGGGAAGGTGTTCCGCTCCATCCGCAGTAGTCGATGTACGTATTGCAAGAGGCGACATTTGAGTATCCCTGCCCTAACGCAATGGCCGCTTGTTTGACTCCTTCGTTGTAATTCCCTTGGTTCGCATAGTACCAGTACGTACAGGCGACAAATGGATATCCGTTGTCCATTAGGTTTGCGTACGAGGTAACGCCATCTAACAAAGAGCAAAAGCATAGTTCTTTGTATCCGGAGACTGAACAAGTCGATCCTACGCCGCACGAACTCCCCTGATTGGCGGGATTATGGCAGTTACAAATATCACCTTTCCCCCACCCGCTTTCAATTCCCCATTGAGCCAATATGAGTGATGCTGGAATAGGGGTTGTCATCATACATTCTGCAAAAAAAGCCCAATCTTCATATTCAGACACAAAATCGCAAATAGAATAGAGACCACACGATGGTGATGACGATGGGCTGGAACATCCTCCGCCAATAGGCAATATCGAAGGGGTTTGATTCATTTGTTCTTCCTCCTCGTATGAAGTGGTGTAGCGAAATGGTTTAGTCGCGCCTGAAAACGCAAGCATGCCCAAGGGGTAACTCACTGTGGTCTTCCGAAAAAACCTTATCTCGAATTCAATCTTAGAAGCTCGGTCCGTTATGGTGACCTCCTTTCATGTTTTTTCGAGTCCTCTACTTCTTAACAACGTTCCAACCTGCGATTTTGAAAACCCCTGAAGCAAATTCTTGTGATTTCGGTCGTCAACCGGATGGAAACACAACGATAAGTGCACGGATGGATGTAGGGAAGACACTACTCCTTCATAGAATGACGAGGCATCGAGATGTCCTACGTCATTGCGCTTCCCCGTGGCGTCTGTTGACCTTATTGATCTTATCTGCAGACAGTAACACCGAGGCGATCAGGATCGTCTTCTATGAGGTTGGTGTGCATGGTGGAAAGGGGATGATTGTATCATGAAGGGGAGATCTTGCACGGGAGTAGGCGTCGGCATAGGGGTTCTGTTCGGTACGATGGTTGCGAGGTCCGTGGTTTGGGCAGGGACTTTGTCACCTTTGTGTAAGTGGGCACCAACGGTGATCGAAGCGAGTGGACAGGTCGTAAGTCACGTCGAGCACATCGTTGCGGTGGATCCGTTTGCGCATGAGAAAACGAGTTGGTTGCCCATTTGGTACCTGGAAACAGCTTTATCCAAATTGGGGGTCCAAAGCACATGGAACGGTCGTGTGTGGACCATGGAGACACCAAGCTCGTGGCGCGCGGACGTGAAGAACACCATCGACAAGATGCCAACAGCTTCGGAGATGGAGTTGGTGATCGACGGCAAGGAGGTCGAAATTGCGCCGAGGCTTGTGGCGAGGGATCCGTGGGGCCATTCAGAAACGACGTATGCGCCAGTGTATTACGTGATGGAGGCAGTGCAGGCCGCTGGAGGCGAAGTCGCTTGGAATGGTGAACAATTGTCCTTGAATGCGCCAAACCCAAACACGTCTTCTTCGAATCAGTCGAAGTCGTATACCGTGTCTCAGATGCGATTTTCAAGCGAATCGGCCGCTGTTGCTGAGATACAAACGCTTGAGGCATCCTACTGGGGAGGCACTTCTCAAAATCCTCCAGTCTCGATCGCGCCGGGTGTAAAGGCCCAATTCAAAGGTGGAGCTGGGCAAAGTGCTTATGAGTGGAATGAAGGAGATTGGACTTTTATCGTTAAACTCTACAGTGCACCATCGACTACGCAAGACACGTTAAAGTTAATCGTCATGGACATTCAGGATAGTGCGTTAGCCGATGTCCGCACGAAGGGAGTGGTGGTTATCACACAGAGCGGTCAATCCACGAATATCTTTAACGTCCATGCGGTTTGGCAAAAAGGAACCTCGGTGTGGCGATTGAATGAGAAGGGCATTCTTCTAAGCGTGCTAAGGAACATTCAGCAAATGAGCTCCTGACGGCAAGAAGACCTTCGCGATATAAACGAACCCAAAACGATAACCGTCGCTATCGCGTGTTTAAGGAGGGTGCAGATCGTGTCGAAGGGGCGCATGATCGGGGTTTCAATTCTGCTTTTGGGTTCGTCGATGATGATGGTGTCCGTCGGTATTCGTTCGGTGCTACCGGTTGTTCATCTGCTACTCTGGAGCGGGAGTCTCGGGATGACGATTGCAGCGATTGGAGCCATTACCGCGGGATTGAGGCATGAAGTCAAGGGAAAATGAGTTTTTGAATGTACAGATTTGGTGACGATTATGACAAATTGGCGAGGCATGGAAGAAACCGAAACAGCTCAGGAGGAAATCAGCTCAGGTTTGTGCAGCAAAGGTCGAAGCGCTTACCGCTCGGACTTGACCCTGATCTCCATCCTCTCGTCCTCCCTCATGACGGGCACCTCCCATGAACGGATGACAGGTGCCACAATTCGACATGGGGGTAGGGAATTCATCCCGATGATTTTGAGGAATTGACGCCGATGATCTTGGGGAATTCTCATCCGATGTTATTGGGGATTTTACAACTGATGTGAGAGTGTAAAATGAACTGTGTAAACTCCCCGAGCCCAGGAGTGGGAGTCTACAAGGGGAGTGAATCGACATGGAACTTCTATCCAAGGAGCAAATCCGTCAACTCATTCGAGATGGCAAGTTGAAGGATATTCACGACGTCCAAAGCATGCTCAAGGATCTTTTCGCGAGCACCATCCAAGAGATGCTCGAAGCCGAATTGGACACGCACCTGGGGTATGCCAAATACGACGCGAAGCACAAAGACACGGATAACGCCCGAAATGGCCACGGCGCCAAGCGGACGGTGCAGTCCGAACTCGGCGATATCGATATCGCGCTTCCTCGAGACCGGAAAGGCGAGTTTGAGCCTTTGATTGTGCAAAAGCGTCAAAAGCGCATGCCAAGTATCGAAGAACAGGTCATTGCGCTGTATGCTCGCGGTTTCAGCACAAGGGATATCCAGGACCACCTCCAGCAGATCTACGGCGTGGATATGTCGCCCACGCTGGTGTCGAACCTCACCGATCGCCTCTTGCCGCGGATTCAGGAGTGGCAGAATCGTCCATTGCACCCCCTCTATACCGTCGTCTTCCTCGACGCCATTCACTACAAGGTGCGCGAAGAAGGCCGCTTGGTAAGCAAGGCGGCGTACATGGTCATTGGCATCGACATCGAGGGTCAGAAAGATGTGCTGGGCATCTGGATAGGGCAGAGTGAGTCCTCGAAGTTCTGGCTCGGCGTGTTGAATGACCTGAAGGCGCGCGGCGTGCAGGATGTGCTCGTCTTTTCGACTGACAACCTGAAGGGATTCAGCGAAGCCATCGCCGCCTGTTTCCCGCAATCCGATGTCCAAAAATGCATCGTCCACCAAATTCGAAATTCGCTGCGGTATGTGTCCTATAAGGATTTCAAGGCGGTCGCGGCAGCACTCAAGCCCATCTATCAGGCACCCACGGAAGAGGCGGCCTTGATGGAGCTTGACCAGTTTGAACGGGGATGGGGAGCGCGCTATCCCCTGTGTGTGAAGTCGTGGCGAGACAACTGGACGGAACTCGCGACGTTCTATCGGTACCCTGTGGAAATGCGGCGAATCATGTATACAACGAACATCATCGAAGGCTACCACCGGCAGCTGCGAAAAGCGACGAAAGGGAAGAGCATGTTTCCAAACGACGAAGCTTTGCTGAAGATGCTGTACCTGGCGACGATGGAGTTGACGAGAAAATGGACGATGCGGGTGGCCAACTGGGGCACCATTCTGGGGCAATTGGCCATCTACTTCGGAGATCGCGTGACGCCCTACATTCCGTGACGACGTTAGGGGGCATGCCCACGGTGTGTGGCATGCCACGTCCGGCCAGGATGGAAGCCTAACATCGGCTGTCAAGGCTGGGAAACGTACCTTGACAGCCTCACATAGGTACGACATCCTGGTACTCGCTACAGGAACGAAAGTAATCTCTTCAAAATGGAGTTTACACAGAACGCTTGACACACCCCATTTTCAAGCAGCAGGAGGGCAAACACCATGTGGGTTTGGTTTGACGCTTACTTCTCGTCCACGGTCCATTTACGTCCCGGCATCACAAACACCTCGTCTTGATCTTAACCCATCCCTCCTGTCTGGGTTGACTCTTGGGTAAGTATAATAAGCAATTCTGGTGTGTCGAATATTGGCGTATAATGTGGGTGTATGTTGCCTGGAAAGGAGGTTAGAGTATGCGGGAACTTCTACAGCGTTATCGCGATCGCCTGATTGATTTAACACCAAGGAACATTAGTCTTCGATTATTGCGTATAAGTCAAAAGAATCATTGCGACATAGCCTCTTTTTCGTTGTTAAGTACAGGAGAAGAGACACGCATTGCTTCAGAAATTCTGGCTTTAAAAAGTGAGGTTCGTCTTTGTTCCGCACTTGCCGAGTCCGATGAACATATCGTTCTTAATCGTCGGTTGACCTATCTTAAGCGAGAGATGGACTTAATCGAGCAAGAAATGGGTATCAACACATTCCATGTGGCGTACGGTTTTCTCGAAGGAACACTCATCGAGGATTTCTATATCCGTAGCCCAGTTCTCTTGTACCCGGCGCGGTTAGTTAAGAAAACTGTACGGAATCAACCCAATTGGATTATCCAGTTGGACGAAGAAAACCCGCCGTTTTGGAATCCCACTCTACTGTTGGCGTTGCGTCGCTTTTTAGGAGTTAACTTAATCGAACATGTGAGAAGCGAAACGATCGAAGTGCCGAAAACAGAGGTTCTGGATTTTGTTCTGAGTACATTAAAACAGTTTGGCTTGAATGTTACGAGTGATTCCTCTTCGATCGTGAAGAGATTTCCCGATTTAAGGCGGAGTGACATACCACAAGGGCGTGTTGCACTGTCTCTTCAGCCGTACATGGTAATGGGCAAGTTTCGTCAATCGAGCAGTACTCTGTTGAGTGACTATGATGCACTCCTGGAGAAACCACCGGAAGACGGTTTGCTCTTTCGGTTGTTAGAAGGAAAGCCGGACGAAGAGCAATTGGCAGAGATCAAGCCAGAAATTTTGAACGAGGTGAATGAGGAAGAAACATATTTTGTGCTGAACACGGACGTGAGCCAGGAAGCCGCAGTGATTGCTTCGCGTGAGCGGGATGGGCTAATTGTCCATGGACCACCTGGAACAGGTAAGTCACAAGTCATTGTAAATTTAATCGTTGATCGGCTGGCGCGCGGACAACGCGTCCTCGTGGTTTGCCAAAAGCCTGTGGCTCTTGATGTGGTATACAATCGCTTGGCTTCGCTGGGGTTGCACCAGCATGTCGTACGTGTACATGATGCGCAGCGAGATAGGGCATTGGTCTATGCAACGTTAGCACAAATATTGCAGCAGGCTGAGGTTCCGGGTACAACATCGTTAGTTCGGGTCTCGCGCGAGATGCAGGAGTTGGCAAAATGCTTGGATAAGATTGCTGAGTCCTTGCACAAACCGCGACCGTTTGGAAGAACACTTCGATTCTTGTATGCCCATGCGATTTGGGATCAGAACCTGCTCATTGACGTCGCAGATCTCGCTCACAGTGTCACGTATGACGACCTGCAGTCGAGAATCGTGGATTTAAAAACCATATGTGACCTCATGCAAAAGTACGATCACCCAAGCTATCCTTGGGCGAAACGGAAGAGTTTCGCTCAGATGACAAACCGCGAACACATGCGGCTGCAACAGCTAATGTCGGTTATTCTCCAGGCGGTGGAACGCGGAAGCCAACTCAGACAGTCATTCCAATTTGAGTATACGCCGGAATTCTACCTGCGGAACCGGAACAGCCTTGAGGCTCTTCAACAAGCGGTTCAAAAGCTTGAGAACCGCAACCTATACAAACACGTTCATCTCTACTATTCCGATGAGGAGAGAGAATTTGAGCATGAGGATCAGATTTCGCGGGTAAAACAACTTTATAACGACTTAAAGCGACGTTTGGATACTTTGCGAGAGCTCCCGTCTCCAATAGAGGGGATGACCGAGTCCCAAGCGCAAAACTGGGCACAGAAGATCGATCAGTTTTTGGAACTGCAAAAGAAAATGAGGCGGTTCTTAAACTCGACGTGGTACTCATTGAGGAAGGAACTTCGAGAACACTGTTCATCTCAGAAAGTGTTGTTTGAAGGTAGTTCCGTACGCCGCTATCGTGCTGCCCTTGAAGCCTTCTTGGAGTACCAGCGGTTACGGCGAGATGCTTCGCGAATTGGATTCACGTCGGACGTACCCATTGCGAACGATATCGACGCTTGGGAAAGGTGGCTACGGGCTAAACAACATGCCATTGAATTCCTTGAGCTGTATGTTGAGGCGCAATCCGTATTTGGTGAGTGGCTGAGGGACCTTGTGTCTAAGGAAGATTTAGAACAACTCGTCGAACAACCGTTTCTCTCGAAACTGGATGCCACCATTCAAATCGCAGACATCACCAAGGAGTTACAGGATGCTCTCGGGGAGCTTCGGAATTACCTTCAGTCAGACGTTGTAGATGAGTTGCTCAAGGAAGTGAACGGTGGTATCTACGATTTGCCTAAATATGAGTTATTGTCCAGGACCGTCTCGGATTTTGACAGTCTCGTACGATTGGATCAGCTCAAGGAGCAACTAGACAGTATCAATAAGAAGTTGATCGAACGATGCCAAGCTAAGGTCCCGATTGACAGTATACCCAACGTGGTTGAGCACTGGTGCAAGCTTATCAAAAACAGTTTTTATCATTTCTGGATTGAGAATATTGAACGTGAAGAGCCCCACGTTTATGACGTGTCGACCGACATGTATGCAAGGAATCGTTCTCGATATATAGACTTGCTCCAAGAGAAGCGCAAGTATGTGCCTCAGTTTGTAGCTAGTAAACTTGTCCAAGCTTCATTGGGTATTCATCACGGCAAACGGACAAAACTGAAACACGAAGCCAGCAAGAAGCGAAAATTAAGGCCACTTCGCCAAGTAATTAGTGAATTCTTCGAAGAGGTATTAACGCTTGTACCGTGTTGGCTTTGCACGCCAGATGCCGTAACTGCCATTTTTCCACCCATCAATGGTATGTTTGATCTCGTCATTTTCGACGAGGCGTCTCAGTGTCCGGTGGAGAATGCGATACCGTCGATATTCCGTGGTAAACAGATCGTTGTCGCAGGCGACGAGAAGCAATTGCCGCCTACAAACTTGTTTAAGGTTGTGGATGATGACGTCGACGAGGTTGATGATGAGACAACGGAATACGTTGATAAGATAGATATTGAGGCAAAACACTTGCTGGAGTGGGCGAAGCCTCGCCTTCCGGAGAAGTGGCTGAGATGGCACTACCGCTCCGCTCACGACGCCCTAATCAACTTCTCCAATTACGCCTTTTATGGTAACCGAATTCAAACTGCGCCCGCCGCCCATAGTGCGGAAGGCAAGCCTATTGAGTTCATTCGCGTCGACGGACAGTGGGCAAACAACCAAAATCGGGTTGAAGCCGAGAAAATTGTAGACATTGTCATTGGCATTCTGCGCAACGACGAGACCGCCCCGACTCTCGGTATTATTACCTTTAACAAAGCGCAGGCGGATCTCATCGAAGACGTATTCGATGAGCGAGCGCAACGGGATCCGGAAGTGCAGAACCTTATCGAAAGGGCTCGTCAGCGCAAGAACGGCGACGAGCACGTTGGGTTGTTTGTAAAGAATATCGAGAACGTCCAGGGAGATGAACGAGACATCATTTTGTTCTCCGTGGCATACGCGAAGGACGAAAGAGGTGTTATGTCGAGTCAATTCGGTTCGCTGTCGCAAGAACAAGGTGAAAATCGCTTGAACGTCGCCATTACGCGAGCCAGAAAGAAAGTGTACATTGTCTGCTCGTTTGAGCCATCAGAGTGGACCCGTGCTGAGAACTACAGTCGAGGTCCCAGATTGTTAAAGAAGTATTTGGAATATGCGAAGGCAGTATCGGATGGCGACGACGAGCGCGTGAGTCAAGTTCTCAACAGTCTGGTCGATGCCACCGCAGTCAACGATTATGATACAGAGTCGAGGTATGACAGTCCGTTCGAGGAAGAGGTCGCCACGGAACTGCGAAAGCTCGGGTACACTGTCAATACCCAGGTGGGCTTCTCCGGTTATCGTATTGACCTCGCGATAGTAGATCCAGACAATCCAGAACGCTATCTGTTGGCGGTGGAATGTGACGGGGCAACGTATCATTCGTCGAAGGTGGCACGGGAAAGGGATTTTTACCGGCAAAGGTTTCTTGAACAGCATGGCTGGAATGTTCACCGCGTATGGAGCCGTAACTGGTTGAAGGCGAAGCATAAGGAGATTGAAAAAATCCAGTCCCGTATCCGTCAACTAAAGGAACAACATCATGTAGTTGAGCTCTCTACCTTCCGCTCCAGCCGGATGACTGGCTCGCAATGAAATATCCACGCCGGGGGCTCAGATGACCGCCGAATCAGAATGCGCCGGTGTTCAACCGGCGCATTCCTTTCGGTCGACGGGTGAGTGATGTCGAGAGAGGTGAAGGGTTAGACCCGACTTCGACAGTTGGACATAGCACGTAGACTCATGGATGGATGTGGGATCCTATTGCGGCGCGGCTTGTCGGACTTATCCACAGGCATGCGCCGTGTTTTCATTTGTATTTTTGTAGGCATGCGTTTTGTTGTGGATAACTTTATTTTGTCGTTTACAAGTTCGTAGTACATGCCGTATCATGTGGGCATGTATATCCGAGTCATTCGCCGAAAAAACAAGAACGGTTCTGTCACCGGTTACGTGCAGTTGGCCCATAACTTTCGCGATCCCAACACCGGCCAGCCCAAGGCCAAGGTCCTCTACACCTTCGGCCGCGAAGACGAAATCGACCTCGAGGCCCTCCGGCGCCTTGCCCAGAGCATCCATCGCTTCGTTGGCGACGAGTTTACCGCCGGACGTGGTCAGTCGGAGCGCATCCAAACCACGCTGCTGGATAGCCGTCCTATGGGAGGGGCGTATCTGCTCGACGAGCTGTGGCGACAGCTTGGATTGGATGAGGTCCTGCGAGAGCGGCTTGCCGACCGGAAGTTTAAGGCGGCTGTCGAGCGTGTCATCTTCGCCATGGTCGCAAATCGCGCGTTGGCGCCAAGCAGCAAGCTGGCCATGGAAGAATGGGTCGACCGTGAAGTGGCTCTCCCCGGGATGACCGAGTTGGACGTGTGGCAGGCATACCGGGCCATGGACTTTCTCCATGATGTGGCGGAAGACCTGCAGTACGAGGTCTTCCGGCGAGTGAGCGATCTCTTGAACCTGGACGTGGACCTTCTGTTCTTTGACACGACCTCCACGTACTTCGAGACGGAGGACGAGTCGGACGACAGTCTGCGACGCAAGGGGTATTCCAAAGACCACCGGCCCGACTTGCCTCAGGTGGTGATCGGGCTTGCGGTGACGCGGGACGGCATCCCCGTCCGCTGCTGGACGTGGCCTGGGAACACGGCGGATATGAGCGTGGTCGAGGAGGTCAAACAGGACCTCATCGGTTGGCGGCTTGGTCGCGTGATCACGGTCGTGGATCGAGGTTTCGTCTCAGAGAGCAATTTGCGGATCCTGCAACGCGCCGGCGGTCACTGCATCGCTGGGGAGAAGATGACCTCCGGGAAACCAGCGGTGGAAGCGGCGTTGGCGCGCCCTGGACGTTTTCGTGAGCTTCGTCCTAACCTGAAAGTGAAGGAGGTCGTGGTGGGAGACGGAGAGGCCCGGGTCCGTTACGTGTTGGCGTTCAATCCCGAGGAAGCCAAACGCGATGAGGCGCGCCGAGAGGCGATGTTGCGCGAGCTTCGGATGGAGTTGGAACGCCTCAAGGAGCTTCAGGGCGAAGCGCACACGAAAGCGCACTGTCGGCTTGCGAGCCATCCAACGTTCAAGCGCTATCTGAAACAGGACCGATGGGGGAACCTGAGAATTGACCCGGAGGCCGTGCGGCAAGCGGCTCATCTGGACGGGAAGTACTTGATCCGCACCTCCGACGACACGCTGTCGACGGAAGATGTCGCGCTGGGATACAAGCAACTCCTGATGGTGGAGTCAGCGTTTCGTACCCTGAAGACGACGTTGGACATCCGTCCCATGTATCACCGGAAGGACGAGCGGATCCGTTCGCATGTGCTGCTTTGCTGGCTGGCCTTGTTGTTGGTGCGCATCGCGGAGGTCCAAACGGGGCGCACATGGTCTGACATCCGCTCTCACATGCAAGCGATGCATCAGGTGACGAAGAGCACGCCGGACGGGATGGTCGTGCAGCGCACCGAAACGACCGAGGTGCAGCGGGAGATCCTGCGAGCCTTGAGGATCAAGGAACCACCGAGGATCCTGAAGGTAGAACCTCGGACAAGAGGGCTGTAGACACTACACGAGTTATCCACAGGTCCCACGAACCCGCGTCGGACATGGGTTTGTGGGACTTTGTATGACTACCAAGTGTCGAACTCGGGGAATAGAGACCACACGATGGTGATGACGATGGGCTGGAACATCCTCCGCCAATAGGCAATATCGAAGGGGTTTGATTCATTTGTTCTTCCTCCTCGTATGAAGTGGTGTAGCGAAATGGTTTAGTCGCGCCTGAAAACGCAAGCATGCCCAAGGGGTAACTCACTGTGGTCTTCCGAAAAAACCTTATCTCGAATTCAATCTTAGAAGCTCGGTCCGTTATGGTGACCTCCTTTCATGTTTTTTCGAGTCCTCTACTTCTTAACAACGTTCCAACCTGCGATTTTGAAAACCCCTGAAGCAAATTCTTGTGATTTCGGTCGTCAACCGGATGGAAACACAACGATAAGTGCACGGATGGATGTAGGGAAGACACTACTCCTTCATAGAATGACGAGGCATCGAGATGTCCTACGTCATTGCGCTTCCCCGTGGCGTCTGTTGACCTTATTGATCTTATCTGCAGACAGTAACACCGAGGCGATCAGGATCGTCTTCTATGAGGTTGGTGTGCATGGTGGAAAGGGGATGATTGTATCATGAAGGGGAGATCTTGCACGGGAGTAGGCGTCGGCATAGGGGTTCTGTTCGGTACGATGGTTGCGAGGTCCGTGGTTTGGGCAGGGACTTTGTCACCTCTGTGTAAGTGGGCACCAACGGTGATCGAAGCGAGTGGACAGGTCGTAAGTCACGTCGAGCACATGGTAGTGTCCCGTCAAGAGGTGTAAATTCACCGTTTGTGTCTACTGTGTGACATCGGTCGGCTTTGTCCCGTTCCGGGCGATATCGACCGTCTTCACGCTCTGTCAAGGGACGCTTCGCTCGTCCTCTGGACGCCCTTGACGTCGCGCTCGCCGGTCGATTCCAAGCCATTAGGGGACAAAGCCTTGGTCTGCCATGCTCGCACGCCCCTTCCCACACGTTATTTTTGCAACATCGCCTCGGCTGCGAGGAGCGGACGGTTGGGCTTGAGTTTCGCCATCGACTCCAGGCTGAAATATCGCCGCGACACCAGCCATTCTTCGTGCTGCTCTTGCAAAATCGCTCCAGCGAGGCGCACTACCGATGCTCGATTCGGGAAAATCCCCACGACGTCCATCCGCCGACGCATCTCTCGATTGAGCCGCTCGAGCGGGTTGGTCGAGCAGATCTGCCGCCAGTGCTCGATAGGTAGCGCCATAAACGCCAGCACGTCCTCCTCTGCTGCCTCCAAAATGTCCATCGCCTTCGGGAAACGCCCCCGGAGTTCCGCGACCACTCGGCGAAGCTGCTCGCGGGCCGCTTCTTGCGTGGGCTGGGTGAAGATCGTCCGGATGATCGAGGCCACCATCGACTGCTCCCTCTTCGGCACTTGGCTCAACACGTTCCGAATCGTGTGCACTTTGCAGCGTTGCCACGTCGCGCCCGTCAGCACTTCCGAAATGGCCTGGCGCAAGCCTGCGTGCGCATCGCTCACCACCAGACGCTGTCAACATCGGTTGTAAAATCCCCAATAACATCGGATGAGAATTCCCCAAGATCATCGGCCTCAATTCCTCAAAATCATCGGGATGAATTCCCCACCCCCATGTCGAATCGTGGCACCTGTCATCCGTTCATGGGAGGTGCCCGTCATGAGGGAGGACGAGAGGATGGAGATCAGGCAACTCTACGAGGCAGGCGTCAGCATCTCGGAGCTGGCCAGAAGATTTGGCTATGACCGAAAGACCATTCGCAACGCACTGAATTCATCGCTGGAGGAGAAGCAGGGCGCAAGAGCGTCGCGTGGGGAGCGAAAGAAAGGTTCCAAGCTGGAGCCCTACAAGGATTACGTGAAGCAGCGTATGCAACTTGGTGTTCTCAACGCTGAACGAATTCTGCGAGAGATTCGGGAGCAGGGCTATACCGGCGGTATCACCGTCCTACGTGAGTTCATGAAGCCACTTCGCCCGGTGGTCTCTGCCAAGGCCACGGAACGCTATGAGTCGGATCCTGGTGAACAAGCCCAGATCGATTTGGGGGCCTTCCCCTACTACGATTCGCACGGTCAGCGACGAACGATTTGGGCCTTCGCCATGGTACTCGCCTACTCCCGCATGCTCTACGTTGAGTTTATCAAAGCGGCAGACCAGCTGCACATCCTTCAGGCCCTTCGCAACGCCCTAGAGTTCTTTGGCGGTGTGCCGCGCGTCATGCTCAGCGACAACTGTTCACCTTTGGTGGTCGCCAATGACGGTCAAGGCCATGTCGACTGGCAACCGGCTTATCTCGACTTTGCCAAGTTCTACGGATTCGTGCCCAAGGCATGTCGGCCTCGCCGGAGCCGCACCAAGGGCAAGGTAGAACGGCCTATTCGCTATATCCGGGACAGCTTCTGGCCAGTTGCCTTTGTGGACGATGAGGATTTGAACCGACAGGTCGCATGGTGGCGCGATCACGTAGCCAACGTCCGCATCCACGGAACGACCCATGAACAGCCCATCGTGCGGTTTCAAGCTGAGAAGCTGCAACCGCTACCGGCCACCCCGTATGTGTTGGCTTGCGCAGGCCTTCGGAAGGTGATGAGCGACTGCCGGGTTTCCTGGAATACGAACTTGTACACCGTTCCCTGGCGGTATGTGGGCCACACGGTCCTGGTTCGGGAGTTCGAATCGGGTCGTCTGCAGATCGAATACGGCGGACAGGTGATCGCGGAACATCGCGTGCTGTCCGGCAAGCATCAAATCTCCACGGATCCCGAGCATTACAAGAACATCCCTCGAGATAGCGCGAATCCGACGCGGGGTAAGACAGCGGGATGGCAAGTCGACCCGGACGTGGAGCAGCGCGAACTTACGGTCTATGAACAGATCGCGATGGGAGGTCATGTGCAATGAGCGAAGCGTTACTGGTAGCTCAGGTCGAAGAACAACTGTTGGACCTGGGCTTGAAGCGAGCTGCTGCCGTCTTGCCGGCGTGCGTGGAGTGGGCCGCCGGGCAAGAGGCGACCTATGTCGCATTTCTCCAGCGTTTGCTGGAGGCTGAACAGGAGGAACGGCACAGCCGGGCCATGCAGGCTCGGCTACGCTTGGCGAACTTTCCGTTCCACAAGACGCTCGCCGACTTCGACTTCTCGTTCCAGCCGTCTGTGGATGAGCGCCAAATCCGAGAGCTCGCAACGCTGACGTTTGTCCAAGAATGTGGAAACGTGATCTTCCTGGGGCCGCCGGGAGTGGGAAAGACGCATTTGGCGGTGGCCCTAGGCATGGAGGCGATTCGCCAGCGGATGAGCGTCTACTTCGTCACGATGCAGAAGCTCGTGAGCGATTTGCGTCGAGCCTACCAAGAAGGGCGGCTGGACAGGCGCCTTCGGGTCTATACGCAGCCCAAGATTCTCATCTGCGATGAGGTCGGCTACTTGCCTCTCGACGCGCTCGACGCCGCGAACTTTTTCCGGCTGGTATCGGAGAGGTACGAGCGAGGGTCGTTGATCATTACGTCCAACACGAGTTTCACGAACTGGGGAACGCTCTTCGGCGATCAGGTCCTGGCCGCCGCGTTGCTCGACCGCTTGCTGCACCACGCCACGACCGTGAATATCCGCGGCAACAGTTACCGGATGAAAGACAAGCTACGAGCTGGCGTTACGCACGCATTCTCGGGAACAAGAGACGAAGCGAACGTATGTGTGGGGAACGAATCGCGATGATTTTGGGGAATCGAATCCGCTGTTTTTGGGGAATCGAGCGCGATTTTTTTGGGGAGTTTTAACCCGCTGTTGACAACGCACGCCCCGAAGACCTCGCGCCTTCAGGCTGCGCAGAAAGTCCGACCAGAACGCGCCGTCCTCGCTCGTTCCGACATCGAATCCGAGTACTTCGCGCTCTCCGGTGTCCGTGACGCCAATGGCGATGACCAGCGCCATGCTCTGCACGCGGCCGCCCTCCCGCACCTTCGGGAACGTGGCATCCAGCCACACGTACGGATACTCACGCTCGAGCGGCCGCTCCTTGAACTGGCGAACCTCTTCATCGATGAGCTGGCAGAGGCGAGACACCTCGCTTTTGCTAATGCCATCCAGGCCCAACGCTCGCACCAGGTCATCGACCTTGCGGGTGCTCACGCCCTTCACGTACGCTTCCTGGATCACAGAAGCCAGCGCTTGTTCCGCTCAACGCCTGGGCTCCAGAATGGAAGGGAAGAAGCTGCCCTGACGGAGCTTTGGAATCTTCAAATCGACCGTCCCGAGGCGCGTGTCCCAGGCCCTTGAACGATAGCCGTTTCGTTGTGTGACACGGCTCTCCGTCCGCTCATAGCGCTCGGCACCGATTTTCTCTGCGGCTTCCGCATCGATGAGGAACTGCGTCACGAGTTGCATCAATTCCCGTAAAAAATCGATCTGATCCACGTCTTGCATCTTGCGAATCCATTCGAGAACTGCGAAGCTATTGAGCGAAGCCATCGTTGCGTGCCTCCTACTTTTGGTGTTGGTCACACTTAGTAGACACGCACGGTGGCTTCTTCGTCAATTGGAGACGACGAATTTTACACCACCACTTGAGACTCTAACGCCAACCAACCAGGAGCCGAGCACTATTAATAGGCATGACGGTACCCTTTGTCATTTGAACAAGTTCATCGGCCGTGAGATTGGAATACTCCTCTTGGGTGTCCTGCTGCCGCCCAAATAGTTGGGATTTGAAAGAGATCTTCGTCCAGAATCGTCCTCAAGGCTTCGTTGTGCTCAATAGGAGCGATGCCTCCAAGGACGTAGCCCAGTCGTTGGCGTATGAAGTCTGCTTTCAATAAATTACTATCCAAACATGCGCTTCCTCTGCGCTTCTTGTGCTAATCGGAAGTTCCACGAGCTTGTCCTGTACGCGTTGGGCGCTTTTCTTCAATGGGCGCACTCCAAGATCCCCCCTAGCAGCACGTAGACATGAAACACTTTTATCACGGTTTCATCCATGGTGGACGGCGATGAACCATTCCCTATTCTACTGCTCACGTACACCTCCGTACCGTTGGAGTTGCTGCTACATCGCACCAGGAAATTCATAGAAAATGATGTGAATGTTCAGTCAAAATCAGTTCACAATATGGTAGAAGACTTTTCACGATTGGTTGACAATGCGGGGATCGTGTGAGCTATGATACACTACGGTCGTACCGATGACGGGTCGGAATTGAATTTGAGGTTGAAGGGGTCTTCTCTATGGCGAAAACACTTATCACCGTCGCGTTCGGCGATGGCATTGGTCCTGAGATCATGACCGCGACGCTGCGCATTTTGGAAGCGGCAGGCGCGGAGCTCGACATTGAGACGGTCGAGATCGGCGAGAAGGTGTATAAGCGCGGCATTGACAACGGCATGGATCCGAAGGCTTGGGACAGCGTGCGGCGGACGCGCGTGCTCCTAAAGGCGCCCATCACGACGCCGCAGGGCGGGGGCTACAAGAGCTTGAACGTCACGCTCCGCAAGGCGCTCAACTTGTACGCCAACGTGCGCCCGACGGTTGCCTACAGCCCGTTCGTGGAGACGACGCATCCGAAGATGGACCTGGTCATCATTCGCGAGAACGAGGAAGACCTGTACGCGGGCATCGAGCATCGTCAAACGCAGCAGGTGTATCAGTGCCTGAAGCTCATTACGCAGCCCGGGTCTGAGCGGGTCATCCGGTACGCGTTTGACTACGCGCGCGCGAATGGGCGCAAGAAGGTCACGTGCTTTGTGAAGGACAACATCATGAAGTTCACGGACGGTCTCTTCCACAAGGAGTTCGAGCGCATCGCGGCCGAATACCCGGATCTCGAGCACGAGACGATGATCGTGGACATTGGCGCGGCGCGTTTGGCTAACACGCCGGAGCGGTTCGATGTGGTGGTCATGCCGAACCTGTACGGCGACATCCTGTCCGATGTGACGGCGGAGTTGTCAGGCTCGGTGGGCCTCGCGCCGTCGGCCAACATCGGCGACGGGTTCGCGATGTTCGAGGCGATTCACGGCTCTGCGCCCGACATTGCGGGCCAGAACATCGCCAATCCGTCCGGGCTCTTGCTGGCGGCCGTCATGATGCTGATCCACATCGGGCAGGCGGCCGTGGCGGAGAAGGTTCACCTCGCATGGCTCCGCACCATCGAGGACGGCATTCACACGCGCGACATCTACCGCGAGGGCTCCAGCAAGAAGTTGGTGGGGACCGACGCGTTTGCGGATGCCGTGATCGAGCGTTTGGGCGAGCGCCCGCAGATCCTGAAACCTGTGTCGTACCGGCAGGAGGCGGCCTCCATCGCAAGGCGCACGTGGCAACCGGGGCCGAAGGCTGAGAAGCAGCTCGTCGGCGTGGACGTGTTTCTCGACTGGGGCCCGGGGGCGCCTGACGATCTCGGCAGCACGTTGAGCCAGATCCACGTGGGCGAGTTGAAGCTCGAGGTCATCACCAACCGCGGGATTAAGGTGTGGCCGAACGGCCTGCCGGAGACGTTCTGCACGGATCACTGGCGCTGTCGGTTCCGCAAGGAAGGCGGCGCGCCGGTTCAAGCCGCGGAGGTTGTGGAGTTGCAGCGGAGGATTGTTGAGGCCGGATTCGACGTCATCAAGACCGAAAATCTTTACACCTTCGACGGAGTTCCGGGGTTCTCGGCGGTTCACGGCTGATCCTAACGACGGCGCGGGTGGGCGCTACGCAAACAGGGGCGTTCTCGAGTGCATGGCACTTGGGGGCGGCCCCTGTTCTCGTTTGACTGCCGGATTCCATACATGAAAGCTCGGCGTTTCACACACCTTAGAAGGGGAGCGATGGGGTTGCGGGAGGGTTATGGGTGAGCGTGCAGAAAGATGACATGGCGCGGAGGGCAGTGGACGTGGCGAGCGAAATCGCAAAACGCCTCGAGCCGTGTCCGGACCTCCGTGTGCAACCCTGGTCGACGCAGCGCGACACGGGCGTCGCCGTTTGGCTCGAAGGTCTGGTGGACGCCGATAAGCTGCAGGAGGCGCTGCTCGCCCTGCGTAACGCGGGGGCAGCACGTGGGCGGCGGGAGATCCCGCGTCCGGGTGTCGCGACGGAGGAGGTCGGGACCATCTCCGCCGCCGTTCGGGCTGTCCTCGACGGATGCGCGGTGATCGCTCGAGACGGGGCAAGTTCGGCACAGGCATGGCGGCTCGATCGAGTGCCGGCCAGGTCCGTGGATCGCTCTGAGAACGAACCCACCCTACACGGCCCGCAGGAAGCGTTCATCGAAAGCTTGTCCGTCAATCTGGCCATGGTGCGCAAGCGCCTGAAATCGCCGCGGTTGAAGATTGAGACGTTCACGGTCGGCGAGACGTCGCCGTGCGAGATTGCGATCCTGTATGAAGAAGGCGTGGTGAAGTCCGACCTGCTGCGCGAAGTTCGGAGACGCATCGCGCAGATTCGCGTCGACTATGTCGCGGACATCAACGAGGTGCGCGAGTTCATCAACGACCCGCGCTTCTCGGTGTTTCCGACGACGGAGGAGACGGAGCGGCCGGATCGCGTGGTGGCAGGGTTGATGGAAGGGCGCGTGGCGATGATGGCGGATGGATCGCCGACATGTCTCATGGTGCCTGTGACCTTCGCCATGAATCTGAGTTCGCCCGAAGACTACTACATGCACTATTCGCTTGCCCTTCCGCTTCGCCTCCTGCGGCACCTGATGTTCTGGGGCTCTGTGCTCCTTCCCGCACTTTACGTGGCCCTGTTGACGTACAACCAGGACTTGTTGCCGACGCCGCTCTTGGTGAGCGTGGCGGCGCAACACTCGGGCATTCCGTTTCCGACGGTCATCGAGGCGCTGGGCATGATGGTGGCCTTCGAGGCGCTTCGCGAGGCCGGAACCCGTTTGCCGCGGGCAGTGGGGCAATCTGTGAGCATCGTCGGCACGCTCGTGATCGGCGACGCGGCAGTGCGTGCTGGGCTCGTGTCCCCGGGCATGGTGATCATCGTCTCGGCAACGGGCGTGGCGTCGTTCACGCTGCCCGCCCTCGGCCTCGTGCAGGCGGCGCGGCTGCTCCAGTTTCCGTTCGTGCTGGCCGCGGGGCTGTTCGGTTTGTATGGGGTGCTCATGCTTGGCATCGCGCTTTTGGGCCGCATGGCGTCCCTCCGATCGTTCGGCGTGCCGTATCTCGCGCCCATCGCCCCAACTTTCATCCGCGATATGAAGGACGTGATCATCCGCGCGCCGTGGTGGATGATGCAGGGCAGGCCGCGCCAGTTCGAACCGGTCGAGCACGATCGCGTCCCGAAACATCCCGCGCGCAAGCGGGCGCCACGGTGGAGGTGGCGTCCGTGACGAGGCGCGTGCTCCTGCGCAAGCGCCGGCGCGCGATCTCGGCCACTCTTCTCTGCGCCGCCCTTGCGACCGGGTGCGATTATAACGACATTGATCACCTCTACATCGCGACCGGGATCGGCGTGGATCGAGAGGAACACAGCGTGCGGCTGTCCATGGACCTCATCCAACCCGGAGGCGCCGGCAACCCGGCGACGGGCGAGAACTCCAATTCGCAGGGCAATGCGCCGGATTGGATTGTGTCGGCGGACGCGCCGACGTTCGAAGAGGCCATGAGCGGTCTCCAAGCGAAGCTTTCTCATTCGCTGTACCTTCAGCACAACGCGCTCGTGCTGTTTTCGGAAGACGCCCTGCGCGACTTCTCGCCCATCGCAGACGCACTCGAGCGAGATCGGCAGTTGCGCCGCAGCCAGCTCTGGGTCGTCACGCCGACGTCCGCCGAGTCGGTGCTGCGCGAGTCGACGGGGCAGAGCGAGCCTATCTCGCTCGTCATCCGAGATCTGGTGGATGAGGCATCGCGCCGGGAGGCGTGCCTCGCGAGCGATGAGCTCCACGTGGTGAAAGCGCTGCTTCGGCCGTCGGGTGTCGCACCGCTGGCGGCCATTGAGGAGGGACCTGACGGATCGCCCGAAGTCAAGGGACTGGCCTATCTGAGGCGAGATGGAAAGTTGGATATCGTCGATCGCGCCCGGTTGCTGGACAACGCCTGGTGGTTGGGGCGCACCCTCGATGTGCGCGAGGCGGTTCCCTGGACCGAGGGCGGACACCAGGGTGTCATGGGAGTGCATTGGCTGCGCACCTCGACGCGGCTCGTGGTGGACACGTCCGGTCGATCCCCGAAGGTGCGCGTGGTCTGGCGCGGGACGGGCGAGATCGAGCGTTGGCAGGCGAGTGAGAAGATGAGCGCGCACACGTTCGCCGCACTGGAGCATGCCATTCGCGAGGACGTAAAACATCGCCTCGCAGAGGCCCTCGACCACGCCCGTGCGGTCGATATGGACGCCTTTGGCTTGACCAACGCGTGCGCGGAGAAGGGCATCCAACTCCGCGAGGGGGCGTGGAAGCGTCTCCAGGTCGAGTATGACATCGAACCTCACATCGTCCATGGCCAGCTGGCCAGCACGACCCCGTTTGCGCAGGAGGCGAAGGGAGGCGGGGGCTCGTCATGACGAGCGTGTGGGCCGTCCTGTGGGCCATTCTCGGCGCTGTCGTGGACTTTCGCAGATGGGTGCCCAAGTCGTGGCGCGAGTGGGTGGCGTGGTTCCTCTTGACCGCACTCGCCATCGGCGTCGCGGTTGCGGCCGATCTCCATCTGTGGCCTCGTCTCGGTCCGCTTCATCTGTTCGATCTCGCATTTTCCGGCCCGAGCTCGTGGTTGTACGGGGGGCGGGGCGGGCTTCAGGAGGCGTGACACGTGGTTCAGATCTCTCGCTATCAACTCATCCTCATGCTCATCTGGACCGTGCTTGGCACGGGCATCGTCACCATGCCTGGGACCATCGCCCAATTCACGCTCCGCGACGCATGGATTTCGGGCTTCGGGCTGCTCTTCGGAGCCGTGATGTGCGCGGTCATTTCGCTGGCGCACGTGCGCCTGTTTCCCGGGCGAACCCTCACCCAGGCCGCCATCGACGTGCTCGGCCCCGTGCTTGGCCGCGCCTACGGGATCTGGTACCTCGCGTACGGCTTTCTCACCATGGCCACCATCGGCCGCGAGATGAGCGCCTTCATTGGCATCTCCGTGCTGCCGAACACGCCGGATTTTTTGGTCAGCGCCCTTGCGTTTGCGGTATCCATGTACCTCGCGTATCTCGGCATCGAAGTGGTCGCGCGCGTGAACGAGTTCATCCTGCCGCTCGCCGCCGTCGTCTCCCCGGTGCTGTTCCTGCTCGCGGCTCGACTGTTTGACACGTCGTCCTTTCAGCCGCTCCTCGGCGATCCCGCCAGCGCCGCCTGGCGCGCGGCTGTCGTGCCTGCATTCGCTTACGGTCTCGAGTTTGCCATCGCCCTGCAGTGGGTTCCGGCGCTCCGCAGCCCGCGCACGCTGCCGTGGGACATCGTCATCGCGGGGGCCATCAGTGCCTTTGTCCTCTCCGCCCTGGTAACGCTCACGGTGGGCGTCCTCGGCGAACCCGCCCGCTATTTGAATTACCCGGTGCTCGAACTCGTGCGAGCCATCCGACAAGGCAAGTTCGTCGAGCGCCTGGACACGCTGTACGTCATGGGCGTGGCCATCACGCTCGTCCTGAAACTCGCAACCTTTCAACTCGCCGTGGGCGAGGCGGTGAAGGACGTGAGCGGATCGCCCGAGCGGACGTGGATCCCCGTCCCCGTGGCCCTTCTGGGGTGGTCGCTGTCGAATTATTTGTTTCGCAACGTGTTTGACGTCACGAACTTTATCCTTCGCGATGTCCCCAGCTATTTCCTTGCAACTGTCGTACTCCTTCCCGGCGCGCTGTATGCCCTTCGCGCGGTTCAATCGGTCAGAGCCAAGAGCCAGCGCGGGCTCCGAAGCACATAAAAACGTCGATTCCAAGGCATGGCTAGGATGGGACATGCACATGAATGAAGAGACGGAGGAGATGCCATGCGACAGTCGGCCGAGCCCCTGGTGAGCCAGCCCATCAGCCGGACACTGGAGCACAACGTCAATTATATTAACCAGCTCCTCGGCATCGGCACCACGTGGGACATCATGGCCAAGCCCTTCCGGTACGGCCGCCTGAACATGATGTCGTACGTGACCAACGGCTTCTTTCTCACGATGAACGTCGTCCTCGTGCTCGACAGCTTTCACCGAAACGTCGAGGCGTTTGAGCGCGAACACGAGGGTCAGACCTACGACATCGAGGAATTGGTCTTCTACCTGAACACGCACATCGATTTCGTGCAGGTGCAGGTGATCAATCAGATGTCGGACGCGGTCCGCTTCATCCTCTCCGGGCCGCTCGTGACGTTCATCGACGGGTACGACAAGGTGCTCGTCGTCGATACCCGCGTGTATCCGATGCGCGGGATCGAGCCTCCCATGATCGAGCGCGTGGTCCGCGGAAACCACGACGGATTCACCGAGACCATGCTCATGAACACGACGCTCATCCGCCGCCGCCTGCGGGATCCGCGCCTTCGCAACGAGCTGTATCAGGTGGGCGACCGCGGCCAGACCGACGTCAGCCTCATGTACCTGAAAGATGTGGCCGATGAGGAAACGGTGTCGGCCATCCGCGAGCTTCTCCGCAGCGTCAAGACGGGCGGCATGATGATGGGCGAACAGCAGTTGGTCGATCTCATCGGCAAGGTGAAGTGGAATCCGTATCCCATCGTGCGCTATACGGAACGGCCGGACGTCGCGGCCACGGCGCTCATCGAGGGGCATGTCGTGATCGTCGTCGACGCCACCGCCGAGGTGATCATCGCGCCCACGACCTTCTTTCAACACATTCAGCATCCGCAGGAATACCACTCGTTCCCCCTCGTGGGCACGTATCTGCGCTGGATCATCGTCATCTCGGTCTTCATGAGCGTGTTTCTGCCGGGCATCTTCATGTTGGCGAATCAGCACCCGGGGCTGCTTCCGTCCTGGGCGAAGTTCTTTATGGCAAGTCGAAACGATCCGCTGCCGCTCTGGGCGCAACTCCTGGTGGCGGAGTTCGCGCTCGACGTGCTTCGGCTCGCGGTCTTGAACGTGCCCGTCACGCTTTCGAATGCCATCGGCATTGTGTCCGCCTTGCTGTTTGGCCAGTTTGCCACGCAGATTCAACTGCTCCAGCCCGAGGTGCTCGTCTACATGGGCTTCGTGATGTTGGCGCAGTACGCGACCTCGTCGTTCGAGCTGGCGTCCGCCAACCAGATGGCGCGCATCTGGATCATGCTCTGGACCGCGGCGCTCAATTGGGGCGGCTTCCTGCTGAGCACGGCATCCTGGTTCCTCCTGCTTCTGACCACCAAGTCCTTCGGCAAGCCCTATTTGTGGCCGCTCATTCCGTTCACGTGGAGGGACGGGATGAGGGACGTTCTCATCCGCTGGCCGTCGAGCGATTTGGGCGGCGTGCCGACCATTCTCCGCAATCGGCGGCGAGCGCGTTGACCTAGACGGCGGGGCGGGATCGCGATCCGCAGCCTTTTTGGTATAGTGGTCGTGGTTCTACTTCGCTGGGGGTGAAGCCATGATTTTGGTGACTGGCGCGGCCGGATACATCGGCTCGCACACCTGTGTGGCGCTCGTCGAGTCCGGTTACGATATCGTCGCCATCGACAATTTTGCGAATTCCAAACCCGAGGCGTTGCGGCGCGTCGCCGAGATCACCGGCAAAGCGTTTCCCGTGCACTCGGTGGACATGCTCGACGCCCAGGCGCTCGACGAGGTCTTTCGCGCCTACGCGTTTCAAGCCGTCATTCACTTCGCCGGGCTCAAGGCGGTCGGGGAGTCGGTGGCGCAGCCGCTTCGCTACTACCGAAACAACCTCGGCAGCACGCTCAATCTGCTCGAATCCATGCTGCAACACGGCGTGAAGAAGATCGTGTTCAGCTCGTCCGCGACGGTGTATGGCGCTTCGAACGAGATGCCCTTGAAGGAGGACATGCCCATCGCCCCGGTGAACCCGTACGGTCAGACGAAGGCGATGATCGAGCAGATCTTGCGCGACGTCGCCGTGGCGACCGAGGGTTTTGGCGCGGCGCTTCTGCGCTATTTCAACCCTGTCGGGGCTCATCCTTCCGGCCGGATCGGCGAAGATCCGCAGGGCATTCCGAATAACCTGGTTCCTTATGTGGCGCAGGTGGCCGTGGGCAAGCGGCCGGAGGTCGTGGTGTTCGGCGGAGACTATCTGACGCCCGACGGCACGGGCGTGCGCGATTACATTCACGTGATGGACCTGGCGTCCGGGCACGTGCGCGCACTCGACTGGGTGTTGTCGCACGCGGGTGCGGAGGCCTTTAACCTTGGAACTGGAAAGGGCTCCAGTGTACTCGAGGTCATTCGGGCCTTTGAGCGGGCGAGCGGGCGGAAAATCCCGTACCGCATCGGTCCAAGGCGCCCCGGCGATGCGGCGGTGAGCTACGCCGACCCGTCCAAAGCGGAGCACGTGCTCGGTTGGAAGGCCACGCAGGATCTCGATGCGATGTGCCGGGATACCTGGCGCTGGCAGTCGCAAAATCCAAACGGCTACGATCCCGCCTGAACCCGCGTCAGCGCGCGCCGAGATACGGCAAGCGGCGCATGGCGCGCGCCAGGGGTTCGCCCACCACTGGGATCCGCGCGATCTCGTCGACGGTGGCAAGCCCTAGGTACATCGCGGAGATCACGTACGTGGTCATGCCGGCGAGGGCGCACAGTGCGAACTGGATCCACGCCGCCTGCAGGGCCGCGTGATGCTGCACGGCGCCCATCGGAAGCCACGCGATGGCGGCGGCAAGGGCCATCTTGGCGCTCATGCTGAGATCAAGGTCGAGATCGTGATACCGCCTGACGGCGAGCATGCCGAGCACCGCGGCGACGATGCCGCTCGTGGCCACCGCCGAGGCGAGCCCGCGGATGCCTTGATGTCCCGCGGCGACGAATTCGTAGATGCACGCCAGGCGAACGGCGCTCGAGAGAAACGTGATGACGGTCGAGACGAACGCTCGGTTCAGTCCCTGGAGGACGGCGAAGAGCGGATCGCTGAGGTAAAAGAACAGGCACGATGGCGCGAGATACGCGAGCAACTGTCCAGCGGTCGGGTTTCGATACAGCGCCGTCGCGGCGTCTTCGCCCGACGCGATGAACAGCGCGGCGGCGAACAGCGCGACGAACATGGCGGCGTGGATGGACTGGGCGATGCGGCGCGCGACGAGCCGGTCGTCGTGGAGCGCTTTGGCTTCGGAGATGGCCGGGACGATGACGGAGGAGATGGCCCCGGACAGCACGGTCGGCATGAACAGGAGTTCCATGGCCATGCCGAAGGCGCCGTACATGGCGGTGGCCTCGCGCCGCGACACCCCGGCCTCGAGAAACGCCTGGTACATGACGGTGGGCTCCGCAGCGAACGCAACCACGCCCAAGACGTTGGAGAGCATGGTCGGCACGGCGACTTGGGCGAGATCGCGAACGACGCCGCGAGCAGGCCGCGCCGTTCGCTGAACGGTCACGAGCAGGCGGCGATCGCGAAGCCCGTACGTGCCGAGCATGGTGAGATATCCTGCAAGTTCGCCCATGCCGCCGCCAATGACGAGCGCGAGGGCGCCGTACCGGACGCCCCAAGGGCTCATCCAGATCATGAGAGGCACCGACGCCGCGGCGCGCACCGTGGTCTCCACGATCCACGCGAGCGCAGGCGGCGTCTGATTTTGAATGCCCATGTAAAAGCCGCTCAGCACCGAAGAAAGGCACACAATGGGTATGCGTAAGACCATCGCGAAAAAGGCGGGGATGGCCCGAGGATCCATGAAGCGCTGCAGGTGGGGCGACAGGGCAAACGCGAGGCACACCATGGCCAGGCCGGAAGCGGCGCTCCACGCGTTCGCCATGATCCACGCCTTGCGCGCGCGCGCGACGTCTCCAACGGCGAGATTTTCTGCGATCACCTTGGAGACCGCGGGTGGGAGCCCAAAGGTGGCGAGGGTCACGAGCAGGAAGTACGGTGGACTGATGGTCTGGAAGAGGCCGAAGCCCTGGGCACCCATCGTTCGGGCCATGACCATCTGGACGGCCAGCGCCATCACGCGGGTGACGATGCCGGCGAAGGCGAGCACGGCCGCGCCGTGCAAGAACGACTGTCGGCTTCTGGTCATCGCTTCCACCCCACATCTCCGTCAACGAAAGGGTATGTCACATCGCCGGGACAAAGACCTCGAATTCGGAGACCGGCGGAAGGCAGGTTCAGTTCCACCAATCGCTTGAAGTGAGTTTGAACTCGGCGCGCTACCCTCGTACCAGAAGGGCGCGGTGCACGCGAACGCCTTCCGGGCCCCGTGCCGCGCCAAAGAGGAAGAGATACGGGGGAAGCGGAAGATGAAAGCCAAGATGGCGACGATGTCTGCCGCGATTTGGCTCGCGGCAGTGGGTGTGACAGGATGTGGCGCAGCGGGTGGGCCCGAGGCGAAGGGTGCCGCCGACGTGGCGGTGAGAGCGTTGACCAACGAGACGCAGACGTCTTCCATTGCAACGTCGACGCCCGCCGAGGGAAGCAACGCCACGGTGACGCCTGGCGGCCAGGCGGGCAACCCGGCGGCCGCGGAGAGCCAGCCGTATCCCGTGGTTAACACGCATGTGCCTCCGAAAGTCTACGGGATGCGGAAATTCCCGTACCCGTACGACGCGATGCTCGCGATTTCGTCCGACGCGGACAGCGAAACCTTGCGAAAATTCAACCTGGTTCACGAATTCATCAATACGACGCAGATGACGCCGCTCGGCAAGGGACTCGGGCTCGACTTCGCGGATTCGTTCTTCATGTACAACGGAGACAACCTGCCCGGCTACGTGGACATCCACCACGAGCCGATGTCGGACGAACTGAGTTGGTTTAAGGGCGTGTCGAATCAGCCCTACGCCGCAGCCGTCCTGAATCATTACATCCACGTCGGCTGGATCGACACCATGCACACCTTTGGCGACTTCAGCGAGCGGAATCAGAACGAGACGTTGTTCTCCCGAAAGCTCGCCATTCAGGCCATTGACGCGCTGAAAGCGGACGGGGACTATCTCACCGTGTGGACGGACCACGGCAACAAGTCGAATGTGGACAACTTCGGCGACTATGGCCGAACTCCATTCTATGACTATCAGCAGGGCGCCAATCCGTGGTCCAAATATTATCACACCGACATCACCATCCCGTACGGCATTCGGTTCGTATGGCCGGACGGCGCGAGCGACCAGTTCGGCATGAGTTCCATGATCTATCCGCTCCGGCTGCCGGACGGTCGGGAGGTGTGGGGATTTTGGCGCTACACGTCCGAGGGATTTAACGCTAAGGGAGATCCGGAGTGGAATTGGACGCCGTTTGGGCTCGACGAGCAGTTGTCTCCAGCTCATCTAAAGGAAATTGAGGTCCATCACGATTACGCCATTGTCGCGCAGCACCTCTGCGGAACGACCTATCCGGGCGTGTTACCGCAACCCGCGGTGCAGGCGCTCCGGCGTTTGGCGCAGCAGTACTACGAGGGGAAGATCCTCGTGACCCGGACGAGCCGACTGCTCAACTATAACGTGGTTCAACAGTACGTGTCCTACCGCGTGACGTACGAGAAGGGAAAGGCGTACATTCACATCCTGGCCATTCTCGATCCCGTGTTCGGCGCGTACGTCCCGACTGTCGACGACGTTCGCGGCCTGACCTTTTACACGTCGAATCCTGCGGAGACCGTGATCGAAATCCGCAACACCGCCATTCCGGCCGATTTGATTCAAGAAAACCGCTCGGACGGTGTGGCGCCGAGCATCGGCATCAAGTGGTGGGCCGTGGACACCACCAATTACGCCGAGACCGCCCCAGGCGTTTATTAAAGAAGCTCCCTTGGAGGCCGTATCCCCGCTCATCGCCGGGGACGGCCTCTCTTCATGCGTTTGGCATGGGCGATCACCCATGGGCGCGGTCCCGCATACCTTGTGGCGTGGGTCGGCGCTGCCGGCCAAGTGAGGGGTGACACGCGAATGACACCACGAAACACGGGGCGCAGAACCACGCGAGCGGTGGACACCCGGAAAGCCGCGGGCGTGATCGACCTGTACGAGCGAGGGCATATCGATCTGACCGACGCGCTCGCCAGGATCTCAGGCGTCGACGACCCGATGGGCTCGGTCGCGCCGCCAATCGACAAGCGGCGCATTCACGAGCTTCTGCGCGAACTGGACGATCTCGTCGGGCTCGACGAGGTCAAACGGGTGGTGCGCGAGATCTTCGCGCTCGTGTACGTGCAGCGATTGCGAAGGGAACACCGGCTCAAGGCCGATCCGACCGTGCTTCACATGATCTTCTACGGGAACCCCGGCACCGGCAAGACCACGGTGGCGCGCATCCTCGCGCGCATGTTTCACGAGTGTGGCCTGCTGGAGAAGGGGCATCTGGTGGAGGTGGAGCGCGCGGATCTCGTGGGCGAGTACATCGGCCACACGGCGCAGAAGACGAGGGAGCAGATTCAGAAGGCGCTTGGCGGCGTGCTGTTCATCGATGAGGCGTATTCGCTCGCGCGTGGGGGCGAGAAGGACTTTGGCCGCGAGGCCATCGACTGCCTGGTGAAGGCGATGGAAGATCATAAACACGAGCTCATTGTGATCCTGGCCGGCTACGAGCGCGAGATGCGCTGGTTCCTGAGCACCAATCCGGGCCTGCCGAGCCGGTTCCCCATCCAGATTCGGTTTCCCGATTACGGCGTGGACCAGCTCGTGCAGATTGCGAAAAAGACCCTCGCCACGAGAGACTACCGCATGACCGCCGAGGCCGAGTGGGCGCTTCGAAGCCTGCTCCAGAACGCGCTTCGCGAGCCTCGGCTCGAGCCGTTCTCGAACGCGAGGTTCGTTCGCAACCTGGTGGAGCGAGCCATTCGGCGTCAGGCGGTGCGCCTCTTTGAAGAAGCGAGGCCGAAGCGGGACGCGCTCATGCTCATCGAGGCGCGAGACTGGCAAGGAGATGAGGTGCGATGAGCGACGTCGTCGTGGTCGGCCGGGCCAACGCAGGCAAGACCTCCGCGTGTCTTCGCCTGGCGCGTGCCCTCGGCGTGGAAGACCTGGTTTGGGTGGTGGAGCGGACGGACGGCGGAAGAGAGAGGCGCAGGTTGCCCATTCGCGAGGCCGAGCGCTGGCTCACGTCGGGGGAGCCCCACTCGACGACATCGCTCCAGACGCTTGCCATCCCGGTGGCGAGGGGGAAGGTTTCCCGTTCGGTCGACATCGTCGACAGCGCCGGCCTGGCGGACGGCCACGTCCGGGACGAGAGGGTCCGCCGCGCCATGGGCCAGACGCTGCGCGCGCTCGTCGCGGCAAAAGCCGTGCTGCACGTGGTGGACGCGGCGGACATCGGGCGCTCGCTCGAGGCCCGCGAAGCGCCGTTTCACGCGCTCGACGAACAGCTGGTGACGATTGGGCGAACCAAGGCGTTTTATCTCGTCCTGGCCAACAAGATCGATCTGCCGTTCGCGGAGCGAGGGGTGGCGTGGCTGCGGGAGCGCCTTCAGGATGCGCGCGTGATCGCCACGTCCGCCAAGACGGGCGCGGGCTTCGACGAGGTGAAGCGGTATGTATGGAAGCTGGCTTGATCTCGCTCGCCTGTTTGGCGCGCTCCTCCTGGCGGGCCTTGCGGTCAAGTGGATGGACGACGTGCTGGACGTGGACTACGACCTGTGTCAGGGGCAGCGCACGCTCGCCGCGCGCTTTGGCCGCGCGGCCCTCCCGTACGCGATGGTCGTCATGGCGTGCGCCGTCGCGCTCGCCGAAGCACCCGCCATCGCGGCGTTCTTTGGCGCCTATGCGGTCGGGATGTTCGCGCGGCCGTTCGAACGATTGCCGTCCCAACTCCCGGCGTGGGCGGAAAGCCTCATCGCCCTTGGCCTCTGTGCGCTCATCGTGGGCTGGCGCGGCGCCCTCTGGGGCGCATCCTTCATGCTCGCAGTGGACTGGCTGGACGATCTCGTCGACCGGTTTCGCGACGCGGAGACCGGCCAATGGAACGCGGTGATTCGCTTTGGCGTCGTGGAGGTGCTTCTCACCATTCTCGGCGCGATGGCCGTCGCCATCTTTTCTGAGGTAGTATGGAGCCTCGTCGGACTCGTCGCCTTGGCCGCGGTCAACGTGGTCTCCGAAACGACGACGTCGAAACTCGTGCCGGAAGATAGGGGGGAGGGGCCATGGTCGCGTCTCTCGTGACAGGGCTTGTGCTCCTGCTCGTCGCCTTGTCGTATCACGCAGGGCGGCGCGCGGGATTCAAATCGGGGCGACAGGTCGGCCGCGCGGAGGCGCCGCTTCTTCTGCGCATGCGCTATCAGCTTGATGCGCGCTGCCCGATTTGCGATGATAGCGAAGGACTAGCGGGCGAGGAGGCAGAGCGCGAGCGCTGTGGAAGCTGAGAAGGCCTTACTCCTGGTGTGGCAGCGAAGCGACGAAACGCAGGACGACGTGGCGTACCGCGTGGAGGAATTGACAGGGCTCTGCGAGGCGGCCGGGGCCCAGGTGGTGGGAACCGTCGTGCAGTGGCGCCGATCGCCGGATGGGCGATGGTACCTGGGGCAAGGCAAGGTGGAGGTCCTGCGTCATCTCGTCGAGTCGACGGGCGCGGACCTCGTGGTGGCGGACGGCGAACTGCGGCCCACGCAGGCGCGCAACCTGGAGGATGCCGTTCATCGGCGCGTGGTCGATCGCACCGTGCTCATTCTCGACATCTTCGCGCGCAGGGCTGTGAGCCGCGAGGGCAAGCTTCAGGTCGAGATCGCCCAACTCAAGTACCTGTTGCCGCGGCTTTCCGGGCGCGGCGCGGCGTGGTCCCGGCTCGGCGGTGGCATCGGCACGCGGGGGCCGGGCGAGTCGAAGCTGGAACTCGACAGGCGGCGGATTCGCGCGCGCATTGCCAAACTGGAGCGCGATCTCGCCGAGCTCTCCGCCCACCGATCGAGGCTTCGGCAGCGGCGGGTCCGCGACAGCGCGGTGGTGGCGCTCGTCGGGTACACGAACGCCGGCAAGACGACCGTGCGCGCGAGGTGGGTCGCGGATCGCGGGCGCGTCGCGGAAGCCTTCGGGCGGGACCGCCTGTTTGACACGCTCGACGTGACCGCGCGGCGCGTATTTGAGCCAGGCGGCGAGCCGTACGTGGTAACGGACACCGTGGGTTTCGTGGAGCATCTGCCGCATCATCTGATCGAGGCGTTTCGCTCGACGCTCGAAGAGGTGGCGTACGCGGACGTGATCGTCCTCGTGGTGGACGCGTCGCGCGCGCCGGATCGGCATCTTCGGGCCACGCGGCAGGTGCTCGCCGATCTGCGCGCGCTGGACAAGCCCATCATCACGTTCTACAACAAGATGGATCTCGCGGCCTGGCAGCCGCCGCCTGACCTCGAGGCGCAGCAGACAGTGTACGGAAGCGCCGTGGCGGGGGATCTCGAGCTGCTGTACCAGGCGGTGGAAGCGCGGCTGCATCAAGCGAAGGAGAAGGCGGACTGAGGATGCTTTTGGAAGGTAAGCTGGATGACATCCGCACGTACGTGGAATCGTGCGAGCGGGAGATCGAGCCTTATCAGCGCCGGTCGGAGGCTGTCGCGCTGGCGAATCAGGAGCGCGTGCTCGAGGCGTTTTGGCGCCACGAAGTGGCGCAGTTCGATCTCGTCGGATCGACGGGGTATGGGCTTGGCGACGCGGGGCGGGAGAAGCTTGAGGCCGTCTACGCGGACGTGTTTGGCGCCGAGGCCGCCTTGGTGCGCCCGCAGATCGTCTCCGGGACGCACGCCATCGCCCTCGCGCTGTTTGGCTGCTTGCGGCCGGGAGATCGCCTGGTGGTCGCCACCGGCGTGCCGTATGACACGCTTCACGCGGCGCTCGGGCTCCGACCCGCGCCCGGCTCGCTCGCGGAGCACGGCGTGAAGGTCGAGATCGTGGAGCTCGGCGAGGACGGGGGCATGGACCTTGCGGCCATCGAGCGGGCGGTGCGCGCACCCGCGGTGCGGATGGTGCTGTTTCAGCGATCGCGCGGCTACGGCGATCGACGGTCGTTTTCCATCGCGGAACTGGAGGCCGCGTTCTCGGCGGTGAAAGAGGCTCGCCCAGACGTGTGGATCGCGGTGGACAACTGCTACGGCGAGTTCGTGGAGGATCGCGAGCCATGTCACGTGGGCGCGGATGTCGCGATGGGCTCGCTCATCAAGAACCCGGGCGCAGGGCTTTGTCCGACGGGCGGCTACGTCGTGGGCCGGCGGGACATCGTGGAGCGCGTCGCCGCGCGGCTTGTGGCGCCGGGCACGGCGGCCGAGTACGGCCCGACGGGCCCCTATCTTCTGACCATGTTCCAGGCGCTGTTTCTCGCGCCGCACGCGGTGCTTCAGGCGGTGAAAGGGTCGCGGCTGATGGCGGCGGCGCTCCAAGGCCTTGGCTTTCGCGTGTCTCCGGGGCCTGAGGCGGACCGAACGGATCTCATCCTGTCGGTCGAGCTCGGCGCGCCGGACCGCCTGCTGGCCTTCTGCCGGGCCATCCAGTCCGTCGCGCCCGTCGATGCGCATGTGCGCCCGGAACCGGCGCCGATGGCCGGGTACGCGGATCCCGTCGTCATGGCCGCCGGGACGTTCATTCAGGGGGCTTCTCTCGAATTGACCGCCGACGCGCCGTTGCGGCCGCCGTATGTGGCGTACGTGCAGGGCGGGTTGACGTACGAGCATGCCGTGTTGGCGGTGCGCCGGGTGGTGGCCGCGATCGCGCCGCTTGCGTCAAAGAATATCACGTGAGTGATTGTCGTGGCGCGCCCTCCATGTTACGATAAGTTTCAACAGGTCGCACAGGGAGGGGCGCGCCGTGGATTTGGAAGAGCGCAGGAACATGCCCTTATTTTCGATAGGCACGGTGCAAAAGCTGACGGGGCTCAGCGCACGGCAAATCCGTTACTACGAAGAGCACGGGTTGATCCAGCCGGCGCGCACGCCCGGGAATCAGCGGCAGTTTTCGTTTGCCGACGTGGAGCGCCTGATGCAGATCCGACAGTTGCTCGACGAGGGTCACAATATCGCGAGCGTGAAGCGCAACCTTCTCGAGAAGGACAGGCGGCCGAGATCGAGCCGCCCGTTGGCGACAAGGGACGTGCCCGATTCCGAAGTGTATCAGTGGCTGGAGCGCGAGCTGATGGAGCGGCGGCAAACGGGAGAGTTTCAAGGCGATTTGTCTCGCTTCTACCGCCACCGCTGAATGAGCCGCGAGGGAGGATCGTATGCGGAAAGAATACACAAAAGAAGAAATATTGAAACTGGCCGAAGCGAACGACGTGCGGTACGTGCGCCTGCAGTTCACCGATTTGCTCGGGATTGTGAAAAACGTGGAGATCCCGGTGGACCAACTGCCGAAGGCGCTGGACAACCGCATCATGTTTGACGGTTCATCGATTCAAGGGTTTGTCCGCATTGAGGAGTCGGACATGTACCTGGCGCCGGATCGGTCGACTTGGCTGGTCTTCCCGTGGGACACGCCGCAGGGGAAGGTGGCGCGCTTGATTTGCGACGTGAACCTTCCGGACGGCACGCCGTTTGCGGGCGATCCCCGGTCGGTGCTCAAACGCGTCTGCGAGAAGGCCAGGGCCATGGGGTTTTCGGCGTTCAACGTCGGCCCGGAACCGGAGTTTTTCCTCTTTAAGCTGGACGAAAATGGAAAGCCCACGCTCGACCTCAACGACGAAGGGGGTTACTTCGACTGGGCACCGGTCGATCTCGGCGAAAACTGCCGCCGCGATATCGTACTCGCGCTGGAGCAAATGGGGTTCGAGATTGAGGCGTCGCACCACGAGGTCGCCCCGGGGCAGCACGAGATTGACTTTCGCTACGCGGAAGCGGTGGAGGCGGCGGACAACCTCACGACCTTCCGGCTGGTCGTCAAGACGGTCGCGCGGGAGCACGGGCTGCACGCCACCTTTATGCCCAAGCCGCTCTACGGCATTAACGGCTCGGGCATGCATACCCATCTGTCGCTGTTCCGCGATGGCCAGAACGCGTTCTACGATCCGGAGGGGGAGATGGGGCTCAGCGAGACGGCGCTCCATTTTGTCGCCGGGCTGTTGGAGCACGCTCGGGCGTTCACGGCCATCTGCAATCCGCTCGTGAACTCGTACAAGCGCCTCGTGCCCGGCTATGAAGCGCCGAGCTACATCGCGTGGAGTGGCAAGAACCGGTCGCCGCTCGTCCGCGTCCCCGCCGCTCGCGGCATGTCGACGCGGGTCGAGGTCCGCAGCCCGGACCCAAGTTGCAACCCGTACCTTGCCATCGCCTCGCTGCTCGCTGCCGGGCTCGACGGGATCGAGCGCGAGCTGGAACCTCCGCCGCCGGTGAACCGGAACATCTACATGATGACGGAAGCAGAAAAGGAGGAGGCGGGCATTCGAAGCCTCCCGTCCAACCTCAACGAGGCGCTGGATGCCTTGATCCGGGACCAAGTGATCATGGAAGCGCTCGGCGATCACGTCCTGCTTCACTTCATCGAAGCGAAGCGCATCGAGTGGAACATGTTCCGCACGCAGGTGACGGAGTGGGAGCGGGAGCAATATTTCACTATTTACTGACAGAACGCAAGGGGTGGCCGGACAAGGTCACCTCTTCTTGGTCATCCGCACGGGAGGCGGCGCGGTGGAACTGCGCACGACCATCTCCGAATGGAGTACAATCCTCGTCGACGTCTTCCGCACGCCCTCAATCCGCTCGAGCAGAAGCTGCGCGCCGAGCGATCCATAGTTGTATGCCGGTTGAACCGCCGCCGTCGCGAGGGAGTCGACCGAGGCGAGATCGTCCGTGTTGCCGAAGCTGACCACGCTGATGTCGTGGGGAATCGAAAGGCCAAGACCGCGAAGCCTTCGCACGATATGCGCGTACTGAAACATGTTGCCGAGGAACAGGGCGGTGGGTGCGTCCGAACGCCCGACGAGCGCGTCCACAAACGATGCATCCATGTCTCGCGTCATGGGCGCCGTGAAGATGAGGCTCTCATCCACCGGTAACCCCTTGTGGAGAAGGGCGTCTCGGTACCCGTCGAGCCGCTCTCGGCTGGACGCGCTGTGGAGCGGGCCCACCACGGCTGCGATGCGCTCGTGGCCCAGGTCCAGGAGATGTTCCACGAGCCGACGCGAGGTCTCGCGAATGTCTCCCTTGACGAGATCTGCGTCGAGCCCTTCGATCTCGCGGTCGATGAGCACGAACGGCACCTGATGTTCGGTGAGCCGCACCAGGTTTTCGCGCGACGGATCTCCGACCGGCACCACCAGCGCGCCGCGCACCTGGTAATCGAGGCACATCTGCACATATTCCTGCTCTTTCTGAAGGTCCTCGTCCGTGTTGGCGATGAACACCCGAAAACCGTGTTTGCGCGCCACGTCCTCCATGCCGCGCGCGATAAAGGTGAAAAACGGGTTGGTGATGTCCGGCACGATGAGCATCCACGTGTCGTGCGGCGAGGACTGCTGCCCCTTCGGAACGTAGTTGAGTTCCTGCATCGCCGCGAGCACCTTTTGCCTCGTCGACGGCTTCACATAACCGGAGTTGTTCACCACGCGAGATACGGTCATGATGGACACGCCCGCGCGTTTTGCGACATCCGCCATCGTGGTCATGCGGGTCACCCTTCTCTCGTATCCTCTTGATGTGAATGATAACATATTGACAACACTTTTTCGAGCGGCGTATACTGCACTTGAATTGCGAGAGAAATCGCATTCATCCTGTCCACTTTTTCTTTCTCTAGAATGTTAATTTAACAGTTATTCTAACGGACCATTGCATGAGGTGAACAGGCGACAAAGGAGGCGGTTCCGCGTGGCGCCCAAGGTTTTGCATCTCTCGCCGGTCGACGATGTCGTGGTGGCGCTTGAACCGCTCGACGTGGGGGAGGTCGTCGAGACCCCTTTCGGCCAGGTGAGCGCTCGAGCGCCCATTGCACTGGGCCACAAGCTCGCCGTCAAGCCTGTGAAGTGCGGAGAAGCGGTGCACAAATACGGTTTTCCCATCGGCGTCGCAACGCAGGACATCGAGCCGGGCGAATGGGTGCACACGCACAATCTGCGCACGGCGCTCTCGGAGCGCGGCTCCTACGTGTACCGACCGCACGGTTCTCCGGCACTCGTGCTTGACGACGGCCTCACGTTCATGGGCTATGTCCGGTCCGACGGACAGGTCGGCGTGCGCAACGAGATTTGGATCCTGAACACGGTCGGGTGTGTGAACAAAGTGGCCGAGCGGCTAGCGGCGATGGCCGACGCCAAATGGCGCGGAGGCGGGATCGACGGCGTGTACCACTTCGCGCATCCGTACGGGTGTTCACAGCTCGGGGATGATCTCGTCTACACCCAATCTCTGCTCGCGGGGCTCGTCCGACACCCCAACGCCGCCGGCGTGCTTGTGATTGGGCTCGGATGCGAGAACAACCGGATTGAGGCGTTTCGGGAGCGGTTGGATCAAGCGTCGCTGGAGAGGGTGGCGTTCCTCGAACTCCAGCGCACCACGGATGAATTCGCGGACGGCATGCGGCTGTTGGAGGACCTCGTCGAGCGGGCGCGCGCATTCGTCCGCCAGCCGGTGCCAGTGGCTCGTCTGAAATTGGGGCTGAAATGCGGCGGATCCGACGGTCTGTCAGGCGTCACGGCGAATCCACTCGTGGGACAGGTGGCGGACCGCGTCGTCGCTCGCGGCGGCACGGCACTCCTGACCGAGGTGCCTGAGATGTTCGGCGCGGAGACGGTGCTCATGGATCGCGCCGACAGCCCTGAGACGTTCGCCAAAATCGTAGATCTGATTCAGTCGTGGAAGGATTACTACACGCGCCACGGCCAGCCCGTTTATGAAAATCCCTCCCCCGGAAACAAGGCGGGCGGCATCACCACACTGGAAGAAAAGTCGCTCGGTGCCGTGCAGAAGGGCGGGCGCCTTTCCCGGGTGGTGGACGTCCTCGGCTACGGCGATCCGGCCGTGAAACCTGGGCTCAACCTGATCTCGGCGCCTGGGAACGACATGGTGTCGGTGAGCGCGCTCGCGGCGAGCGGCGCGCAGCTGATCCTGTTCACCACAGGCCGGGGCACGCCCTTCGGCGGGCCGGTTCCAACGCTGAAGATTGCGAGCAACCACCAGCTTGCGTCGTCGAAACCTGGCTGGATCGACTTCGACGCGGGGCGGATCGCGCTCGGGGAATCGATGAACGATCTCGCGGAGGAATTGCTGCACAAGGTCATTCGCGTGGCGTCTGGAGAAGAACTCGCCCGGAACGAAGTGAACGGGTATCGCGAGATCGCCATCTTCAAGGACGGCGTCACCCTTTGAGCGAAGCGGAGGTTGGATGAGGATGTATCTGGTGCGAGGAAAAGCGGAAAACGGTTATCACGAGTTGGTGCCGCAACAGAACGCGGCCGGGCTAAAGTGGATTTCGTTCGGCCACCTGCGGCTCGGTCGAGGCGAGGCGCATGAAGCGACCCTTCAGGGACGAGAGGTGGTCCTGGTTCTCCTGTCGGGCGCCATGCGCGTGTCGGTCGGCCATCACACCTTTGGGCCGTACGAGCGGCCGAATGTCTTTGCGGCGCCGGCGACAGCAGTGTACGTGCCGGTTGGCCAACCGTTTCGCGTGGAAAACGCGGGCGACGGGGCGCTCGAGGTCGCCGTCTGCCAGGCGGTTGCGGAGGAAGTCCACCAGCCGTTCGTCGTCACGCCGGACGAAGTCCAGGTGAAGACCGTGGGGCAGGCCAACTTCGAACGCAAGGTGCATGACATCGTCGTGCAGCAGGCGGAAGGCCGCGTTCACCGGATCATTGTCGGCGAGACGTTCAATCCGCCAGGCAACTGGTCGAGTTATCCGCCGCACAAACACGACGAGTATATCCCGGGCGTTGAGGCGCTCATGGAGGAGATCTATTTCTATCAGCTCGACCCGCCTCACGGCTTTGGGCTGCAGTCCATCTACACCTCGGATGGCTCCATCGACGAGACGTATCGCGTTCGACACGGCGACGCGTTCATGATCCCGCGCGGGTATCACCCCGTCTGCGCCGCGGGCGGCTATCAACTGTACTATCTGTGGCTCATGGCGGGACCGGTGGATCGCGTGATGATTCCGCACGACGATCCGACTCATGCCTGGCTCCGCGAGCGCTCGTGGGGTTGAATGTCGGACATTTCCGTGGGGAGACGAGACGATGCGGTTACACGCAGGCGCATTGGACGGTGAAGCTCGCGCCAGCTTCGAGCGCGCGCGGGCCATGCCCATCCGGGTGGTTCAAATTGGCGAAGGCATTTTTCTGCGGGGTTTCGTCGACTGGCTTGTTCACCGCCTGAATGAGTCCGGTACGTTTCAAGGAAGGATCGCCGTGGTGAATCCGCGCCCGAGCGGCGCTCACCACGTTCACCAGTTTCAGGAACAAGACGGCCTTTACACGGTACTCGTGCGCGGCATGCAGGACGGCAGGCCCGTGGAAAACGCGGAGCTTGTCACGTCCGTGGCTCGCGCCTTCGATTCGACGCGGGAGTGGGCGCAGGTCCTGCAACTCGCGCGCGATCCGCTCGTCGAGATCGCCGTGTCCAACACCACGGAGCTCGGCGTTCGATATGAACCCGTGCCGAGGCCCATGTCGGATGCTCCGCCTGGGACCTATCCGGCCAAACTGACGCAGTACCTGCACGAGCGGTACCTCGCGCTCGGCTGGCAGGAAACCAGTCGGCTGATCGTCGTCCCGTGCGAGCTCATCGACGACAACGGCCAGCAGTTGCGGTCCATTGTGGAGCGCCATGCGGCGGACTGGCAGCTCGGCGGCGACTTTATGCGCTGGTTGCGCGATCGCGTCGAGTTCTGCGACACCCTCGTCGATCGCATCGTGACCCCCTACGCGGGCGATCCGCCGCTCCCCTATGAGGACGCGCTGGCGGTGACGGTCGAACCGTACTACCTGTTTGCCATTCGCGGCAGCGAGCGGCTGAAGGCGCTGTGGCCGTTCGAGGAAGTCGGCCTGCACGTCCACTACGCGGACGACATCCGCGACTTTCGCTTGCAGAAGCTTCGCGCGTTGAACGGCACGCACACGGCGCTCGCAAACCTGGGTCTCATGGCGGGCCTCGAGACGGTGCTCGAGGTGATGCAGCATCCCACGTTGTCCGCGTACGTCCGCCATCTCGTCCACGGCGAGATCGTGCCGGCGACCGAGCGTCGTGTGAGCCGTCCGGAGATGTTGCGCGATTTCGCTCACGACGTGCTCGAGCGGTTTCAGAATCCGTATCTGGAGCACAAGTTGCGCTCGATTGCCACAAATGCCGTCTCGAAGGCAAGAATTCGGCTCGTGCCGACGCTCCTCGACGCGGTGGAGCGGTTGGGCGACGCCCGGAGGCTCACGGCGGCCGTCGCGGCGGTGTGCCTGGCGTACCGACCCGGCATGGAACGCGCGGCTGAGCCGGATCCGGCCGCGGACCGGCTGAGGGCGTTGTGGCAGGACGACCTCGGGGCCTCGGCACACGCCATTCTTTCGGACGCTGAGCTGTGGTCCGCGGATCTGACCCAGGTGCCGGGCGTGCTCGACGGATGGATCCGGTTCGTGGAAATGGCCCTGCGAGAGGGCCCGGTTCAGGCCGTCGCGTCCTTGTGACAGGCAGGATGCCTGAAAGGGGGTGGGGCAGACGCTTCCGGGCTCTGCAGATTGATGAACGAGGCCGAAGGCGTCGACTGGCGTCGACTGGCAAAGGAGGATGACAGCAGGTATGCGCGGCAGATGCACACAGGAGGTGACTGAACCTTGATGCAGGCAGAAGTGGCGCAGGCCGAGTATCGGCCGAATCTGGGCTACGTCGTGACGGTCGTCGTCATTGCATCGCTCGGCGGGCTTCTCTTCGGGTATGACACCGGCGTGATCGCAGGGGCGAACGAGTTTCTGAAATCGGAGTTTCACATGAGTGCAGCGACCACCGGACTCGTCTCGAGCAGCATCGATCTCGGCGCCATGCTCGGCGTGCTCATCGCGGGCTTCCTGGGCGACTCGTTCGGAAGGAAGAAAGCGCTGTCGGTCGCGGGCATCATCTTCATCGCCTCGAGCTTGATCTCGGCCTTCGCGCCGAGCGTCGGCGTGTTGGTTCTCGGGCGGTTTATCGGGGGCGTCGGCATCGGTCTGGCGTCGCTGTTGTCGCCGCTCTACATCGCCGAGATCGCACCGCCGCGGATCCGCGGGCGATTGGTCGGGTCGAACCAATTGGCTATCGTGTCCGGGATTTTCATCGTCTACTTTGTGAACGCGGCTATCGTCAGTTCGCACACCACGGCCTGGAACCAGACGACGGGCTGGCGCTGGATGTTTGCCATGGGTGTCATTCCGGCCGTCATCTTTTTCTTCCTGCTCTTCCTTGTGCCGGAGAGCCCGAGGTATCTCATGAAGCGGGGACGCGAAGAGCAGGCCATCTCGATTCTCGAACGCGTGAGCGGCCCTGAGCGGGCGCGGTGGGACGTCGAGGAGATTCGCAAATCGCTCGAAGTCGTGCCGGATTCGTTGTTTCAAGAACTGTCGCGCCCGGGCATTCGAAAGGCGCTCGGCATCGGCGTCGTGCTCGCGATCTTCCAACAGTTCACGGGCACCAACGCCGTGGGCTATTACGCCCCGATGATCTTCAAGGCGGCCGGCGCAGGCACCAACGCGTCGTTCTACGACACGGTTTGGATTGGCGCCATCAAGGTCATCTTCGTCATCGTGCTGATGCTCATCGTCGATCGCGTCGGAAGAAAGCGGTTGCTTGTGTGGAACGGGATGCTCATGGCGCTCTTTCTCGCCATCCTGGGCGTCGCCTTTTCACTGCCGCACATGATCACGTGGCTGGTCCTCGCGCTTGTGTTCGCGCACACCATCGCCTACGAGCTGTCCTGGGGCGGCGGCGTGTGGATTGTGTTGTCCGAGATCTATCCGACTGCCATCCGCGGCCGCGCCATGGCCATCGCGTCCTTTGCGCTGTGGTTCGCCACATACCTCGTGGCGCAGTTCTTCCCGATTTTGTTGCAGGCTATCGGCGGCACGTGGACGTTTTGGATCTTCGCGCTGTTCTGCATCGCCATGGCCGTCTTCATGCAGCGGGTCGTGCCGGAGACGAGCAAGAAGACGATGGAGAAGATCCAAAGCGACTGGCTCCAGTCGGAGCGAGGAAGCTCTCTGTGACCGCCTGACGTATCTCGTTGCCTGGTCTCGAAGAGGTGCTCTGAAGATGCGGCGAAGCGAAAGAGGCTTGCGCCGCATGTTTTTCTTTCTATCGGATCTGCCGAAAGATCCCGATGACCTTGCCGAGGATGGTCACGTTCGGAAAGTACAAGGGAGACATCGCGTCGTTTTCTGGTTGGAGGCGCACACGGCCATCCTCCCGGTAAAACCGCTTGATGGTGGCTTCGTCCTCGTCGGTCATGGCCACGACGATGTCGCCGTTGTCGGCCGACGTCTGCCGCCGCACGATGGCGAGATCGCCATCCAGAATGCCCGCATTGATCATGCTCTCGCCGACCACGCGCAGCGCGAAGACTTCATCGCCCTTCGCCACGTCGCGCGGCAAAGGCAAGTATCCCTCGATGTCTTCCAGCGCCGAGATGGGAAGTCCCGCTGTCACACGACCGACGATGGGAGCGAGCACGACATCCCCCGGCTCCTCGTCGTCCACAAGGAGTTCCAGTGCTCTCGGTTTGGTCGGATCTCGACGCAAGTAACCCTTCTGTTGGAGTCGCTCGAGATGCCCGTGAACCGTCGAGCTTGACGCCAACCCCACCGCTTCTCCAATCTCGCGCACCGATGGCGGATATCCTTTTTCGCGGATGTTTTTTCGGATAAACTCGAGAATTGCGCGTTGACGAGCCGTAAGACCGCTCACCGTCCCCACTCCCTTCGGTCCCATTCTAACACGTCACGTCGAAAGGTGCAAACACGTGTTCGGATGGGAGGGAAAAAGAGGCTCAGATGAGCCCAAGTTCGGCCAAAGCGTCCGCGACGCCGCCCTCGTCGGCGCTCGAAGTGACGCGCTTGGCCGCGCGCTTGACCTCGTCGCTGGCGTTGCCCATGGCGAAGGAGTATCCCATGGTGCGAAACATGCCGATGTCGTTCCCTCCGTCTCCGATGTGCACGGCGTCTTCAGGTGAGATGCCGAGATACGAGAGGAGGTGCATCGCGCCGATGGACTTATCCGACTTGCGGCGCTGGAAGTCGACGGCCTGTTCGTGCCAGCGGTACACGTAGCATTCGGGAAACTCGCGCTCGAACACGTCGTCCCACTCGGCGGTCATGAACGCGTTCAACTGAAACACGCCGATCTCGTCCAGCCGATCGGCCATCGTCGGCTCGCAGGCGATGGGCGGGAAGTCGTAGGACGCGAGGACCGGCAGATATTCCGGTGGAATCGGCCGCAGGCTAAAGGCGTGATCGTGCGTGTGAATGATGGTCTGAATGCCGCGGCGCTCCGCCGATTCCAGGATGCCTCGAACCACTTCGCGCGAGAAAGGCAGGGCAAAGATCTCTCGATCTCCGGCCTTCACCAAACCGCCGTTAAAATAGATGCCGTATGGGATCCCTAGTGAGGCCTGCACGTGTTGGGCGTGAATGACGCTCCGACCCGTGCACACGGCGACCGGAATCTGGTTTTCGATGAGTTTAGCGACCGCCGCGGCGCTTTTGGGCACGATCCGGCCGTTCACAAACAGCGTTCCATCGATGTCGAGAAACACCATCTTGACGCGTTGCTTGGTCTTCACGAACTCTCCCCCCATGCTGCGACCGCTCGCGCCGGTGTGAGACCAGTCGGAGTTTCATTATACACAACACCTTGCCAAAATAGGCACAGCGGACGCGCTCCGTTGCGCGCACGCGCCAGCCTCGGCTATCATAGCCATATTGAGGACGAGCAGGAGGAACAGTCGATGCAGGTGACGATGGATACGTTGGTGTCGCTCGCGAAGCGGCGAGGCTTTATATTCCCCGGTTCTGAGATTTACGGTGGATTGGCCAACACGTGGGATTATGGGCCGCTCGGCGCTCAGGTGAAGCACAATTTGAAGCGCGCCTGGTGGCGGTTTTTCATCGAGCAAAATCCGTTGAATGTGGGCCTGGATTCGGCCATCCTGATGAATAAGCAGGTGTGGGTCGCGTCCGGACACGTGGCGAACTTCCACGATCCGATGGTGGACTGCCGCCAGTGCAAGGCCCGTTTCCGCGCGGATAAGCTGATCGAGGAGGCCGCCGAGGCGAAGGGGAAGTCCCTGGTCGTGGACGGCCTGCCGTTTGCGGAAATGGAGCGGCTGATGGAGGAACTTCAAATCGCTTGCCCCAACTGCGGAGCTCGCGATTTTACGAATGTCCGGCAGTTCAACATGATGTTCCGCACCTTTCAGGGCGTGACGGAAGACGCGGCGAACGAGGTGTATCTCCGCCCCGAGACCGCGCAGGGCATTTTCGTCAACTTTAAAAACGTCCAACGCACGATGCGCAAGAAGCTGCCGTTTGGCATCGGTCAGTTTGGAAAGAGTTTCCGCAATGAAATCACGCCGGGGAACTTCATCTTCCGCACGCGCGAATTCGAACAGATGGAGCTCGAGTTCTTCTGCGCGCCGGGCGAAGACGAGAAATGGTTTGCGTACTGGCGGCAGACGTGTATGGATTGGTTGCTCTCGCTCGGCATCAAGCCGGATCACCTGCGGTTTCGCGATCACGCCAAGGAGCAACTGTCTCACTACAGCAAGGCCACGACGGATATCGAGTACCGCTTCCCGTTCGGCTGGGGGGAGCTTTTGGGCGTCGCGAATCGCACCGATTACGACCTCAAGGCGCACCAGGAGCACTCTGGTGAGAACATGATGGTGCAGGAGGAAGGGCAGGAGCCATTCATTCCCTACTGCATCGAGCCCTCTATCGGCGCGGATCGCCTCTTTCTCGCCGTGTTCGCCGATGCCTACGACGAGGAAGAAGTGGCGGAAGGAGACACGCGGGTTGTTCTCCGGCTGCACCCGAAGCTCGCGCCTTACCAGGTCGCGGTGTTGCCTCTGTCGAAGAAGCTGAACGAACCGGCGCACCGTCTGTACCTGGATCTGATCAAGACGTATAGTGCCGATTACGATGAGACCGGGTCCATTGGGAAGAGATATCGGAGGCAGGACGAGATCGGCACGCCCTTCTGCGTGACGTATGATTTCGAATCGGAATCGGATGGGCAGGTCACCATCCGGATGCGCGATTCGATGGAACAGGTCAGAATTCCCATTGAAGGCGTGCGCACGTGGCTGGACGAACAACTGCAGTCGTCGGGCGCGACGTGGTGAAGGCATGAAGCCGGCATGATGGTGTCATGCTAAGCCGGGGGTGGGCCAGATGTCAGGTGAACACACGCAACATCACAACGACGACTTCACGTTCGTGGGTGCGCTCAGCCACAACCACGACGTGGAGGCGTTTGTGGAGCGGCGAAACCAGATGCTCAGCTCGCGGTTGGATGCGGTGGTTCCCTGGAAGGCATATCACCGGGCGAATGTGCCTCACGGCAAGAGGCAGTCGAACGGGTGAGAGACAACCCACGCCCTGGGCGGTCCGCTTCGGCGGATCGCCTTTTTTCGGCTTGCGTTGAACTCGCGCCGCGAGCATGTGTTACAATGTCGAAAATCTCGCAAACCTTTCACTTATCGCGTGAACGAGAGGAAGAATCCGCAATGAGGGATGCAGTGTGGCGCCAGTGGCGTCGTCCGCCCCGGGACGTCGAGGGCCCGCTCGGCGCTTACGTCATCTTCGACGGGGCCATGTCGACCTACCTACACCAATTGGGCGTTCCCATCGGCACGCCCGTTGAGCAGCTCAACCTGACTTCGCCCGATCTCGTCGCGCGCGTGCACCGCCGTTACGTCGAATCGGGTTGCACCGTCCTGCAGACCAACACGTTCATGGGCAATCGAATCGCGTTGGAGCGCCACGGTCTCACCGTGGACGTGCAGAGTCTGAACCGAAGAGGCGTCGAGATCGCGCGGTCCGCCGCTCGCGATGAGGCGAGCGTGTACGGCACGATGGGTCCGGCGATGGGCGGATATCGGTACGGCGCCTTGTTGCAGGACGAAGAACGCGATCTGCTTGCGCGCGTGTACGCGGAACAGGCGGAGGCGCTCGTCAGCGCCGGTATCGACGGCTTGATTCTGGAAACGTTCCCGGATCTCGAGGAGGCGCTCGTTGCGATCGCGGCCGTGCGCCCGATCCTGGGCGACCTGCCTCTGGTGGTCAACCTGTCGCCGGAGGAGATCGGCGTGACGCGCGACGGGGTGCCGCTCGCGGAGGCATTCCGGCGCATCAAGGCGGCGGGCGCCGATGTGGTGGGACTGAACTGTCGCCTCGGACCTTACGGGATCTTGCGGTCCTACGAGCAGGCGGGCGTGGCGGCCGATGGGCCGTACGCGGCCGTGCCGAACGCTGGGATTCTGCAGCGGTCGGAGGGAGACGAGATCGCGTACACGGGGGACACAGCGGATTTTTCGCGCCTCATGCTCCGCATTGCGCAACTTGGAGTTCGATGGCTCGGCGGCTGTTGTGGAACGACGCCGGAGTATATTCGGACCCTTCGCGATGCCCTGATGCGCGCGGACCGCGAGCCACACGGCGCCGCCATCCAGGCGGAGACCCACGCCACGAGCCGACCGTCCGCGGTGACGACGGGGGCCGGGGCGTATCATGACGGCATGAGCGTTGTCGATATCGCACGTGAAAAAAAGGCCATCGTGGTCGAGTTGGACCCTCCGAAGCACCTGTCCATCGCTCGTTTTTTGGAGGGGGCCGAAGCGCTCGCGGGCGCAGGCGCCGACCTCATCACAATGGCGGACAATTCGCTGGGCTCGGTGCGCGTGTCCAACATGGCGCTGGCGAGCCTTCTGAAACAGCGGGGAATCGAGCCGTTGGTCCACGTGACGTGCCGAGATCGGAACCTCATTGGGCAGCAGTCGCACCTGATGGGGCTCGCGGTCCTCGGCATCCGCAACGTGTTGCTTGTGACGGGAGATCCGTCCCGGTACGGAGAGCTGCCGGGGGCCACGAGCGTGTACGACGTGTCGTCGATGGACTTGACCAAGATGGTGCGCAGGCTGAACGAGGGCATTGGTTTTTCCGGCCAGCCGCTCAAACAACCGTCCCGATTTGTCATCGGCACGGCGTTCAACCCGCACGTCCACAACTTCCGAAAGGCCGTGGAACGCCTGCGGCGAAAGGTGGAGGCGGGCGCGGACTTCGTAATGACGCAGCCTGTGTTCGATCCCAATTTGATGGCGGCCATCGCGGAGGCGACGCGAGACCTGGGCGTCCCGGTCTTCGTGGGCATCATGCCGTTGACGAGCGCTCGAAATGCGGAATTTCTGCATCACCAGGTGCCGGGCATTCGCCTGTCCGAACAGGCGCTGCGCCGCATGCAGGAGGCCGCGCCGGAGGAGGCGCCCGCGGTCGGCGAGGCCATCGCGCGAGAATTGGTCGAGGTGGCCATACGACTCTTTCCGGGGATTTATCTGGTGACACCTTTTCTTCGTTATGAGATGACCGTTCGGCTCACCGAATACGCGCGAAGCCTGGAGGCGACGCTTGTCTCCCGGCCCCATGGGCATGCGTGACGCACGCGCCTCCCGAAGGCGACGAATGTCTCCTGTACGCGATTGCGGCAAGCTGTGAGCCGCGTTATGGTGACGAAGGACACGCTTTGTGGAGGGAGGGCGCGTATGCGTCGGACGTGGGCGTTCGTGTTGGCGGGATGGGTCGCCATGCTGGCGGTGGGGTGCGGTGTCATCGGAAGTTCTGCGGCGAGCGGGCAAGCGGCAAAAAGCTTCGGGCGGGATCGCACGCATCCCCTGGTGTTTCAGAATCTCACGGGAGCCATGAACGACGGGCAGGATCCGCGCTGGGATCCTCGGCCCGCTTCCTCAGGCTTGTACGGCGAGGTGACGGTCTGGACGGTGAGCGGTCGACAGGAGGTGCTCACGCCGGAACACCAACCGCTTCTCTTTGCGGCGTACTGGTGTCCGCATTGCCAGCGTACGCTGCAACTGTTGACCTCCATTCGCCATCGCCTGAAACGGCCTCCTGTGATTGTCAACGTCGGGTATCCGGCCGGCACGTCGCTCCAGACCGCGGTTCGCATTGCCCGCGAAGAGGACGCGGCGCTGCATCTGGCGCCATTCGAAGAGGTCTTTATCCTCACGCCGTCTGCAGGGGACCGGTACGCACCGCTCGGGTATCCCACGCTCGTCTTTCGACAGGGGAATGGGCTTTGGTCGCTCTACGGCGAGCATCAGGCCGAGATATGGGAAAAGGCTCTGTCCTAAAGGCGCTGAAACGCGTACAATCACAGCATAAGCACCACCAAGCACGGTGGGGGCAGGTCGGATCGCAGGGTGACGGTGCAGATGGACGCGGGTTCGCTCAGTGCGCTCTTCCAACATACGCGGACTTGGGGACGTGCGCAGCGCGGATTGGAACTGTTTCAATTTGCCGCCGAGGCGCTGACCAAGCTGGCGGCGGTCAATGGGGGGCTCTTCATCTACCGAAAGCGAGGCGTCGAGACGGGGGGCGAGCCACAGCCGCCGGCCGTCTATCACACGTTTGGCGTGTTTGCCGAAGGTCCCATCGCGCCATGCGTGGAAGAGCTCCTGCGATCGGACCTCACCCTCGGCGTGCCGACTGGACGATGGTTGTTGGTCGAGGACATCCCGCACGACGAACTTCGCGCGTGGCTCACGTCCTTGTCCGTGCTGGAGTTTGGCGTGTGGCCCCTCTATTCGCGAGAAGAAGTGCGCGGCGCGATGGTCGCGGCGCGCACGGAGCCCGTGGTCCACATCACTTGGGAGACGAGCCATGCGCTCATGGAGGCTTGCTCGGCTCAGGTCTCGCTGGCGCTCGACATGATCATGGCGCTGCGGGTCGCCGAACACGCGAGCCAACGCGATCTTCTTACAGGAGTTTGGAATCGGCTTGGCATCGAGCGGAGGTGGCCGCGCGTCCTCGAGGTCGCTCGGGAAGATCGCGCGCGCCACGCGATCGTCGGCATCGTGGACATCGACCATTTCAAGCATATCAACGACACGTACGGGCATCCGGTCGGGGACCGCGTGCTGCGCCTCGTGGCGCAGGCGCTCCAGGACGAGGCCCGGCCCGATGAGCTCGTGGGCCGTATCGGCGGCGACGAATTCATCGTCATCGCGTGGTCCGAGTCGCCGGACTGGCGGCCCCGAATGCTCGCCATGCAGCGGGCCATTCGGGAACGCTCGAGTGGCACGTGCGCGGTGTCCGTGGGAGGAAGCGTGCTCGGCTTGGATGGCGACAGCTTCGAAGCCTGTTACTCGGCCGCGGATGAGCGCCTCTACGAGAACAAACGTTGGAGAAAGCAACACGGAGAAAGCCCCGTTTCGTGAACCTTCAACACCCGTCTTCTCGCTGATCTCCTGACAAGCGGAATGAAGCCGATGCGCGCCGCATACAACTGAACAGAGGTTTGGATCCCGCTGGGAGGATCGGCGCATGTTCTCGCTTGGTCGCCGCAAAAAGGAAACTGAGATCCTCGAACAGTTGGCGCGCGTTCTGTCGCTGCTGGAAGAGCGGCTGGATGCGCCGGCGGATCGCCGGATCGACATCGCGGTCGAGCGCGTGCAGGTGGACCAGGTCGATCTCAAGGAGCTCGTCTTTCGGCTGGATCGGCTGGACGTCAACGAATTGAGCGGCACGCTCACCATCGGCAATCACATCCGGCTGGACACGAGCCGAACTTCCGAGCCATCGGCTGAAACTTCCGAACTCGAAGCGACGTCAAGGGGGTACCGCATATCGTGGATCGAGGAACGACAAGCGCCGAACTCTCCGTGACTCCCGATCTTCAGCCCTTGGTGCGGGTCCTGTCGCCCACGTTTGTGATCGGCCAAATCACCGTTCACCAAGTGGCGGGCGCCTCCGTGATGAGCCTGGGAAACACGTGGGCGTCCGACTTTCGTCACCAAGCGCACGTGCAACAGGGGTTCGGCAACGTGTACGGCAGTCGTTCCATCGTCGCCAACAATCAGTGGACACCATCCGCTGGAACCTCCGCACGCGAGGACCGACCTTCGCCATGGCCGGAGCGCTGGCTGCGGGCCTGACGCGCGGGTGTTCCGCGTTGGAGGCTGAATCATGAGCCCGAAGTCCAATCATCCGTTCGAGTTTCTCAATCAGCTGCAGGAACTCGGCGACATGCGGAAGTGGCTCGGCCCTGACTTCCTGAAAAACATGCCCATGCCCAATTTTCAAGGCGTCCCTTTCTTTCAGGACGAAGCGACCGCAGCGCCCTTTCCACCCATCGATTTGTACAACCGGAGCAGCGAAATTGTGGCGGTCATCGCGCTCCCCGGGCTCAAATCCCAGGGAGACGTCGCACTCACCGTGCGGCCGCGTCTACTGCGCGTGCGAGGTCAGCTCTCGTCGTACTTCGCCGGCGCGCACGATCACGTCCTCTCATCCGAACTGTTCCGAGGGGCGTTCGACAGGGAGATCGATCTGCCGGAGCGGGTGAATCCGGATGGCGTGAAGGCCGTATACCGCAGCGGGCTGCTCATCGTCTACATGGCGAAGGATCTGGCGCGCGAGGCGCCCGGCAACACCGTCGCGATCGAGTTTTCACCCGAAGAGGGCTGAAAGGAGGGGGCTTCTTGCGCGCATGGCCCATCCACCTTCACGTCGGCTCCATCGAGCGCTCGTCCGCGCTCCTCGTCGGAGGCTGCAACGTCGTCTACGGGCTCAGTTCGCACGAGAAGTCCAACGTGGGCTTTGGGGAGGTCGGCTCGCAGTCGTGGATTGCGCAGAACCGCGTGCTTCTCTTCGATCCCGACGGGATTGACATGCCGGTGGACGATCGCGACATGCATGTCCTGCAGACGCGCCAGCAGGCGCCGATCGATACGCGGATCGCATTTCAGGGGCTTGGCGTGAATTCCATGCAGCAGAATGCGGGCGTCTTCGTGGGTGACGCGCAGATCACAGGCTGGGACCAGCATCAGAAGTCGAACAAGGCGTCGGGCGACATCGGCGGTGATCACAACGTCGAGATCGCGGGGCTCCACGTGAACTACGACGCGGACGGCATGGATGGCGTCTTTCTCGACAGCGATCACAAAGCGGGCACCTTTGTGCGCCAGGGATAGCGCAGCGAGGTGCCCGCCTTGTTTGCGAACATCAGGCTCTTGCGGCGGCCATCTTTTCGCGAAGCTTCTCGGTCAGCTTCGGGACGATTTCGAACAGATCGCCCACCACGCCGTAATCGGCGATCTCGAAGATGGGCGCTTCGGCGTCCTTGTTGATGGCGATGATGAGCTTCGACTGGCTCATCCCGGCGAGGTGCTGAATCGCGCCGCTGATGCCGCACGCAATGTAGACGTCCGGCGTCACCACCTTGCCCGTCTGGCCGATCTGCAGGCTGTAGTCGCAGTATCCAGCGTCGCAGGCCGCGCGGGACGCGCCCACCGCGGCGTCCAAGACTTCCGCAAGCTCATACAGCGGCTTGAAGCCCTCGGCGCTCTTGACGCCGCGGCCCCCGGAAACCACCACGCGCGCCTCGGTGAGATCCCGGCCCGTGCTCGCCTTCTTCTGGACGTTCACCACCCGGGTCTTGACGTCGGCCGGTTCGTCAAACGCGCGCACATCGACTTCCGCGGATCCGCCCTGTTCGGTGTCTGCGGCGAGGTTGTTCGGGCGGACGGTCACCACATACGGCGTCGACAACACCCGCTTCGTCTCGAACGCCTTGCCCGCATAGATCGGGCGTTTGAACAAGACGTCGCCGCTCTGCACATCGAGGCTCACCACATCGGACACCTGTGGTGCATCGAGTGCAGCGGAAATCTTCGGCGCCAGGTCGCGGCCGCTCGCCGTGTGCCCGAGCACCACCACGTCCGGCTGCACTTCGTCCAGGACAGGGCGCAGCGCAAGGTAGTAGTGTTCCGAATCGTAATTGGCCAGGGATTCGCCTTCAATGGCAATCACCTTGTCCTGAGGGTGCTGCGCGAGCTCGGCCGCCGCATCCTTCACCTGGCTCCCGATCACGACTGATACAATCGAGCCGCCATCCGCAATCGCGCGCGCGGCGCCGAGCGCCTCAAGGGCGACCTGACGAAGCTTTCCGTCTCGTTGTTCCGCAATGACCAAAACCTTCTTCGGCATGGTTTCCAACCTCCTGTTGATGTTTCAACCCATCGTGGCTTTAGCGAAGCGCCTTCACGAGAATCTCCGCCAACTGCTCCGCCTGCTCGTCCGGGGTGCCGGTGATCTTCTGTCCAGCCTGGCGCTTCGGCGGCAGGGTCACCTCGACGCGCTCGACTTTTGCGGCCACGTCGTCGTTCGACAGGCCGAGATCCGACAGGGTGAGGGTGGTAAGCGGTTTCTTCTTGGCCTTCATAATGTTGGGAAGCGACGGATAGCGCGGCTCGTTCAAACCCTGTTGAGCGGTGAACAGGGCCGGAAGCGTCGCGGTCACGGTCTGGACATCGCCGTCGATCTCCCGGACGCCGGTCGCCTGATTGCCCTCGATGGTCAGCTGCGTGACTGCGGCGATGTGGGGGAGACCCAGTTCATGTGCGACGCGGATGGCCACCTGACCTGCTCCGTTGTCGACGGAGAAGTTGCCTGCGAGGAGCACGTCAAACGACTTGTCCTTCAAGTAGGCGACAATGGCCTTGGCAATCGCGCGCTCGTCGCTGAGTTCCGGCGCTTCGATGAGCACGGCTTCGTCAGCCCCCATGGCGAGTGCCGTGCGCAGGGCCTGCGTCGTGTTGTCGTTGCCCACGCTGACGACGGTCACCGTGGCGCCTTGTTTCTCCTTCAACTGAATCGCTTCTTCGACGGCGTACTCGTCGTACGGGTTGATGATCCATTTGACGCCGTCTTCCGCAATCTTGCCATCCACGAGCCGGATGCGCTCTTCGGTGTCGAATGTCTGCTTCATGAGTACCACGACATGCATGATTCAAAACCTCCTACAAACAGAATGGGTGGTGCCTTGGGCCCAGCGCCGTCAGGCGCGAAGACCTCGGAGAAAGAAGTCGACGGTTTTGTCGACTTGGGCCGACAGGGAATACCGCCTGCCCGAGATGAGCCAGGACGATACCACCTCGTCCATGGCGCCAAAGATCAACAACCGCGTGAGCTTCACGTCCAAGTCGCGGCGGAAGATGCCTTGTTCGATCCCCCGCACCAGCACGTCCTCAATCAGCTGAATATAAGGTTTCAGCGCCTTGCTGATCTCGCTGTGCAATTCGCGCGAACTCTGGCGGAGCTCAAGCTGCGTGACTTTGGCGAGTTGAACATCCTTCTCGAGTTCGGTGAAATGAAGCTCGCAGATCTTGCGGATGGCTTCGTCCGCGCGATCGTCCTCGTGCACGTGCTCGTGGAACTTGCGCACGAGACTGCCGAGCTTCTCCCGAAACAAGGAGATCAAGATGTCCTCCTTGTTTTTAAAGTACAGATAAATGGTCCCGTCCGCTACGCCCGCCTCGCGGGCAATTTTGGACACCTGCGAATTGAAGAAACCGTGTTCCGCAAACATTTTCAGCGCCGCTTTGAGGATTGCCTCGTACTTTTCTCTCCTTTTCTCCGCCAATCCACTTGTCATGAATTCACCTCGGTGTTAATATCGAGTCAAGCAATGAATGAACGCTCATTCATTTTCGTACCCCCATAGTAAATGGCGTGGGCGAGAATGTCAACGATGCAATCGCTTTTTTTACCCGTGAGTTGTAAGCGGTTGCGGATGTGCCTCATCGTGACGCCGGCATGCTGAGGCCGCATGAGCGAAACAGACCAACGAAGCAGAAGGGAAGTGAATCGACGTGTTGCTGGCTGTCAATGATATCGCCTTCGCGATCGCGGTCGCGTATGCGCTTTATCTGTTTGGCACCGTCGTCTATCGGCGATATCGGTATGTCATGTTAGGGAAGCCCGTCCCCTTGGACCTGCGTCCGGAATTCGGAGAATTCATGGCGCAGGTGTTTGGACAGAAGAAGTTGTTCAAGGACAAGAAGAGCGGCGCGATGCACTTCGTCATGTTCTATGGGTTTATCGTGCTCCAGTTCGGCGCGCTCGACATCATCGTCAAAGGACTCACGCTTGGGCGGCACATTCCTTATCCCGCCTACGAGACGTTCTCGTTCACGCAGGAGTGGGTGGCCATCCTCGTACTCGCCGCGACGGCCTACGCGGCCTACCGCCGCTACGGCGAGCGCGTGAAGCGTCTGAAGCGCGGGTTCAAGCCGAGCATCGTCCTCATCCTCATCTCGAGTTTGATGATCTGCGTCCTCATGGACCTGTCCTTCGAGCGCGTCTGGCAACAGGAGCCGAGCGCGTGGTGGGCGCCTATCTCGTCTCTCATCGCTTCGGCCCTGTGGGGCGTCGGCCCGAAAGGCGGGGAAATTGGCTTCTACGTCTTTTGGTGGTTGCATCTGATCGTACTGCTGACGTTCCTGGTGTACGTGCCGCAGTCGAAGCACTTTCACCTCATGGTAGCGCCCATCAACATCTGGCTCCATCGCAAGGGAGCGCCCGGCCGACTTCGTCCCCTGAATCTTGAGGACGAAAACGCGGAGTCGTTCGGCGTCGGCAAGGTGGAGGACTTCGAGCGCAAGCAGATGATCGATTTCTTTGCATGCGTGGAGTGCGGGCGGTGCACCAATTCGTGCCCCGCTTCCAACACGGGCAAGCCACTCTCTCCGATGCACCTGATTGTCAAGATGCGCGATCACCTCATCGAGAAGGGGATGGCGCAGACAGGCCTGAAGGCGTTCGAGCCGAGTTTTCTCTTGCCCAAGCGCGAAGGTATGGCGCACAAGATGGTGTCCGGCGGAGAAGATGTTTCCTTCCCTGAGGGCGTCGTCACGGACATCGAGCCCACCTTCCATTGGCAGCAGGAGGAGTGGCGGCTCACGGAGGCCGATCCGACGGAACTCTCGCTCATTGGCGACGTGATCACGGAAGAGGAGATCTGGGCCTGCACGACCTGCCGCAACTGCGAGGATCAGTGCCCGGTCGGCAACGAGCATGTCGATAAGATCATCGATCTGCGCCGTTACCTCGTGTTGATGGAGGGCAGCATGCCCAAGGAAGCCCAGCGCGCCATGCAGAACATCGAGCGCCAGGGCAACCCGTGGGGGTTGAGCCGCAAGGATCGGGCTCAATGGATGGAGGGCCTGGACGTTCCGGTCCCGACCGTCCACGAAAACCCGGATTTCGAATATCTGTTCTTCGTCGGCTCCATGGGCTCGTACGACCGGCGGGCGCGCAAAGTCACGCATGCCGTGGTGAGATTGCTGCACGAGGCGGGTGTGAACTTCGCGGTGCTCGGTGATGAGGAGAATGGTTCGGGTGATACGCCGCGTCGCCTTGGCAATGAGATGCTGTTCCAACAGCTTGCCATGGAGAACATCGCGACGTTTCAACAATATGGGGTGCGCAAGATTGTGACCGCGTGCCCGCACACGTTCAACACGCTGAAAAACGAGTACCCGGATTTCGGGCTCGAAGGTGTGGAGGTGTATCACCACACGCAATTGCTCGCCCAGTTGGTTCGCGAGGGCAAGCTCCGCCCGACGCATCCGCTGAACGAGCGGATCGTCTACCACGACGCCTGCTATCTGGGCCGCTACAACGGCGTGTTCGACGCGCCGCGCGACATCCTGAAGGCCATCCCCGGGGTGGAACTCGTGGAGATGGAGCGGAATCGCGAAAACGCGATGTGCTGCGGCGCGGGTGGTGGGCGGATGTGGATTGAGGAGACCCGCGGCAAGCGGATCAATCTCGCGCGCACCCAGCAGGCGCTCGCGACGAATCCGACCGTCATCGGCAGCGCGTGTCCGTACTGCCTGACCATGATGGAGGACGGGACGAAGCTGACCGAGACGGACGATCGCGTCAAGGCGCGCGATGTGGCCGAGTTGCTCGCCGCGTCGGTCTTCGGAGAAGACCTTCGCCAACCGACCGAAGATGAGGAGGTTCAAGCCGGATGAGACAAATTCGCCGAGCTGCCGTCATTGGTTCCGGCGTGATGGGGGCGCAAATTGCCGCTCATCTCGCCAACGTGGGCATTCCGAGCCTGCTGTTGGACCTCGTTCCGCAAGAGTTGACTGCGGAAGAACAAAAGAAAGGTTTGTCGCTCGATCACCCAGCGGTTCGCAACCGCCTGGCGACGGAGGCCATCCGTAGGCTGAACAAGCTCAGCCCGGCGCCCTTGTTCCGCGCCGACTACGCGAAACTCATCACGCCTGGAAACCTCGAGGACGACCTGCATCGGATCTGCGAGGTCGACTGGGTGATTGAGGTCATCGTGGAGAGCCTCGAGCCCAAGCGCCAACTGCTCGAGCGCATCGAGCGATACTGGCACGAGGGCATGATTGTGAGCACCAACACGTCGGGCATCTCCATCAACGCGATGGTCGAGGGGCGAAGCGAGGCGTTCCGCCGACACTTCCTCGGCACGCACTTCTTCAATCCTCCGCGCTACATGAAGCTGTTGGAGGTCATTCCTGGCCGGGATACGGATCCCGCCATCGTGGAGTTCATGCGCGACTTTGGAACGGAGCGCCTCGGCAAAGGCGTGGTGTTGGCGAAAGACACGCCGAACTTCATCGCCAATCGCATCGGCACCTACGGCCTCTTGGTGACCGTGGAGGAGATGCAAAAGGGCGGCTTCACCGTTGAGGAGGTCGACGCCATCACCGGTCCGGCCCTCGGGCGCCCGAAGAGCGCGACCTTCCGCACGCTGGATCTCGTCGGGATCGACACGTTTGTCCACGTGGCCAACAACGTGCGTCAGAACGTGACCGATCCACAGGAACAGCGGGCGTTTGAGGTGCCAGAGGCCATCCAGAAGCTCGTGGAGCGCGGATGGCTCGGCGAGAAGAGCGGACAAGGCTTTTATAAGCGCGTGAAGCAAAACGGCCAGCGCCAGATCCTCGTGCTCGATCTCGACACGTTCGAGTACCGCGAGCAAAAGAAGATCGCTTCGTCGGCGCTCGAGGCCTCGAAGCAGGCCAAAGGGGCGGCCGGAAAGGCGAAGGCGCTCCTCCAGGGCGGCGATCGGTACGCAGAACTCGCGTGGAACATCGTCAAGCGCGTGCTCGTGTACTCGGCCGAGAAACTGGGCGAGATCGCGGACACGATTCAGGACATCGACGCCGCGATGCGCTGGGGATTCAACTGGGAGCTCGGGCCGTTTGAACTCTGGGACGCGCTCGGGCTGGTGGAGACTGCCGAGCGGATGCGCGCGGAAGGGCTCAGGCTGCCCTCATGGGTCGAGGACTGGATTGCTGCGGGGCATCGCGCCTTCTACGAAGAGAAAGACGGCAAGCTGACCATGCCGGTGAACGGCAAGCCTGAGCCTGTTCGGGTGCCGGCTGGGGTGATCGATCTCGCCGCGCTGAAGAAGGCAGGCAAGGTCATCGCGCAGAACACCGGCGCGAGCCTCATCGACCTGGGCGACGGGGTCGCGTGCCTGGAGTTCCATTCGCAGAACAACGCCATTGGCCCCGACATTCTGACGATGATCGAAAAGAGCGTGGCCATCGCGGAGAAAGACTTCGCGGGCCTGGTCATCGCGAACCAGGGCAAGAACTTCTGCGTCGGCGCGAACCTCATGCTCATCCTGATGGCAGCGCAGGAGGGCGACTGGGACGAAATTGATCTCTCCATCCGCCAGTTCCACCGCGCCATGCTTGCGCTTCGCTACAGCCAAGTGCCGGTGGTGGCGGCGCCTCATCGGATGACGCTCGGCGGCGGCGTCGAAGTGTGCCTGGCGTCGTCGAGGGTGCTGCCGGCCGCGGAGACCTATTTCGGGTTGGTCGAGGTGGGCGTCGGCGTCATTCCGGGCGGCGGCGGCTGCAAGGAGACGGCGCGCCGCGTGGCGGAATCGGTCGGCCCCGAAGACGATCTCGTCCCCGCTCTAGCCCGCATGTTCCAGGCCATCGGCACCGCCAAGGTGTCGACGAGTGGCGCCGAGGCCCTGGCGATGGGCTGGCTGCGCGAGACGGATCGCGTGGTGGTGAACGACGACCTGCGCATCTCGGCCGCGAAGGCGGAGGTGCTTCGCATGGCTGAGATTGGCTACACCGCGCCGCCGAAGGCGAAGGAAATTCGCGTCGCGGGCCGCGACGGCAAGGCGACCTTGCAGATGGCCGCGCGCAGCATGTGGAACGGTGGCTACATCACGGATTACGACCTCCACATCGCCTACAAGCTCGCGCATGTGCTGGCGGGCGGCGACGTGCCGGCGGGCTCCCTCGTGAGCGAGGACTACCTGCTCGATCTCGAGCGCGAGGCGTTCCTCAGCCTGTGCGGAGAGCCGAAGACCATCCAGCGCATGCAGCACATGCTCGCCACCGGGAAGCCGCTTCGCAACTGAGGCGGGTCCACGACGGATACGACGATAGGGAGTGAAACCATGCGGGAAGCTGTGATTGTTTCGGTTGCACGCACGCCGGTCGGAAAGGCCAAGCGCGGTGTGTTTCGCCATACGCGGGTGGAGGACCTCGGGCGCGCCGCGGTGCGTGCCGCGGTGGAGCGCGCGAAGGGGCTCGATCCCGCCGAGATCGAGGACGTCGTCATCGGCTGCGCCATGCCGGAAGGCGAACAGGGCCTGAACGTGGCGCGCATCATCTCCATGTACAGCGGGTTGCCGGAGACCGTGCCCGCGATGACCATCAACCGCTTTTGTTCGTCCGGCCTTCAGGCCATTGCCATCGCGGCCGAGCGCGTGATGCTCGGGCACGCGGAGGTCGCGCTCGCGGGCGGCGTGGAGACCATGAGCCACGTCCCGATGAGCGGCTTCAAGCCGTCGCCGCACCCGGACATTTTGCTCGAGATGCCGGACATCTACATCTCCATGGGGCACACCGCGGAGAACGTCGCAAAGCGATTTGGGGTGAGCCGCGAAGATCAGGATCGGTTCGCGTACGAGAGCCATCAGAAGGCGTACGCGGCGCAGCAGGCGGGCAAGTTTGACGACGAGATCGTCCCCGTGGAGACGAAGGTGTGGGACATCGACGAGGAGGGACGCCCGCACGAGAAGACCATCCGGGTCACGCAGGATGAGGGCGTCCGGAAAGATACGACGCCCGAGGCCTTGGCGTCGCTCCGGCCGGCGTTCTCCGTCGGCGGAACCGTCACGGCGGGAAACGCCTCGCAGATGAGCGACGGCGCTGCGGCCGCGGTCGTCATGACGGCTGAAAAGGCGCAGCAACTGGGGCTCAAGCCGCTCGCCACATTCAAGAGCTTCGCGGTCACGGGATGCGATCCGGCCATCATGGGCATCGGTCCGGTGGGCGCCATCCCGAAGGCGCTGAAGCTGGCGGGTCTTTCGCTCGCGGACATCGATCTCTTCGAGATCAACGAGGCCTTCGCGTCGCAGTGCCTGCAGGTGATCCGGTCGCTCGACATCGATCCAGCCAAGGTCAACGTCAACGGCGGCGCCATCGCGCTGGGGCATCCGCTCGGCTGCACGGGTGCGAAGCTGACCGCCACCCTGATCCACGAGCTGCGCCGGCGCGGCGGCGGTTACGGCGTCGTGTCGATGTGCATCGGCGGCGGCATGGGCGCTGCCGGCGTATTCGAAGTTCACAAACCCTGAAACGACAGCGGATAAGGAGTGAGGATGACATGGAAAACAAGACCATTGTCAAGGGCGGCGCGTTCATCATGGAGGAGCTGGAGCCGTCCGCAGTGGTAACGCCGGAAGGCTTCACCGAGGAACAGAAGATGATCGCGGAGACGACGAAGAACTTCGTCGAGTCGGAAGTCGTTCCGCATCACGAGGAGATTGAATCGCTCAACTACGAGCTGACGGTGAAACTGTTGCGCAAGGCGGCCGATCTCGGCCTTTTGTCCGCCGAAGTGCCGGAAGCGTATGGCGGACTCGGCCTTGACAAGGTGAGCGCGACCCTCATCAACGAGCACGTGTCCCGCGGCGGATCGTTCGGCCTTTCCTTCGGCGCTCACACCGGCATTGGCACGCTGCCGATTGTCTACTTCGGCAACGAGGAGCAGAAGAAGAAGTACCTGCCGAAGCTCGCGAGCGGTGAGTGGATCGGCGCGTACTGCCTGACGGAGCCTAACTCTGGATCCGATGCACTCAGTGCAAGAACGACAGCCAAGTTGTCGGAAGATGGAAAGTACTATATCCTGAATGGCACGAAGCAATATATCACCAACGCGGGTTTCGCGGACGTGTTTGTGGTGTACGCGAAGGTCGACGGCCAGCACTTCAGCGCGTTCATCGTCGAACGGACCATGCCCGGCGTGAGTTTCGGACCGGAAGAGCAGAAGATGGGCATCAAGGGCTCTTCGACGCGCCAGGTCATCCTCGAGGACGTGAAGGTGCCCGTGGAGAACCTGCTGTTTGAGGTGGGGAAGGGGCATCAAATCGCGTTCAACATTCTGAACATTGGCCGCTTCAAGCTGGGCGCGGGTGCCCTCGGCGGGTCGAAGGTTGCGCTCGAGACGTCGGCGAAGTACGCGAACGAGCGGAAGCAATTCGGGAAGAAGCTGTCCGAATTCCCGCTGATTCAGCGCAAGCTGGCGAGGATGAACACCCAGATCTACGCGCTGGAGAGCGTCGTGTACCGCACCGCCGGACTGCTCGACGCCATCCTCGAGACCGTGGACGTGACCAAACCCGATTCGGGCGTCCAGTCGGCGAAGGCCATTGCGGAGTACGCCATCGAGTGCTCCATCAACAAGGTCTTTGGCTCTGAAGTCCTGGACTTCGTCGTGGACGAGGCCGTACAGATCCATGGTGGAGCCGGCTTCATCAAAGAATACGGCGTGGAACAGATGTATCGAGATGCACGTATCAACCGGATCTTCGAGGGCACGAACGAGATTAACCGGATGCTCATCCCCGGCACGATGCTGCGGCGCGCGATGAAGGGCGAATTGCCGCTGTTCCAGAAGGCGCAGGCGCTGCAGGCGGAGCTCATGCAGATGGTCCCTGGCCTGACACCGCCCGGGGGCGTGCTGGCCGAAGAGAAGCAGCTCATCGAGAACATGAAGAAGGTCTTCCTCATGGTCGGTGGCCTGGCTGCGCAGGCGCTGCAGGCGCGCGTGAACGACGAACAAGAGATCTTGGCGAACCTGGCGGACATCGCGATTCAGGCCTTCGCGGCGGAGAGCGCGTACCTGCGGGCGATGCAGCAGGTGGAGTCGTCGGGCGAGGCGCAGGCCGCGCTGAAAATCGCGATGACGCGCGCGTTTGTGCAGGACGCCGTGGCGAAGGTGGAGCAGGCGGCGAAGGAGAGCTTGGCGCACGTAAGCCAGGGAGATGCGCTGAAGATGCAACTGTCCATCCTGAAGCGGCTGACGCGCCGTTCGGAGCTCGACGTCATTGCGCTGGATCGCGAGATTGCAAAGCGCGTGGTGGAGGCCGAAGGGTACGTCTGCTGAACGAAAGCCGCGAAGGGAAGGTGACCCTGGATGGAGAGGCCGTGGTTGAAGCACTACCCGCCGGAGGTGCCAAGCACCTACGAGTATCCGCGCGAGAACCTGGCATCGTTTTTGTTGCACTCGGCGGAGGCTTACCCCGATCGGCCTGCCCTGTGGTTCTTCGGATACAAAATGACCTACCGCGAGCTGTTGGATGCCTGCTGCCGCTTTGCCAACGCGATGCGAGCGATTCCCCTGAACAAGGGGGATCGCCTCGCCATCATGTTGCCCAACTGCCCGCAGGCCGTGATCGCGTATTATGGGGCGCTGTTGGCCGGGTTGACGGTGGTCCAGCACAACCCGATGTACACGCCGCGCGAGCTGAAGCATCAACTGGAGGACTGCGGCGCCAGGGTACTGGTGACGCTCGACGAGCTGTGGCCTCGGGTCGAAGCGGTGGAAGGCGAGTTGCCGGTGGAGCACTATGTGGTGACGTCGATCCGAGATTATCTCCCGCCGGTGAAATCGCTTTTGTATCCACTGCAGCAGAGCCGGCAGGGCGGGGTACCGAAGGTGCCATACGGCACGCGTGTGCTGGCGTGGAAGCATTGCCTCGCGAACGCGTCGGCTGAATTGCCGAAGGTCGAGGTCGATCCGATGGAGGACATTGCGCTCATCCAGTACACCGGGGGGACAACCGGGGTACCGAAAGGCGCGATGCTGACGCATTACAATCTCGTGGCGAACGCGATCCAGAGCGCGCTGTGGACGTACAAGCTGCAACGAGGCAAGGAGCGGTATCTCGCCGTACTGCCGTTCTTCCACGTGTTTGGCATGACCGTTCTCATGAATCAGTCCATGTACACGGGCGGCATGTTGATTCTGGTGCCTCGCTTTCAGGCGGAACAGGTGCTGAAGCTCATCCACGAGTTCAAGCCGACCGTTTTTCCGGGCACGCCCACCATGTACATCGCGCTGATGAATCACCCGGATCGACCTCGCTACGACCTTTCGTCCATCGAAGTTTGCGTGAGCGGCGCGGCTCCGCTTCCGCACGAGGTGCAGGCGCAGTGGGAAAAGCTCACGGGCGGCAAGCTCGTCGAAGGCTACGGCTTGACCGAAGCGTCGCCCATCACGCACGCGAACAACTTCTGGGCCGAGCGCAAGCCGGGTTCCATCGGCATTCCCTTCCCGGACACCGATGCGCAGGTGGTCGATCCCGACGGAAACCCGCTGCCTGTAGGCGAGATCGGCGAACTCGCGGTGCGCGGCCCGCAGGTCATGAAGGGATACTGGAATCGTCCAGATGAAACCGCTTCGGTGCTGCGGAATGGGTGGCTATTCACCGGAGATCTTGCGAAGATGGACGAGGACGGCTATTTCTATATTGTCGATCGCAAGAAGGACATCATCATCGCGGGCGGATACAACATCTACCCGCGCGAAGTGGAAGAGGTCTTGTACGAACATCCCGCCGTCGCGGAGGCGGCTGTGGTCGGCGTGGAAGATCCGTATCGCGGCCAGACGGTGAAGGCGTTTATCCAGCTGAAACCGGGCATGCAGGTCACGGAACAGGAGCTGGACGAGTGGTGCCGGGCCAACTTGGCCGCGTACAAAGTTCCACGGGCATACGAGTTCCGAGACAGTCTGCCGAAGTCGGCTGTGGGAAAAATCCTTCGCCGTGCGCTCACGGAGGAGGCCACCCGACAGGCGTGACGGCAAGGAGGGTCGCGGCGTGCCCATGTATCCAGGGGGAAATGCAGAAACGGCGACGGACGCGAGCGTCCGCACGTTCGCCGATTTCATTGGGGCGAAACTGGTGAGAGCGGATGAAGACGAAGTGGTGGCCGAGCTCGCCATCGAGCCGCATCACTGGAATCTGGCGCGCATCGTGCACGGAGGCGTGTACATGTCGCTGCTCGATTCGGCGATGGGGCTCCTCGTCAGCCTCCACTATCCGAATCGCCCCGTGGTGACGACGAACCTCAACATTCACTTCACAGAGCCTGCGAGCGAAGGCACGCTCGTCTGCAAGGCGAAGTTCATTCATCGCGCCCGAAGCACCATGACCGTGGAGGGGCGCGTGTATCTTGGAGAGGAGAGGCTGTGCGCCCACGCCACAGGCTCGTTCCGAGTCCTGAAGTTGCCCTCGTGAAGCGGATGCGAAGAAGGCCGTCCGCGGCTGCAAGTTGGCCGCGGACGGCCTTTTCACACTTTTGCGCCTATATCTGATGTGTTTTTTGAGAGAAGGGCTTGCCAAACACTATATCTAGTGTTACGCTTATGCCTGTCCAAAGCATGTGATGTGTCAAGGGAATGGGTGCCCGCCGCGCGGCGGGTGAAAAGGGAATCCAGTGTGAATCTGGAGCGGTCCTCGCCACGGTGACGCGGATCGCGGCGGCAGGGGAGTTCTCCAGCCACTCGGATGTCGAATGACGTCGACACCGGGGAAGGCGCCGTCCGCGGATGAAGCGAAGCCCGGAGACCTGCCCATTCTCGAAGGATCCGACGCTCACGAGGGATTGAGAAGTCGGCGGACCGAGGACAGTCACGCACTTCGGCTGACCCGTCTTCCGCCGTCTGCTCATCCGGGTGAGCGCCCTGGATGAGCTTTTTTGTGGGCGAAACCCAAGGTTTCAGGACGAGGTGCGGGGAGTGAATGCAGATGGTACACCCAAGCGACACATCCACAGGACTGATGGAACGGACGGGTCAAGGTGAGCTGCGTTCAGGGCGAGCGAGCCATGCGCTGGAGGAGTGGCGCGATCGCGTCAAGACCTTCACGGTGGAAAAGCGGGACGGACGGATTGAGCCGCTGTCCTTAGACAAAATCTTCGCATTTTTGAAGCGCGGCTGCGAAGCGGCCGAGGGGTGCGATCCGGAGCGCCTGGCGGCGGACGTGTGGCCACAGCTCCGGGACGGGATGCGGACGTCGGAAATTGCGCGCGTCGCGATTCAAGCGGCGGTGGAAAAGACAAGCGTCGCCGAACCCGGCTGGCAGTTTGTCGCGGCTCGATTGTTGCTTTTCGACGCATACAAGCAGGCGTCGCGCAACCGAGGTTATCGTCACCTGGGTTACGGGGACTTTTATCAGCTGATCGTCGAGCTGGAGCGAATCGGGCGGTACGGCACGTACATACGGCAGCACTACAGCGAGGACGAGATCGCCGAGTTGGCCGCCTACATCAAGCCGGAGCGAGATTACCTGTTTAACTACGTGGGTCTGAAGCAACTGCTGGATCGCTACGCGATTCGCAACCTGGACAACGGAATCATGGAGCTGCCGCAGGAGCTGTTCATGGGCGTGTCCATGCACCTCGCCATGAAGGAGAAGGACAAGGTCGCCTGGGCGAAGCGGTTCTACGACATGTTGTCCACGCTTCAGGCCACAGTGGCCACGCCCACGCTCAGCAACGCGCGAAAACCGTTCCATCAACTGAGCTCTTGCTTCATCGACATGCCCGAGGACGATCTCGTCAGCATCTACGCCACGGACGAGGCCTTTGCGCGCGTCTCGAAGTTCGGCGGCGGCATGGGAATCTACGTGGGCAAGATTCGGGCCCGCGGATCGGCCATCCGGAATCATCCGGGGGCGTCGGGCGGCGTGGTGCCTTGGATCCGCAACTTCAACAACACGGCCGTGAGCTGCAACCAGCTCGGCATGCGCGCTGGCGCGGCCGCCGTCTACCTCGACGTCTGGCACAAGGACATCCTGGACTTCCTGCAGCTGCGCACGAACAACGGCGACGAGCGGATGAAGGCGCACGACATCTTCCCGGGCGTGTGCATCCCGGATCTCTTCATGCGGCGCGTGGAGGAGCGCGGCATGTGGTACCTGTTCTGCCCGTACGAGGTCCGCAAGGTCATGGGCTTCTCCCTGGAAGACAGCTGGGGCGAGGAATTTGAGCGGCGGTATGAGGCGTGCGTGGAGAATCCAAATCTGCCGCGCGTGGAGATCCCGGCCATCGAAATCATGAAGCGGATCATGCAGTCCGCGTTCGAGACGGGAACGCCGTTCATCTTCTTCCGCGACACGGCCAATCGCCTCAATCCGAACAAGCACGCGGGCATGGTCTACTGTAGCAATTTGTGCACGGAGATCATTCAAAACATGAGCCCGTCGCGCCGGATCGAAGAGACGGAAGAGGGCGGGATCATCACGATGAAGACGGAAGCTGGCGATTTCGTCGTCTGCAACCTGTCCTCGCTGAACCTGGGGCGGTGCCGGGATCTCGACAGCATCCGCGAGATCGTGCGCCGGCAGATTCGCGCCATGGACAACGTGATCGATCTGAACCATTACCCCGTGCCGCAGGCGGCCGTCACGAACCGCAAGTACCGGGCGGTGGGCCTCGGGGTGAGCGGTTATCACCAATATCTCGCGGAGAAGGGCATCCCGTGGGAATCGGAGGCCCACGTGAAGCACGCCGACGAGCTGTTCGAGTGGATCAACTTCTTCGCCATCGAGGCGTCCATGGAGCTGGCGCGCGAAAAAGGACCGTACCCGCTGTTCGAGGGCTCCGATTGGCAAACCGGGCGGTACTTCGACCTGCGCGGGTACCGGACGCGCCCGGGCGGACCGGACTGGGATGGCCTGCGCCGCGAGGTCGCCGAGCACGGCGTGCGCAACGCGTATCTTGTGGCCATCGCGCCGACCAGCAGCACGAGCCTGATTGCGGGCAGCACGGCGGGCATCGACCCGGTGTACGCGCGGTTTTTCCTCGAGGAGAAGAAAAACGGCGTCGTACCGCAGACCGCGCCCAATCTGAACGACAAGACGTTCTGGTACTACAAGGAAGCTCACACCATCGATCAGCGCTGGAGCATTGAAGCGTGCGCGGCGCGGCAGCGGCACGTGGACCAGAGCCAATCGTTCAATCTGTACATCACGCCGGGCATCAGCGCGCGGCAATTCCTCGACCTATACCTGTTGGCCTGGAAGCGGGGACTGAAGACTGTGTATTACGTCCGCAGCAAGTCGGTCGAAGTCGAGGATTGCGTCGCATGTTCGTCTTGATGTCGACGGCAGGCGTGCCCTGCGCACACGCGGATGAGGAGCGACAGGAGGATGCGGCCATGCAATTGAAACGGACGAGGCTGTTTAACGCAGAGGGCGATCGCGACTGGGGCAAGCGGCGAATCATCGGCGGGAACACCACCAACATGATCGAGCTCAACAACATCAAGTATGAGTGGGCCTATAAGCTCTATCGGGCCATGATGAATAATTTCTGGATTCCGGAAGAAATCCCGCTTGCTGATGACGCTCGCCAATACGATTTGTTGAGCGACGACGAACGAAGAAGTTACAACAAGGTCCTGTCCTTTCTCATCTTCATGGACAGCCTGTTGACGCACAATCTGCCCAATATCAACGAGTACATCACCGCGCCCGAGGTCAACCTGTGCCTCACCGTGCACGCCTTCCAGGAGGCGGTGCATTCGCAGTCGTACGGCTACGTGCTCGATTCCGTGGTGAATCCGGCCACGCGCGATCAGATCTACAACGAATGGCGAAATGACGATCACCTGCTCCGGCGAAATCAGTTCATCACTGACCTGTTTGAAGAGTTCATCGAGAACCCGACGGACCGAAATCTGATGAAGACCATCGTCGCGAACTACATCTTGGAGGGCGTATACTTCTACGCGGGGTTTGGCTTCTTCTTCGTGCTCGGGCGTCAGGGCAAGATGCTCGGCACGGTCTCTGAGATTAAGTTCATTCAGCGAGACGAGCTGACGCATCTCGCGATTTTCCGCAACCTGTATCACGAGATCATCCGCGAAAATCCGGGAATTGTCACACCCGACATGGAAGAAGAGTTCGTGGAGATGATGCGCACGGCGGTGCAGCACGAAATCGCGTGGGGACAGTACGTGACGCAGGGGAAGATCGTGGGGCTGACGGACGCGCTCATCGACGCGTACATCAAATATCTTGCGAATCTCCGGCTTCAGTCGCTGAACCTGCCCATCCTGTATCCGGAGATCAAAGAACATCCGATGCCTTGGATGGACAGCTTTGCAGCCATCAACTCACACAAGACCGATTTCTTCGAACAGCGCGTGACGAACTACACGAAAGCTGGCAATCTCAACTGGGACGATCTGTGATGCTCCTTCGCAGGGCCGCCTGATGGCGGCTCTTTTTCATCCGCCGCATGTCTGTGAAGTTTCCGGGAAACCTTTGGTTGAGAAGCTCTTGGCTCGTCCTCCAGCACATCGCCGCAATTGCTTTTTTACGGCACCAGATTACAATAAATCACGTCTGACGACATCCTCGTGGCCCTAATGTTTGCGATGAAATCCGTCGAGAAATGAGGAGCGCTTCCGTATCATGCGTGGACATGACTGGTCCTGGTTGCATCCTGTCATCATCTGTGTGATTATCGCTGCGGTCGCCTATGCCATGTTTAACTTCGGCAGCGTGAAGCGGCTCGTGGTCGGCAAGCCGATGCGGACGCGCGATCTCCGCGAATCTCGCAACCTGCTCGTTTGGTGGATGGCGCTGCCGGTGCTCTCTGCGGACCTGTACTCGTCGGTCGCGTACGGGCCGGAGGCAGGCATGACGGAACTCACTGGCCTGGGGGAGAACGCGAAGTGGCTGATTCTCCCGATCACGGCCATGACCGTTCTCTTGCTGATCATTCTGATCACGTCCTACATCATGGGCGTGATCGCGTACCCGAACGGCGGCGGGGCGTACGCCATCAGCAAGGACAATTTTCAGCGCGCGTGGGTTCCGCTGCTTGCGGCGAGCGCTTTGATGGTCGACTACGTGCTGACCGTCGCGGTGTCCGTCGCCTCGGGCATTCAGAACCTGGCGTCGTCGTATCCCGTTTTGCAAGGGCACGAGACGTCGCTCTCGCTCTTGTGCGTGCTCATCATCCTGCTCGTCAACCTGCGCGGCATTTCGGAGTCGTCCAAGGTGTTCGCGTATCCGACGTACGTGTTCATGGCGTGCATGTTGCTCATGATCGGCGTCGGCTTCTGGGATGAGCTCCGCCACGGTTTCGTGCAGCCGCATACGCCGCCTTTCGGCGTGGTGCCGCAGGGACTGACCTTGATGCTGCTCCTCAAGGCGTTCAGTTCGGCGTGCTCGGCCCTGACCGGCGTCGAGACGATTTCGAACGCCGTGCCCATCTTCCGCGAGGGCAAGAACGGCGCCATCAAGGCCTATATCGCCCTCGGCCTCGTGACGGGCGTCACGCTGCTCGGTTTCGCGTATCACCTGTACGTGAAGGGGATCAGCGTCAACCCCAATAACACGATGTTGTCTCAGTTGGCCGAAGGCTATTTTGGCCACGGCTTCATGTACCAGTTCATCATGTGGAGCACGCTCGTCGTGCTCATCCTGGCCGCCAACTCGACCTTCACCGGGTTTCCGCAGGTGGCCGCCCTGCTCGCGACGGACGGGTATTTGCCCAGAGCGCTTCGGCTGCGCGGGGACAGGCTCGGCTACTCGAACGGCATGATCGTGCTTGCGGCCCTGGCGTCGCTGTTGATCGAGATCTTCCACGCGCAGACGAACAACCTGATACCGCTGTATGCCATCGGCGTGTTCGTGGCGTTCACGGTGGCCCAACTCGGCCTCATCAAGCGGTGGGCGCGGGTGAAGGGGCGGTTGTGGCGCCTGAAGGCGGGCATCAACGCGTTTGGCGCGTTCATCACGGCGCTCGTGTCGGTCATCTTCGCGGTCACCAAGTTCACGAGCGGCGCTTGGATCGTCCTGGTCGTCATTCCGCTCATGATTTATCTGGCCATGAAGGTGCACAGGCATTATCAGGACGTCGCGGACGAGCTCCGCATCGACCTAAAAGTGGACCGCCCTCAGCAACACCGCATCGTCTCGGTGGTTCTGGTCTCGGGCATTCACCGCGTGGTGCTCGATACGATTTCGTTTGCCATGAGTTCGACGCCGAACGTGTTGGCGCTCTACATCGGTTTCGACGACGAGTCGATCGAAAAGATGGAGGAGAAGTGGGAAGCATGGGGCAATCCATGCCGGCTGGTGACGGTGAAGAGCGAGTACCGATCCCTGCTGCAGCCGTTGTCCAAGTTCATTCGGCGGCTCGAGACGTACGAAGGCGGCAAACCCGATCATATTCAGCTGTTCATCGCACAATTCGTGCCGAAAAAGTGGTGGCACAATCTACTGCACAACCAGACGTCTCTGCTGATTCGCGCCTGGATGTTGCGGCACAAGGATGTCGTCGTGACGACTGTGCCCTATCACCTGAAGAAGTGAGATCATGGGCCGCGCCCCTGGCAAGGTGGCTGCGGCCCACTTTGCCAAGCGAGGGAAGAGGGGGTCGCATTTGATTCGCAGGCGGACGTGGCGATCGCTGCACAGCGTGATCGAGCGAGACCGCACGTCTCTGCGCGTGCTCCCAGGCCTGCGCAACGGCGTCGGGATCCTCATTCCGCTCGCGTGGGGTCTGAATTCGGGCCATTTGCTGTCGGGTATCGGCGTCGCCGTCGGCGCGCTGGTCGCCGGATTCGCGGGCAATGCGGGAACCGCGCGTCGCCGCCTGCGCACGATGCTGTTTGCCACCGCGTGGATGAGCGTCACCACGTTCATCGGCGCCTTGGCGGGCCACCGCGCGTGGCTCATCGTGTTCGTGGCCGCGCTGAGCGGCTGGCTGTCAGGCATGATGCTCGGCGTGAGCCAACCGAGCGGACAGGTGGGGCTCCTCGCCACGAACGCCCTGATTCTCATCTCCACAAGCCCGCAGTCGGTATCCGGCGCGCTGTACCGCACGTGCCTCGTCGCATGCGGTGGTTTGCTTCAAACGGCCCTCATGTTGGCGGTCGATCTCGTCAGCCCTCAAAGCGCCGAGGCCCAGTCTGTCTCGAAAGTGTATCGGAAGCTCGGCGCGTACGCCGCGTCCCCCTCGCGCCAGGCGGATCTCGAGTTGGCCGCGTCGCTCGTCGAAGCGAGCGATCTGCTTCGAGACTCGTACATGCCGAAGCGACACCGTTTCCGCCTCTACCGACTGCTCGATGGCGCGGAACAAATTCGCATGTACGTGGTGGCGCTCGCCGAAATCGCCCGCGGCAGGGCCTACGCCCAGGAACTCGGGGACGCGGTCTTCGCCGGAGACATCCTTCGCCAGTGCGCGCCCATTTTCTCCGCGCTGGGCGACCACGTGTGGCTCATCGCGCAGGGAGACAAGCGGGCTCAACCTCTCATGTACATCCTCGAGCGCGCTTCGGCGGAACTCTCCGCCATCGCTCAGTCGGCGCAGGGCGTCGAGCGCAAGGAGGAGACGGCGGCGCACGTCGAGGCCGTGGCGCGTTCCCTGATGGCCCTCAGGGACGATCTCGTCCAACCGGGCGTGCACGCCTTGCCGCCGGAGGCGCTCGAGTCAACCGCTTCGAAGATCAAGCAGGCCTGGCAGGCACTTCAAAGCCACCTAACGTGGGACTCTGCCATCTTCCGCCACGCGTTGCGCGTCGCCATCGCCGTCGGCATCGGCGAAACGCTCGCGGTCGCATTGCCCTGGTCGCACGCGTACTGGGTGCCGCTCACGGCCAACATCATTCTTCGTCCGGACTTCACGAGCACGTTCACGCGCGGGATCGCCCGCGTGCTTGGGACGATGGGGGGCATTCTGCTCGCGACGCTGCTGCTCGTGGCCGTGCCGGATCGCACAGGGATGTTTGCGAGCGCGTGCATCGTGGTCTTCGGATCGCTCATGTACATGTGGGTGACGTACAATTACGCGCTCTTCAGCTGTGCGCTGACCGCGCTGATGGTCGTTTTGCTCTCCCTTTTCGAGCGACAGGCGCCGATTCCCACCATGGCGGATCGGATGCTGGCGACGCTGGTCGGCAGCGCGCTCGCCATCCTCATCTACTTGATGTGGCCGACCTGGCAGCATCAGCAGGTGAACCGCGCGCTCGCGCAGGCTGTGGAGCGAGAACGAGACTATTTTCGTGGCGTCTTGGGCGTGTTCGCAGAGGGCGGCAAAGGATCGCCGCGCAGACTCGCGCGCGAGCGCCAGGCGGTGCGCGTATCGAGGACGAACGCAGCGGCCGCCGTTCGCCAGGTGCTCGCGGAACCCGTCGCGCCACCGCTGCACGCGCACATCATGGTGGCCATCTTGGTGGGCATGCACCGTTTTTCGGACACCTTGCTGTCGCTCGAGGCCTACACGTGGGAAGGCAGGGCCGAACGACCGTTGACGAAGGAGGAACAGGAGATCGCGCTGTGGATCGATCGCGCCCTGTCCTCGCTGGCGGACGAGTTGAGAAGAGGGACGGGTGAGATTGTCATCGATCCGTCGGGTGAACTGTGGCACCAAGGGAGCGTCCGCCGTCATGTCGAGGCGATGGAGGTCAACTGGCGCACGTTGGACGTGATCGCGCGGACGGTGGTACGACTCTACCACGTGATCCAAACGTTGGCTCGTCTGACGCATGAGATCGATGCCAGTCCACCACAGAAGGCCCCGCCATCCTAGCGCCGCAGTCGCTCGGAACGCTTCGTTTCGGTACAATAGGCGCGAGAGAGTCGTGCGGATTGGCGTGAACGGGGTCGCGTTCTCCTTCGTCTTTACGCCGGAATCCAGGATGCAGGGAGGGACAGCGTTGGATCGGAGACCTCATCGGACCGCCCGCGTTCACGAATCGGAGGCCAAGGAGAAGCCCAAGCGGCGCCGTGGATGGTTGGGCGTGATTGTCGCCACAGCGCTGTACGCCTTCGTGTCGTCGTCGCTCTTGGTCTTTCATGGGCCCTTTCCTGCGCTTCGCACGTACGTGATCGACACACTGGACGAAACGCGGCACGGTTATTTGCTTCGCCCGCTGTCGCTCTACACGCTTCCCGAGTCGGTCATCGCGGATCACGCCTTGAGCGGCAGCCTTGTATCGGACACGCTGCCCATCTCGGACATCGTGAGCCGCGACTTCAACAACGCGGATAACTCCATTCATCTGTATACCTATCACGGCAGCACGTTCACGGCGTACATCCTCGTGGTGGACAACCCGAAGCGCGTGCGGGTCGCGGTGACGAAGTACATCGGCGAGCGGGGTGAGACGGTTCCGCAGCTTGTGCAGGACGCGGGCGCCGTGGCCGGCATCAACGGCGGAGCGTTCGCGGACAGCAATCAGCAGGGTACCGGCGCGCTGCCGCTCGGCATCACGATGGTCGACGGGCGCGTGATCACGGGGGCGGACAGCACTGCTAAGTATCCAGAAATCGGATTTACGAGCGGCGGCCAGATGATCGCTGGGGATTACTCTCTGGCCGATCTCGAGAAGCTGCACGTCACGCAGGCCCTCAGCTTCGGACCCGTGCTCGTGCTGAACGGGCAGCCTGTGCAGGTCCCGGATCAGGGACTCAACCCGCGCACCGCCATCGGACAGACGGCCGACGGGAAGGTGATCATGGTGGTGACGGACGGGCGAGGACAGTTTGGTCATCTTGGCGCTTCGATGGCCGACATCACGGCCATCATGCTCCAATACCACGCCGTGATCGCCGCGGATTTGGACGGCGGTTCGTCCACGACCATGGTGTACAACGGCCGGATGGTCAACACGCCGGTGGACCTCACGGGCGCGCGCAGCGTAGCGACCGCGTTCGTCGTCATGCCGAACTGAGGGATGGGGGAGGGAAGCCGATGAGCCAAGTGGAACTCAAACCCAGGGGCAGGCGAGTGGGGCGCCGTTTTCTCGCGCTCGCCGCGCTCTGCACTGCGTGTGAATCGCTGTTCTTCTATCATCTCAACCATCTGCTCGTCTCCCAGCAGACCACCTCGCAGCGCGAGATCGAGGCGGCTTTGCATCGCCGAGCACAGCTCGAACTCCTTCAGCTGAAGCGCGAGTACGCGGGCGTCACCGTTTCACCGAACGGCGAATATGCCACCTATGTCACGTCCGATTCGAGCGGTTGGGACACCGTCCACGTGGTGCAGCTCGATACGGGGACGCAGGTCAGCGAAGCGACCGATTTGTACCCGGTGCAGTACGTCGACTGGCTCGGCAACGCCGAGGTGTTTGTCGGGGAGGAGCGGTCGCCGGGCAACCTGGAACTGAACACGTTTTACGTGTCGAACGGGCTCCAGGCTGACGAGACAGCCGCAAGCGTGCCCGTGTTCTCCAATCTGTCTCCGGATGCGCGCATTGTGAAAGTGACGTACAGCACGGAGACGAACGACATCTTCGTGCTCATCGAAGCGGGCGGGTCGAGTGAGGTCTACCACGTGGGCACGATGGAGACCATTCAGCCTGTCACCGTACCGCCGGGTTATATCAAGAATATCGCGATGACCGAGACCGGAGACAACCTGTACCTCGAGATCAACCAAGGCGGCCAATGGAACGTGGTTCGCCTCTATCAGACCCCTCAGACGAGCAGCTATACGCCGGAGTTTCAAATGGACTGGCAGCTTGTGAAGTCCAATGCGGCGCTCCTCGGCGTCGTCGGCAACACGCTCTACTACGGCACGGTCAACGCGGGCGGCCTCGTGACGGCTGTGTACCGCCAGACCTCAGGCGGCGACCAATTGGTCCGACAGCTCGCGCAACCGGAGCTCGCGAGCGAGATCGCCATCTCGTCGTCGGGCTCCATCGCGCTCAATCCGCCGGCCATGACGAATGTGGAGGTGTGAAGGGGAAGGGCCAGGTGTCCGCTCAGACGCGCCCCGGCTTCGATTTATAACTTGACATAATATCGATTATCGGACGTAAAAGAGAAGCGAGAAAGAAATCACGGCTCGCGCCGTTACGCCGGCGCCACCGCCATACTCGCGACAATCAAAAGTCCTCCGAGGATCCCGGGCCACGTCATGGCCTCGCCAAGCACCATCCACCCAATGGCCGCGGCGAAGACGGGCTCAAGCGCGAACGTGATGGCCGTCTGCGCGGACGACAGGCGCTCCTGAGCCCAATTCTGCGCCCAAAGCGCAAACGCTGTGCCGAGAAGGCCGTTGACGAGCACGGCCGCCCACGTGACAGGCTGCGTCCAGGTGCGCACGTCCGCGAGCGGCGCCCATTGTCCGGCGAAAAGGGCGGCGGCCCACGTCAAGAGCGCCGTGACCCACACTTCCACCGCGGCGACGGCGAACGCGTCGAGCCCTTTCGCCCACCTATCCACGACGACAATCTGCAGGGCAATGCACATCGCGCATAGAATCGTCTCCGCGACGCCTGGGAATCGCCCGGCGAGCGGCGTGCCGGCGCACATCAAAAGAAGTCCGGTGCATGCCAGGGCCACGCCCCACCAGGTGCGGGCGCCTGGCCGCCGCTTCGTCATCGCGCTCGCCAGAATGGGAACCATGACGACGTTCAGCCCCGTCAGAAATCCGCTGAGCCCAGGCGTGATGGTTCGAAGGCCCTCCGTCTGGAGCAGAAAGCTCGCGCCGAGCGGGATGCCCGCCAGCACCCCGACGGCCCACGTGCGCGCATCGTTCCATGCCGAAGACCTGCGGCGGGACAAGATCGCAAGTCCCAGCGTGGCGATCGCGGCCGCAGCAAAGCGGAGGGTGAGAAATGCGTGCACCGGCAAGACGGCGAGCGCCTGTTTGGTCAGCGTGAACGTGGCGCCCCAAACGAGCGTGACGAAGACGAGCAGTCCGCGGGCCGCCCAAACGCCCGCGGCTCGGGAACGCTGCATGATTCCATCCTTCCTGGCGACGGGCCGAAACCGATTCGAAGAGATCAGATCTCTCATTTCTCCATTGAAATTCTGAGAGGGCAAGGTGTCCTACGGCTGCCTGTGCCCCTCTCTCTCCCGATCCTTCGACACGAGTTCCAGAATCCGCTGCGCCGTTTCCTCGATGGCCCGGTCCGTGACGTCGATGAGTGGACAGCCGAGATCGCGCACAATCGATTCGGCGTACAGCAACTCTTCCTCAATCCGCTTTCGATCCGCGTACTGCGCGAGCACGGGCAGCCCCATGTGCTTGAGGCGCTGGCTGCGGATCCGCATCATCTGTTCGACGCCCATCGTGAGGCCCACAATGCGCGATCGCGGCACCTGATACAGCTCCGCGGGAGGCCTGACCTCGGGCACGAGCGGCAGGTTGGCCACGCGAAGGCCCTTGTGGGCGAGGAAGATGCTCACCGGGGTCTTGGAAGTGCGTGAGACGCCGATGAGGACGACGTCGGCCTGCAAGAGCGCCCGGGGATCGCGCCCGTCATCCGCTTTGACCGCGAACTCGATGGCGTCCACGCGCCGGAAGTAATCCTCGTTCAAGACGTGCAGAAGGCCCGGCTTTTGCTTCGGGTGATCGTGAAACGTATCGATGAAGGCCTGCATCATCGGGCCCATGATGTCGACAACGCGCACGCCCAGCCGGATGCTCTCCATCTTCATCATCTCGCGCAATTCTGGCTGCACGAGCGTGTACGCGATGAATCCGCCCGTTTGCTTGGCCGCCTCCACCACTTCGCGGATCTCGTCCTCCGTGCGCACCTGCGCGTACCGGACGATCTTCACGCGCCGCATGTCAAACTGATGGATGACCGCGTGAACCACGGCCTCGGCCGTATCTCCCAGCGAATCGGAACAGATGTAGATGGTGCGCGTGTCCTGAACGTTCGATTCGGTCATCGCCAGTTGGTCCCCCATTCTGCCACCAGGCGCGCCAGCGTCGTCTTGGTGATCCGGCCGACCACAATCGGCGGCTTGCCATCCTCGCTCGAGGGTTGGACGACGGGCAGGCTATCGACTTTGTACTCGATCATCCGCTTCGCCGCGTCGACCACGAGATCATTCGGGGTCACCGTCTCGATGTGCGGGTAGCGGGTCATGATCATGCCCACGGGAAGCGAGGTTGCGCTGGCATTTCCCAGCGTAAATTTCAGAAAATCTTTGCGAGAGACGACCCCCTGCAGCCGCCCCTCTTCATCCGCGACAATGAGTCCCCCCACGTCCTCCAGGAACATGGTGATCACGGCGTCGTGGACCGTCGTCGTTTCGCGGACGATCACCGGGAGGGACTGAACCTCACCCACGCGCAGATCGCGCCAAGGGACGGGCGTGGCCGGCTCTGCCGGATCGGCAAGAAAATATCCCACCCGCGGTTTGGCGTCCAGCTGTCCCAGCATGACGAGCAACGAGAGATCCGAGCGAATGGTGGGCCGGCTGACGCCGAGCATTTCCGCGATCTGATCGCCGGTGATGGGTTGATGCGCCTGCACGAGTCGCAAAATTTCCTTCTGACGAGGTGTGAGTTCGATGGGCCTCTCCCCCAGCAAGAGGCGGCCAGGCGGACACTCGACCGCCTGGCCGCGAATCGGATCGCGTGTGTCTCTATTGTACATCAACATCCGCATCTCATCTTGTCTCCATTTGTCCCCCTGGGTGTCGCCTCATCAACCCGTCATGCGTTTGCGCACGGCCGCCTGCGCCGCGGCAATCCGCGCGACCGGGATGCGGAAGGGCGAGCAGCTGACGTAGTCGAGCCCAATGTCCTCGCAGAACGCAATCGACGCCGGATCGCCCCCGTGTTCGCCGCACACGCCGGTCTTCAAATCGGGACGGCGCTTGCGCCCCGCTTCGACTGCCCATTGAATCAGCTTGCCGACGCCCTCCGTATCCAGCGTCTCGAACGGGTTGTAAGGCAAGATCTCCCGATCCAGGTATACGTTGAGGAATTTCCCCTCGGCGTCGTCTCGGCTGAAGGCGAACGTCATCTGCGTCAGGTCGTTGGTGCCGAAGGAGAAGAACTGCGCATCCTCCGCAATCTGGTCCGCCGTCAGCGCGGCGCGCGGCACCTCGATCATCGTGCCGATGCGGTATTCGATCTCGACGCCCTCGCGCTCCATCGTCCGCTTAGCGATCTCCTCCATGCGCTCGCGCAAAACGCGAAGTTCCTTCGGAGAGCCGATGAGCGGCAACATCACTTCCAGGTCGACGGCGATGCCTCGGCGTTTCGCCTGCGCCGCGGCCGTGATGATGGCCTCCATCTGCATATCGTAGATCTCAGGGTACACGATGCCCAACCGAGAACCTCGGAGACCCATCATGGGGTTGGCCTCCCGCAGGTATCGGGCTTGCCGGAGCAACTGTTCCGTCTCGGCGATCTCGTCCTCGGACGCGCCCTGCGCGCGAAGCTCCTCGAGGCGTTCGGCCAGCTCCTCTTCGCGCGGCAGGAACTCGTGCAGCGGCGGATCCAGCAGACGTATGGTCACCGGCAGGCCGTCCATCGCTTCGAAGATGGCGGTGAAATCCGAGACCTGGAGCGGCAGCAGTTTCGACAGGGCCGCCTGTCGCTCAGCCGACGTGGTCGCCAAAATCATGCGCTGCACGAGCGGCACCCGATCCGGCGACAGGAACATGTGTTCCGTGCGGCACAGGCCAATGCCCTCAGCGCCGAACTCTCGCGCGCGCCGCGCGTCTTCCGGCGTGTCCGCGTTGGCGCGGACCTTGAGGCGCCGCACTTGGTCCGCGATGGACAGCAACTCCTTCAGCTCGTCCGCCATTTTCGCTTCTTCCATCTGCGCCTCTCCGACATACACCGTCCCGGTTCCGCCGTCCACCGAGATGACGTCACCTTCCTTCAGCACGACGCCGTTCGATTCGACCTGACGCGCCTCGAAGTCGATGTGCACGCCGTCACAGCCGCAGACCGCCGGCTTGCCAATTCCGCGGGCCACAACCGCCGCGTGGCTCGTCATCCCACCGTGCGTCGTCACAACGCCTTCCGCGGCCAGCACGCCGTGGATGTCCTCGGGCGTCGTCTCAGGCCTCACGAGGACGACCTTCTCGCCGCGCTGCGCCCACTCCACCGCCGTGTCCGCATCCAACACAATTCGGCCCACGCTCGCGCCTGGAGACGCCGGAAGCCCCTTGGCGAACACCTGCAGTGCATCCGTTCCCTGCAGCCGCCGGTGCAAAAGCTGGCGCAGATGCTGGGCGTCGACGCGCAGGAGCGCCTCTTCCGGCTGAATCAGGCCTTCATGCAGCATGTCGATGGCGATGCGGACGGCCGCCTGCGCCGTGCGCTTCCCGCTCCGCGTCTGCAGCACGAACAGCTTGCCCCGCTCCACCGTGAACTCGACGTCCTGCATGTCCCGGAAGCGCGTCTCCAACTGTTTCGCGAGGGCCACAAGCGACTCGTACACGTGCGGCATGGTGTGGGCGAGATCGGCAATGGGTTGAGGCGTGCGAATGCCCGCGACCACGTCCTCGCCCTGAGCGTTGGCCAAGAACTCGCCGAACAAGACGGGCTCGCCCGTCGACGGATGGCGCGTGAAGATCACGCCCGTGCCGCTGTCGTCGCCCATGTTGCCAAACACCATGGCCTGAACGTTGACCGCTGTGCCGAGGGTCTCAGGGATACCGTGAGCCTTGCGATAGACGATGGCCCGCGGGCTGTTCCACGAGCGGAACACGGCCTCGATGGCGAGTTCCAATTGCACGTTCACGTCCTGCGGGAACGGCTGTCCGACGTGTTCTGCAAACAGTTTCAGGTACGTCGCCACGAGATCCTTCCACGCGTCGGCCGGAAGGTCGCGATCGCGCTCAACGCCGTGCTTGGCCTTCGCCGCCCTAAGCGCGTGTTCGAACGGCTCCAGCGATACGTTGAACACCACGTTTGCGAACATTTGAATCAGGCGGCGGTACGAGTCGTAGGCGAACGCGGGATCCTGCGACTGATTCGCCAGCGCCCGCACCGTCAGATCATTGAGGCCCAGATTCAAAATGGTGTCCATCATGCCCGGCATCGACACGGGCGCGCCGGAGCGCACGGAAACAAGGAGCGGCTGAAACGCGTCGCCGAATCGCTTCCCGGCCGTGCGCTCGAGCCGCAGGATGGCGAGCGCCACCTCGTCCAGCAGCCCTTCGGGAAACTTGCCGCCCCGCGCCCAATATTCGTTGCAAGCCTCCGTCGTGATGGTAAAGCCAGGCGGGACGGGAAACCCCCATTGAACCATCTGCGCCAAGTTGGCGCCTTTGCCGCCCAAAAGGCTTCGGTTTTTCGGATCTGCTTGATCAAAGGAATAGACCCACCGGGTCGTGAGCGCCTGATCGCGCTGTACATCCTGCACCTGCGCCATCTTGCATCCCCCTTGTCGCGGCCTTCGTGTCGCCCATCCGGCGAAGCGCTTGCACATGGGTCGCCGTGCGCTTGCCGCGAGCTCGCCATGTGACACATCACAATTCGAATTCCCTGTACTTCGTTCATACCACAGAACGAATTATGACGCAACAATTTTCGTGAACGCATTGACGAAACCGAGATTGTGATGTCATAATTCTGTTGAAGGTGAGTCTGCGCGTACCAATCGACGGGTCGCCGCGCAGTCATGAACACCGCGCGATGGAAGCCGATCGCAGCCAACGGAGTTACCAAGGAGGGATCGCCGATGGATCGAGAGCTCGCTCTCGAACTCGTTCGCGTCACAGAGGCGGCCGCGCTTGCCGCCAGCAGGTGGGTCGGCCGGGGTGATGCGGACGGCGCGGACGGTGCTGCCACGGAGGCGATGCGCAACATGTTCCGCACCGTCAACATCCGCGGCGTCGTGGTCATTGGCGAGGGCGAGATGGACGAAGCGCCCATGCTCGCTCAAGGGGAAGAGGTCGGGACAGGACGCGGGCCGCGCGTGGATGTGGCCGTCGATCCCATCGAAGGCACGTCCATGGTCGCCAAAATGCTGCCGAACGCCCTTTCGGTCGCGGCCATCGCCCCACGAGGACATCTGTTGAAGGCCCCGGACATGTACATGGAGAAGCTCGCGTGCGGCCCTCGCCTGCGCGGCATCCTGTCCCTCGACGATCCGCTGGAGACCACGCTGCGGAAGGCCGCCGAAGCGCTCGGCAAACCTCTGTCGGAGCTGTCCGTGGCCATGCTCGAGCGCGATCGCCACAAAGCCCACCTCGAAGTGGCTCGGCGCTTGGGTGTGCGGATCAAGCTGCTGAACGCGGGCGACGTGCTGGGCTCTATCGCCACGGCGCTGCCTCGCGGCGGCACAGATCTGTACATCGGCTCGGGTGGCGCGCCCGAAGGCGTCCTCGCGGCGGTCGCTCTGCGCTGCCTGGGCGGCGACTTCCAAGGCCGATTGATGCCGCAGACTCCCGAGCAGCGCGAGCGCTGCCAGCAACTCGGCCTCGACGTCGCCAAGACCCTGACGCTGTCCGATCTCGCCGGCGATGACGATGCCATCTTCGCAGCGACGGGCATCACCGATGGGGATTGGCTCGAGGGCGTGCGTCGCGAAGGCGACTACCTGCATACGCACTCTGTCGTGATGCGGGTTCGCACGGGCACGGTCCGCCATGTCAACGCCACGCATTATCGGCCGCTCGAACTGCGGCTCGCGCAGACGGTGTGACCTGTCCGAGGTCGGTGTTGATGCTTCATCCTCTCCACACGTTCCCAACTCGAAAGGCCGCCACGCGGGCGGCCTTCTTTTTCTCACCGTTCGAATTGGAAAGTCGCGGGCTCCCTTTCACGCGTCCTCCGCGTTGGCCAGTGACCTGAGCCACGCTCGGACATCTCCCGGGCGCTGCTTCAGGGCAGCACGAACCTGGGCCACACGCGTCAGCCGCCGATAGCCGGCTTCGGCCACCAGCGGCTCCACGCCGACGGAGCAGAGCGTCGCCGCGACCTCGCCGAGTTCGTGCGCTCGCCGGTCTGCGTGTTCCAGGTTTCGCTCGACAAGGTACAGGGCCAGATCTCGAAGGTGATGTTCTGGGAACGAGGCGTCGAGCGAGGCGAGGACGCGATCGGCCAGTCCCATCTTCTCAGCGGCGGCCAAGGCTTCGAGAAACAGCGCCTCCAGGCCCTTCAGCACCGCGGAGCGGCACATCTTGAGAAGGGCGGCCCCGCCCACCTCGCCGTCCAACACCTCGATCCGGCAGCCGTACAGCGTAAACGCCGCCTGGAACCTGCGCGCGCCGTCGCCATCCACGACAAGGGGCACCCGATGGCCGTGCGGCTTCACCGCCGACATCACCGCGACGGCGGCGTATTGAGCCGACGGACGGTGCCGGGAGATGACGTCTCCGATGGCGCGCTTGACGGCTGGCGAGCACGAGGTGAAGTCGGCATACAGCGCCCCCTCGCACAGATGCGGACCGGCTTGCTGCGCCACCTCGAGTGCGGCTTGCGCCGTGACCAAGGAGAAGATGACATCACATTCGCCCGCCACCTCCGCCACCGACGCCTTGCACGAGACACCAAGCTCCTCCGCCCGCGGCCTCCAGGACTCGGCAGAAGCCGCGTCGTACGCCGCCATGTCGATGGCGCCCGCCTGCCGAAGTCCTGACGCGATGGCGCTCGCGGCTTCGCCGAATCCGATGAACCCCAGTTTCATGCCGCTCCCCCCCACCCTGTTCCGGCACCACAGCTCAAACCCATGCCACACCGAGCTCCCGCAGCTTGTCCCGCAGTCCGTACACGTCGATGCCAAGTTCCCCAGCGGCGAGACGGGCCCGGGTCGATTCTTCCTTTTCGACGCGCGCGTCGGCCCGTGTCGCAACCTCCAACGCGCGCTCCTGCGGCACGCAGACCACGCCGTCCATATCAGCGACGATCACGTCGCCCGGCCGAACGCAGATTCCCGCGCACACGATGGGCACGTTCACGGACCCCGGGGTCGCTTTGACGGTGCCCCGAGCCGAGATGGCGCGAGACCAGACCGGAAAGCCCATCTTCTCGAGTTCCGCCACGTCGCGCACTCCCGCTTCGATCACTAGCCCCGCCACGCCGCGCGCCATGAGCGAGGTCGCGAGGAGTTCACCGAACATCCCGTCGGTCGACGGCGAGGTGGTTGTGACGACCAAGACGTCCCCTGGTTGGCACACCTCGACGCTGGCGTGAATCATCAGGTTGTCCCCGGGCTGGCACAGGACCGTGACGGCGGTGCCAAACGCGCGCGCGCCTCGGTAGATGGGCCGCATGTAGGGCAACATCAGCCCGTCGCGCCCCATCGCTTCGTGAAGCGTCGCGACGGAATGGCGGCCCAGGTGTTCGACGAGCGAGCGCTCCGGCCGTTCGATGTGCGTGACGATGACCGGCCTCACACGAACTCACCTCCGACGGAAGGAAACACGCGCTGATACGCCTCTGCGTAGACGATGGGTTGTCCGGAATTGCGGCCCGCCTGCACACCGCGGCGCTTGGCGACATCCGTGTAATACGCCCAGAGATGCTCCTGGGCTTGCATGCATTCCATCGCCTGTCGCTTCTTGTCGAAGACCGGCGTGATGTCCAACAGAAGATCGATTCGGAACTGGCACTGTTCGGGCTGATGAGGTTCGAACGAGTACAGCTGCGGGGCGCCGATGGGCGGGTATTCGGACGGATACCCGTGCGCCTGCGCGAGGATCCTTGCCTCGCGGACGAGTTCGGCCGTGCGCGGATGGTCGGCATTGTAGGGATCCACGAACGTATGCGACAACAGGACGTCCGGACGATACTTGCGAAACTCCTGCACAAGCGCATCTCGCAACGCCGGCGTCACCTCGATGGGGTAATCTCCAACATCCAAGAAGCGGATCTCGGCGCCCAGGATGTCCGCAGCCCGCTCCGCTTCCTCGCGCCGAATGCGCTTGATTTCTTCGAGCGATTTGCCCTCCTTCCACAGGCTCGCAGACTCACCTCGCTCGCCGTACGTGAGACACAGGACGCGCACCGTCCAGCCACGTTCGCTGTACAAGGCGATGGCCCCTCCAGCCCGCCACACGAAGTCGGCGGCGTGCGCGCTCACGACCATCAACGTTCCCTGGTTCTGCACGTGACAGCCTCTCCTTTCATCAACACTTCTCGAATCCATGTCATGCGACGTGCATCTCACGCCTCGCGTCCTATCAATTTGCGAGGGTTGTCTACCCACATCGTTCTCAGGGCATCGGGCGAAAATCCGGCGTCGAGAAGGCGCGTGGCGAAGTCCAGAATCCCGTCCACGACGCCCGGATTGGATGTCTGACCAAGATCCGTGGAAAGGAGTGTGCGCTCTGGCCCCACCGCACGGATGGCCTCGAAGAGCACGCCCCAGTCGCACTTCTGGGTGTAAAACGTGGTGTAGCAGTGTTCGATGAAGGCGCCGAGATCGGCGAGCTTCACCTGGTCTTCAATCGACAACGCTTCAGAAGGGAACAGCGCGTGCGTCACGATGACCTTTTGGATCCCAAGCGCCCGTGCGCGCTCCACGACGGCGAAAATTTCGTCTCGAGCCAGATGGCCCGTCGCGAGCGCCATCTGGTGGTGACGAACCCGTTCAAGGCATTGGGCGAGATCGGAACGGAAGTGGCCCTGTTCGTCCCATACCGAGATCGGCTCGAGCCCGATGCCTTCCGCCCGCACCTCCGATTGGATGCGCGCCCAAAACGGCAGATGAGATTGCCCGCGGGCCGCCTGCTTCTCGGGGCTTTCGTTCGCCGCGTCGACGGTGGGCAGCCACACGATGCGCGCCCCCGCTCGCCCGGCGATATCCACGGCGACCGGATTGAACCCGCCCACGGCGTGATTCAACACGACGGCGCCCACCACATCGACTTCGGGCACCACGCCGGACACCACTTTCGCTCGTTCGACCGTGGGAAAGTAGTGAGATTTTAGGGCGAAGCCCGACCAGCCGAGGTCTCGAAATTGACGGGCCAGCGACACGTCGTCGATGCTTCGCTCGACGAGGTCCGGCCACACGTGCACGTGCAGGTCGTACAGGCCGTTGAGGAGCGAGACGATGTCCTCCCGTTGTGCCATGGGTTCGCGTCCCTTCTCTCCAAATGGAATTCATGATTGTCCTACAAAATAGACGACAAAGTTGGGCGCAACGGCGCGAGGCTCCCCGCCCTCGCGCTAAAATCCCTGGCGCATGCTGCGGAGCGTGTCGCAGACTTGGCTTAGATGAACGCGCATGGCCTGCTCCGCCGAGTCCGGATCGCGTCGGCGAATCGCGTCCACGATTCGCTCGTGCTCTTGCATGGAGGCAGCCGATCGATTCGGCGCCAAGATGGTGCGGTACTGGTATCGAACGCTTTGAGAATTGAGCGTGTCGAGCAATCGCTTGGCGGTGTTGTGCCGAGAGATCTCGGCGATGGTCCGATGGAGTCTCGCGTTGCCGTCGGAGTACGAGAGCAAGTCGTTCCCCTCGTACTGGCGCCGCATCCAGGAGATGATGTCTTCCAGCCGCCGCACGTCTTCGTCCGTCGCCCGGAGCGCAGCGTACCGCGCGATCAGGCATTCGAGCGCCATGCGGACCTCCAGGATCTCCACCGCTTCCTCGTGGGAGACGTGGCGAACGCGGGCACCGCGGTACCGCTCGCGTTCCACCAAGCCCTCCTGTTCCAGGCGGGCGAGGACAGTGCGAATGGTAGCTCGGCTCGCGCCCAGCCAGCGCGCGAGATCCATTTCCACGAGCCGCTGAGACGGCATCAGCGTACCGTCGATGATGGCGTCGCGCAGGCGCCTGTAACACTCCTCTTCGGTATAACCCTGACTTGGGACTTCCACGTGGGCAACGCCTCCGGTCGACTTGTCATCTGGAACAGTTATACCACAGGCGTGCCATAGTGGTGAAAGCTTTCCACCGTCTTGTTGCCCCACGCTTGGCCGCGAGCGCGCTCGGCCTCCGTCCAGGTGATGGGCTGCCAGTCCGGTGCGAGCACGAGGTAGCCGCCCGCGCACACCTCGATGCGATTGCCGCCGGGCTCATACACGTACACGAAGTAGGTCTGGTTGATGGCGTGCTTGCTGGGTGCAAATTCGATGAACACGCCGTGATCGACAAACAGGTCCGCGGCTCGCCAAATGCTCTCGTTCGTGTCGACGCGAAAGGCGATGTGGTGCAGGCGACCTCGGGCCCCTGTCGCGTCCAAGGTGTACACGACGTCGTACGACTTGTTCATGGCGCGATACCAACCCCCCGGCCTCTTGCCGTTGTCCAGCCGGATCTGTTCTGTGAGTTTGAGCCCGAGGACCGACTCCACGAAGTCGCCGTCGCGCTCCGCATCCGACGACAAAAAGTTGATGTGATCGAGCGTCTTCACCCCCACGCCCCGGCCCGTGAACTTCTGCGGCTGATTCTTCAGGAAGGGGCGCAGGTGTTCCGGCGGATGGTAATAGCTCGTCTCGTAGTACAGTTCGTACAAATGCCCATCCGGCCCGCGAAACTGGTAGGCGGGTCCATGTCCGAAGCTTTCATCGACCCATTCCCCGTCGACGCCGGCCTCCGTCAGCGCTCGGACTCGGCGTGAAAGCGCCTGCTCGCTCGTCGTGCGAAGCGCCGTATGGCCGACGCCCGCTCGGTCGGACTCAGTCAGGATGAGCGAGTACATCTCGTAGTCGCCCATGCACCGCAGGTAGATGGAGCCCGCCTCGCGCCCCACCTCCTCCATGCCTAGGATATCGCGAAAAAACCCATAGCTCTCGTCGATGGCAGGCGTGAACAGCTCGACATGCCCAAGGTGCGCGATGTCATACACGGGCTCGGTGCTCATGGTGGATTCCCCCTCTCGCCGCCGGCCGAGATCGGCCGGATCATTCGACAACAAGATTGTATGACAATTTAGGTGACAATCATATCATGACGCACCGCCTGTCGAATGTCAACGTTTTCGTGCGATGGCGCCCGAGCGAGGCAAGGCGCGCAGGGCGGCAGAGCCCTGCGCTCAAGACGAGCGGCCTTTGCGTTCGCCATTGCCCACGAGGACCGACACGTCGGCCCCCGGCCGCGGTGGCCAGGCGGACAGGTCAAACGGAAAGTCCGATCCCGCGAGGACGCGACCGGCGCCGACCACGTCGATCAAACACTGAAGCGCAGCGTCGGACCACAGCACGTTGTCGTAGAACATGCGCCGAAGATACGCCGTCGGCCTGTCCTGCAGCCGCCCTCTCACCTGCGGCCACACATCGTACCCCTGTTCGATGCGCCCAATTTGATACGGCAGAAAGCCACCCCCGTGCGCCAATAGCACGCGCGCGCCGGGATACCGGTCGAGAAGGCCAGACAGGACGAGGTGCGACGCCGCGAGCGTCGTCTCCCAGGGCACGCCGACCAGGTTGGGCAGCATGAGGCGGGCCGCCCGCGGATCGGCGTGCAGCAAAGGATGCAGAAACAGCACCGCCCGGCGCGCGTCGGCGACCTCCCACACGGGCCAAAAGGCCTCGTCGCCGATGAGCGCCTCCCCGACGCCTGGGCCCACGATGGCCCCGACGAATCCCTCGTCCATCCGGCGCTCCAGCTCCCGCGCGGCGGCTACAGGATCCGCGAGCGGCAGCGTGGCGAGCGGGCGAAACCTCTCGCGGTGCGGCGCCAGCAAATCTCGCAGGGCGTCGTTGTACACCTCGGCCACCTGCGCGCCGATCTCGGCCGGCAGGTGATACACGAACAGCTGCGGCAGGGGCGACACGAGCGCCAGGCCGATCCCGGCGCGCCGATATGCGCCGGCGAACGCCTCGAAGTCGACGAACGTGCGCTTCAGCTCAAACGACCAACGGCCCTCCACCGTGAGAAACGGCTCCTTGTCCGGCGCGCGCCGCTCGAGGGTCGCCTGAATGCGAGGCTCTCGCTGGAGGAACGCAAGCACTTCGGCCGGCAGGAAGTGCGTGTGCACGTCCGCCGCTCGATTCGGCTCGGTCACGGGCTTTCACCCCGGGCCGCGTCCTGCTCCGCCTTCGACACGCCGCCAACGCCCCAATGCGCTTTCGGCACCTCGTAGAGGATGACCCGCACCGTCTCCCGCTTGGCGCCGAGCGTCTCCACCACCGCGTCGGTCAGCTTCTCCATAAGCGCCCGCTTCTGCTCGGGTGAGCGCCCTTCCACCATGGTGACCTGGACCAGCGGCACCTTGACCCCTCCTCACTCGATGACGTCCAGTTCGATTGCGCCCATGCCCGCGAAGGCGATCTCGACGCGATCGCCCGGGTGCACGTAGATGGCCTCCGTGATGCCGCCCGTCAGGACCACCATGCCGGGCTCGATGGCCGCGCCGAAGCGCGTGAGCATGCGCACCTGTTCCACGACGGACCGCACCGGGTGGCCGAGCACCGCCGCGCCCGCGCCCGTCTGCGCGACTTCCCCGTTCAGGCGCATCACCACCCCCACCTCGTCGAGCCGAAATGCGTACGGCGAGTACGCCTGATCCGCCAGATAGAAGCGCGCGCTCGACGCGTTGTCGGCGATCACGTCCACGAGCGTGAAGGAGAAGTTCTCGTACCGGCTGTCGATGACCTCGACTGCAGGGACGACGCACTCGGTCGCGAGCCACACGTCGCGCGCGGTCACATTCGGCCCCTCCAAGCGGCTGCGGAACACGAACGCGATCTCCGGCTCCACGCGCGGATGGATGAGTCCCTGCATCGACAACACCGGGCGCTCCAGTTCCATCGTGGAAAGGAGGTGTCCGAAAATGGGTTCATCCACGCCCACGGACCGCTGCTTCGCCTTGCTCGTGAGCCCCATCTTCCAGCCGACGAGCCGCGCCCCCTCCGCCATGTACTTCTGCATGGTCAAGCGCTGGATCTCATACGCGTCGTCCACCGTGAGCCCGTCGTAGCGAAGCGTCAGCTTCTTCAACTCCGTGGCCGTCGTCTGGTGGCGATACAGCTCATCCGCGATGGACGGAAGCGACAGGGCCATTCGCGTTCGCCTCCTTGCCGTGCGCGATCTCGTACGCGACATCGACGATCATATCCTCCTGGCCGCCCACCACGCGGCGCCTGCCGAGTTCCACGAGAATGTCGCGCACGTCGACCCCAAACTGCCTCGCCGCACGCTCGGCGTGCAAGAGAAAGCTCGAGTACACGCCCGCGTACCCAAGCGTGAGCGCCGTGCGATCCGTCAGGACGGGTCGCGCCATCCGCGGGCGCACGACGTCCTCCGCCGCGTCCATGGCGGCGTACAGGTCCACGCCGGTCTCGATGCCGTACTTCTCGCACGCGGCCACAAACACCTCGAGCGGCGTGTTTCCGGCGCCTGCCCCGAGCCCCGCGAGGCTCGCGTCAATCCGGTATGCGCCCTCTTCCACGGCCGCGATGGAGTTGGCGACCGCCACGCCGAGGTTGTTGTGCGCGTGGAATCCGACCTGGACGTCGTCCGGCAGCGCCTCCCGCAGCGCGGACACCTTGCGGCGAACCTCGTCCATGAGCATCGCGCCCGCCGAATCGACGATGTACACGCAGTGCGCGCCGTAGGACGCCATCTTCTTCGCCTCTTCCACCAGCCGCTCGGTCTCCGTCATGTGGCTCATCATGAGAAAGCCGACCACGTCGAGTCCCATCTTGCGCGCCTCTTCCATGTGTTCCGCCGAGATGTCCGCCTCCGTCGAGTGTGTGGCGACGCGCACCCCGCGGATGCCGAGGCCGACGGCGCGCTTCAGGTCTTCGAGCGTTCCGATGCCGGGCAAAAGCAGCGCGACGACCTGCGACCGTTGGACGGTTTGACACACCGCACCGACGTAGTCCTCTTCCGACTCCTTCGAAAAACCGTACTGAATGGAGCTTCCGCCGAGTCCGTCGCCGTGGGACGCCTCGATCTTGGCCACGCCCGTCCTGTCCAGCGCGCTCGCGATGGCCTTTGCGTCTTCGACGCTGAACTGATGCCTCACGGCGTGCATGCCGTCGCGCAGCGTGACGTCCGTGACCTCAATCTTGTACCGATACGACACCGCGCCTCACCTCGCTTCTTCCGCCGACGCCACCTGCATCTTGTGACGCGCGTACTCTTCGCCAAACTTCACTGCCGCCGCGGTCATGATGTCGAGGTTCCCCGCGTACACCGGCAGGTAATCGCCGAGGCCCTCGACCTCGATGGAGATGCTGACGAGATCGTCCTGGAAGATGGGCTCGCGGTTCAACCGATACCCAGGGACGAATGTCTGCACGTGGCGCACCATCTGTTCGATGGACTCGAGCACCTTCGCCTGGGTGGTCGGGCTCGCGTCTTCCATCAAGCAGTAGATGGTGTCGCGCATGAGGATGGGGGGTTCCGCCGGGTTGAGGATGATGATGGCCTTCCCTCGCTTTGCGCCTCCGATGGCCTCCAGCGCGCGCGCCGTCGTCTGGGTGAACTCGTCGATGTTCGCCCGCGTGCCGGGGCCCGCGCTCTTGCTGGCGATGGTGGCGACAATCTCCGCGTAACGCACCCCGACCACCCGGCTGACGGCGTACACCATCGGCACGGTGGCCTGGCCGCCGCAGGTGACCATGTTAACGTTCGGCGAGTCGAGGTGCTCCTCCAGGTTGACCGCCGCGATGACGTACGGCCCGCGCGCTGCCGGCGTCAAGTCGACCGCCTGGATGCCTGCTTCGCGAAGCAGTTTGGCATGGCGCACGTGCGCCTTCGCGCTCGTCGCGTCAAAGACGATGTCCGGGCGCACCCCTTGTTCGAGGACCGCCTTGAGTCCGTCGGCCGACGTCTCAAGCCCCATCTCGCGCGCGCGCCGAAGGCCATCCGATTCCGGGTCGATGCCGATCATCCAGCGCGGTTCAATCCACGGGCTTCGCTTCAGCTTGATCATGAGATCCGTCCCGATGTTTCCGGACCCGACGATCGCGGCACTGAGCTTCTTCAATCCGAACCCTCTCCTTTCGCCCACACGAACTCCACGCCGCCTAGCGGCCCAAAGGACAGCTGGACGCGATCGCCAGGCTGAATGGGCACGGCGGCGCTGACGGCGCCGGACAACACGACGTGTCCGGCGCGAAGGGGCGTGCCGAGTTCGGTCAGGGTGTTGGCGAGCCAGGCCACGGCCTTCGCCGGATGCCCCATCACCGCGGCACCCGCTCCCGTCTGCACGACTTCTCCGTTCAGCTTCAGCACCCCGCCCACCGTCTCCAGGTCGACGCCGGAGATGGCGGTGGGTAGATTCCCCAAGACAAAGCAACCGGCGGACGCGTTGTCGGCCACGGTGTCCACCAGCCGGATGCGCCAGTCGGCGATCCGGCTGTCAATCACCTCGATGGCGGGCACCACCGTCCGAGTCGCCGCCAGAACCTGATGCAGGTCCACGCCCGGTCCGACGAGATCCTCCGCGAGAATGAACGCGATCTCCGGCTCGACCTTGGGTTGAATCAGCGGGAAATCGACGGTCGAGCCGCTCTCAAACCACATCGACTGAAACAGGTGTCCGAAGTCGGGCTGGTCCACGCCGAGCTGGATCTGCATCGGCTTGCTGGTGAGGCCGATCTTGTGCCCCACGACGCGATCGCCCGACGCCATGCGCCGCTTCACATTCACAAGCTGGATGCGGTAGGCGTCCTGCACCGACAGGTCGGGGTGTTCGTCCGTCAAGGGCGGAATGGGCGACTGCTCGCGCTCCGCGCGCCACAGTGCCTCCGCCAGGGATTCCAGCCGTTCGCTCATCTCATCCACTCCGATCACAGCTTGATGCAGACGTTTTTCAACTCGGTGAAGAATTCGAAGCTGTGCACGCCGCCTTCGCGCCCGATACCGCTCTGCTTCATGCCGCCAAACGGGGTCCGCAGATCGCGGAGGAACCAGGTGTTCACCCAGATGACGCCCGCCTCGAGCTCGCCCGCGACCCGGTGCGCGCGCTTCAGATTCGACGTCCACAGCGTGGCGGACAGGCCGTAGTGCGTGTCGTTCGCGAGGCGAATGACCTCTTCCTCCGTGTCGAACGGCTGCACCGTCACGACCGGGCCGAACACCTCCTGCCGCGTGATCTCGCACGTCTCGTCCACGTCGACGATCACCGTGGGCTCGTAGAAGGCGCCCCTCTTCAGGTGTTCGGGGCGCTTGCCGCCGACGAGCACCCGGCCGCCCTGCTCCACGGCGCGCCGGACAAAGCCATGCACGCGCTCCAGGTGTTCCTCGGAGATGAGGCTGCCAACGTCGGTCTGCGGATCGAGCGGATCGCCGACCCTAAGCTTCCGGGCGCGATCGACGAGCGCCTCGACGAACCGGTCATACAGCGGGCGCTCGACGTAGATGCGCGATCCACAGAGGCACACCTCGCCCTGGTTGACGAAGCTCGAGCGCACGGTGGTCGCGATGGCGTCCTCAAAGTCGCAGTCCGCAAACACAATGTTGGGGTTCTTGCCGCCGAGCTCGAACGAGAGGCGCTTCAGCGTGCTCGCCGCCGATCGCATGACCGCCTTGCCCGTCGTCGTCTCGCCCGTGAGCGAAATCAGGTCCACGTCCTCGTGCTCGGTGAGGAATTGCCCCGCCGCATCGGGCCCGAACCCGTGCACCACGTTCACCACGCCGTCCGGCACGCCCGCCTGCTTGCAGATCTCCGCGAGCTTGGTGGCGGTCGTCGGCGTGAGTTCCGCAGGCTTGATGACGCACGTGTTGCCGGCCGCGAGGCAAGGCGCGACTTTCCACGTCAGCAAGAAGAGCGGGAGATTCCACGGCGAGATGAGGCCCGCGACCCCGACCGGGCGCCTGAGCGCGTAGTTCAGCGCCACGCCCTCCATCTCGAACGTCTCGGTCGAAAGTCCCTTCACGAAGTCGGCAAAGAAGCGAAAGTTATAGGCGGAACGCGGAATATCGAGGCTCTTCGCGAGCGACAGAGGTTTGCCCGTATCCGTCGTCTCGAGAAGGGCCAGTTCCTCCAGGTTTTCCTCGATCAAGTTGGCGATGCGGTGCAGAATCGCGGCGCGCTCCTGTGCAGTCGTCCGGCTCCATGTCCGAAACGCCCGCCGCGCCGCGCGCACCGCCTTGTCGATCTCGGCGCGCCCTCCCTCGGCCACCGTGCCAATCCGCTCGCCCGTCGCCGGATTGAGGTTGTCGAACGTCCGCCCGTCCTCGGACGGCACAAATGCGCCATCGATAAAGTGAAGCACTCGTTCCATCGTCATCCCTCGCCCATCTCGAACAATTCGTCGTAAGACTCAACTTGCATCGCGATATCTGATCGTCAGCACGGGGTTCCCGGAACCCGACGAGGGACCGTAACCGTGCAACTCTCCCTCGAACTGCTTCCGCAACACGCCGAGCAACACCGCCACGTGGCGGCCGCCGGACTCCACGCCCGCCGCCCGCACGTACGACGGCAGCATGCTCACGGCCGACGCCTTGTCGCCCTTGACGAGATATTGGCAAAATTCGCGATCCAGCGCCTGTTCCGTGAGGTTCGGCCATTTCTCCGGCCCGCGCCCCAGGTTGTGCGCGAGCGCCCCGCTCGCCAAGAACACCACCCGCTCCGGCGACTCGAGAAACACGTCCCCCATCACTTCGCCCCAGCGCATCGACTCCTCGAGCGACGCGGCCCAACACACGGACAGAGCCACCACAGGCGTGGGCCGCTTGAGCAAGTACCGAAGCGGAACCACGGTGCCGTAGTCCCACACGTAGGTCGGATCGTCCACCGCGACGACCTGAAGACCGTTTCGCTGCCCCGCCTCCACCAGTCGCCTGCCGAGCTCCGGATGACCCGGGTGGTCATACGGCACGTCGCTGATCAGATCCGGGCACTCCACGGCCGTCAAAATGCCTTTGTGCCGCGGCGTGACGTCCACGTAGTGCATGAAGCTGGACATCCAGTGGCACGAGATGATCACCACCACGTCAGGCCGGATCTGGTCGATCACGTCCGCGCACTTCAACATCGCCTCGACCATCGGCTTCTGAAATTCCGGAACCCGATCCCGATGGCAGATCCTCGGCGTGTGCGGCGTGATCATGGCCAATTCCAGACTCATTTCAATCCCTCCCCGAATGGAACCGTTGCGTGCATCCCCCTCCGCGGCGGAAGGCTCCTCCGACTGCTGCACCCATGGTAGCACGCTGAAAGCGCTCGCTGTACGCTCTTGTTTCTCTATGCGGAACGTGATACACCATTCCTAGAAGCGCTTTCACTTCCACAGGGGAGGGATGGCCCATGCCGAGGCAGTCGGATGCGCGCACGCTCTCGTCACTCCGCCACGCGCTGCAGGCTCTCCGCTGCTTTTCCCAAGACGAACCCGAGCTCGGCATCACGGAGATTTCGCGCAAACTCGGCCTCTCCAAAAGCACCGTGCACCGAATCATGGCGACCCTCGCCGAAGAGGGGTTTGTGCACCGGGATGAGGAGACGCACCGGTATCGACTCGGCCTTTCCGTGCTGAGCCTCGGCGGCATCATCATGTCCAACCTCGAGATCTGCCGGGAAGGTCAGCATCTCCTGGAGGAGTTCGTGCATCGCTTCGACGAGACCGTGCACCTTGCGGTGTTGGAGGACTTCTGCACCGTCTACGTCAGCAAGCTCGAGTGCAAGCACCCCGTGCAAATTGCGACCCACGTCGGCCGCCGCAACCCGCTCTACTGCACGAGTTCCGGCAAGGTCATTCTCGCCTACCAAGACGAATCGATGATCGAAGAGGTCATTCGGCGCGGCCTTCAGCCCTTCACGCCCAACACCATCACGGATCCGAACCGCCTCCGAACCGTCCTCGCGCAGATCCGCGAGGCAGGATACGCGACGAGCGTCGGCGAACTCCGCCCGGGCGTCAACAGCGTCGCGGCACCGGTCCGCGATTACACGCGGCGCGTGATGGGCGCCGTGACCGCTGTGGGACCCGCCGCTCGATTCACGGACGAGAAGATGAAGTCGCTCGCCAAGACCCTCATCTCCATCAGCAAGGAGATCTCGAACCGCCTCGGCTACTATGAGCGGCTACCGTCGCGCACGCGCCTTCAGGTGTCCCACTCGATAGGCAGGCCGACGTAATTCTCGGCGATGGTCGCGAGCCCGTGCCGGGAGGACGTGATGTAATCCAATTCCGCCAACTGAATCTCTCGTTCAAACGGCGAGTGCTCGGAGAAACGGTGCAGCATCTGCGTCATGAAATACGAAAATCGCTCCGCTTTCCACACGCGCCGGAGACAGATCGCGGAATACCGCTGTAACAGATGGTCCGATCCGTCTCGATAGTAGCGCGCGATGGCCTCCGCGAGGACGCGCGCGTCGGACACCGCGAGATTCAACCCCTTGGCACCCGTCGGCGGCACGATGTGAGCGGCGTCGCCCGTCAAGTACAGGCGCCCGTACTGCATGGGCGCGCAGACAAAGCTCCGCATCTGCACGATGGACTTCTGCAGGATGGGGCCTTCGATGGGCTCCCACCCGTCCTCCGTGGCGAGCCGCAGGCGCAACTCCTCCCAGATGCGGTCGTCCGACCAGTTGCGGATGTCGTCGTCCGCGTCCACCTGCAGGTACATGCGCTGGATCTCCGGGGACCGCGTGCTGACCAGTGCAAAACCCCGGTCGCTGTTGCTGTAAATGAGCTCCCGGCTCGATGGAGGCGCCTGGGTCAGGATGCCGAGCCATCCCATGGGATACGTTTTCACAAACTCTTGGCGAGCGCTTTCAGGAATGGCCGCACGACTGGGCCCGTGAAATCCGTCACACCCGGCGATGAAGTCGCACTCCAGCAGTTCAAACGGCGCATCGGGATCCCGCCGGAAGCGGATGCGCGGCCGCTCGGTGTCGATGGCTTCGAGAGACACGTCCTGTACGGAAAAGAGGATCTCTCCTCCCTGCGCTAGACGGGCCGCGACGAGATCCTTGATCACCTCGTGCTGCGCGTAGAGCGTGACGCACTTGCCGGTCAACTCCTTGAGCGGGATTCGGCGCCCTCGGCCTCGGAAGCGGAATTCGATTCCCTCGTGCTCCTCACCGAGTTTCTCCATGCGGCGATGCACGCCCAGTTCGCGCATGAGATCGGCCGTGCCCTGTTCCAACACGCCCGCTCGAATCGTTTGCTCGATGGCCTGGCGCGAGCGCGCCTCAAGCACCACCGACTCCACGCCGCGCTGCGCCAGCAACAGTGACAGCATGAGACCCGCAGGGCCGGCCCCAAGGATCCCCACCTGTGTCCGCATGAGTCTCCACCTCGCGTTCCACGAATTGGATTCGGATGAAACCTTCCAAATCCAGTCTAACGCGAAGCTTCGACCCGGCCCAGCCCTGTGTTCCGTGATGCGGAATGACACCCATGCTCCTCTCCGCCATCCTACTCGGCCGCGCGGTGCGCGACATTCGCCCGCCTGCTCGGCGCGGTTTCACTTTGTTGCCGAACTCGAGAAAGAGAAAAAAGACGCGGGAGCGCTGAGCAGGCTCCTGCGTCGAAGATGGGACAGCTGATGTGCTGGACAGACCTATTGGATCCCTCGAGACCACTTGTACAACTGCACCGCCGGCCGATAGGCGCACATCGCAAGACCCAGGATCGCGACAAAGTGAAACAAGGCCGCGATCGCGTTGAACGCCACAAAGACGAGGAGAGCAAAATACTGCTCCCCGATAATGAAGCCGCGGAAAGGAACCAAGCTCCGCCACCGCTGGGCTCGTCGAAACGCCGTATCGTTGGAGCCCGCGTCAGCGCCCGCGGACGCCATCTGCCGAGGCTTGAACCGGATCTGCCCGTAGTACTCGAGCAAATACAGGGCAAAGAGCGCCGTCATCGCCCACGCCCACAGGCCTGTGGCGTTTGGGTGCCAGCGCGTGTAACCGTACGCGAGGCTGAAGTAGATGGCGAACTCCTTGATGCGATCCGCGACCTGATCCAACCAACCGCCGATGGCGGAAAATTGCTGGCGATATCGCGCCAACTGACCGTCCGCGCAATCGAAGACGTAGGAGATTTCGACCAACACGAGCCCAGCGATCACGTCGCCCCGGATGCCCGTCGAAAATCCCACACACCCAAGCAGGCACAGAAAAAGCGAGAACAGCGTGATCTGATTGGGCGTCACGGGCGTGTTGCGCAACAGGTAGACGAGCCGGATTGAGAGCGGATAAAACAAGTAATTCGTCCAGATATCGATGGGACGCTTCGCACATGCGTCGATGCGCTTGAGCTCAGACATCGCGCTCCGCCCCTTGCGCGGCGAGGAGCCGAGGCACCACGCTTTCCACGGCGTACTGGTAGTCCTCGGGAAAATCGATCTCGACGCAAGGCAGGCCCGTGACGTCCACAGCGACCAAGCCCGATTTATCCTCCAAATGATCCAGGGCGTACTCAAAGAACTGCATCTCGTTGCCTTCCACGGCGAGATCGAGCACCCTTTGGCGGAACCGCTCGGCGAATTGACCCGCGAATTTCGCCACGCCGATAAATTCGCCTTCGCACACCGCGGGGTCCAGGTGCTTCCCGATGGCGACGATCTGGCCCGACCGAACCTCCACCTTGACCTCTTCGTCTCGGCACTGTTTCTTGTCGACAGCCAGATAGCCGCCCTCTTGTCCCGGGACGAGGCGCTCCAGGATGCGGGCGTCGTAGACCACGTCCGCGTTCATATAAAAGAAATCGCCGCGCCAGTCGCGCAACGCATGGCTGAGCGAGAACAGCGTGTTGGTCGACTCATACGCCGGATTTTCGATGAATCGCACATTGAAGGAAGGATACTGCGTCCGGACGTAGTCCTGAACCATCTCTTTCCGATAACCCACGACGATGATGACGTCGTGGACGCCGTTTTTGCCCAGCGCTTCAAACTGCCAGTCGATGACCGCCTTCGGCCCCACCGGCAACAGGCATTTGGGTCGATCGTCGGTCAGTGGGCGCATGCGGCGCGACACGCCAGCCGCCAGGATGATTGCGGTCGGTTTCATCTCGGAATTCCCCCATAACCCGCGACTGCAAGATGCTTGTCCACGGTTGCCAGAATGGTTAGCCAAAAATGAGCCCGATATACGACTATACTTTGTCGAATCTCAAAAAAACCTCAAAAAGCGACACACGCCGAGGCCATCCTACACGCCGCGACGGCGTGCGACAAATTCTCGCCTTATGTAAGGTATTCTCACATAAAGCATTGACGTTGGTTCGAAACGACTCCTATAATGAGCGCAGTTCAGCGCTGCACAGTGGGAGGAATCGAACTTGACGCCGCGCGATATTCTCGAACTCATGAAGCAACACGAGGTTCAGATGGTTGATTTTCGCATTGTGGACGTCCCAGGCCGCCAGCATCACGTCACCGTGCCCGCGGCCGAGATCGACGAAGAGGTCTTGGAACGAGGGGTCGCGTTTGATGGATCGAGTGTCCCTGGGTTTCGGGGCATCGAAGAGAGCGACATGGTGATGCGCCCGGTGCTGGAGACGGCCTTCCTGGATCCCTTCACGGAGGTCCCGACGCTCGCCGTCACGTGCAACGTGTACGAACCGAGCGGAAACCGGTACGAGCGTGATCCCCGCTACATCGCAGAGAAAGCAGAGCAATACCTGAAGTCGACGGGCATTGCGACGACCGCCTACTTTGGGCCGGAGTTGGAGTTCTTTATTTTCGACGACGTCCGGTTCGACTCCACGCAGAGCGGTGCGTTCTACGCCATCGACTCCGAGGAAGCGGTGTGGAACACGGGCACCGGCGTGAAAAACCTCGGCTATCACGTAAAGAACAAGAGTGGCTATTTCCCCGTCGCACCGACGGATACCCAGCAGGATATCCGCACCGAAATGGTGCTCGAGTTGATGAAGGCCGGCATTCGCGTCGAGCGGCATCACCATGAGGTTGCCACGGCGGGTCAGGCGGAGATCAACTTCCGATTCGGCACCCTCACCCGCACCGCGGACACGGTCATGACGTACAAGTACATCGTGCGCAACGTCGCTCGCCGGCACGGCAAGACGGCCACGTTCATGCCGAAGCCGATTTTCGGCGACAACGGTTCGGGTATGCACGTTCACCAGAGCCTGTTCAACGGCGACGAACCGCTGTTCTATCGTGAAGGCGGCTACGCCAATTTGAGCGAGATTGCGCTTCAATACATTGCGGGCATTCTTTATCACGCTCCGGCGATTCTCGCGTTCTCCAACCCGAGCACGAACTCCTACAAGCGCCTGGTGCCCGGGTACGAAGCGCCGGTCAACCTGGTGTTCTCGCGCGGCAACCGCAGTGCGGCCATCCGCGTTCCCGTGGCCGTCGTTTCACCGAAGACCGCGCGCATTGAGTTCCGCACGCCGGATTGCACGGCCAACCCGTACCTGGCGTTTGCGGCCATGCTCATGGCGGGCTTGGACGGGATCCGCCGGAAGCTCGATCCGACGGAGCTCGGGTTCGGCCCCATCAACAAAAACATCTACGAGCTCTCCGCCGAAGAAAAGGCGCAGATCAAGAGCGTGCCAGGCTCGCTCGGCGAGGTGCTCGACGCGCTCGAAGCCGATCACGAGTTTCTCCTGGAAGGCGGCGTGTTCACGAAGGACTTCATCCGCAACTGGATCGACTTCAAGCGGAACAACGAACTAGCGCCGCTCCACCTGCGCCCGCATCCGTACGAGTTCTCGCTGTACTTCGACCTGTGATGATGGAAGGGCCGCGCACCCGTCGTGGGTTGCGCGGCCTCGCGTTCGTCAACGCTCTCAAGCCCTCCGCGCTTCGCCGAAAGCGGCGGCGAGCGCGCAGATGAGCGCGTCGCGGAACATGCCGGATCGCGTGATTCGCCCCCCGGTCAAGACGCCAATGGCCCCTTCCCCGTGGCGAAGCCCCGTCTTTCCCATCCACGCGTCCATGACGTCGCCAAGCTCCATACCGGCGCGAATGCCTTGGGCGATCTCGTCCGGCAGCATCATGCGCAGGCCGCCCCCGACCGCCACCTCGTCGTCGCCGTACGCCACGGCCGCCCAGTTGACGAGCATCATGCCGTGCTCCGTCTCCTCGACGCCGCCCTCCAGTCCCACGCCGACGTGAGCTCCGGTCTCCCGCCTCGCCCGCCTCGCCCGCTCGACGGCTCCTCGCCGCGTCTCCTCGTCCGACAGCGGCTGCGCCCGCACCCCGGACGGCACGTTCACGCACTCGATCTCGCCGCGGACGCCGAACGCATCGAGTGCGCGCTCCACCGCATCTCGCTTCGCCCGGTTGAGCGATCCAAGCGCCACGCGCATCGTCGCTTCATTCCGCATCTTCCATCCATCACCTGCCCGCTTCCATTGTAGCGATCTCGTTCGCCGCGATCGACATCCCACGACCGAATCTCCCATATTCGCGACTCTGCCGATGTTGTATGATAGACATGCGTTGTGGACGGGGCCGGGAGGTTGAAATGTGAGTCAGCAGACGTTGCGATATGACGTGGTCGTGGTCGGCGGCGGAAGCGCTGGCGTCGCCGCCGCGGTGGGGGCGGCCAACCTCGGGGCGAAGACGCTCATCGTCGAGCGCAACCCGTATTTCGGCGGCGCGGCGACGCACGCGTCCGTGCTGACCATCTGCGGCTTGTTCGCGCAGCGGGAGCCGCTCGAGCCGGTCGTCGGCGGCGTGGGTCGGCGGCTTCTCGAGAAACTGGACGAGATCGGGAAGTACTACGGACCGCTTCGAAACCCCGGGTCCGGGAATGTGATTGTTCCTTTAGACGCTGAGGGAACCAAGTTCGCCCTCGACCAGCTGATCCTCGAAGCGGGCGTCGATGCCCGACTGCACACGACGGTCATCGGTTGTGATGTTGAACGCGATCGCATCCGTGCCATTCATTGCTTCCATCACGGCGGGGTGTTCTCCATCGAGGCCACATCGTTTGTCGACGCGAGCGGAGAAGCCGATCTCGCCTTCATGAGTGGCAACGGCGTCCGATACGGCGACGAAGAAGGCCGCGTGCAAGCGGGAACCTTGGTGATGCAGTTCGGTGGCGTCTCCCCGGACGTACAGCTTCACCGACACCAGTTCACGGCGGCCGTCTGGCAGGCCAAGCGCCAAGGGGACACCGTGCTGACCAAGGACAGGGGCATGGTGATCCGGCTGCCGGGATCGCAACACGTGCTCGCGCTCTTCGCCGACGAAGCGGTCAACGGGCTCGACAGCGCCAGCCTCACGCAGGCGGAGATGTCGGCACGGCGGCAGGCGTGGGCTTATCTTGAGGCGTTTCGTCAACATGTGCCTGGGTTCAAGGATGCGTACCTCGTGGCGACGGGTCCGAGCATCGGCGTGCGCGAGACCCGACATATCGATGGCGAATACCGCTTGACAGGCGAGGAGGTGCTGAATGCGGCGAGATTTGAGGATGCCATCGCCCGAGGAGGGTGGCCGGTCGAGGTCCACCAGCCCGGCGAGCCGCCGCGCTACCAGCACATCCGGGATCGCGCGTACTACGAGATCCCACTGCGATCCCTGAAGGCGCGCGATCGCACCAATCTGTGGTGCGCAGGGCGCGTGATCGACTGCGATCCGACGGCCTTCGCGTCCGCGCGCGTCATGGGCACGGCGCTCGCCACGGGCCATGCGGCGGGCGTCGCCGCCGCGCTGCAGGCGTCGTACGGCGAGGCGCCTGCCGCCGCAACCGTGCGCGAGGAGTTGCAGCGACAGGGCGCGATGGTTTGACCCGCGGGGATGAGCAAGCGAAAGGGCCTGCGCCGTCAGACGACGATCTGCAGGCCCATGTACACGCCAAACGCCATCACGATGAAGGATAGCCCGGTCACAATCCATCGGTACCATCCGCGCATGCGGTATTCGGGCGGAAGTGCACGGCGCTCGAGCAGCAACAGGAAGCCGAGCACGATGGGCAACAGGAGCGAGTTCATCACCTCGGTGTCCACCGAGAGGTTGATCAGGTTCAGGCCGCTGAAGACGAGCGCCGCGCCGCCGATGTGCGCCAAGCTGTACACCGTGTAAAACGCCTTCGCGTCCTTCCACCGGGTGTTCAGGCTGTGGCGAATGCCCGTGACCTCGCCGATGCCCCACGCGCCCGCGAGCGACACGACGAGTGCGGCCACGAAGCTCGCGCCGAGCATGCCCAGGCCGAAGATCACCTTCGCCGCGGCCGCGCCGAGAAACGGCGTCAAGCCCTGCGCGATGTCGCCCACGGTCTCGAGCGGCGTGTTCGGATGCGTGCGCCCCACCGTCGCCGCGATCATGACGACCACCGCAATCATGATGACCTGGGTCAGAATCGATCCCAGGAACGTGTCCCAGCGGGCGAACCGAAGGTCGCGCAGGGTCAGCTTTCGATCGACCACCGCCGACTGCTGGTAAAAGATCATCCACGGCATGATGACCGCACCGACATTCGCCGCAAGCAGGTACACGTAGCTCGGGTGATCGAGCGGCACCGTCGCGAGACCCTGCAGCAGCTGATGCCAGGAGGGGTGCGCGAGCAGCGCCCCCGGCACCAGGGCCAGCTCAAACAACCCCATGGCGATCCCGACGCGTTCCACGCGCTTGTAGCTCCCCGTCAGCGCAAGAGCGATCAAGAGGACCGTCGCCGTGGATACCGTGTAGTACGGCGAGATGCCGAACAGTTCCCCCACGCCCGCGATGCCGGCAAACTCCGTGACCAGCGCGCCGATGGCGGACAAAAACAACGTGGACACGGAAATCCAGGCCCATCCGCGTCCAAAGTGATGGCGGATCAATTCCCCATGGCCGCGCCCCGTTACGAGTCCAAGGCGCACCGTAATTTCTTGCACCACATAGACAATCGGTATCAGGACCAACTGGGGCAGCACCATCGCGTAGCCCCACACCGCCCCGGACTGCGCGGCCGTGATCATGCACCCGGCGTCGGTGTTGGCGAGCATCACGAGGATACCAGGCCCTACCGTCGCAAGGAGCCGCCACCAAAAGCCTCGCGCCGCGCGAGGCGCCTCCGCCTGCATGACGTCCGTGTGTCCCATCAAGTCCATTCCTCTCGTTGCAAACACCATCTCGCCGCGGATAGGATATGGGATAGACGGAGTTTGCCGAATCTCTTTTCTATCGTTAGTCTAACCTAACACGAAACTTGATTGCAATGGTCAACATTCTCTGGAGGTGCGCGCGCATGGCGCAGATCGAAGATTTTCAGAAACTCGACATCCGGATTGGGACCGTCGTGAGAGCCGAGCCGTTCCCCGAAGCGCGGAAACCGGCCATCAAGCTGTGGATCGACTTCGGAGAAGAGATAGGGGTGCGCGCTTCGAGCGCGCAAATCACGCGGCGATATACCCCCGAGGAACTCGTCGGCAGACAAGTCGTGGCCGTCACCAATTTCCCGCCGCGGCGAATCGCCGGGTTTTCGTCGGAAGTGCTGGTGCTCGGAGGGCTGCCCGAAGAAGGGGATGTCGTCCTGCTCAAGCCCGACGCGCCCGTGCCGAACGGCACACCCATCGGATGAGCGATCGCTTCATGCCCGCTCTCCGGCGGCGGGCGCAGGACCGATGCCATCGGCATACGGGTAAAAGTAATGGTAAAACTCGTACATCTGGTGTTTATCGTACACCGACGCGTCGGGATCGGGGTTCGGAACGTCGATGACACTGCCCAGCGAGGTTCCGTAGCGGCTGAACACGTCGCCGTCAAAGTGGTAGTCCTTGACGGAGACCGATGGATCCGCCATGGGCTGAAACCCTGTGCCGATGGAATTGAACACGATCACGCCTGAAATCACCCATGGACCGGAGACTTTCCGCTCTTCGAGATAAACGGACTGCGCGAGCCAGCCACCCATCGAATGCCCTGTCAGGACCACGTGAATCGGCGACGGATGGACCGCCTGCGAGGCTCGGTTGCAGGCCAATGCAAAGAACGACTTCGCGGGCGTGAGTTGGTCGATCATGTTGGGAACGCTCAGATAAATTCCCGCGTCCGCGACCAGGTCCATCACGTTGTTCGTCGTTCCTCGGTACGAGATGACGACATCGGGCCCTTTCTGGTAAGCCACGGCGTAAAATCCCGCTTGGGACTCCTCGTTGTCGACAGCCAGAACGCGCCATCCCCGCAAATCGGAAAAGAACTCGTTCACGGCCTGAGCGTAGGTCTCATGCCAGTCCATGCCGTTCACGCGCTCGATTTCGTCGAGGAGGGACTTCGGCCCGCGGTGGGTGAGCGCCTCCCGTTCCATCTCGTCGAACGACTGCCCCACCTCTGGCGCCAGGTTGACGTAAGACAGATCTGTCATTTTCATCAACACGCCGTCGTAGATGCCGTTGGTGACATCGGACACCGAGGAGACGGAAGCCGAAGGTTTGGCATCGGGCACGCGCACAATGGCATTCACAGTAAGAAATCGGAAGGGCACGACAAGCATCGCGGACGCGGCCGTAAACGCGAAGAGTCGCTTCCAAAACGACGGCGATCGCACTCGCTTTGCCTCCTCCCTTCTCCGACGCCAGCAGTATACCATACCCGTCCGGCGACGGGGCCGTATCGTGCACTCGGAATCCCTGTATATTTGTTGCCACGATCCGACGGATTCAAACAAGAGGCGGGCGCGCCTCGACTGGCGCACGCCCGCCTCTTGCATCGATTCCGACCTGCGACGAACTGCATCTATACGTGAAACTTTCTCGTTTTGGACAAAAGCCGATCGGTCAACAGCTGTGAATTCAAAAAGTCCCGCGGACTAATGGTCGGCGTTTGGATGGCATGATTGGACGCGAACGTGAGGAACAAGCGCTTCGGCTTGCCGTACTTTTCGATCACGCTCGCCTTCGTCATGCCGTGGCGCGTCATGCAGTGCACGGACGTCAGTTCCTGCAACAGTTCGTTGCAGATCGGACAAGTGACCACGTGGCATTCCCCTTTCGCCGCCTAGCCGAGATTCCGATGCGACAGCCTGAGATCCCGCGGTGTCATCTTCGAAGGTGCGACAGTTTTATTTTACTCGAAAATACTGACGAAGCTAGGCAAATTCGTGTAAAAATCTCGTGACGACTCGGCGGCGAGGGCGGGGAGGCCCGCCCTGCTTCACAGCGCTGCGATGGCGTCCACGGCGCGATCGAGCTGGACCCCTCGAGAGGCCTTCACAAGCACGACGTCTCCCGGCTGGAGGTACGACCCGACGGACGCCAGGAGTTCTTCCAATGCGTTGAAGTGACGCACCACCGGTACGCCCGCCTCTTCTGCAGCACGCGCCATCTCCACCGCCAATACGCCCACACAAAGCAGTCGGTCTACGCCGGCCGACGCCACTCGGCGACCGACTTCCCGGTGGGCCTGGACGGCCATCTCCCCGAGTTCCAGCATGTCGCCGAGCACGGCGACGCGATGCCCCGGCCGCGCGATGCGCTCGAGGACTTCGAGGCTCGCGCCCACAGACGAAGGGCTTGCGTTGTACGCGTCGTCGATCACGGTCACATCACCAGCATCCACGAGGCGCAAGCGGCCCCGCTGCGCTTCGACGCGGCCCAGGCCAATCTGAATGTCGCCCAAGGAAATGCCGAGCGTCTGCCCGACCGCGATGGCGGCGAGCGCGTTCATCACGTTATGCTGGCCCAAGAGCCGAATGCGCAGGGTCGCGGTTCCGTGTGGCGTGTCGACCTCGAAGGACATGCCTTCCTGCGACCAGGTCACGGACGTGGCGCGGATGTCACACCCTTCGCCCATCCCGTACCACAGGATGCGCGCGCTCGTGCGGTGCTGCATCCGGCGAAGCCAGGGATCGTCTCCATTCAGCACGGCGATCCCGTCGTTCGGCAGGCTCGCGATGAGCTCTGTCTTCGCCAGGGCGATGTTCTCCTGGCTTCCCAGCAATTCGATGTGGTTGTAGCCAATGTGGGTGATGACGCCGATGTTGGGACGGGCGATGGTGCACAGTTCTTCAATTTGTCCTAAGCCGCGCATCCCCATCTCGAGAACCATGGCACGATGCGAGGCATCCCGCTGTAGAATGGTGAGGGGTAAGCCCAATTCGTTGTTCTGGTTCGCCGAGGTGTACACGCACGGGCCGAGCGCGCCGAGCACAGCCGCGACCATCTCCTTGGTCGTCGTCTTCCCATTCGACCCGGTGATGCCCACCACGGGCCCTTCGAATTGACCGCGTTCCCATCGAGCGAGGGCCTGCACCGCCTGCAGGGCGTTTTGCACCCGAATGCACGGCCCGAGCGCCGTCTTGACGTCTTCGGTGACGACGGCTACACTGGCTCCGCGGCGAAACGCTTCGTCGACAAACTGGTGTCCGTCGACGCGCTGCCCCACAAAAGCGACAAACGCGTGGCCCGGCTGAACCTGTCGATGGTCGATGGCCACGCCCGTGACGGTGACGTCCGGGGCTTCGTGGAGAACGGGGGTGCCCCCCACCACGCGCACGAAGTTCGCAAACGACATGGGTGTCATATGGGTTCGTTCCCCTCTACGCACGTTTTTGAAAAGGAGATGTGTGTCTGTGCCAAATCGCAAACTGAGGGTCGGCGTCATCTTTGGTGGAAAGTCCGGTGAACACGAGGTCTCGCTGCAGTCGGCCAAGTCGGTGATGGATGCGCTTGATCCTCTCCACTATACCACGATACCCATTGGGATTTCGAAGGACGGGCGTTGGCACGTCGGGAAGGGTGCGTGGAAGGCGCTCGAGGCGAAGCAGCCCGCCGCATTGCCGAGCAAAAGCGCTCAGAACGCCTCGTCCCCTTCCAACCGGTTCATCAACCCGGAAATTCAGGGGCTGTCACCCGTCGAGGTCAAGCGGTCGCCCGATTGGCTCCCTCCTGCGCTTGTGAACGAGATCGACGTCGTCTTTCCGGTGTTGCACGGAACCTTCGGCGAAGACGGCACAATTCAGGGGCTCTTGGAGATGGTGGGCATTCCCTACGTAGGATCCGGTGTGCTTGCCTCGGCCTTGGGTATGGACAAAATTGCTATGAAGCAAATTTTTTCGGCCGTGGGAATCCCGCAGGCGCGCTGGGTAGGATTCACGCGCGCTTCCTGGGCCCAGGATGACGGGCGGATCGTGCGGGAGATTGAAGAACAGCTCGGATATCCCTGCTTCGTCAAACCCGCGAATCTCGGATCGAGCGTCGGGATCTCCAAAGCTCGAAATCAGCGGGAACTCGTGGAGGCCGTCCATCTCGCCCTGTCCTACGACCGGCGCGTGATTGTGGAGGAGGCCATTGACGCCCGCGAGATCGAAATCGGCATTCTCGGCAACGACGATCCTATTGCGTCGGTTGCTGGCGAGATCGTCCCCAAGCGCGAATTTTATGATTATGAAGCGAAGTATCAGGACGGAGGCGCGGAGCTGCGCATTCCTGCAGACCTGTCGCCTGAGGAGCGAAAGGCCGTGGAATCGTACGCCATCCGGGCCTTCCAGGCCATCGACGGCTCAGGGCTGGCCCGAGTGGACTTTTTCGTCGAGCGAGGAACCGGCCGCGTGTTGGTGAACGAGATCAACACGATGCCCGGGTTCACGCGCTTCAGCATGTACCCGAAGCTCTGGGAAGCATCCGGATTGGCGTACGACAAGTTGCTGGACCGCCTCATTGAGCTCGCGCTGGAACGACACGCGGAGCGGAGCCAGCTTCTGAGATCGTATGACAAGGCGTAAACGACGGGCGCGGCTGGGAAACCAGCCGCGCTCTCGTCAGTCGGGAAAGAGTTCATAGAAACTGGCGTATCGCTCGTCGCGCACGGGCTCGCGTGCAGCTGTGCGCGGAGAGGCGGGTCGCGATCTCGGCTTCGACTGGCCGGCCTGGGGCTCGCCACGCCATTGAGCCTGTCTTTCGCGGTATTGCGCGCGGTACTGTTCGAGATCTTGCCGCGAGCGAACGTTGTTCTTCTGCCAGTTGTACAGGACCCGATCGATGTAGCGAAAACTATATTTGTTGGCCAACACGCTTTCTTTCAGCGCTTCGACGACGAGCCACTCGGGGTAGCCGTGTTCGCCGAGCCACGCCCTGAGCTGGTCGCACTCCAGGGAGGAGAGGGGACGGCCGAATTCCTCCTCGAACAGGCTGACGAGATCCTTCTCGGCAGGCGGAGGCTGCACCATGCGCCGGCGCCCCTTCAGCTTGTCCCATAGCGGCTGCAGATCGAAGTAGGTCACGTGCGCCCCCTGATCGTCGTACCGCTCGCCGATGGCGAGAAAACCTTCCGTGACGAGCCGCTCCACACACGCCATGACCTCTTTGCTCGACATGCCACAGCGCTCGCCCAGTTCGTGCGGGGATAGTTCCGTCGTGCCCTCCGTCTGCCCGCTCGCGAGGATCTGCAACAGCACGACGAGCTCATGCGGGTGCAGGCCGAGCTGAGCGAAGCGCCGCAGAAGATCGCACGGCACGGCGACAAACGGAGCACTCAGGTAGTCGCTGTTGCCACCTTGCCGGCCCGAAGGTTCCATTCGCTCGCCTCCCCTTGCGCTTAAGGCGCCATTCGGTAGAGCATGCGGGGAAACAGAATCGCTTCTCGGACGTGATCGAGCCCACAGATCCATGCGATCGTCCTTTCCAAGCCGAGGCCGAATCCGGAATGCGGCACGGAACCGTAGCGCCTCAGATCGAGATACCAGCCGTACGTCTCCTCTGGCAACCGATGTTCCTCAAAGCGCGCTTTCAGCAGTTCGTAGTCGTGAATGCGCTGGCTCCCCCCGATGATCTCGCCATAGCCTTCCGGGGCCAGCATGTCGGCGCAGAGCACCACCTCGGGCCGATCCGGATCAGGCTGCATGTAAAAGGCCTTCAGCTTGGTGGGATACCGCTCGATGAACACCGGCGTGTCAAACTGCTCCGCGAGCGCCGTTTCGTGCGGCGATCCGAAGTCGTCTCCCCAGGCGATGTCGAACCCGTGATCGCGCAGCCAGCGAATGGCATCGTCGTACGACATGCGGGCGAACGGCGCCCTGACCCGCTCCAGTCGGGCGATGTCCCGGCCGAGCAGCTCAAGCTCCGGCGCGCAGCGGTCGATCACCGATTGCACCACGTGCTCGACGAGCGCCTCCTGCACCCGCAGATTCTCCTCGTGCTCGACAAAGGCCATCTCGGGTTCCACCATCCAAAACTCAATGAGATGGCGCCTGGTCTTGGATTTCTCCGCCCGGAAACACGGGCCGAAGCAGTACACTTTCCCCAGCGCCATGGCCGCGGCCTCCATGTACAATTGGCCGCTCTGCGTCAAATAAGCCGTATCGTCGAAGTAGCGCGTCTCAAACAGCTCCGTGGTGTCCTCGCACGAGGCCGGCGTGAGGATGGGCGCGTCCACGCGCGTAAACCCGTTGTTGTCCAAAAACGCCTGGATGGCGCACTCGATCTCAGCGCGAATGCGGAGAATCGCCCGCTGCCTCGGCACGCGGATCCACAGATGGCGATGGTCGAGAAGAAAGTCGATCCCGTGCTCCTTCAGCGCGATGGGATACTCGTGCGCCAGCTGCACGGGCTCGATGTGACGGACGTCAATCTCGTATCCCCCCGGCGCGCGCGCGTCCTGGCGCACCGTCCCTTCGACGACAAGCGACGATTCCTGCGTGAGCGCATCGCTTGCCGCGAACGTCTCATCCGACACGTTCGACTTGACAACCACGCATTGAACGAGGCCTGTCCCGTCCCGGACCTGGAGAAAGTGGATCTTGCCACTCGAACGCTTGTTGTACAGCCATCCCCGCAACCGCACGTCCTGACCGACGTGATCGGCGAGTTGGCGAACCGTGGTCCATTCAGCCACGCCGTTTCCCCCCATACACGTACAAACGCGATACGCACCGATTATAGCAGAAAAGCGCAGGGGCTTGGCTTCCCCTGCGCCAGCTTCCGGTCGTCACTCGCTTGCCGTGGTCATTGCCGACGTGAGCTCGGCCGGCGCGAGTCCGTTCAGCCACTGGCGAAACTCGGCTCCGTCCACGCTTTCCTCGCGCACGACCTGCTTCGCGAGGCGAGCGATCTCGCCTTGATACGGCCGAAGCAAATCCCGCGTCGCCCGCTCCCGTTCGGCGAGAATGAAGCGCACCTCGCGCTCAAGGAGCCGCTCGGGCAGGTGCTCTTCGTCCACGATTCCGAGCCTGGACAGCCCACACCTCACCATCGTCCGCGCCAACTGAGACGCCTGTTGAAAATCGTTCTGCGCCCCCGTGCTTCGGTTCCCGTATTGAAGCTCCTCCGCCAGACAACCGGCCAGCGCGATATCGATCTGCTGTTCCAACTGGTCTTTCGTGTAGAGATACTGGTCATCTTCCGGGATCTGACGAACAAAGCCGAGCGCGCGGCCCCTTGGCGCGATGGTGATGTGAGAGACCGCACCGGGCCGCAGAAGCTCGGTCACGATGGCGTGTCCAATCTCGTGGACCGCCACGCGCTCCAACTCCTCGTCGGTCGGACGCCGCCCCGTCTTTTCGCCCATCAGGACCTTGTCGACCGCGTCTCGGAACATCTCCTGCCGGATCACGGACTCGCCCTTCCGGAGCGCCATGATGGCCGCTTCGTTGACCACGGCTTCGAGCTGCGCCCCCGAAAACCCGAAGGTTTCGCGGGCGATGTGTTCGAGATCCACGTCCGGCGCGAGGGGCTTGTTCTTCGTCTGGATTCGGAGAATGTGCAGGCGCCCCTCTTTATCCGGCAGATCGACTCGAATTTGCCGATCGAAGCGCCCCGGCCTGAGCAATGCCGGATCGAGCATATCCGGCCGGTTGGTGGCCGCCATGACGAGCACGAACGGATGCTGCGACGTGTTCATTCCGTCCATTTCGGTCAGCAACTGATTCAGCGTCTGATCATATTCCTGATGGCTGTGTTGACCACGCCGTCCGCCCACCACGTCGATCTCGTCGAGAAAGATGATGGCGCTGTCCTTGTTTTCTCGCTTCGCGAGCGCGCGGGCTCGGCGAAACAGGTCGCGCACGCGGCTCGCGCCCACGCCCACGTACATCTCGACAAATTCGGAGCCCGAGGCGGACAGGAACACCGAATCGGTGTAGGTGGCCGCGGCTTTCGCCATGAGCGTTTTCCCTGTTCCAGGAGGTCCCGTGAGCAGGATTCCCTTAATTGGCCGAATCCCGAGTTGCGCGATGCGGTCCCGATACCGCAAGAAGTCCAGCGCCTCCATCAACTCCCGCTTGGCGGACTCCTGCCCGCCGATCTCGTCAAACGAGACGTTCGGGCGAACCGCCACATCCCGGCCCGCAGGCGATTGCGCGTTGCGTCGGTCCAGGACCACCCACAGCATCGCCCCGAGTCCCGCGAGGAACAGGACAGGGATGATCTGAATCACGTGCAACATGCCCAAGAACGCCACCACGGCGATCCCGGTTCCGATGAGCCATTCGCGCATGGTCATGACGTCGCACCTCCCGCGCGCGACGCGTAAGGAATCACGCGATACAGGTAGTAGGGGCCTTTTTGCAACTGGAGGTAAATGTACGAATTATCCATGGTCAAGCGGTAGGCCATGTGGTACGACTTCGCCAGGCGCGCCACGTCGGAGGCCATTTGGGTATAATCCTCCTTGGCGATGCCCTGTTGGATATCGAGCTCGAACGCGCTCTCGAAGATCTGCGTGAGCGGCCCTTCGTGTGCGTCGCCGATGCGCACACTGACGTTCGTTCCAAGTTTGCGCTCTATTTCGTCGGATATGGCGTCGTAGGTCATCTGGAGGTCGCCTTGCTTCAGCGTCTGAAAGGGCCCCAGTTGGACCACCACCACATCCGGGCTTCCCGTCGTGATATCCACTTTTTCCACACCGGCAACCGACTGCAGGCTTTGTTTCAACGGATTCAGCAAGTTATAGTGTTGATAGGCCTGCCAGCCGCCGATGAGAAGCGCGAGCATCAGGAGCGCCGTCACGAAGATCGGCACAATGCGGATGCGAGACAAAGACCTCGCCCCCTTCTATCGCTGGTCTGTGCGGCTGCTGAGACCAGTATAGCACGCCGTCGAACATGTGTTCAGCCGCACTTGTTTCCCGCGCTTCCAGCCCTTCAGGAACGGACGAGCGCATCCTGCCACAAAAGTTGCCCCGTGGTGGCATTGAAATACAAAAAGGCCAGGCGCCCGTTTGAGCGTCCCATGACCTCGTACACCGCAGTTCCAGATTTGGCCCAACTCGGGGCGCCCTCGTCGCTCACCACGTAGCCGAGCGTGATGGACTGGACCTCGAGGCCGCGCGCCGCGGCCCGCTTTTCCACCTCGTCCGCGGGGAGAACCGCCGTCGAGGGCAACACAAAGGCCCTTCGCATCGCGGGGACGTAAAAGGCATACCACGTCCTTCCGAAGCCATCTTCGCCCCGGAACACGTCCTCCACGCCAGCCGCCGTGAACACGCTGTACGATTCCAGCCGGTCGAGAGGCGTGTGATCCAGCACATAGGTCGCCGCCTGCTGTTCGGCCGCCCAGTAGGGGCTCAACAAGTTCCAAAAGTACGTGAGAACGCCGATGCCGATCACGACCATCGCGATCGGCACCGAGATCCACAAAATCCTGCGCTTGGTCATGTTGCATCCGTCCGGTAAATCGTAATCTGCACTTTATCGGGGTGCTGTTCTGACTTGGCCATCCCGAAGATGACGTCCTTATCTTTCAGGTTTCGATTTAGAAAATCAATGAGGCGATACAGATCTTCCGAATTCGAACACACCATGGTTGCGTAGACGCTCCATTTGGAATCCAAACCATTCCACCCGCCGTCATGAACGAGATATCATGTCGTGTAAAAACTGGTCATTTGTGAAGTGGTACCTCAAAGGGGTCAAACTGATCTTGCCCGACCTCACCACGCCGATATCGACGAGTCCCTCGCCGGCCTCATCGATGATATCCCCTCCATAACGATACACTTCGTGCCCTTCCACGTCGAGTTCGCGTGAGAAAATGTCGTGGTACCTCCGCACGCCGAGGTCACACCACACGATGTCGGCGCGGGTCCACGTTTTCCTGCCGACGAAGGGAATATTGGCACTGAGGAAGGTGTCCGCAGGCAGATCGAGCTCGATGGCGAGTTCGATGAGCAGTCGACATGCCTCTTGCGCCGAGGCAAAGTCGAAAGGTGGACCGACGTGGGATAGCGCGAGCGCCTTGACCCCTTGCAAGGCCGCCTCGCCCGCGATGGCCACCGTCCCCGAATACAGCACATCGGTCGCCAGATTGGCACCGGCGTTGATACCCGACAGCACCAGATCGAACGGCCGCTCCGCGTGCAGAACGGCGAGCGCCCACTTGCAACAATCGACCGGCGTTCCCGAGAGCGCGAACGCATCGGACGCCCCCGGAACCTCGCGCCGCTCCACCCGAATCGTGCGGTGCAGGCTGATCCCGTGACTCGATGCGCTGCGCTGCCGGTCAGGAGCGGCCACGATGACCTCGCCAAAGGTCGACGCGACTTCGACCAGTGCGAACAGCCCCGCGGCCTGGATGCCATCGTCGTTGCAGATCAACATGCGCATGACGGCGTTCTCCTCTCTCATCACCTCACGCCTCATACGACCGCGGCGCGTCGCTCATACTTAGAAGTACGATACTGGGAGGTGGGCATATGACAGAGCGCGAAGAGGCGCTTCCTCCATGGACGAACCGAACGTCCCTGCGCGAAGACGTCCGCCGCTTTGTGTTTGAGGCGTACATGGACATCGCCCTGGCCGACATGCTGGACGATCAGGACCTTGTTGAGCCCGACGTGGACAACGGGATGGAACGCGATTAGGCGCGAGTCAGCAGGTCCTTGAGGCGCCTCGCCTCGTATCGAATGCGCTCCACGTCGAGCGCCGTGGGCTCTCGGTTTTGGAGAACCCATTCGCCCGCGACGATCACGTCCCGTACGTCATCGGCGCCGGCCGCATACACCAAATCCGAGAGTAGATCGTGGGACGGCGTGAAGTGCGGCGAGTGTGCGTCGAGCAAGACCATGTCGCAAGGCGCCCCGGCCCGAAGCGTGCCATGGCCCTCAGGAAGGAAGAGGGCACGCGCGCCGAATTCCGTGGCGAGGGCGAAGGCCGCGGCGGCGTCGACGGCCGTCGCATCTTCACGTGCGCCCTTGTGCAGGGTCGCTGCGAGGCGCATTTCCTCAAACATGTCCAGGTTGTTGTTGCTCGCCGCGCCATCCGTGCCGAGGCCCACCGTCACGCCGCGGCTCAGCATGTCCGGGAGCGGCATAATGCCGGAGCCAAGCTTCAGGTTGCTCTGCGGGTTGTGTGCCACGCGGACGTCGTGCGCGCGCAAAACTTCGATGTCGTTCTGCGTGGCGTGCACACAGTGCGCGGCGAGCGTGGGCACCTGGAAGAGCCCGGCGCGCTCCGCCAAACCAATCGGCGTGAGCCCCTCCTGCGAGAGAAATTGATCCACCTCACCGCGCGTCTCGCTCAAGTGGATCTGGATGCCGACACCCAGTTCAGCGGCGAGATCGGCGATTTGCGACAGGAACGGCTCGGGGCAGGTGTACGGCGCGTGCGGGCCCAGTGCCACCTGAATGCGCCCGTCCGCCGTCCCATGCCAGCCCTGGACAAACGCGCGGCTCGCCTCGAGCTTTTCCGCCTGCACCTCGGGCTCGGTGGCGGCCAGGCCAATGGACAAAAGCGCCCGCATGCCCGACTCGGCGGCGGCCTCCGCCGCGCGTTCCATCATCATGTACATGTCGGCATAGGCGGTCGTCCCCGACAACAGCATCTCCCAGCACGCGAGCTGCGTTCCCCAATACACGCATTCGCCCGTGAGGCGCGCCTCAATAGGAAAAATGCGCTCCTGAAGCCAGGTCATGAGCGGCAGGTCGTCGCCGACACCGCGGAGGAGCGTCATCGCCGCGTGGCCATGCGCGTTCACAAGGCCCGGAATCGCAATTCGGTCCCGCTTCCGCCATCTCCGCACCACCACTTCGCCGGGCTCCGGCTCGTAGGCGCCCTCTCCGTGGCGGACGATGTTGGAACCTTCGATCACGAAGTACGCAGGGCCAGGATACACGGTCTGCCGGTCGACGACGGCGCCACCCACTTCGAGCACGGTGACGGCTCGTTCGTGTGACATTCGCCTTCATCCTTCCAAATTCGTCTTTGCCTTCTTCAGCGATTCTCGCAGAGCCGCGCCAACGACTCCATGTACGGCGGCTGAGCGACGCCGCGCTCCGTGATGATGCCCGTGATGAGGTGACCTGGCGTGACGTCAAACGCCAAGTGCCTCGCCGAAGCGCCTTCGGGCGCGATGGGCCTCCCCATCCAATGCGTGACCTCGGCCGCGCTTCGCTCCTCAATGGGAATGTCATCGCCTGACGGGGTCGACAGATCGAGGGTCGTCGTCGGCGCCGCCACGTAAAACGGAATCCCGTGGAACGATGCCAGGACCGCCAGCGAATAGGTGCCGATCTTGTTCGCCGTGTCTCCATTTCGGGCAATCCGGTCCGCTCCGACGATCACCGCGTCGATCCAGCCGAGCTTCATCGCGAACCCTGCGGTAGAATCGGTGATGATGTCAAAGGGAATGCCCTCTTCCTGCAGCTCGTACGCCGTGAGCCGCGCGCCCTGTAGATACGGCCGCGTCTCGTCGACATACACGTGTTCCAGCGTCCCCACCTCGTGCATGGCCCGCAGGATGCCGAGGGCAGTTCCGTATTCGACGGTTGCAAGCGAACCCGTGTTGCAGTGGGTCAACACGCGCCCACCGTGTTTGGCCACCCACTTCGCGCCCATCTCGCCGATTCGGCGATTCGTCTCAATGTCGCGCTCCGCGATGGCGACGGCGCGCTGGTACAACGCGTCCGCCTCCGATCCCGGCGGCGCCTCCTCGAGCGCCGCCATCACTTCGTCGATGGCCTGCATCAGGTTGACGGCGGTCGGACGAGCGGTTTTCATCCACGCCGCGACTTCCGGCAGTCGGGATCGCACGTTGGCCGGCCCGAGCCGCCGGGCCTCGAGCGCGAGGCCGAACGCGGCCGCGGCGCCGATGGCCGGCGCCCCTCTCACCTGCATCGACCGAATGGCCTGATACACGTCCTCGGCGGTGCGGCACGTCACCCAGACCGTCTCATGAGGCAACCGCGTCTGGTCAAGCAACTCCAGCCTGTCCGGCTGGTACCGGATGGCCCTCACGCTTCGTTCTCCCCCACCAGCGGGACCTGGCCACCGACCGCCGATCCGCACGCGCAATCCCGCGCGCCGGCATCGCGCGCGATATAGGCAAAGAACAGGCGCCGGATGTCCGCCACGTTCTCCCGCATCGCCTCGAGGACCTCCTCGTGGGACAGCGGCTTCGCCGCCATGCCCGCCGCCCAGTTGGTGACCATGCACACGGTCGCGTAGCACATCTCGGCTTCTTTCGCCAGCGCCGCCTCCGGCATGCTGGTCATGCCCACCACGTCTCCGCCGAGGCGCGCGAACAGGGCGATCTCGGCCTTCGACTCGAACCTGGGCCCTTCCGCGCAGACGTAGACGCCGCCGTGATGCACGCGAAGGCCGAGATCGCGCGCAACCTCGATCAAGCCCTTGCGCACGCGACTGCAGTAGGGATCCGAAAAGTCGATGTGCACGACCGGCCCCTGCTCGAAGAACGTGGACGGGCGGCCCTTGGTCCAGTCGATCACGTCGTCGATCACGACGAGATCGCCCGGCCGAAACAGGCGATTGAGCGAGCCGACGGCGGCCGTCGCCAGGACGGTCTCGACGCCCAGCTGCTTCAGTGCCCAAATGTTGGCCCGATAATTCACGCGGTGAGGGGGCACGCTGTGGCTGCTGCCGTGGCGAGGGAGAAAGGCCACTTCCTTGCCCTCATACGTCCCGAGAGTCACCTCGACGTCCCCGTACGGGGTATGTACACGCTCGCGCGTGGCTCCAGGCAGGTCGCCGGGCTGGTACACGCCTGTGCCACCGATGATGCCGTAACGCATGACGAGTTCCTCCACTCCTCAAGTCTTGTCCTCGATTATACTGAACGGACGCGCGTTTGTCGCCAAGGCGGGGGGAGCGCGTCGTGGATGGCCCGTACGCGAGAGGCGGGGTGACGCGCCGCGAGCTCCAGCCAATCGCCCACCCGCTCCAATCTGTCAGGCACCACGTGGAGATCAAACGCGTCGGGCGACACCCCGTATTCCAGTTCTGCCCATGTGATGGGCGCCGACACCAGCGCTTTCTCCACCGCGCGCACGCTGTACGCCGCGATCAGCGTGCGCGTCGGCCCGTGCTGCGGCGCGTCCACGTACACCCGGCGGCCCCGATGGCGCACGCGCCTCTCGGTGGTGGCCAGATCCGGCCAGCGCGACGCACAGTACGCCGCGACGAAGTTGACCACCGGCCGCGTGACGGCGTACGGGAGCGGCTCCTCAAGCGGGACCAACACCTGCAGGCCGGACGCCCCCGTGGTCTTCGCCACGCCGTCGAGGCCGAGGCCGCGAAGCACCTCGCGCAGGCACAGCGCGAGCTCTCGCACGCGCTCGAAGTCGCGCGGATCGGAAGGGTCGAGATCGAACGTGAGCGCCGTCGGGCATCCCGCTTGAGGACCTTGGACGAGATGCAGACCCGCGTGGAACTCGATGGCGCCCAAGTTTCCGTAGTATAAGAGCGTCTCGACGTCCGGGATGGCAATCAACGGGCGTTCGCCTTGGACCTCTCTGCGCGGCAGGCTCGGAGGTGCGTGTGGCGGAAGATGCCGCTGATAAAATCGGCGGCCGGCCACGCCGTCCGGGCACCGAACCAACGTGACGGGCCGATGGCGCAGATGTCGGACCAAGTGCTCGCCGATTTGGGCAAGATAGGTCATATAGTCGCGCTTGCAGAGCCCCGCGGCAGGGAAGTAGATCTTGTCCCCATGGGTGAGCGTCGGCGGACTTTCATGGCGCTTCATGCGCTTCACCTCTCGCCTAGCGTGCGCAGACGAACCCGTCGCTATCAGGGAGGAAACCTGGATGCCGTTCTTTCGGCCTTTCGAACCCATTTCAAGCACCGAGGTGCCGGTGGGAGACGCGTGGATCGCGCAGGTCAAATGGGACGGGGTGCGCGCCGTGGCCGAGGTGTCGGGCGACGGCGTGCAAATCTGGAACCGCCACGGACGGCTTCGAACGGACCGGTATCCGGAGATCGCATCGGCGCTGCGGCCCTTTCGGGGGTGTGCGTTCGACGGCGAAGTGGTGGCGCTCACACAGGGAAGGCCCGACTTTTACCGGGTTCTTCGCAGGGACCGGGCCGTCGCGTCGCACGAGATCGAGCAACTCGTGCGCGAGATCCCCGTATGGTACGCCGTGTTCGATGTCGTGCGGATGGGCGGGGAATGGGTTGGGGATTGGCCATTGGCCAAGCGACTCGACTGGATGCTCGAGCATCTCTCGGGCGTGGAACATGTGCTGACGAGCGAAGGCGAGGTGGACACCGAGGCGCTCTTCGCCGCCACAAAGCAACTGGGACTCGAGGGAATTGTGTGCAAACGCGTGGACTCCACCTACGCGCCTGGCGGCAAAGACGGGCGCTGGGTCAAAGTCAAACACGAGCGAAACGCCATCGCGGCCGTTGGCGGCGTCGTGTACCGAGACGGCGCCCCGAATGCGCTGATGCTCGGCCTGTTTGACGACAAGGCACGGCTGTTTCACGTCGGCAACGCGGGGGCCGGTCGCCTCCCTCGTCGAGCATGGCGCCAGCTCGTCGAGCGAGTCCTCTCCCACGAGACATCGTTGCAACCGTTCGCCCGCGCGCCCAAGGCCGTGAGAACGTGCCGATTCGCGCACCCCGTCGTCGCCGTGAAGGTTCGCTTCGCCGAATGGACGCCAAAAGGGACCATGCGCCACCCTGTCCTCCTCGCCGAGTTGGATATCCCGGCGACGCCCGCGGCGTGCAGTTTTGCCCAGGCCGACCCGTGACCCTATCACGACGTCTTCCGCTTCTTGCGCTTGCTCTCCTGAGGCTTCTCCGCCTGTTTGGCGAGCTGCAGGCTCTTCTTGAGCGCCTCCATCAGGTCCACGACCTCGCCCGACGCCGGGGCGCCCGGCCTCTCCGTCCCGGCCTCGCCGCGCCGCTCGGCGATCCAAGCCTCCAACCGCGCCCTGCTCTCGTCTCGATACTCGTTCGGCACAAACGGCTTGGTCAGTTGCCGAATCAAGGTCTCCGCGACTTCCAACTCATTCGCATCGATCTCCACAGCTTCCCGCACATACGGAAGTTCGCCGGTCGATCGCACGTCCTCCGGCCAGGCGAGCGCGTGCACCACCAACACGTTCCCATCCGCCTCGCTCGCCCTCACCAGGGCGAGCGATTCCGCGCTCCGCAGCGTCATCCGGGCCACGCCGACGCGGCCCGACGCCCGAAGCGCTTGCCACAACAGGCGGTACGCCTTCTTCCCGCTCGCCTCGGGGGCGAGGTAGTACGCGCCCTGAAACATCACCGGGTCGATCTCGCCCGCGTCGGCGAACTGGACGAGATCGATGGTCTCCCCGCGGCGACCTTGAAATGCGGCGAGATCGTCGTCTTCAACCACGACGAATTCGCCCTTCGCGTATTCAAATCCTCGAACGATCTCGTCCTGGCTCACTTCCACCTGACAACGAGGGCAAAACTTCCTGTAGGATATCGGCGTCCGACAGGTCCTGTGAAGCTGCCGAAAGTGAATCCCGCCTGTCTCCGTCGCTTTGTACAGCCGCACCGGGATGTTCACGAGTCCAAAGCTCACCGATCCTCGCCACATCGCGTGCATTCCGCTCATCCTCCCTCGCCCACGCGGTTAGAGTGAGAGCGAAGCCCGCGCCCCATGCTCGGGGGAAGATGGGGTGTCTCGCAAAAACTTCCGCACCTCAGCGACGAGATCTCGCTCCGGCACAACCCGAGGCCGAAGTCCAGGGATGGACTTCCAAAACATCGATCCGTACCGCTGCGTCACGATGCGCTTGTCGAACACCACGATCACGCCTCGATCCTGCTGCGTGCGAATCAAGCGCCCGACGCCCTGGCGAAAACGCACCACCGCCTCGGGCAGGCTGAGCGCGCGAAACGCGTTCTGACCGCTCGCCTCCAGGCGCTCCAAGCGGGCGGCCGTCACCGGGTGGGTGGGCGGGGCGAACGGCAAACGGACGATCACGAGCGACGTCAGCTGATCGCCCGGCAGATCGATGCCCTCCCAGAACGTCTGCGCGCCAAACATCACGCTCTCCGGGTGAGCCCGAAACGCTTCGAGCAGCGCGGCGCGGCTCCCATCCAGGTCCTGCGCGAGCAGGCTCAAGCCGCGCTCCGCGAGTGGTGCGCGAGCCAGGCGCGCGGTCTCTCGAAGCAGCGCGTGACTCGTGAAGAGGACGAGCATCCTGCCGCGCGAAGCCTCTGCGAGGTCCGTGATGGACGCCGTCAGCCACGTGGCGGCTTCCTCCGGGGGCGCCGCCGCGATGTCCGGAACATCGCTCGGGACGAACAGGCGCGCCTGCTTGTCCATCGCAAACGGAGACGGGACGGTCCGCGCGATCACGCGGTCTTCGCGAGCGTGCTCCTCAAGGCCGAGCTTCCGAATGGCGAATCCGAACTCCCCATTCACCGCGAGCGTGGCCGAGGTCAGGACCACGGATCGCAGCGGGTCAAACAGATGCTGCTTGAGGACACGGGCCACGTCGACGGGTGCCCGGTGCACGCTCACCCGCACGCGAGATCCGCCGGTCTGCACCTCGGCCCAGGTGACGTCGTCCGGGTGTTCGTCGAGCACCTCCTGCATCCGCGCGATCCCGTCGAGCCACGAGCCGAGAAAACCCGCGGCGTCGACGACGCGCCCGACGTGATCGTCTGAGGGCAGCGATTTCACGAGATCCACGAGTCGCGCGCGCAGATCCTGCAGGCGTTTCACGCCAGCCTGGGTTCTGTCCAACGCCTCGCGGTACGCGTGAAACGACTCAGTTTGGCGCCACGCTCCGTCGAGGCGCGCCTCCGACTGTCCCGCGGGCACGTACGCGGCGATGGCCTGGAACGCCGCATCCACCTCGGCGCCTAGCGTCCCCACCCATTCCTTGCCCTCTTCGAGCGATTCGAGCGTGGTGCCTCGGATGTCGAGTTCTTCCAACATGCGGACGACTTCGGCCAACACGCCGGCCCGGCCGCGATCGCGCACAAGGCGGTGCGCCAAGGCCGCCATGACGCCGCTCTGGACTTCGAACCCGAGGTGATTTGTCGCCTGCTCCTCGAGGTGATGCGCCTCGTCCACGACGAGATGCTCATACTTTGGCAGCACGCGGTGGTCCGAGGCCAGATCGGACATTACGAGCGAGTGATTGGTCACGATGAGGTGCGCGGCCTGGGCCGCCTGCTTGGTCCGAAAGTAATAGCACGGCTGGAAAAACGGGCAGCGCCGATTGATGCACGACTCGCTCTCGCTCTGAACGCGAGCCCAAAGCCCTGGCCCCACGGACGACTTGGACAGCGTCTCGCGCGTGCCATCGGGCGTCTCGGTCAGCCAGACCAAGAGCGCCATGATGCCCTGGATATCCTCGACCGGCGTGGCCATGGTCGAAAGGCGCGCTTCACTTCGAACCTTTCGCAGGCAGACGTAATTGTTGCGGCCTTTCTGGACGACCAGGCGGAGCTCGTCGCCGAAAATCCGCCGAAGCAGGGGAAAGTCCCGCTCGGCGATCTGGTCCTGCAGCGAGAGCGTGTGTGTGCTCACCACCACGGGCTCCCCGGTCGCCATCGCGATAAGCGCCGCGGGCACGAGGTAGGCCAGCGACTTGCCCGTTCCCGTGCCTGCCTCCACCATCGCGTGCTTGCCCTCCGCCAACGCCTGCGCGACGGCCTCGACCATGGCCAGCTGCCCAGGGCGAGCTTCAAATCCGCGCAGCGACGCCGCCAAGGGGCCGCCGGGCATCAGCATGTCTCTCGCTTTCCGCACGATCTCGTCTAGATTGGCGCGATCAGGCATGGGCGGCGCGGCGCGCTCGTCTGACCGCGGGGACGGATCAGGCCTCGTGTAATAGAGGCCCTGCCGTTCCTCGAGGGGAGGACCCTGGTGTTCTTCATGTCGACTCAGAACCTGCTCGAACCAGCCGGCGGTGAGCGGGGAGTACAGTCCCGCGAGCCCCGCGAGCAACTCGATGACGCCGGAAGGCAGGCGACGCGCCTTCTCCTCCAGGCGCATCAGCAGTTGATGTGCCGTGCGCGCGTCCGCTAGCGCGCGATGGCTCACCTCGGCGCGCAGGCGCAGGCGGCGCGCCAGATATTCCAGCCGATGGCTCATGAGCCTCGGCGCCAAAATCCGCGCCAGACTGAGGGTGCAGAGCCCGTCGCCAGGCTGGAGCGGCAAGCCGTATCGCGCGACGCGATGGAGCAAGAAGCTTCGCTCGAACACCCAATGGTGTCCCGCCATCGGCGTGTGTCCCGCAAACCCCGCGAACCGCATCAGGGCCTCACGCTCGGACGGCGCACCGGCGACGTCCGCGTCCGAAAGGCCCGTCAACCGGGTGATTTCATCGGGAATGGGACGCTCAGGGCGCACCAGTGTATGAAACGTGTCGACGATCTCCCCGCCGCGCACCCGCAGCGCGCCGATCTCCAGGATCTCGGCGCGCTCCGGATCAAGCCCCGTCGTCTCCAAGTCCACGATGATCCATTCCACCCGCGTCGCACTCCCGCTCTCCGTTTGTCCGATGATCCTGTACGTCCATTGTACTCGACACCCGGTCCTTCTGCTCGTTGAACCCTGTGTCTTGTTCGCCCGTTGCGATTGCCAAATAGAGGGGCGCGTGGCCTTGCCCTCCGGCGATCACGGCCTTTTTGGCAAGGCACGCGGCCGAGGACGCGTCTCCGTCCATCCACGACATCAAGGCGCGAATCTCGAGCGCGACGGGGGCAAACCGCGCGTCTGACTCGCACGCGCGCGCCCAAGTTATCGCCAGTTGTCGCTCGCCGAGTGCCACGGCCAGCGCGCCTATGCCGCGCGCGTGCCGGGGACTCGACACGCCCCGTCTGGCGGCAAGGCGAAGATGTCGCGCCGCGGCGCGCGGCATGCCCGCCAAGTACGCGCACGCGGCGGCGAGCGCGAAGCTGTCCCCGTCCCGTCCGCACTCGTGAAAAGCTGCCTCGGCCGCTCGGTAAGCGCCCGCACGCGCACATGCGACCGCGATACGATACCAACCGTCGGCCCACTCGGGTCTCAAGACGAGCGCCTGCTGCCACGCCGCCACCGCGCCGCGAAATTCGCCGCGTCGAAAGGCCATCCACCCCGTGACGCGAAGCAAATCGAACGCTTCCTGAGCCGAGCGGGCGAACTGCCAACCCAAAGCCAGCGCTCGACTCGCCTCGTCCCACCGGCCTTCAACCGCACACGCGATGGCGAGGTCTCTGTACGCGGAACTCGTGCGCCAGCCGAGCGCAATGGCGCGCGCCACGGCGCGCTTCGCCCGGCTGTACAAGCCGAGAGCCAGCGCGCCTCGAACCTCCGCCAGCGCCGACTGCACGCGCCACGCTCTAAAACTCGCCCCATCCGAGAACCCGGTCATGCCCATCGCCCCCTTGGGCTTAGGATCGGAGTCGAACAGCGCACACATGCCCGGAAATGCGCGCGCCCGCCGGGGAATCCTGACGGATAGACTAGACCTGCTCGCGCTCGGAGAACAACACCTCGCCACTCACGACGGTCCGCGTCACGCCCGGCGACGTCTCGATCACGAGGCTTCCGTCGGGTTCAATCGATCGCGCCATCCCACGCACGCGCTGGTCGCCAATCGCCACTTCCACCTCATGGCCGATGGTCGAACAAAGGGCCGTCCATTCGGCGTGAACCGCTTGAAACCCGCGCCCGTCCCGCAAATCGCGATACAAGCGGTCGAGTTCCATCAAGATGCGAGCAAGCGCCTTCGGCCGGTCAATGGGCCGACCCATCGCATGCAGGATGGTCGTCGCGCGATCGCGGATCTCCTCAGGCAGCTCTTCGATGGGAAAATTCGCATTCAGGCCGATGCCAATGACGGCGTGATCGACCAGTTCCCCCTCCGCCCGGATCTGAGCTAAAATTCCCCCGGTCTTTTTGCCGCCGAGGAGAATGTCGTTCGGCCACTTGATTTCGACCGGCACGCCCTCCCCGCGAAGCGCGCGACACACGGCGAGCGCCGCGAGCAGCGTGAGATCGGGTGCGTGCCGGAGCGCGCATGGATTGCGGACAAACACCGTGAACCACATGCCGCCCCGCGGCGACGCCCAGGCGCGATCGCGCCGCCCTCGTCCGCCCGTCTGCTCCCCGGCCGTGACCACGGCGCCGTGCGGAAGCCCCTTCTCCGCGAGCTCCAGGGCCGTATCGTTCGTCGAGGCCCGCGATTCCGCCCACAGGATGGGCGAGCCGAGCAGGCAGTCGGGCGCCAAGTGAGGCCGAACCAGGGGCGCCATCAGTTCGTCCGGGATCCGGACGGCTCGGTAGCCGACGCGAGGTGACGCCTCAAACTCGAACCCCATCTGTTCGAGCGCCTTGATGTGTTTCCAGATGGCCGTCCGCGATAGCCCCAATCGGTGGCTCAATTCCTCTCCCGAGATGGGGCCATCCGCGTGGAGAAATGCTTCAATGAGCTGATCCCTCACGCGGGTGTCATCCTGGGCCATGGTCATCGCCTCTCTTTCGCCGCGCCATCACCTCGCGGCGCAGCGCGTCAGGTTGATTCTGGATCTCGCCGCGAAGGATTTGGCGTACCAGGCTCTTTTGACATTCGCCGATCTCCTTGCCCCGCAGTCCCATGGCGATAAGGTCGTCTGCGGGCAAGGCGAGATCGGACCGATCCCAAAGCGGCTGCGCGCGGATGGCGCGTTTCCACCGCGCCACCTCGAACACGTCGCCGCGCGCCAGGAACGAGATCATCCGAGCCGCCATCTCGGCAGACGCGCGCCCTGCCTCGTAAAGCATCTCGGGAGACGCGGCGTCCACCCCCCGCGCCCAAGCCTGGGCCAATTGCACCGCCCGCTCGATGCGCCGCGCGGCGTCCTTCCCGTACGCGAGCGCCTCGGCGAACCGGCGCGCGCGAAGGGGGCCGTTGTCTACGCCCACAAACCAAAGCGCCACGCTGGGCCAGCCCGCGGGAGGGGCGAGCGAGAAGCGACCTTGGCTCGCGAGCCAGGGGAACCCTTGTTCCAGCCATGCGAGCGGCTCCCCTCTTCGCCGCCAGAGCGGCGTCGAAGCGAGTGTTTGGAGGTGCGCGTGCCAAGGCGCGTGCGAGAGACGCACCAATTCTCTCCCGATTCGCTCCAGGGCAATCGGGCGGATGGCGTCGGCCGTTTCGGCGAGCGCCGCCTCCGTGGCGGGATCGCATGTCAGATCCAGTTGGACGGAGAACCGCACCGCCCGCACGAGGCGCAGTCCATCCTCCCGGAAGCGCGCGACGGGATCGCCCACCGCTCGGAGGAGCCGGCGCGCAAGATCGCCCCGGCCGTCAAACGGGTCGACGAGGCGGCCGTCCAAATCGAGCGCCATGGCGTTGATGGTGAAATCGCGCCGGGCGAGATCCGCTTCCACATCGTCCACGAACCGGACGAAGTCGGGGCGCCGCCCGTCCCCATAAGGGCCTTCGGCTCGAAACGTGGTGACTTCGATCCAACACCCCGCGGACCACACGGAGACGGTGCCGTGGCGAATGCCCGTGTCTAGGGTCCGAGCAAAGAGCGACCTCACGTCCTCCGGCCGCGCGCTCGTGGCAACGTCCAGATCCGAAGGCGTTCGCCCGAGCAGGAGATCTCTCACCGCGCCGCCGACGAGATACGCAGCATATCCCGCGTTTTGCAGCACTTCCATCACTTCACGCGCCGGGGCGGGGATGCGCATGCTCGCCGCGTTCAGCCGCCATCACCTCGCGATACAAAGCCTCGTACTCGCTGACCTTCTCATCCACATGAAACGCTCGCACGGCTCGCTCGCGGGCTCGCGCGGAGAACGCCCGGTACGTGGCCTCGTCTTGCAAAAGCTTACAGGCGAGATCCGCCATGTCGTCGACGCGGCCGACGGGCGCGAGAAAGCCGGTCTCCCCGTGCACAACCACCTCCGGAATGCCGCCGGCCGTCGATCCGACAACGGGCACGCCGCAAGACATCGCCTCGAGCGCGACGAGGCCGAAGCTCTCGCTTTCGGAAGGCAGCAGGAACAGATCGGCGGCCGCAAAAAGCGGCGCCACCTCGTCCTGGCGCCCCAAAAAATGCACGCGATCGCCGAGACCCGCCTCCTCCACCTGGCGTTTGGCCGCTCCCAGATCCGGCCCTTCGCCGACGAGGAGCAGCTTCGCCGGCATGCGTCTCGCCACGCGCTCAAACACGGCGATCACGTCGTGAAGCCGTTTGACCGGGCGGAAGTTGGAGATGTGAAGCAGAACGCGCTCGCCGTTTGGCGCGAAGTGGCGCTTCAGTTCCCCGCCGCACCCGGGCCGAAACACGTCGGGATCGACGAAGTTGTAGATGCAGCGAATCGGTTTGTCCGTCTCGAACAAGCGTGCCGTGTCCCGGACCAGGCTCTGGCTGACGGCCGTCACCGCGTCGCTGCGCTCGATGCCGAGTTTGATGATGGACTTGAGGCTCGGATCCTGGGCCAACACCGTGATGTCCGTGCCATGCAAGGTGGTGACCACCCGGATGGGATGCTTCGCCATCTCGCGCGCCAGGTGTGCACACACCGCAAACGGAAGGGCGTAGTGCGCGTGCAGCACGTCGAGTTGGTATTCATCGGCCACGCGCGCCATGAGACTGGCGAGCGCAAAGTCGTACGGCGGGGTCTTGAGGACCGGGTACGTGATGGGCTCGATTTGGTGAATGTACACGTGTTCCACAAACGCGCCGAGCCGGAACGGCACGTCGGTCACGATGAAGTGCACCTCGTGTCCCCGCCGCGCGAGCGCCTTGCCAAGCTCGGTGGCCACCGCTCCGGATCCGCCCACCGTCGGATAACAGCTGATACCCACGCGCAACGGCGCATCTCCTTTCTGCCAGCCGCCCTCTCACCAGAGGAGTTTGTCCAACCCGTACACCAGCGCGCGAAGCGTCATGACGCGCCGCACGGCCAGGATGAGGCCGGGCATGAAGCTCTCGCGGCTAAGGGAATCGTGACGAATGGTCAGCACTTCGCCGGCGCCGCCGAAAATCACTTCTTGGTGCGCCACAAGCCCCGGCAGGCGCACGCTGTGAATCGGCACGTCGTACTCGACCTCCATCATGGCCTTCGTCCTCAGCGACGTGCCGGACGGCTTGTCCCGCTTGCCGTCATGGTGAAGCTCAATGATCTCCGCGCGCGGCAGGAAGCGCGCCGCCTCGCGCGCGAATCGCATCATGAGAAGCGCCCCTATCGCGAAGTTCGGGCAGACGGCCGCGCCGACTTGCCGATGGCGCGCCATTTCGTCCCATCTGCGCACGTCCTCGTCGGTGTAACCGGTCGCCCCCACCACCGCCCGCACGCCGCGAGAAAGGGCCAGATCGACATGGCGAACCACCGACGCTGGGCCGGTCAGGTCCACCCACACGTCGGGCTCTTCCGTGTCGATCAGTCGCTCCGGGTCGTCGTACACCGCGCCGTAAGTGGAGAGCCTTCGCTCGGCTTCTTCGTCGGCGCGCCGCACCAACACCCCGCAGATGGCGATGTCGTCCTCGCGCCGAAGCGCCTCGAGCGCCACCTGCCCCATGCGGCCCAGCGCTCCTGCCAGTGCCACCCGGATGCCACCCGCCTTATCCATCCGCTCGCCCCCCTTGGCCATCCTCTTCCTGTCGATCGCGGCGCGTCCAGCGATCGCGATCCCGCGTGCGGAACTTGTGCATGGTCGCCGAAAACGCCTCGCCGAGATCGATCTCGAGCCGATTCGCCAAGCACGCGAGCACAAACAGGAGGTCGCCCATCTCGAGCGCGATATCTCCCTCCGGCTCGTCCGGCTTCTTCGGCTTTTCCCCGTAATGATGGTTGATCTCGCGCGCCAATTCCCCAAGCTCCTCGGCGAGCCGAACGACGAGCGTCATGGGCTGAAAGTAGCCCTCTTTGAATTGAGATATGTACCGATGGACTTCCTGCTGCAGTTCAGACAGTTGCACGCGCCTTCTCCTCCTCGCGTCACCCATTATACCGGACCGGCCCTCACAAACGAGCCTTTTGCAGAATCACGAGTCCTTGTGCGGCAAGGGTTTTTCGAGCACAAAGAAGGACTTCACCCCAACTTGAGAGAAAGAAAATGGTATCCAGCAAACCATTTCAAGGGGGCGAAGTCCAACGTGTATGTTCGACAAGCGTGGCTCTTTTCCTTCGACGAATGGATGGAAATGAGTCCATGTGAACGACGTGAGCTCTTTTTCTCGACCCTCGATTTGAGCCCGTATGCCGCGAAGCTGAGAAGTTCGACACCCCAAGGGGCAAAGCCCATCTCTCGAGAAGCGATTTTGCGCGCATTTCTCGCGGCACCCCTTGAGGGCATTTCGACCTTCACGCAGCTTCACCGACGTTTGGAGAGCGATTTGCGCTTCCGTTACCAGTGCGGTTTCTCCCTTCACGAATCCATTCCATCTGTCTCGACTCTAAGCCGCGTCTTCCAAGCTATCGTCGACAAAGGGGTTGCGGCGACGCTATTTGCCGAGTTGGTGCGTCAATGTCGTGACGAAGGGCTCATCGAGGGCGAACACGTCGCTATCGACAGCACGGCGATCCATGCTTATGAGCGGAAACACCCACGCTCAGGTGTCCAGCCCTCCAATCGGGCCAACTGGGGCGCGAAGTTCGATGCCTTTGGCAACAAGCTGGCGTGGTTTGGCTACAAGGTCCATTTAGCCGTCGATGCGAAAAGTGAACTTCCTATGGCGCTCACGGTGACGCCAGCGAACGTCTACGATGGAGAGATGGCCATTCCCCTCATGGAAGAGCTTCATCACCACGACTGGCGGATTCGCTTCGTGTTGATGGATGCAGGATACGACCAGACGAAAAACTATGAAGCCGCTCGAGCATTGGGCGCTCAGGCTATCATCCCGATGAATCGCCGGAATGAGAAAGAGCCGCCGGAAGGGATGGATTTCGACGGCACGCCCCGCTGCACGATGGGGTACCGAATGACGTATTGGGGCGTCCATAACGCCTGGCTCAAGTTTCGCTGTCCGCACGCGACAGGCCAGGTCGATTGCCCGCTTGGCATGGCTGCCTGTTCTGCATCGAACTATGGCATGGTCGTGAAGAAGCACCTCGATGAGGACGTCCGTCGATACGCGAATCCACATCGCGGCTCTCGCACATGGAAGATGCTTTATGATGAACGGACCGCTGTAGAGCGCTGTTTTGCACGGCTGAAAGAGTGGCTGACGCTGGACGGCGTGCATGTACGTGGCATCGAGAAAGTCACCGTACATGCGTACATCCACGCGATTGTGCTCTTGGCATCTGCTCTGGCGATGCACCGGACGAATCGTATCGAGCAGGTGGCTTAACCTGATGCTTCGAACCGAACACCACTGAAGGGACGTGATTTATCACACAACAGAAAAGGGTTTTTATGGCATGCGTTATCTTTCACGAGAAGTGTGCGTCGTTTTCGCTCGCAATGGAATCCGTCATTCTGCAAAAGGCTCAAACATAAAAGACGAGGCTTGTCATAAGCATGTATGGACGATCTTGGGCCCGTACCTGGGTCCCGCAAAGGAGGGAAGCGCACTTGTGCAAAGAGAGACGCGGGCACCAGAGCACCGTCCTCTTGGCAGCCATGGCTGTGGTGTTCACGCTGGCGCTCGTGATCTACCCGAAGGTTGGGTACGAGGCTGGCATGCAGGGCCTCCGGGTGTGCTGGGAGATCATCATTCCATCACTTTTGCCGTTTTTCATCGTCTCCGAGTTGCTTCTGGGCCTCGGTGTGGTTCGCGGCTTCGGCGTCCTCCTCGAACCGCTCATGCAACCGCTCTTCAGCGTGCCGGGTGTCGGCGCGTTCGCCCTGTCCATGGGGCTCGCCGCGGGCTATCCCATGGACGCCGTGATCACGGCGCGATTTCGCCAGACGAAACAATGCACCCGAATCGAAGGCGAACGACTTTTGGCCTTCACCAACACGGCGGATCCGCTGTTCATGTTCGGGGCGGTCGCGGTGGGCATGTTCAAATCGCCGGCCCTCGGCGCGCTGTTCGCCTTCGCGCACTACATTTCCTCGTTTCTCGTCGGCGTGGCGTTCAAGTTTTGGGGACGGCGCGATCCCGACCACCTGAGGGAAGTGAAGGAGCGCCAAGAGGTGAGGCCGAAGGGCAACCTGTTCGCTCGCGCCTACCGCGAGATGTTGGCGGCGCGCGCGGAAGACGGGCGCCCCTTCGGGAAACTCCTCGGGAACGCGGTGAGCGAATCGGTCCAGACCATCCTCATGATCTCGGGGTTCATCGTGTTCTTTGCCGTCGTGATCGAAATCCTTGAAGTGAGCGGCATCATGGCGTTCCTGGGATGGCCCCTGATGGAAATCTACCGGCTATTCGGCATTCACACGGGGCTGGTTCAGCCGACGCTGGCCGGCGTGCTCGAACTCGACATCGGCAGCGCCCAAACGGCGGCCGTCCCTGCGCCGCTCCTTCAGAAGCTCGCGCTCGTGAGCGGCATTATCGCCTGGAGTGGCCTCAGCGTCCACGCGCAGGTCGCAAGTGTGTTGACGCACACCGACATTCGCATGCGGCCGTATTTTCTGGCGCGCTTCTTGCACGCGGCCCTGGCGGCGCTCCTCACCGTCGTCCTGTACGGCATGGGCGTCGGAAGGACCGCCCAAGGTGCGATGGCGAGCTTGACGCGTCACCTGCCGATAATGTCGCCCGCCATCGAGCAGGGGGGATTTTGGCCGACGTTCGCACATGCGATGTCGAACAGCTTGGAACTGTGGCTCGGCATCTTCGCGGCCCTCACCGCCTTGTCCGCCGGCGTCCTCCTGCTTCGGAGGATCCGGATGGTCGCCTTTTTCGTTCGCTCGCAAGGATGAGACCACGGAAGACGGCCAGGTATCGCCGAGATGCGATGCCTGGCCGTTTTTGCGAGGCCCGACGAATGACGTCACGCGAGAGGGGGAAAGAACCGATGTTGGACCAGCTGATCGAACAAAATCCACGCTGCCAGCGCGAACGCGTACACCGCGAACCAGCGCATTCTCGCGCGGGAGACCAAGGACTTCGTCCACCGCACCGACAGGTACCCCGTGGCGAGCGCCGCCAACATGCCGGCGAGCATTGGCCCGGACGACAGAGCCGCCGACCCGTGGGCTTCGACGAGATCGTCGAGCTTGATCAGGACGCCGCCCAGAATCGCCGGGATGGACAAGAGAAACGAAATCCGCGTCGCCGCCTCCCTGTTCAGCCCTCGCCAAAGCCCCCCGGCGATGGTCAGACCGGAACGCGACAGCGCCGGCAGAATGGCGGCGCCTTGGAGCGCGCCGATCCACAGGCTGTCCGCCACCGTCATGGTGGTCTCGTTCTTTCGGCCGGCTTCGATGGCGTCCATCCACCACAGGATGACGCCTGTCAGCAAGAATTCGAGGCCGATGGTCGCGCCCGATTCAAAGAGATCGTCAAACCACTCCTCGAACAGCGCGCCGATCACGGCCGTCGGCAAGAGCGCCACCACGAGCATCCACGTCTCGCGGGCCTTCGGATGCTGAATCAGCCAGCGAACCTCCTTGCGCATCGCGTACAGGACCGCGATCAACGTCCCCACGTGGAGCATCAGGACGAACGCTGTGTTGCGCTCGACATCGACGTGAAGCAATTTCTCCAAGAGAACGATGTGGCCTGAGCTCGAGATGGGCAAAAATTCGGTCAGACCCTGCACGGCTCCGAAGAGCACGGCATCTCCGTACGTCATCTCCGTTCCTCCCCGACACGACAACCTCCCTCCCGCAGACGCGCCGTGGGCCTTCGCCCCCTAGATATCTATGGACAGGCGCGTCCGAACATGTCCGGGCTTGGCAGCATGTCTGCAAGGCGATTTCCATACCATGTAGCGACAAGGACAACGTGGCGAGGAGGAACGAGCGTGAAGGCTGCGAAGCTCGCCTTGCAGATTGCCGCGGTTTACATCGGCACGGTCGTGGGAGCAGGATTCGCGTCCGGGCAGGAGGTCTATCAATTCTTTGGCCGATTCGGAGCGTGGGGATTTGTCGGGATCTGCATCGCCACGTGTCTGTTCGCGTGGTGGGGATATCGTTTGCTGGTACTTGGGGCCGAATGTCAGGCCACGTCGTTTCGAGATCTCACGGCGCGTGCGCTGTCGCCGTGGCTGGCACGCGGGGTCGACGCACTCGTCATGGCGATGTTGTTCGGCACCACGACCGCCATGCTGGCTGGCACGGGCGCGCTCTTTCGCGAACAACTCCATCTTTCGTACGCGCTCGGCGTCATGTGTGCGATGGCGGTGGCCGCCATCACGACGGCCTTCGGTATCCGCGGACTGTTTGGCGCCAACGCTGCGATTGTCCCGGCGCTCTGTCTCTTCGCCGCCGGGTTGGCGCTCGTCAACCTGGGCGATCCGTCCAGGCGCTGGGCGATTTTTCACCCTCACGCCGCGGCGGGCTCCGTCGGGGCAGCCGTGCTCTCGGCGCTTGTCTACGCCGCGATGAACGTCGGCCTGTCCATTGGGGTGCTCGTGCCGCTCGGTGGACGAATTCGGGACCTTGGCGCGATCCGGAATGGCGCGATCCTCGGCGCATTGGGACTTGGCGCCTTGCTCGCTTCCGTCGCCGCGACCCTGTTTGCACACGCCCCGGACGCCTACCAATACGCGGTACCCATGGGCCGCATCGCCGCCACCTACCCGCGCGCCGTATCCGTGATGTTTATCGCGGTCCTCTTTGGGGAAATCTACTCCACACTTGTCGGCAATCTGTACGGTCTGCTCGGCGAACGGCCCGCGACGCGGAGGAAACGATTCGCAGCGGCGGGCTTGGTGCTGTGCGCTTGCGCCGTTTTCACAGCGTTTGGTTTTCGGACGATTGTCCAGTATGGGTACACGGCGTTCGGTTGGATCGCGCTGTGGCTCCTCACCCTCCTGACTGCGGCGCGCGGCCCGTTGAAGACCCCGTGATTCCGCCCGTATAATGGCTCATAGTACCAGCCAAGCGGCAAGGGAGTCACACGAGATGAAGACATTCGAACGCGGCATCCAGTGGGGCGCCATCGCGGTGGGCGCCCTCATCTACGCCCTCGGACTGAACGGATTTCTGGTCGCCAATCACTTGGCCGAAGGCGGTTTTGTGGGCATCTCGCTGCTCTTGTTGTACAAGCTGCACGTGCCCATCGGCGTCTCCTTTTTCATTCTGAACATCCCGCTTCTCATCGTGGCGTGGAGGCAATTCGGCCACGAGTTTGTCCTGAAGACGGCGGCGGGGGTCGCAGGCGTGTCCGCCTTCAGCGAAATCACCCAACCTGTTCGGATTCCGCTGCACGATCCCCTGCTGGCCGCGCTGTACGCCGGCGTGATCACCGGCATCGGGCTTGGGCTCATCTTTCGGGCAGGCGGCACCACAGGCGGATCCGACATTATCGCGCGATTGCTCAGGCACCACCGCGGAATTGGCATGGGGCAGACTCTCTTCGCCATCGACTTCCTCGTGATCCTCTCGGTCATGATGCTGATTGGCAAGGAGGTCGCCATGTATTCGCTCGTGGCCCTGTTCGTGGCCAGCCGCGTGATCGACTTCGTGATTGAGGGCGCCTCGAGCGGCCGGGCGATGATGATTGTCTCCGACCACCATCATGACATCATCGAGGCCATCCATCGCGAGCTCGATCGCGGCACCACGCTGCTGCAGGCCCGCGGCGGTTACACAGGGGCGAGCCGAGAGGTGATCTACTGCGTCGTGTCGCGGGACGAGGTCTCGCGCGTGCAGCGCATCATCGAGAGTATCGATCCGTACGCGTTCGTGACGGTAAACCCGGTCCACGAAGTCCTCGGAGAAGGGTTCACCTTCGATGGCGAGGCGAGTTCGTCGGGCAGGCGGCGCAAAAAATGGCTGTGAGGCTCGCGGCCACACAGCCAACACCGACGCAGGCATCAGGCGGGAGAGTCTTCGAGGTATTCGCCGCGATCGAACTGGATGAGCCGCTCGCTCGCCGCGAGAAAGGCGCGCTTGTCGCCCGCGTCCAACGCGGCGTCCACCGCCCGCATCAGCTGTTCTCGCCGGTACGCCCGCAGCGCCTGCTCGATGACGAGATCCGCCTGGACGGATAGCATCTCGCGGATAGCAGGATCCAAATCCGGCCGCGCGGGCTCCTCAAGGACCGAGGCGAATTCCGGGCATGTGCTTCTGTCTTTGAAGAACAGGCCCACGTAGATGTCCTCGTCCGGGTGCTGATACAAGTCCATAAACGCCTGCTCGACGTCCGTGGTGACCGGTTTGTTGCGCCGGTAGTACCGGAACGGCGCGACGTGCACACAAGTGGTCGACACCACGATGACGCGCGAAAATTGGCGAAAATGGTCTACGAAGTGAACGCGCTCGAGGATGTTTTCGCGCGACATCATGTAGCGCAGCAACATCTCGGCTTCACGGCTCTGCAATCGGTAGTTGGCTAGAAACCAGCGCAGGAAATGCTTCTTCTCAGCGACGCTCACGGTGGTTCCCATAGCCATTCTCCTCCCTGCTTCCCGAGGTCTCGGAAGCGTCCAGCGAGCATCCGCAAGTTTCGAATTGTGTGTTCATTGTATTCTGTGAACGAGCTCGCTTTTCCTGCACCCGGTGTGTTTTTCCCTTCCCGGACCCTACGCCCACGACTCGCCGGGTGGGCGATGTTCGGCTTCGGCTTCCCCGCGCGAGGCGGCCACCCAACGAGCGAGCATCCGCTCGACGTTTTGCGGGATGCCGTACAGCGAGTGCCGGACCACGAAGGCGCGCCACGCGTCGAAGTCGTGGCCTTCCCGCAAACCACGCGCGATGGTGTGGGCCAGGACCCGGTAGGCGCGAACCCCGTCCGACGGAATCCGTTCCACGAACGGAGCGATGGTTTCCTCCAGGCGCGGATCGGGCGACACGACGACCAGTTCAAAATTGGGCTGCACGACGAGCGCCGGCCGGCGTTCGGTGAGGTCGGCGGTCGACTCCGCGTCGCCTTGTGATAATAATTCTTGACCGACTTCGGTCGTTTGAAACCACTTCGGAGGAGATTCTGGCGTATCGGAACCAATTCTGGCGACGCCCAGGTGAACCAGCATTTTGACGATGCGCGTTCGCCAGACGTCCTCGGTCGAATCGTAGTAAAACGCGTTCAGAAAGGGAAGGCACAACTCGTACAGCGAGGCGAGATCGAGCCAATCCCCGCCCAAGCGGCGGATGAGCCGCAACACGTCGGCCAAGCGCGGAATGGGCCCCCGATAGCTCGCGATGTAGTGGCGCAGGAAGCGCCTCAACTTCACGACGGTCAGGCGAGACTTCCACGCCATCCAGCGCGCATCGTCCACTTCCACACGGCCGTCCTGCTCGACGATCACGCCCTCGTCACAGGCGAAGTCGTAGATCAGCGCGAGACGGTCCGGGTATGCGAACGCACGCTTGCCGTATCCGAATCTCCATCGCGGCAGTTCGAGCGATTCCTCCACCTCAAATAGCTGCATCAGCTGCTCGAGATTTCGTTTGTACATGGCGCCGGTCGTGGTGAGGCGGACGTCGTGATCGCGCACATAGGCGACGAGCGTTTCGAGATCCGCGAGAATGGCGTCCTCCTCGTCGTGCACACAAGGCGGATCATCCAGGCGCTTCGCGACCTGCGCGCGCCATGCCGCCACGTAATGGGCGTGACACGCCGCTTGGACATCGACAGGCACAATCAGCGGAAATTTCGTCGCGGGGTCCGGATGCACGTACAACCAGCCGGCTTCGAACGCGCGGTCGATGGCCCCGTCGCCATAGGGGGCGAGGAGCGACGCCATCTCCTCGCGCGCAAAGGCGTGGCGAGGCTGAAGCACGACCCGCCGCATGGCGGCGTCCCACTCGGTGCACCACCGGTCCACCATGGTTTTGCGCGCGTCGGGATCAAGCCAGGCCTCCAGGATGGACTGCAGGATGTCGAGCTTCGAGTACGGGACGCAGGTGAGGTGGAGAGACTTTGCAATCCGCTGGAGTGTGGGGACGGACGCGTGGTTCAGGCATTCGTTCAGGCGCATGCGGCTTCCCTCCGCACCGTTTTCGCCTAGCATGCCCGGGGATATGAAATCTTATCCTCGTAAACTTCTTTTTAGCACACCCCGCTGCGCGGCCAGCGTGCGAAATAAAAAAAGAGGGAACTCGCGCTCGGCGAATTCCCAACACAGGAGATTCTGCTAGGAGTGGAGAGAAATCAGAACATAACACCCTTCGACTTGAATCATACACCGCTCTGTAAACGCTGTCAATACCACATCTGCTCCGATTTTTCAGATTACTCCGTGTTTCTCGCCGCGTCCGCCCGTTCACGCCGCCGCTTCGCCTCTTCCAGCAGAATCCTCACCTCCGCCGCATCCCCTCGCTCCAGCGCAGCGCGGAACGAACGGGCCGCCGCTTCAAACCTTCGCAGCCAGGCGATGACGTGCTCGCGATTGGCGCCGAGCGTCTGGATCCAGAACTCCGACGGCGACGACGCCAGTCGGGTCACATCCCAAAAGGCGGGGCCTGCGATTTCGGCGATGGCCGCCGGGTCCATCTCGGCCGCGAGCACCGCGCACTGGCTCGCGAGGTGAATGCCGTGGCTCGCCTCGGCCATGCGCCGGTCGTGGTCTTCGGCATCCGGAACCCGCACCACGCGAGCGCCGAGGCGGCGGACGAGTTCCTCGATTTCCGCGGGCGGGCGATGCGTCTCGAGAAAAATCCAGGACCTTCCTTCGAACAGGGCCTCGTCCGCGCCGAGCGGCCCCGCCTGTGCCTTGCCCGCCATCGGGTGCGACGGGACGCCGCGCGATCCGGTGAGGACGCGATCCATCGCCTCCACAATTGGGCGCTTCACGCTACAGACGTCCATCACCCACGAGGCTTTGCCGCGCACGCGCGGAAGCAGATGGATGGCGGCGTCGACCGGCACGGCGAGCACGGCGAGATCGTAATCGGAAGGCGCGCTCTCGAGCGCATGCCACACGTGGCGAAACGCGCGGAGTCCTGCGGCCTGTTCACGATAGGCGGGGTTGACATCCACGGCGTCGACTTCAAGATGCGGCATCCGACGAGAAAGGGCGAGGCCCATCGACCCGCCGATGAGTCCCGCCCCCACGATGAGCACGCGTTTCAGCGCCATGGCCCCTCACACCAAGCTGGCAGCGGGCTCGAACGTCTTCATCAGCTGATGGATGGCCCGCACCTGGTGCGCCAGTTGATCGAATTCCTCGAGCGTAATCGTCTGGTTGCCGTCCGACCACGCCTGCGTCGGATCCTTGTGCACCTCGACGATCACGCCGTGTGCGCCGGCCGCGATCCCCGCCCGCGCCATGTCCGTCACGTAGCGAGCGTGACCCACGCCGTGCGACGGATCGACGAGGACCGGCAGGTGGGACAAGTGCTTCACCACAGGTACGGCGTTCAGGTCCAGCGTGTTGCGCGTGTACGTCTCAAACGTCCGGATCCCGCGCTCACAGAGAATGACGTTCGGGTTTCCCTCTGCCATGATGTACTCGGCCGACATGAGCCACTCCTCGATGGTGTTGGAAAAGCCGCGCTTGAGCAGCACCGGCTTGCCGGTCCGGCCCACGGCCTTGAGGAGTGGGAAGTTCTGCATGTTGCGTGCGCCAATCTGAAGGACGTCAACGTACTCGGCCACGAGCGGCACGAGGCCCGGCTCCATGACCTCCGACACGATGGCAAGCCCCGTCTCTTCGCGCGCGTCCGCCAGGTACTTCAAGCCTTCTTCGCCGAGCCCCTGGAACGAGTACGGGGACGATCTCGGCTTGAACGCGCCGCCTCGCAGCATGTGCGCCCCGCTTCGCTTGATGGCGTGCGCAATCTCCAGCAACCCCTCGCGCGTCTCCACCGAACACGGACCCGCGATGAGCGTCGGCTCCGGCCCGCCGACGACGTGACCGCGAATCTCAATCCGCGTGTCGTCGGGGTGGAAGGGGCGGCTCGCGAGCTTGAACGGATAGCTCACCGTCACGATTTTCTCCACGCCCGGCAACGTCTCGATGCCGAGCTCATGCACCTTCTCCTTCGCGCCGATCACGCCGATCACGGTCGTCTCCACGCCGACCGACAGATGGGCCCCGAGCCCCTTGCTCTTGAGCAGCTCCATCACGCGATCGATCTCCGACTGCGACGCGCCCTCCTTCATCACGACGATCATGTTTCTCTCTCCTCCAAGCATTCTTTTTTGTACCCTTCAAATGGTTTGAAAAGTCTATCACAATCGGCGAAAGAGGACAATCCCGTCAATGCGGGTGCATGGCCCCCAGCGCCGCTTGCTTGAGCTCTCGGGTGAACGAGCGCACCGCTTCAACGGGATCGCGTCCCTCGTCGGCCGCGTCCCCAATGCGCCGCACGTAGGCACTGCCCACAATGACGCCGTCCGCGAATTCCGCGATCTCGCGCACGTGCTCGGGGCGGCTCACGCCAAATCCCACGCAGGCGGGCAGGTCCGTGTGCTTGCGGACGAGATCGACAAGCTCGCGGACCTGCCGCGACACCTGCTGGCGCTCGCCCGTCACGCCGAGGGACGAGACGCAGTACACAAAGCCTCGCGCCGCTCGCACAATCGCGCGCACCCGCTCCTCGCCCGACGTGGGCGCCACAAGAGGAACGAACTGGATGCCGTGCGCCTCGGCCGCCGACGCCACCTCGCCCGCCTCCTCGAGCGGCACGTCCGGGACAATCACCCCGTCGCCGCCAGCCGCCGCGAGCTCCGCGAAAAACCGCTCTGCGCCGTACTGAATGAGCGGATTGACGTAGGTGAACGCGACGAGCGGCTTCGGCGATCGCGCCCGAATGTCGCGCACCAAGCGGAGGCAGTCCACGAGGCGCGTGCCTTGCTTCAGACTACGTACCGCGGCCGCCTGGATGACTGGGCCGTCGGCCAGCGGATCGGAATACGGAAATCCGATCTCAAGCATGTCCGCGCCCGCATCCAGGATGGCGCACGCGATGTCGAGAGAGCGCTCGTAATCCGGATCGCCCGCGACGACGAAGGGAATGAGAAGCTTGTGCCCAGCTTGAAAGGCCTCACGAATTCGGTCCATGCTGTCGCTCCCCCTCTCGAGCGGCCACCTGCTCGACGTCTTTGTCGCCGCGGCCGGATAAGCAGACGATCACGACGTCGTCCGAGCCATATCGACCCGCTTCCCGCATCAGGTACGCGATGGCGTGCGCGCTCTCGAGCGCCGGAATGATGCCTTCGAGCTTCGACAAAAGAAAGAACGCCTCGAGGGCTTCCTCGTCCGTCACCGGCACGTACGTTGCGCGCCCCGTCGCCGCCAGATGCGCGTGTTCAGGCCCGATGCCCGGATAGTCGAGTCCCGCCGAGATCGAATGGGCGGGCTGGACCTGGCCGTATTCGTCCTGCAACAGCATGGTCTTTGCCCCGTGCAACACGCCCGGGCGCCCGCGCGCGATGCTCGCCGCATGATAGGGCGTCTCCAGCCCGTGTCCAGCCGCCTCGCAGCCGATGAGCTCCACGCTTTCGTCCTCGATGAACGGATAAAAGATGCCCATGGCGTTCGAGCCGCCGCCGACACACGCCACCACACTCGAGGGCAGGCGGCCCTCCTGTTCGAGGATCTGAGCCTTTGCCTCATCCCCAATCACGCGCTGAAAATCGCGAACGATCATGGGATACGGATGAGGCCCCACGACCGACCCGATGATGTAATGGGTGTCGTCCACGTGCGCCACCCAGTGGCGAATGGCCTCGTTCGTGGCGTCTTTGAGCGTCCTCGTCCCCGACGTCGCGGCCACCACTTCCGCGCCGAGCATCCGCATGCGAAAGACGTTCAGCGCCTGCCTGCGCATGTCCTCTTCGCCCATGAACACTGTGCATTCCAGGCCAAACCGCGCGGCCACCGTCGCCGTCGCCACCCCGTGCTGGCCCGCGCCCGTCTCGGCGATCACGCGCCGCTTGCCCGTCCGAAGCGCGAGCAGTGCTTGGCCGATGGCGTTGTTGATCTTGTGAGCGCCTGTGTGATTCAGGTCTTCGCGCTTCAGGTAGATCTTCGGCCCGCGCAGGTGTTTCGTCAGGCGCTCCGCGTAATAGAGCGGCGTCGGCCTGCCCGCGTATTGCTGCAAATAATACTTGAGTTCCGCTTGAAACGACTCGTCGCGCGAGAGGCGCAGGTAATCTTGCTCCAACTGCAGGAGGGCCGACATGAGCGTCTCCGGGACGTAACGCCCGCCAAACGCGCCATATCGCCCCGTTTCATCAGGATAAGGATAATGACTCATGGCCCCACGCCTCCATCGCCTGAATCAACTGATCAATGCGGCGGACGTCCTTCCGCCCGCCGACTTCCACGCCCGAAGACACGTCGATGCCGACTGGCCGCACCCGGCGCAGGAGGTCCCGAACGTTTTCCGGCGTGATTCCGCCCGCGACCCACCAATCGAAGCTGAACGCCCGCGCCATCTCGGCCAAGCGATCCCAGTCGAACGCTCGACCGTGCCCGCCCGTGACGCCGGGTTTCGCGTCCGATGGCGGTTTCGCATCGAACAGGATGGCGTCGGCGGAAGACGCATGCGACCTCAAGGTATCCAGAAAAGAAGTCACATCGTCTCCGGGATCGAACGCGACCGCGCGCCACACCCGAAACCCAGCTTCGCGAAGCCTCTCCGCGACGTCCCGAGGTTCACCTCCGTGCAACTGCACCACGTCGACGCCGGCCCTCCTCGCACCCTCCCCGATCTCTTCGCGCGATCCGCCTGAGACCACCGCAACGGTGGTCACATCCGGGCGGAGGCGCTTCGCGGTTCGGACGAGATCGCCCGCCTCGTCCGGGGACACGTAGCGCCTGGACGCCGGGACCATCACGACGCCCACATGCGTGACGGCGGGATGGCGAAGAAACGACAGATCGTCGCCCGGCCGAAGTCCGCAGATTTTCAAAAGCGGGAGGCTTCTCACTTCGCCACCGCCTCAAGCGGCACGCAAAGCTCCGCCACCTGTGCTCGGACGGATGCGAGATCCGCGTGGCGCATCAGGAGCTCGCCGACCAGGATGCCTCTCGCGCCCGCAGACGCCATGCGAAGGGCGTCCTCTCGGCCCATGATGCCGCTCTCGGCGATGGCGAGGGACCCTTCGGGCAATCGCCGCAGGACCCGCTCCGACGTGGCGAGATCCACCTCGAAGGTCCGCAGGTCGCGATTGTTGATGCCAATCAAGGTCGGCTCTGCCGCCAGGGCGGCCTCCACCTCGTCCTCGCCGTGCACTTCGAGCAGCACCTCGAGCCCCCGAGCTCGCGCGTACCTGGAGAGCTCAACCAGCCGATCTGCGGGCATGGCGGCGGCGATGAGCAGAAGGATATCCGCCCCTGCCGAAACCGCCTCGTCCACCTGGATCTCGTCGATCACGAAATCCTTACGGAGGATGGGAAGGTGAACGGCCGATCGGGCCGCACGCAAGTCCTCAAGCGCACCGTGGAAATACGTCTCGTCCGTCAACACGGAGATGGCCGAAGCGCCACCCTGCTCGTACACCCTGGCGCGCTCGGCGGGATCCACGCTCGCCTGAAACACGCCTTTGGACGGGCTTTTGCGCTTGATCTCGGCGATGACACCCAGGCGTTGAGCCTGGCGCAGGGTCTGAGCCAGCGAACGAAACGGCTCCGTTCGCTCCGGAAAGGGTCCTTCACGATGCACGCGCTGCCGCAGCGCCTCCACTTCGCGGCGTTTGGTTTCGAGAATTCGGTCCAAGATGGTGCTCACGGGCTCACCGCCTCCTGCACGCTCGCGAGCCTTCGCGAGCCCTGGACAAACGCGTCCAGCGTCGCAAGCGCCCGCCCGGCGTCGATGATCTCAGCGGCCAGCGCCACGCCCTCGCGCACGGACGCCGCCTTGCCACCCACGTACAGGGCCGCTCCCGCGTTATAGAGGACGATGTCGCGCTTCGGCCCGCGCTCTTCACCCGCGAGAACGCGGCGGACGATCTCGGCGTTCTCTTCGGGCGACCCGCCGCGCACCGCTTCGATGGGCGCCGACCGAAGCCCCACGTCCTCGGGGGCAAGCCGATACGCGCGAACTGCGCCGTCTTTGACTTCCGCGACACGCGAAGGGCCGGCCAGCGAAAATTCGTCCAGTCCTTCTGCGCCGTGGACCACCAGGGCATGCTCCGATTCGAGGGTCACCAGTGCCTCGCCCACAATCGGGACGAGACCTTCGTGAAAGACGCCAAGGACTTGGCGCTTGGCGCCGGCGGGGTTCGTCAAGGGGCCGAGAATGTTGAAGATGGTCCTGAACCCAAGTTCCTTTCGCACCTGAGCTGCGGCTTTCATGGCGGGGTGGTACACTTGCGCGAACAGAAAACAGAGGCCCGTTTCTCGAAGAAGCGTCTCCGACGCGGACACGGGCAGATCGATCACGGCGCCAAGCGCCTGCAACACGTCGGCGCTGCCGCTGCGGCTCGAAGCCGCTCGATTGCCGTGCTTTGCGACCGGGATGCCAGCCGCCGCGGCGACAAATGCGACGGCCGTGGAGATGTTGAAGGTGTCCTTGCCGTCGCCGCCCGTACCGCACGTATCGAGGGTGCCCTCGGGGGCTTCCAGGCGAACCGCATGGCTCCGCATCGCCCGCGCGAAGCCGGCAATTTCCGCCGGTTGCTCCCCGCGGTACGCCATCACGCTGACCAGAGCGGCCGCCTGCGCAGGAGACACATGACCATCCATCCATGCGCTAAGAAAAGCTTCTGCTGTCGCTTCGTCCAATATTTTACCGGACACGACAGCAGCAATGACATCCCGAACCATGTCCTGCATGACTCGACTCCTCTCACCTCAGCGCCGAGGACCGGCGCGCTCCTCTACCTCAACTCAGCTCGACTGACGTCCACAGAGCTGTTACGACTATGTTAGCCGCCCCCGTCTCATTCGTCAACCAAAGGCGCGAAAGTTGGGCAGAGAGGGATGATGGCTTCATCGCGTCGCGATGTCGGGGCGCAGTTGCACAGCTTCGCCCAAGTAGACGTGGACAAGTTCATCCTGCCGCTTGTCCGTGTTCAGATGCACGAGCACGCGAATGCTGCGCGGCAAGGATCCCGGCACGTTGATCTCCGTGGCGCACATCAAGGGCACCCATTGCCAACCCGGAAGTTGCCGAACCGCAAACGCCGGAAACGCTGCGTTCAGATCGGGCGTCATGGTCAGAATCACGCTCGCCACGTCGTCCACGTCGATGTCGTTGGCGCGGACAATCTCCTCCATCAGCTCGCGAGTCGCCCTGAGGATCTCGTCTCGATCGTTGCGGGCCACCGTCGTGGCTCCGCGCAGTCCTCGCACCTTCATGGACGGTGTCCCTCCCTCACCTCTTCGTATGCCTGTCTCACCTCGTCGGGCTGAACCTTGCAGATCTCCACCCGGCCAATGGCGGTGGGCAGTGCGAACGTCCACCCCTCGTGCGTGTGCTTTTTGTCGACCGCCATCAGGCGGAGCACGGCCTCCACGTCCGCGTAGGGCGGACGAATGGGCAAGCCGTGCCGCTCGAGCACAGCCGCGATCCGCACGGCGTCGGCCGGAGACAGGAGGCCGCGCCTCGCGGCGATAACGGCCTCGACAACGAGCCCGATGGCCACGGCCTCACCGTGACCCAGGGTATACCCCGAATACTGCTCGACCGCGTGCCCCACGGTGTGACCGACGTTGAGCACCTGCCTGAGCCCAGTCTCCCGTTCGTCCCGGTTCACCACGTCCACCTTGACGCGCATGGCTCGGGCGACGATGTCCACAAACGCAGCCGGATCGCCGAGGCCCGTCAAGGGATTCGCTTCAAGCTGTTCAAACAAGATTTCGTCCGCGATGATGGCGTGCTTGATGACCTCGGCCATCCCGTTGCTCCACTGACGCGCATCGAGCGTGCAGAGCGCCTCGGTGTCAAACAACACCGCACGCGGGGGATAGAACGCGCCGACGAGGTTTTTGCCCTCCTCGAGATTGACGCCCACCTTGCCTCCGATGGCGCTGTCGTGCGCGAGCAACGTGGTCGGCACCTGCACGTACGGAACGCCCCGCATATACGTCGCCGCCACGAACCCGGCCAGGTCGCCCACCACGCCGCCGCCGACGGCCAAGATGACGTCACCTCGGCGAAAGCCGCGCCGAAGCAGCCCGTGGTACAGTTCGACCGCGGTGGCGAGGCTCTTGTGCGCATCACCGGCGGGAAACGCGAGCACAAAGACCTCGCGCCCCACCTCCCGAACCGCACCCGCGAGTTCCTCGGTAAACGCCGTCCTTTGGACGATTTCGTCCGTGATGAGCGCGATCTTACGGCCCGCAAGCCCGAGCTCCTGCAGCAGCCCGGGCACAAAGCGCCTAGCGCCTGCGTCGACGAGGACGGGATACGCGCCTTGAGAGCTTTGCACCTCCAGTCGGATCATCGCTGGCTCACCCGCGCCTGGTACGCCCGAAAGGCGTCCTCAATCTGCTCCAGCGAGTCCCCTCCGAACTTCTCCAAGAACGCGTCCGCGATGACCCAGGCGACCACGTTTTCCCCGACGACGGACGCCGCCGGGAGCGCACAGATGTCGGAGCGCTCGATGGCCGCGGGTTCGGCCTCCTTCGTCTTCATGTTCACGCTTGGAAGCGGGTTGTATAGCGTGCTGATGGGCTTCATGGCGGCCCGGATGACGATGTCCTCCCCGTTGGTCACGCCGCCCTCGAGTCCGCCCGCGCCGTTGTGCGAACGGATGTAACGGGTGCCGTCATACAAAATGGGATCGTGCACCTTGGAGCCCATGCGCCGGGCTGCTTCAAAGCCGAGCCCAATCTCCACGCCTTTGATAGCCTGAATGCTCATCAGGGCCGCCGCGAGCCTTCCATCGAGCTTGCGATCCGGCTGCGCGTAGCTGCCAAGCCCAATGGGACAGCCGCGCACGATCACCTCGAAGATGCCACCGACCGTATCCCCGGCCGCCTTGGCCTCGTCGATGCGCGCCATCATGCGTTCGGCCGCCGCCTCGTCCGCGCACCGCACGGGAGAGGCATTCGCGCGCGCCTCAAGCTCCTCGAGCGAATCGGGAAACTGGGTCGCCTTCACATCGCACAACTCGACCACGTGCGCCGCGATCCGGATGCCGAAGTGCTCCAAGAGTTGCCTCGCGAGCGCCCCTGCCGCCACCAGCGTGGCCGTGTTGCGCGCGCTTGCGCGCTCGAGGACGTTGCGGATGTCCTCGTGATCGTACTTGATGGCCCCGGCGAGATCGGCATGCCCTGGCCGCGGGCGGTAAATCTCCTTGAGATCTTCGGGTTTCTCGCCAAACGGCGCCATCTTCGCCGACCAATTCTTGAAATCTCGGTTCTGGACGACGAGCGTGATGGGCGTGCCGAGCGTCTTTCCGAAGCGAAGTCCGCTCGTCACCTGCACCTCATCCGACTCGATCTGCTGGCGATAGCCGCGCCCATAGCCCTGCTGTCTCCGTCGCAATTGTTCGTCAATTTTCTCTTTGCGGATTGTGACATTGCTCGGAAAGCCGTCGATCACCACGGTCAGCGCCGGGCCATGCGATTCTCCTGCCGACAAGTAGCGCAACAAAGGCTGCCCCTCCACTTCCTGCTCTCTCCCATAAGCGTTCGTCTCTGCGAATTACCGGTAGTATAGCATACTCGAGGCGGGCCACGCGCCCGCCCCTTGTATCAGCCCAACAGCGTCTCCACCGTCGCCACGGCGAGGTCCACCAGCCGCTCGGCGTCCGAGATGTCTGCGGTCATCGCGAACGCGCCTGCGCGGCGCACGGGATACCCGAGCGCGACCGCCACACACCCCGCCCTGGCGAGTTGAATCGCGCCTGTGTCGCTCCAGGCTTCCCGCGACACCTCGTACTGAAGGAGAAGGTTCAACCGATCCGCCGCCTTCTCCACGGCGCGCTTGCCCTCGAGCGGCACCACGGTCCCGCGGTCCATCACCTTCAGGACGGGCCCCTTGCCCAAGGAAAGGACCGTCTGATGGTTGAACACGTCGTCCGCGGTCGCCCCGTCGATCACGAGGGCATACCGCGGCTCCAGCTGAAACGCCGCAGCCTGCGCGGCCCTCGCCCCGACGGCGTTCTGCGCCGTGAACGCGACGCTCACGTTCAACCCTCGAGCGGCGAGGTTGCGGAACACCTCCGCGGCGACGGCGCATCCCAGCCGGTTGTCCAAGGCTCGGCCCGTCACGACGCTTTCCCCCCATGTCGCAGCGGGAACGTGCACCGCGCCGGCCGTGCCGATGGGCGCCATGCGCTCGGCATCTTCGCGCGATCGCGCCCCGACGTCGACCACGAGCGCGTCGAAGTCGAGATCGCCCTGCTTCGCCGGATCTGCGTGGACGAGGCCGACTGCGCCGTTTGTGAAACGGACCTCCTGTCCAACGCACTCGCGCGCGTGCACCTCTCCGACGGAGACCACGCGGAGATAGCCGCGGTCGTCGATGTCAATGACCATGACACCCGGCTCGTCGACGTGCGCGGCCAACATGAGGTGAGGCCCCTCGCCCCGCTTTCGCGCGATCCCGTTGCCGAGCGCGTCCACCCAGATTTCGTCCGCCGCTTCCCGGACGTGATCCAACAGCGATTGGACCACGGCCTCCTCGCTCCCGCTCGGCGCGACGAAGTCGATCAACCGCATCACCCAGTCCCTCATGGGCGAAATCCTCCCTTTGCGATCTCGTCGAGCACCGCGACCACGAGATCGATGGCATGACTCACGTCGTCGAGCGACACCACCTGCGTCGGAGCGTGGATGTACCGCACAGGCACCGAGATGGCGCCGCCCAGCACCCCTTTGCCGACGCGGTGAATGGCGCCGAAATCGTTGGTTCCACCCTTGACCCTGCGCCACTGGACCGGAATGTTGCGCGCCTTCGCCGTTTCCCAGAGGAACTCGGCGAAGCGCCGATTCGCCACGGTCTGTCCGTCCTGCACGGTGATGGCCGGGCCCTTGCCCACCACCGTCGACTGACCGTGCGAGGGCGTGCCGACGACGTCGTGGGCCACGGTGCCTTCGAGCGCGATGGCGATGTCGGGCTCAATCTGGTACGCGGCCGCGTGTGCGCCGCGCAGACCGATTTCCTCCTGCACGGTAAACGCGCCAAACACCGGCAGAGCACCCTTCCACCGGCGCAGCGCCTCGAGCAGGATGTAGCAGCCGACGCGATCGTCGAACGACTTCGCCTTCGCCATCCGATGCGGAAGCTCTTGGTACGCGGTGGCGAACACCACCGGGTCGCCCGGCTTCACGTGGCGCCTGGCGTCGTCTGCGTCGCGGGCGCCGATGTCGATGTAGAGTTTCTCCATCGGGATGGGCTTCTCCCGCTCGCTCGGCTGCTGCAGGTGAACCGGTTTGGCGCCGATGACGCCCGGAATGCGCCGCTCCCCAATGAGCACCGGCTTGGACACGAGCACCCGGGGATCCACGCCGCCGAGCGGTCGGAACCGGAGCAGCCCGCCCTCCTCTCGCCCTTCCCCGATATGGGTCACCATGAGACCCACCTCGTCCATGTGCGCATCGAGCATCACCCGCGGGCCGGGATGATGTTCTCCTGTGGACGCGATCACGTTCCCCAGGACGTCCGTGCGCACCGATAAACCCATGGCGTCGAGTTCGCGGCGGACGATGCCGCGCACCTCGTCCTCAAAGCCCGTCGGGCCGAAGGCCTCCGTCAGCTCCTTCAGTAACATGTCAACTCCTCCACCTGCGCGGCGTCGACCTCCGCCAAGTAATGGGCGAGGAGTCGCGCGCACTGCCAAATGTCGTCGTAAGCGACGGTTTCGACCGACGTGTGCATGTACCGAATCGGCGGACCGATGAGCGCCGCCGCGAGGCCGGGGCCGGCAATTTGAAATGCGTTGGCGTCCGCGCCCACCGGCCCCTGCGACAGCTCGATCTGATACGGGATGCGATGCCTGTCGGCGCAGTCCACGAGGCGCCGAAACACCCGCCGGTGGAGGTTGGGGCCGAAGGAGATGGCGACACCGCCTTCGAGCGGAAACGACTCATCCGGCGCCTGCCCGGGAAACGCCCCGAAGGTGACGTCCACGGCAATGGCGATGTCGGGCGCCAGGCCAAATCCAGCCGTTCTGGCCCCCCGCAGGCCGACCTCCTCCTGCACCGTAAACACGGCGTAGAGATCCGCGCTGTGCACCATGCCCTTCAGCAAGGCGAGCGCCTCCAACAGAACGGCTGCACTCGCCCGGTTGTCGACCGATTTGCCCGCGATCCGGCCGTTGAGCAGATCGACGGGCGAGCGGCGAAGCGTGACGCGATCGCCCACCCGGACGCGCGCGCGCACCTCCTCCTCAGGGAGGGCGAGATCGACGTACAGATCTTCGAGTTTCGCGGCTTTCGACCGCTCGGAAGGAGGCGTGAGGTGCGGCGGTTTGGCCCCGATGACGCCCCAGACCCGGCCGCTTTGGGCGTGAACCACGACCTCTTGGCCGACGAGCGTCCGCGGATCGAATCCCCCCGCCTGCGCGAGACGCAGAAATCCGCCCGATTCGATGCGGGTGACGACCAGTGCAATTTCGTCGATGTGTGCGGACACGAGCACCCGCGGCCGCCGCCCTTCTCCCACACCCGGGACGAGGCCGATGAGGTTGCCGAGCGCGTCGGTCCACATCTCCGTCGCGTATTCCGATAGATGAGGGAGAATGAGGTTGCGCACGTCCTCCTCGAAGCCTGGCCCGCCGTGCGCTTCGAGCAACTGCTTGAACACGCTCACGTACTTGGACAATGGAGACACCTCCTCATACCGCACGCCCGCCCCCGCTCAGGCGTCCATGGGCCCGTAGATGGGATCGCCCGGCGGTTCGACATCCTGCGCCTCGTCGCACCACGCTTCGATGTCATCCCGCCCGGCGACGGTTTGCCAAAGCTCGCGCATGTCGTCGGCGACGCGCGCGCGAACTTTGCACATGGCGCGGTCCTCGACGCGCGGCCACGAGAGCGCGTAGGCATGAAGCGCCTGGCGGCCGAACGCCTTTTCGTAAAACGAAGCTTGCCCCAGCGGATCGCGCCGGTTGGCGAGCGCATACGTGTAATCGCGATCGCCCACGAGGGGCATGCCGTGGAAGGCCATCTGAGCCCGAATCTGATGGGTCCGGCCTGTTTCGAGGACGAGCGCCACCAGCGCGAGCGGCCCAGCCTGCACCAGCGGAAGCGCGTGGGTGACCGCGCGATCGCCGCGGTCGGGGGGCACGACGATGCGTCGCGAAGGGCGGTGCGGATTCGGCGCTAACCCGTCCACGAAGGTGAGCCACCGCCCCGTTTCACAGCCCTCCGGCGCGTACACGATGGCCACGTAACGCCTGTCGACGAGCCCTTGGCGAAGGGCGCGATCCAACTGATGGTGCGCGTGCGCGTGTTTGGCGATGAGGACCGCGCCCGACGTGTACTTGTCCAGCCGGTGGACGGCGTGTGGCACACCGCCGCGATCGCGAAGATAGTGCGCGGCAGCGGCCAAAAGCGAACCGCGGCGCTCGTGCGGAGACGGATGCGTCAACATTCCCGCCGGCTTGTTGACGACGATCACGTCATCGTCTTCGTAACAGATCTCCAGCGGGATATTCTCGGGTTCGACGGCGACCTCTTCCTCGGGCCGCTCCCACGTGACGCGATCGCCGTCCTGCACGGTCACGGAGAGGTACACCGGCTCGCCGTTCACATAAAATCCCCCCGCCTGAATGATGCGCCGGAGCATCCTGCGGGACATGCCGAGCCGCCCGCTCAGCACGGCCGACAAGCGCCGGCCCGCGAGATCGCTCGGCACCACGTATTCCTCCAACAACCGTTCCCACCCCCTACACGTCACAGGCCGAGGTGGCGCACGGAGAAGTACACGTACGCCACGCCGATGGCGACGAGACCGCCGAGTACCGCTGCATACAGCAACTTATCCAGGGTGCGCATGCCAACTCACCTCATTTTAACTTTCTCGGCGCGACCTCGCCCTATGCGGCGTTTGCGCCGTGCGAGAACGGGCCATAACGAATATGGGCTCGTTTGCCCGAAAAAGAGGTGCTTTGCGCATGTCCACCGTACCTTACACCTTCCGAGTGGTTGGTCGCGAAGCCGCGGTTTGGCATACGCCGCCCTGCGCTCACGGGTGCGATTATATCATTCAAATCCTCGGACCGGACCACGATGTGCAAATGGAATTCTGCCCGCTCGACGCGGAGCGGTTCGCCGGGCTGTTGCTCGAAGCCGTCGAATGGAGTCATCGATCCGACTAGCTTGTCATACTTGTCCGCGCGGGCGCGTACATCTCTCCATAAACGGGTTGCAAGATTTGGTCAAAGGGGAGATGCGAATGTTCCGTCGTTGGCAGGCCATCCTAGCTGGCGCGCTCGCGTTTGTCGCTGCGCTGGGACTTTGGACAAGCGACCGAGCGAACCCGGCGCCGGCCGCCACGGCGCCCGTAGCCGACGCGCGCACCCCGTTCCAGCGAGCGTCGAGTCTATCCCTTTTGCCTCGGGTCGAATGGGCAGCGAACCGGGCGCGTTCGGACGGACCCTCTCACATGGACGCGATCGACGTGAAACTTGTGCATCGGCCGGAGACCGCCCTGGCCGCTCAGGCGGAGATGCACCACGCGGCCGCGAGCGCGATGGCGGCCAAGCCCGTCCGAACGACGCTCCTTTGCGTCCGCGCAGGGGAATGCCTGTGGACCATCGCCGAATCCCATCACACAACCGTGGCCGAACTGGTGCAGTATAACCACCTTCGCTCCACGGTTCTTCACGTTGGCCAGGTATTGCGCCTGCCCGCGGGCGCGCACCGGCCGTTCGCGTTGCCGAAGTCGCCGGAAGCGAGTTCCTCGTCCCTCGTGCCGAGCCTGACCTACACCGTTCAACCGGGGGACTCGCTTTGGGAGATCTCGAATATCTTTGGCGTCTCTGTCTCCGCCATCTGCAGCGCGAACCACCTGACCCAAACGGCCATCTACCCCGGCGAACGGCTCGTCATTGAGCCTTCGAGCGCCTTCGGCGGATCGCAGGCGCAAAGCGTGCTGTTGCGCGAAGCGCCGCCCTGGCTCATCCCTGTCTACAAGGCCGCCGGCGCGAAGTACGATATTCCCTGGACCGTGCTCGCCGCCATCCACAAAGTCGAGACGGATTTCAGCACGGACGGAGACATCGAATCTTACGCCGGCGCCATCGGACCGATGCAGTTTATGCCGTCGACGTTCGCCATCTTCGGGGTACCTGCTCCAGGTCACAAGGTTGCGGACATCCACAACGTGGAGGACGCCATCTACTCGGCCGCCAACATGCTGCATCAGGAGAGATTCAGCTCGGATCCGTATTACGCCATCTGGATGTACAACCATTCGGCGACCTACGTCGAGGACGTCTTGCACCTGGCGGTCACCTGACGTCGCGGACGGCGCCGTGCAAAATCTTTTTGAGCGCGCGGTCCATCGCAGGCGGCACATCCTTGGGCGATCTCGCGATGGCGAACGCGTGTCCGTACAGGTAACGCACGGCGTCCACGAGCGCCGCATCCACGTCGCTCGCCACGACGAGGTGCACCACCTGGATACCCCGGGCGCGCGCTTCCGCAACCGCGCGTCGCGTATCCTCGTAGCCTCCCGCGTATCCCTCGGCGGCTGGCCTCGCGTCGCTCACCAAAAGCATCCACTTCGACGCTTCCGCGAATCGCGCCAGGCGCGCGGCGACGTGCCGAATCGCCGCGCCGTCCCGATTGTCCAGTTCCGGCGTAAGCGCCCAAACCGCGGCGAGCGCGTCGGGATCGCGCGACTTCTCGAACGGCACCACGTCCCAGATGACCGTCTCCAGGGATGAAGTGCCCATCGGGGCATCGTCTTCCCAGTACGCAGAGACGCCAAACGGCGCGCCGAGCGCGCGCAACACGTCACCCAGCATCACAATGGCTTCCTTGCACGCGGGCAGGTACGGCTCCATGGAACCCGAGACGTCGATGAGGATCTGCACGGCGGCGTCGTGGGCCAGAGGCCGGTCCTTTCTGGCCAGCACGCGCGGATACGGCTCGAACGCGATGCGCTCCACCCGCTTGAGCGTGCGGCCATGGCGTGACAGCCCTCCTCGCCAAGCGCGGCGGCGCTCGAGATACTTCGCCAGGAGGCTTTGAAGACGCCGTCGATCCGGCGCCTGCGCGTGGCGCACCGATCGAAGCCAGTCCTCGGCTTCAGGCGTCGGAGGAACGTAGCCGCGCTCTCGAATCGAATAGAAACGGCTCAGGTCCTGTTCGGCGCGCGACGCCCCATTGGCCTCCAGATGTCCCTCGTGTTCACCGCGAACCTGGCTGCGCCGCGGCGGGCCCGCCATGCGAGAGGACACCGTTCGTCCCACATGCGCCACGTGATCTTCGCCGAACCGTCCCGCGCGCGCACTCGGCGCCGCGTGGGCGCCCGCTTTCGCCGGTCCCTGGAGCAGGGCTCCGCGTTCCTCATCCCGCGGTCGCGTCCAGATCTCCACGCGCGGATTCGACGCGCCATCGACTTCCTCACCGCGGCAAAGCGCGTGGCGCGATCGCGAGGGCGGATGGGAGCCCGCCTGTGCGGCGGCGCCCTGAGGGGCTTCCCAGGCGAGATCGAACCAGATCTCGGCCAAGTCTTCCACGGGCCCTCTCGCCATCGCGTCCCGCAGCCGATCCGCGGCCCATCCGGCGGCGAGATGGGTGTCTCCCGAGATCGCACTGCGCGCGCCCTTCGCGAACGCGAGAAGCTCAGCCAACAGTTCCAGGTAGACGCTCTCGGCTGTGTCGATCCGGCCGCCGTCACGAGATCTCCACGCAGCCTGCCGCCGGACGCGGCTGCGATGAAACGCCATCCGCTTGGCGAAGAGCCTCGCAAGGCGCGGGCGCTCCCGAGAGAGCCAGAACATGAGCCGCGCGTCCTCCACGGTCAGGAGCCACTGCCAGGCGAGCTTCGGGGCTTGGCACCTCTCCCACTCGCGGCGCGCGCTCAGGAGGGCCGCGAAATCGGTCAACCGCGCGCTGCCCCCAGCGCGAAGGTACACCTCGGCGCGCTCAAGGGACCGCCGCTCGGCGCCACCTGCGGTCCGAACCACATCGGGCAACTCGATGACAGCTGCCGCGAGGCTGAGGCTTGAGAGGCGGCCATACCTGCAGCACAGGCGGGCGTCGCGCGACAAGGCGCGAGCGAGGCCGGTGTACAGCGAGAGCGACGGCTCGTCCTCATACGGACTCGTGAAACGAAACATCCGCCCGCCTCCCTACGCGCCGCCAAAGTAGCTCGACGCGAGTTCCATGACCAGATCCTGTTCCCTCGGATCGCTGAGTTTGCCGGCGACGGCGTAGCGAACCGCCCGCAGGGGCGGCATCTGGGTCGAGAGGTCGCACGCGTCGAGGAGAGCGCGGATGGATGCGGCTTCGACGGGCAGTTCCCCGACTTCGCTGGCCCGGACGAGATCGGCCGACAGCCGGACGAATCGCTCGACGTGATGCGCGCCGGCTAACGCGGTGGCCTCGCGAATCAATTGCGCCAGCGCTTCGCCCTGGACGTACGGCACGTCGAACACGACGAATCGGTTCAGCAGGGCTTCATTGAGGGGCGAGGTACCGGCGTACCCCTCATTGATGGCCGCAATGACGCAGAAGTTCGGGTGCGCTTGCACCACCTCGGCGGTGAGCGGATTGGTCAATCGGCGCCGGTGGTCAAGCGCACCGTGCAAGATGGGCAGGACCTCCGGCCGGGCGACGTTCAGCTCGTCGATGTACAGCATGCGGCCGAGCCGCATGGCGCGAACCACGGGGCCTTCGACGTATTCGACCACGGTTCTGCCTTCGGCGATGCCGAGCGTGCGATAGCCCAGAAGGGCCTCGAGGTCGAGATCGACCGAGCAGTTCACGGACTCCATCTCGAGGCCAAGTCGCTCCGCAAGCGCCTCGGCGAGGCGCGTCTTGCCGCTTCCAGTGGGACCGCGCAGCAACACATGCTTGCCGAGCCTAAGCGCGGCTTCGGCGTCGTCCACAAGGTGGGGTCGATCCGCGATAAAGCGCGGCGAGCCTCGCCTGGCAAGCGGCGTCTCCCGCCCGCTGTCCACATCCATGCGTCCATCGCTCCTTCCTGAATTCGGGCGCGTGTCCTGAGCGCGCGGATCTCAAGTGGCGTAGGATATGCCAGAACCGCGAAGAGGAGGTGGCTGATATGTACGGCGTGTTTGGTAGCTACACGCAGTGGGCCGTCGTGTTTCTGATCATCTTCGTGCTGTTCTTCCTGTTGGTGCCCGCGTACGGCGCCGCCGCAACCTGCTGACATGCGGAAAGGCCGCCCCGCCGGGCGGCCTGTTTTCCGTGGCGCGACGAGCGCATGAAATGCGCCCCAGCGAGCAAGATTAAGTGCGCAACGCGAAACCGATGTGCGCTGGGGGCTACGACATGGTGTTCATTGCGTGGTTCATCGTGGCATTCGTCGCTGCCGTTCTGATCGTGTACTTTGCGAACCCGCGCCGGCGCGAGTGAATTCAACCTTCCTCGATCCGGCAGAGCACATCGTCCATGCGGACGTGATCGCCCGCTTTGGCGACAATCTCCTTCAACACTCCGCTCACTTCCGAAGGCACTTCGACGGTCACCTTGTCCGTCGTCACCTCAAGCAGCGGTTCGTCCTTCTCGACGCGGTCGCCTTCCGCCTTCAGCCAAGATGTGACGACCGCCTTGGTGACGCTGTCCCCCAGTTGGGGCAGACGTACCTCCACCATGTGAACCCTCCTTCAATCCGCCCGAAGTTCAATGGGCTCGCGCCATATGGCCTGCGCCTGGGACGCCGAAAGCTGCCCATCGTCCACCATGTTCTCGAGCACCACCTGTTGACGCGATCGCGCGAGGGCGTAATGAGTCAACGGGTCATATGCGGACGGGGCGTTCGGCAGTCCCGCCACGAGCGTGAGCTCTCCCTCGTTGCAATCCCACGGCGGCTTGCCAAAATACGTCTCACAGGCATTATACAGCCCGTACGCGCCGTGGCCAAAGTACACCACGTTCGCATACAGCGTGAAGATCTCTTGCTTGGACATGGTGTCGTACAGGCCGATGGCGTACCACGCTTGCAGCAGCTTGCGCCGAAGCGTCTTCTGCTTGCCGAGAAGGGTGTTGTCGACCAGTTGTTGCGTCAGCGTCGACCCGCCTTCCACGTAACCGTCGCGCTCCACGTCCACCACAACGCTTCGAGCGATCCCAATCGGATCGATGCCGGGATCGGACCAGAAGCGCCGGTCCTCGGTGGCGATTACGGCCTTGCGAAATATCGCTGGAATTTCGTCGTAGCTCAGCGGATGCACGTGCTTCTCGCGCATGCGCAGGGCCGCCGCCTGCCTCACGCGCGCGGCGACGGGATTCAACGTGTGGAAGTACACGTCCTGCCCCACCCACAAGGCCATAAGCCCTAGAAGCGCCCGAATCCACCCGCGTCTCAATCCCTCACCGCCTCAGGGCCGTTTTCGTCCCTTGCGTATCACCCCGTTGAGATAAGCGAGAATGCCATGGCGCGTGAGCAGCCCGACGAACTTGCCGCTCTCGTCTTCCACGCACAAAAACGGCGCGTCGATGCTGAGCTGAAGTGCGCGCAGAAACGGCTCCCATCGTCCGATGCGGTGAAAGTCGGTGCGCATCACATCCTGGACGGTGAACGTCGAGAGCGCCTCAAACTCAATGCGCTCGAGCCCAAGAATTCTGTCCAGGATGAGCGTCTTGCTGATGATGCCCACCACCCGCCCGTCGCTCGTCACGACAGGGATGGCCGAATAGCCGGATTTAATCAAAACCAACAGCGCATGCTCCGCGCTGTGCTGCGGATGAACGCAAGCCACATCGTCCGCGTCGATGATGAGGCGAGCAATGTCCTCGTCCTGCAACGTCAAAGACTGCATAGTCTCCATAGACATAGACGAACGTCTCCCTGAAGCACAGGCTGCGCCTGTCGGTGTTCGCCTCGTATTTTACCAGAACGCGGTCGCCGCCGATACGGCGACGCCGCGCCTCCCATCACGACACGGGTCCCACGCGACGGTGCGTCATGTCGGGCGGCGGCACGACAGCCGGGTCCAGCCGTTCATGCGCGATCTCGGGTGCGACGCCTCCGTCCTGTTGCAACCGGTCAATCCCGTCGTACACCGAATCCAGGTAGACCTCGCTCCCGTGCGCCTGGTTGCCATCCGACACAGGCGTGTGGCCGCGTTCGTCCGCCATGGCTCTCGCCTCCTTCGCATGGACTCCCACCTGTATCGTGACCACGCAAGGGCGGCGTTATTCGACACCAAGGACGGACGTCGCTCACGTTGGGTTCATGGCCCATCGGTTTTCTGGTATAGGAAGGGCGCGACGAGGCGAAGCCCGCACGAATCCATGCCGACCAACTGCTCCGTGCTTCCCACGAACAGATGACCTCCGGGCTTCAGCGCCTGGGAAAATCCAGCGATGATCCGCTGTTTCGCGGCATCGGTCAAATAGATCAGCAGATTTCGGCATACGATGAGATCGAGATCGCGGGGATACGGGTCGGCGAGAAGATCGTGCCGCTCGAAGCGGACGCGCCGGCGGATCGCGAGCGACACGCGCCATCCGTCCGGCGCGGGCTCGAAAAAGCGCTGCAGGCGATCCCGGGAGACGTTCGTCAAGGCGTGCGGCGAATACACGCCTCGCGCGGCCACTTGCAGCGCCCGCTCGTCGAGATCCGTCGCCAAGATGTCAGCTTCAAGCCCGATTTCGGCGCATATGATGGCCAGGCTGTACGGCTCTTCACCGTGCGCGCAGCCCGCGCTCCACGCGCGAAACGGCGAGGCCGCGACGACCTCAAGCTTCGCCTTGAGATCGGCCCATCGGTCGGGATTCCGAAAAAATTCCGACACTTGAATGGTGACGCGATCGACCAACTCTCTTAGGAGCGAGGCGTCGCGCGAGAGCGCGGCCGCGTAGGATGAGAAATCCGAAAAGCCTCGACGATCGCGAAGATGCGCGAGGCGGCGCTCCATCTGAGGCCTCTTGTAATGGATCAAATCGATCCCGGTCAATCGCCGAATGTGCTCCACAAATTCGAGATAGGGATCCAGCATGACTCACTCCACAAAGGCAGGGGTTTCCGTGACGGACACGAAGTGGGACCTCGGCATCGCGCTCTCGGGAGGCACGCTGAAGGCCGCGGCGCACGTCGGCGTGCTTTCGGCCCTCGATAAGTTGGGAATCCGGCCGGACGCCATCGCGGGCACCAGCGCCGGATCGCTCGTCGGATGTCTGTACGCGTACGGCTACCGTGCCGAAGATCTCGAGCGACTGGCGCGCTCGTTTCCCGGTTGGCGCCTCGTGGACTATGGCTTTCCCGCCATGCAGTCCGTCTTGGCCCTTGCGGCCAGCCGACTGGGCATCGGCGCAGCGCGAGATCCCGTTCCGCCGGGCCTGTTGCGCGGCGTGCGTTTTCGCCAGTACATCGAGCGCCTGCTTGCGCACCGCAGGCCCCAAATGCCGGTTTTCGCGCTCGCCACGGACCTCGTCTCTGGGCGCCCCGTCGTCTTCACGCCGAACGAGATCCGGATGGACGCCGTGGAACGAACCGAAGCCATGGCGCTCGCCATCGCCGGCAGTTGTGCGCTGCCTGGCGTGTTTCCTCCCGTGCAGCACGGGCCCTACCTGCTCGTGGACGGCGCCATGCGCCACTACGTGCCGGTATCCGTACTGCGCCAACTGGGGTGTCGCCGCATTCTCGCCGTCAACCTGTACAGGCTCCCAGCCGAATTTCACCCCAAAACCATGATCGACGTCTTTCTACGCGCGTTCGATATTCTCCTGCGAGAATCGATTGACAACGATCTCGACGCGCCTTCGGTGCTCCTTCTGGAACCCGACCTGAGCGCTGTCAAGGGGCACCCGTTTGAACGCCTGCCGGCGTACATTCGCGCGGGGCGCGCATGTGTGGAAGACCAAGCCGATGCCATCCTGAAGTTTGTGCATTCTTGAGGGATGAAAAGACCCGCGCACAAGCGCGGGCCGTCTTACGCCAACCAGGCGTCCACGGTTCGTTCGTACGTCAGCGCACCTTCCGGGAACCACAACTCGATCTCCCGCTTCGCGCTCTCCGGCGAATCGGAACCGTGCACGACATTCATGCCGATGGTAAGGCCGAGATCGCCGCGAATCGTCCCGGGAGCCGCCTCGGCCGGGTTGGTCTTGCCCATCATGGCGCGCACCACGGCGATGGCGTTCTCGCCTTCCAGGATCATGGCGAACACCGGCGACGACGTGATGAACTGAACCAACTCGCCGAAGAACGGCCGCTCGCGATGCTCCGCATAGTGCGCCTCCGCAAGCTCCTTCGAGACTTGCACGAGTTTGGCGGCGACGAGCTTCAGCCCCTTGCGCTCGAATCGCGCCACGATTTCACCGACGAGTCCGCGCTGTACGCCGTCGGGCTTCACCATGACAAACGTCTGTTCACGGGCCATGTCTTCCATCCCTCGCTCCATGCTTGTTGTCCGCGGACAGGCCACAGACGGCGCTATTGTAAGAAATTCTCCGTGCCCATTGCAAGTCAGTACTGTCGCCGGATGATGAACGAGGTGAGGCCCATCAACTGCTCGCGGACCGTTTCACGGTTCACAGCCTGCAGCAGATGCCTCGATTTCTCGAGATATCGCTCCGCCAAGCGCTCAGCGTCCGCCAGCGCTCCCGACGCCACGACGAGCCGGATGGCTTCCTCGGCCTCCTCCTCGCGCATCCCCTCGCGCACCAAGGCCCTGAGGCGCTCCCCAAAGCCCGGGCGAGACGCCGCCAACAAGGCCGGCAGCGTCAGATTGCCCTGGCGCAGGTCTCCGCCCACGGGCTTGCCCACGATCTCCGCCGCTCCCGTGAAGTCGAGCAGATCGTCCACAATCTGAAAGGCCATCCCGACCGCGTGTCCGAATCGGGCCAGTGCCGCGACCTCCCGCTCGGGAGCGCCGCCCACCATCGCGCCCAACTGACAGCTCAGAGAGATGAGAAGCGCCGTCTTCCGGTGAATGCGGCGCAGATACGTCATCACGCCCTGCGACCAATTGTAAAAGTCCTCAATCTGCTCGATCTCGCCCTCGCATAAGAGCACAATGCCCCTCGCCATCAGCCGGTGAACTTCGAGGTTGTCCACCTCGGCGAGCAGTTGGATGGCGCGAGCGAACAAGTAGTCGCCCGTGTACATCGCGGCCAGATTGCCGTAACTCTTCCGCACCGTCGGCTTGCCTCGGCGAAGATCGGCCCGGTCGATCACGTCGTCGTGCACCAAGGTCGCCATGTGAATCATCTCAAGCGCCGCAGCGATCTTGGCGACATCCTCAGACCACTCGCGCTCGCCGAGGCCGCAGATGAGCGCAAAAAGAGGGCGAATCCGCTTGCCACCGGCCTCGAGTAGCGTCCGGCCCGCTTTCGCGAGATCCACGTGATCCGCGTGCGCGCGCTCGTCCAACAGCCGTTCGACGCGATCGAGTTCATGCCGGTACAGGAGATAGATCTCATGGAATTCCACGCCGACCGCTCCTCATTTCCATCCGATGTGGAAGGCCGCGATACCCAATGTCAGCGGGCGGCTCCACACGTCGCGCAAGCCCACGCGACGAAACATCTCCTCGAGTCCCTTCCGATCGGGAAAGTCGATGAGCGACTCGGGCAGCCAGGCGTACGGCGCTCGATCGCCCACCACGAGCTCGCCGATTTTCGGGAGAATGCGGTAAAAGTAAAAGTAGTACAGCCGCCGAAACCACGCGGCCTCCGGCTTCGACAGCTCGAGCGAGACCACCGCGCCGCCCGGCTTCACCACCCGGGCCATCTCGCGCAGACAACCTTCCGCACTCGGCATATTGCGCAGCGCAAAGCCGATGGTGCATAGGTCAAAGGTGTTGTCTGGGAACGGGAGGTTCATCGCGTCGCCGTGCACAAATTGGACGCGATCGCGAAACGTGAACCGCTGACGGCGCTCTTCCGCGACCTCGAGCATGGCCTCCGTGAAGTCGAGCCCGATGACTCGCCCCTCGGGTCCAAGCCGCTTGGCGATGGCAAAGGTCCACGCGCCCGTGCCCGCGGCCACGTCCAGTACCTGGGATTTCGGCGTGAGGGGCAACTGGCGCATCGCATAGTTGCGCCACAACCGATGCTGCTGGAAGCTCAACACGGAGTTCATCGCGTCGTAGCGCTTGGCGATCTTCGAAAAGACGTCGTGTACGTAAGCCGACTTGTCTCCCTGCATCTCAACGCTTCCCTTCCGCTGCCTGAAGCCCTTGCGGCTCTTCGGGAAGGGCGTAGTCAAGCACCGACCATGTCCCGCGCAGCCTGGTTGGGTCCTTTGGCGTGAGCACACTTCCTTCGCGTGGCCGGGAAGAAGCTGTGCCGCGCGTGAACACGCGGACCTTCGCCCCGCCGGCCAGGACGTGATGGCGCACCGCCTCCTCCACCTTTGCCATCCACGGCCCCGGATCTGGGTGATAATGGCGCACCAGGGCGCGCAACAGCTCCGCCTCGATGGTCGACATGCGCTCCACATACACGTCCAGCGACAGCGGCGACGCCATCAGCAGGTCCATCTTCGCCTCGTTGATCCGCACGACCGCCTCGCACAACTCATGCATGAGCCGGCGATCTCCGAGCTCAGCGAGGATCAAGTAGTATTTGCTGCTGTCGTAATCCCCGGCCAACACCACGAGCCCTTGTTCCGCCGCGCCCCACTCGTCGATCTCGTCGTGAATGGAAAGCCCTTGCTCCAGCAGGAGCACGGCGGTGAGCACCCGCTCTGCCTCGACGTCGGGCACCGCAGCCGATTGCAGGATGGCATAACCGAGATCGAAATGAAATGGACTCACCGCCTGGCGGACCTTCCGCTTGGCCAAGTATTCGTGATCCATATGCGCCTTGGCGCAACGCGCGACGCGTTGAAACATTGCCTCCCGAGCGTCCGTCAAGCCGGTGTCATCTCCTTCGAACGGGCCGACCCTCGTATGCTGCGGATAGTATATCATAAATGGTGGACGCTCACGCGTCCTCGTCGGTCCGCACGATCCCGTACCTGGTGTAGATGACCGCCTTCCCTCGGATTTTGATGGCCGAGGTGTGCTCTGTGAACTGCGCGATCATGACTTCGCTCTTGTCCAATTTCTCGGCGTGGTGAAACCGCGTCTGCTGTAGGGCGTGTCAGCCAAGGCCGCAGCCTCCTTCGAATCCGCCTAAAATACGAAGACCAGCGTTCAACACGCTGGTCGCTGGTCGGAATGACGGGATTTGAACCCGTGACCTCTACCTCCCCAAGGTAGCGCGCTACCAGGCTGCGCCACATCCCGACGTTCTTCGCTCTTTTCGTGAAGCCGTTGATGATTGTAACACGCGTATCCGGTTTGTGCAAGTGCCATGGGGCCTTTGTGCAGGGCGTTGGAACGCGCATCGGCACGCGTCATCCAAGTGGCGATGGCGCGGCCTATCCCTGAGCCGCGCCATCGCCGTCGAATCAGAACGCCGTGATCATGTTGAAACCTCTGGTTTCAAACCGCGTCATTTTGTCGAACACCTCGTTGACATCTTCGAGTCGGACCTCTCGCTCCACCAGGTTTCTCGGCCTCAGGCGACCTTCGGCAACCAACGCGAGGAGCCCCGCGTAGTCCGGGTGCGGAATGCCGAGGCTCCCCACGACCTCAATCTCGCAACTCGTGATGAGATCCATGGGAAGCGGCACAAACCCACCCTCTTGGGACGTGGTGAGACCAATCTGCACGTGCCTGCCTCCCTTGCGAAGGCTCAATACGGAGTTCAGGACCGTGTCCCGAATGCCCAACGCATCGATGCTCACGTGGGCCCCGCCCTTGGTGATCTCCCGGATGGCCTCCACCACGGGCTGGTTTTTTGCGTTCACAACCTCACACGCGCCTTCCTCGCGCGCTTTGGCCAGCTTCTCGTCGTCCACATCGACCGCAATCACGCGCGCGCCCACGGCGTACGCCGTCTGAATGGCCGAGAGGCCCACGCCACCTGCGCCGTGCACCGCCACCCACTGTCCGGGCCTCACGCCTCCCCGCATCACGCCGTGATACCCGGTCATAAACCGGCACCCTACGGCGGCTGCCGTAAGGGCGTCGACGCCTTCCGGCAGGCGAATCAGGTTCATATTCGCGTTTCGAACGACCACATATTCCGCGAAGCTGCCGTCCCAACTGAAGCCGTAGATGCCGACGTGATCACACCGGTTCGGCACGCCCGCGTGGCAGTGTTCACAGTGTCCGCAGGCGTAGTGAAACGGCACCGTCACCTTGTCGCCGATTTGAAAGTCTCGCACCTCCCGCCCCAATGCGACGATCTCGCCACCGAATTCGTGACCGGGGGTGATGGGCAACTGCGGCGAAAGCCCGAGCCAGGTCCAGTCCCCCATCCATCCATGCCAGTCGCTCCGACAGATGCCGCTCGCCTCCACCCGGATCACGGCGTCCTCCGGCCCGGGTGTCGGATCCGGCACGCGCTCGATGACGAGCGGCTCGCGAAATCCCACCATTCTCGCTGCTTTCACGGCTTGTCCACGCTCCCTTTCCACTTCGTCGGACCTGCGTCCTCTACATCTCTATGGGGACGTGTTCTCCTTCATGCCTGACCTTGAAACACGGCAAAACCCGCCCGATCGCGTGGAACGGGCGGGTAGATTCAAACGCGTTCACAGGATGATTGCGATGAGACCGCCGCTGCCCTCGTTGATGATGCGCTGCAAGGTCTCCTTCAGCTTGAACTGAGCGCTCTCCGGCATGAGCGACAGCTTTGCCGAGATGCCCTCTCGGACGATCGCGGCCAGCGACTTGCCGAAAATGTCGCTCTCCCAGATCTTCAGCGGATCCTTCTCAAAGTCCTGCATCAGATACCGCACGAGCTCCTCGGACTGCTTCTCCGTTCCGACAATCGGCGCGAACTCGCTCTCCACGTCCACGCGGATCATGTGAATCGACGGCGCCGTGGCCTTGAGTCGGACACCGAAGCGAGATCCCTGTTTGATGAGCTCCGGTTCGTCGAGCGTCATCTCCTCGAGCGCAGGAGGCGCGATGCCATAGCCCGTCAGCTTCACCATGCGCAGCGCATCGGCCACCTTGTCGTACTCCCGCTTGGCGTAGGTGAACTCTTTCATCATCTTCAGCAGCTGATCGCGGCCCGTGATCTGGACGCCGACGATCTCCGTCAGCACCTGGTCGTACAGTTCGTCCGGCGCGTCGAGCTCGATCACGGCGATCCCGTGGCCCATGTCCATGTGGGCAAGCCCGCAGGACGAGACGAACGAGTACTGCGCGAACTGGGCGACGACGCGATCGATGTCGCGCACGCGGCGGATGTCCCGGATGGTCTCGCGGACGGCCTCTTCAAACTGTTGGCGCAGCCAGTGATCTGGGTCGAGCACCATGACCCAGTTCGGCAGGTTGACGTTGACCTCCTTGACCGGGAACTCGTACAGCGCCTCGCGAAGCACATAGTAGATCTCGTGCGTCGTCAACGTGGCACAGGAGAGAGCCAGGACCGGCACGTCGTACTTCGCGGCGAGCTCCTCCCGCAGTTGGAGCACGCGCGGATGATCGGGCGTGACCGAGTTGACGATCATGACAAACGGCTTGCCGAGTTCCTTCAGTTCGGCCACCACGCGCTCCTCGGCGGCAACGTAATTTTCGCGCGGAATTTCGGCTACGGATCCGTCGGTTGTGACGACGATCCCGATGGTCGAGTGGTCGGCGATCACCTTGCGCGTGCCAATCTCAGCCGCCTCTTGAAAGGGGACGGGATCGTCAAACCACGGCGTCGTGACCATCCGCGGCCCGTTCTCATCCTCGTAACCGCGTGCGCCCTCGACCGCATAGCCGACGCAGTCCACGATCCGGACGTTCACATCGAGTCCTTCCGCGACGTGCACCTGGACCGCTTGATTCGGGATGAACTTGGGTTCTGTCGTCATAATGGTGCGCCCCGCGGCACTCTGGGGAAGCTCGTCAATGGCCCGGGCGCGATCGGCCTCGTCCTGAATGTTGGGGATGACAATGAGTTCCATAAACTTTTTGATGAACGTTGACTTGCCAGTGCGCACGGGGCCGACCACGCCGAGGTATATATCGCCCCCCGTCCGCTCCGCAATGTCTTGAAAGACGTCGAATTTTTCCACGATTCTCCCTCCTCGAGATGACCGGCGTGGACAGCATGAACGCATGCCTCGCCCCGGCCCACCGACAATCCACGTAGACCGTCACGCAATCGATGGACAGTAGCCAATATATGCGGCGCAAAGGCCGGTATGCTTCGCGAAGCAGAGCGCCTCGTCCCTGACGCCACTATGTATACGGGAGAGAGAATCGAGGTAGAACCATCACAAGGGGAGAAGCGGCGAGGACAAGGGATCCACGCCCGCGAAGGCGCGGATCCCGAGGAACATCAGCCCTGAATGTGTTGACGGTACGCCTCGGCGTCCAAGAGCGCCTCGAGCTCCGAGGGATCCGCCATCTCCACGACGATCATCCAGGCTTCCTCGTACGGCGACTCGTTGACCTTCTCCGGCGCGCTGGCGAGCGCCTCGTTGACTTCCACGACGCGTCCGCTGACCGGCGCGTACAGGTCGGAGACCGTCTTCACGGACTCCACCGTGCCGAAGGTCTCCCCGGCTTTGAGCTCGGCGCCGACCTCGGGCAACTCCACGTAGACGATGTCGCCCAGCTCGTCCTGCGCATAATCCGTGATCCCGATGTAGGCGCGCGATCCGTCGACCCGCACCCATTCGTGTTCGCGCGAATACTTGAGTCCCTCAGGAATGTTCACGAACAGGCCTCCCTCCACGGCTCACCGAGGGTAGTGTACCAGATCACCCGCACCGCCGCCATGCCCAGGTCAAGGCAGTCGAAACTCCGCGGTCAGCGGTTGGACGCCGACGACCTCCATCTCGTGATTCTTGTCTCGCGTCATGAGCAACTCGATGCCCTCGCTCGGCGAGATGTCGCCCGTCAGCACCCGCGCGATAGCGTGCGTGATCGGCATTTCCACGCCGCAGTCGCGGGCGAGCTGCTCGGCGGCGAACGTCACGTTCACGCCTTCGACCGCCATGCCGATGGCATCGAGAACCTCCGACAAAGGAAGCCCCTTCGCCAACAAGCGACCCGCTCGATGGTTGCGGCTGTGCTCGCTCGTGCAAGTGACAATGAGATCGCCTATCCCGGCGAGGCCTGAAAACGTGAGCGGCGACGCGCCGAGCGCGACGCCCAAGCGCGTGATCTCGGCGAGTCCGCGCGTCATGAGCGCAGCCCTCGTGTTATCTCCGAGCCCCAGTCCTTCGGCCAGCCCCGCGCCGAGCGCGATGATATTCTTCAGGGCGCCGCCGAGCTCCACGCCGATCACGTCCGCCTGCGTGTATACGCGAAACCGATCGGTCATGAAGGCGTCCTGCGCGCTCTCGGCCACGCGCTTGCTCGCGCTCGCGACGACGACCGTCGTCGGCATCTGCCGCACCACTTCCTCCGCGTGAGATGGGCCGGAGATCACGGCGAGGCGGCGTTCGATGCCAGGAATTTCTCTTTCGAGCCACGCACTCACCCGCAGATTGTCCGGGCGCACAAAGCCCTTCACCGCATGCACCACCAGGACGTGATCGTCCAGCTTACGAAGCAGGGGAAGGACCTCGGCGACGGCTGCAGAAGGCACGGCGAGCACCACGAGATTGGCTCCTGCGAGGGCTTCTCTCGCGCCGACGACGGCCTTCAGGCCATCGGGCAGGACGGCACCAGGAAGGTAGCGGTCGTTTCGCCTGCGCAGGTTGATGTCTTCGGCCACCTCCGAGCGCCGGGCCCAGATCGACACGTCCCAGCCGTTCCACGCAAGCACCGAACCCAGGGCGGTCCCCCAGCTGCCGGCCCCCAAGATGCACGCTTTCATCGCACACCCTCGCTTGTCCGGTCGAAAATCCGCCGCTCCGTGCCGTGCAACAGCCGATGAATATTCGACCGATGTCGGTACACGGCGAGTAGAGCGAGCACCACGCTGGCGGCAAAGGTCCATCCCTCGAACCGAAACACCGCAATGAGAATGGGAACCAGGCACACGAACACGAGCGAGCCGAGCGATACATAGCGCGTGACGGCGATCACGGCCAGGCAGACCAGCCCGGCGATCACGGCGGAAAGCGGCGCGAGCCACAACAACACGCCGATGGTCGTCGCAATGCCCTTCCCGCCGCGAAACCCAAAAAACACGGGCCAATTGTGCCCAACTACCACGGCCACGGCGGACAGAGCCAGCGCCCACATCGCGTGGGGCGCCATGGCGTGCGCGATCCACAGCGCAATGGCACCTTTAAGCCCATCGAACAGAAGCACCAAAACGCCCCATTTGAGCCCGATGGTGCGCATGGTGTTGGTGGCGCCCGCGTTTCCGCTCCCTTCGGAGCGAATGTCGCGGCCGCTGACCCAGCGGACCACCAGCGTGCTCGTCGAGATGGAGCCTATGAAATACGCGATGATCATCGACAACACACCAGACCAAGCCATTCACCAACGCTCCCTCGCAGGCTTCAGGACGAGCCCGACTCCGCTTCGTCACGCGCCCGCAGCACGATGCGAATCGGTGTTCCTCGAAAGCCAAACGCTTCTCGAAGTTGATTCTCAAGGTAACGCTCGTACGAGAAGTGACTCAGCTCCGTGTCATTGACAAAAATCACAAACGTGGGCGGTTTCACGCTGACCTGGGTGCCGTAATAGATTCTGAGCCTCCGCCCGCCCTTCGACGGCGGGGAAACGGACACCTGCGCATCCGCGAGGACGCGGTTCAACGTTGAGGTCGGCACGCGCATCGCGTGATATTCCGCAATTTCCTTGGCCACATCCAGCAGCCGGCTCACTCGCTGCCCCGTGAGCGCGGAGACGAAGATCACCGGCGCAAACCGGAGAAAGGGGAATTCGTCCCTGATCTTCTCCTCGAATCGATGCGCGGTTTTGTCATCCTTCTCAATGGCGTCCCATTTGTTCACGACAAACGCGATGGCACACCCGGCGTCCAGCGCGTAGCCCGCGACGCGCTTATCCTGCTCCACGATCCCGGTCTGCGCGTCGAGGACCACAAAGGCGACATCCGCCCTGTCCAGGGCTCGAAGCGCCCTCAACACGCTGTATTTTTCGATGCGCTCATACACTTTTCCTTTTCGCCGCATGCCCGCGGTGTCCACCAGCATATATGTCTGGCCGTCGCGCTCGAGCGGCGTGTCAACGGCGTCCCGAGTCGTTCCCGCCACCGGGCTGACCATCACGCGCTCCTCGCCGAGCAACCGGTTCACCAAGCTCGACTTGCCGACGTTGGGCCTCCCGATGAACGCGATGCGAATGGCGTCTTCGTCCTCATCCTCTTCGCTCGCCTTCGGAAGTGCAGCGACGACGGCGTCCAACAAATCGCCTGTGCCCTGTCCGTGCTCGGCCGAAAACGGTATCGGCTCTCCAAAGCCGAGTCGGTAAAATTCGTAGCTCAGCGCGTGCTGTTCGACGTGATCGAGCTTGTTGACGCCGAGCACAACGGGTTTGTGGGCTCGGCGCAACACCTGGGCCACGTGTTCGTCCGCCTGCGTCACGCCCTGACGCCCGTCCACGACAAACAAAATGACGTCCGCTTCGTCAATGGCGATCTGCGCCTGCACGCGGATGAGGTTTCCCATCTCGTCTTCTTCATCCATCTCAATGCCGCCGGTGTCGATCACGCGAAACGGCACGCCGTTCCACTCGCTTTTTCCGTAGATCCGATCCCTTGTCACGCCGGGCGTGTCCTCGACAATGGACACTCGCCGACCGACCAGTCGATTGAAGAGTGTCGACTTCCCCACATTTGCACGCCCCACAATCGCCACCACAGGCAAAGCCATGATCTTATCACCTCCGATCTTCTCTGTCCGCAAGCGCGCAAGGTCGGCAGCCCATTATCCCGGAATTCGCAAAGAACGTCAATGGCCCGCCTCCTCGCCCGATCCGCGCCACCCCCGAGCGCCTGCCAGCGTTCGCCATAGCTCGAACGCTGCGGCAAAGACAAACACGGTGGCCATTTGCAACGCGTCTCGCCCGAGCACCCATCCGGCCAACACGAGCCCCACGCTTGCAAGCGCCCGAGTGGCCGGCGCCGGCGAGAGGATAGAAGCCGCAGCGCCGACCATCGCGGCCGCCCACACCTCCGGCGGGATACCCCCCCAATCCGCAAACGGAGCCATTCTCGGCCACACCACCATCGCGGCGATGGCCGCCAACGCGGCCCCACCTGCGCGAGTCCATCTCACACGAGACATGCCCACGATCTCGTAGGCGGACACGGCGAGCCAGACGGTCGGCGGCACCCATTCCGGAATGAGCCACCTGAACAGCCAAGCCGTCAGGCATCCTACGATGGCGGCCCTGACCACCCAGCGAGGCGCGATGGAAGAAGGCGGCCAAAGCGAGAGCCAAATCGCCGCCGGGACAATCCATATCAGCGCATGCTGCACGCCACAACGCCCCTACGCCTCACACGGAGATTCCACAATGCCACGAGCCTCAGCGAGAGAAAACCCCGCCCTTCCAGGCGGGGTCTCGTATCAAACGGATGTCACTTGAACAAATCGCCAAACAGATCGCCGAGCGTTGGCCCAGAGGCGCCTTCGTTGCGAGGCTCAGTCGGCCTGCGATCTCGCCGGCCCCCTCGCCCTTGCCCGCCTCGCGGCTGAGATGAATCCCGCATGGACAGCGAGATGCGCTTGCGCTCCGGATCCACGCTCAGCACGCGGACCGTGACCTCTTGTCCAGGCTGAAGGACGTCGGACGGCTTATCGACGTGCTCGTTCGAGATCTGAGACACGTGAACCAGCCCCTCCAACCCAGGGCGAAGCTCGACAAACGCACCGAAGTCCACCACCCGGCGCACCACGCCCTGGACGACATCCCCAGGTTGAAACTCGTGGGCATAGGTCTCCCAAGGCTCCGGCAGCGCCGCTTTAATGGACAGCGAAATCCGACCGGCCTCAGGGTCAACGCGGAGCACGCGGACCTTGACGCGATCGCCCTCGCGCACCACCTCGGATGGATGGTTGACGTGGGAAAACGACAATTCGGAGATGTGCACCAGCCCGTCGGCGCCCCCTACATCGACAAACGCCCCGAAATCGGTCAGCCGCTGCACCGTTCCCTCGATGACGTCGCCCGGCTTCAACTCCTCGAACAGCTTCCGCGCCCGCGCCTCGCTCTCTTCCTCCAACACCGCGCGCCGAGAGAGAATCAGCTTGTTCTTCTGCGGATCGACCTCAATCACCTTGGCGCGGAGCTTCTGTCCCTTAAATTGCTCGAGGTTCTCGACGAAATGGCGATCCACCAAAGATGCCGGGATAAACGCGCGGACGCCGACATCCGCCACCAGACCGCCCTTGACGACGTCTCGAATCTCCACCTCGATGGGTTCTCCGCTCTCCAGCAATTGCTGCATGCGCTCCCACGCAGACGCCTGTTCAGCGCGCCGCTTTGAAAGCGTCACATGGCCGGATTCCATGTCGACCTTCAGCACTTGCGCCGTCACCGTGCTGCCCACGCTCACGACATCACTCGGATGCGTTCCCGGCACCGCCGACAGTTCCTGCGGCGATATATGCCCCTCATAACCGTGAGGCAGCGCGACGGTCACCCCGTGATCGTCCACGGCGGTCACTTCGCCGGTCACCACGTCCCCCTCGCGAACCGCCGCATCGGTCAACATTTCACGCAAATCCTCTGACATGTCAATGGCCTCCCGTTTCATTGGTCACTTTATGATGGCAACGCGCGACAGGAGTCGGCGTTTCTTCGCATGCGCCATAGCGACGCCAAGCCCACGTTGACCTTCCACAAAGGTTACCTATAGCATACCAAATTGGACAAGCCGCAAACGCAGTTTTGGAATTGCGGCACCAACTTTTCATACGCCTACTGTAACACAGTCGTGCTCCTCAAGGAAAACGCTCGCCCCTCAGCGCGATTCCTCCTGACCGGTCAGCAGAAGCAGCTGGTCTCGGAGATTTCGCATGATCTCCTCATCCGACCATTCCCGCACGTCGATGGGATCTCCGAACCTCACCTCGATGCGCCCGAACATACGGTACCGCCCCCGGATACCCACAGGCTGAATGATCGCGCCCGCTTTTCTGGCGATGGACGCGATTCCGGGCTGCAGCGGCCCGAGTTTGCCCGTTCGCGACCGGTGCCCTTCAGGGAACATGACAAGGCAAGTTCCGCCTTGCAGAACTTCGATCGCCGTGCGGATCGCGCGCCGGTCCACGCGGCCACGCTCGATGGGAAACCCCCCAAGTGAAAGGAACATGCGCCGAAGCACGGGGATGCGAAACAGTTCGGCCTTGCCCATGAAACGTATGTATCGCGGGACCAGAATCCCTAGAAGCGGAGGATCGAAATTCGAAAGGTGATTCGACGCAAGGATCACGCCTCCCTGACGCGGGAGCCGCTCCAAGCCCTCCACCCGAACGCGAAAACACGTGCGAAAAAACGCAGTGACGACGGCCCGCGCGAAGCGGTAAAAGAGCGTACGGGGCAAATCGCTGGATTCACCGGACATGCGCATTCTCCACCAGCTGCACGATCTCGTCGACCACGGAATCAATGCTCTTGTCCGTGGAATCGATCCGCACAGCGTCCTCGGCCATGCGAAGCGGGGCGACCGCGCGTTCGGAATCCTTGCGATCCCGCTCGATGACGTTTTTCACCATCTCGTCAAGCGGCACCTCATAGCCCATGCGCCTGTACTCTTCCTGGCGCCTGCGCGCTCGTTCCTCCGGCGCAGCTGTGAGAAACACCTTCACGGTGGCGTGAGGTAGGACCACCGTCCCGATGTCTCGTCCGTCCATCACAACGGAATGGCGCTCGGCGAACGCGCGCTGCCACTCGGTCAACAGCTGTCGCACGCGAGGGTGCGCCGCGACGGTGGAGACCAACGCGCTGACCTCCGGGGCGCGAAGTCGGGACGTCACGTTGACGCCATCGATCAGCACCTGCAGCGTCCGATCCTCCCCCTCTTCAAACGACACACGGTGAGCGTCGAGAACGGCTTCCACAGCGCACTCAGAGTTGACATCAATCCCCTCTTGCGCGCAGAGATACGCGACAGCCCGATACATGGCGCCTGTGTCGACATACATCAGATTCAGCCGCTCCGCGACCCGCTTCGCAACCGTGCTCTTCCCGGCGCCAGCAGGTCCATCGATGGCGATGGTCACAGGTGCCACGTCGAAACCTCCCTCCGGTTCGATCACTCATTTCCTCGATGGTAACACAACCGGAAAAGGCTCGGCAATGCGGTCAAAGCTCAAAAAAAGGCCACGGGCTCGAGCGAAGCGGTCGCCGTGCCACCGCCGAGCGTGATGGTCTCTCCCGTCACCGGATAGAGCATGTCGCTCGCGCCGTCCTGGACATACAGGGTGACCGGCGGCCCCTGGGGCATCGTGTCGCGAAACGAGATGACGTCTCCCGCGTGAACGAGAATCTGCATCTCGTCCGTCGTAAACGGCCCAAGCGAGACGCCGTTTCGGAACACGATCACGTCCGCCGCCCGCGCCGCGCTGTCCGCCGTCAGGATGATGCTTCCCGTCGCGCCGTCAAGGCCCGGCGGCGTACCCGTTTGCATCGCCATCACCGGATGCGATCGCGCCATGGCTTCTACGCGATCGCGCACCTGCGGCATCTGCATGGCCAATTGGGCCAACACAAGCGTGGTCAGGGTCCCGAGCCCGACAGGGACCAAGATATCGTCCAGCATGCGGCGCATCCGTCGAATCGCCATGGACATCCCTCCACAGCTAAACGTATGCGCCGCGGGACGCGCTATGAATCTATCCTTCTCCTCAGCGCGCGCTGTCGCATGAAGGTGTAGCGAACCACCTGATCTCGCACGCGCTCCGGGATGTCCACGAACTGCATCGATAGGGTGCGACCCGTTCCTTCCGCTTCCACGCGCACCACCTGACACGGGGCCTGCAACCGGTATCCCGTGTGCGGCAGGGTGACATCGACATGAACCCGGTCCCTGTACTCGATATCGACAGGGTCCCTCGTGTGGACCGCCAGCCCTCCGCCGCTGATGTCGATAGCCTGGGCGACATAGCTCTCTCCCGTGCGCAGGCAGGTGAGTTTCACCTGCGCGTCCAAAGATACGCGAAAATATTCTCGGCGCTGAATTCGCACCAAGTCCGAGCCCCTGAGTGGGTGGACCAAGCGCACAGCCGGCGTCGGAATGTACGACAATCCCAAGACCCGAGAGCAATATTGGTACACATCGTTCTCAGAAGCGGCGTATTCGATCACCCATGTCGTGTCGACGTGCACATCCATCTCTCGCCCGGTTCCCTGATGGACGGGAACGTCCGCGTACAGAAATTCGTCATCCAGGTCTGCAACACGCGACTTATAACTGTTCTCAGAGGTGTCTCCCACGACGCGGACGCGCAACGGAGCCCCTATCGGTGGCACAATCGGCATACCGTTCCCCATCCCTTCCAATCTCCTGCCTTATTATACACGCAGAAAGGAAGGTTGCGGGGAAACTTGGGCAGAAAGGCTCGATTGCGCCAGAAGCCTCGAATTATGTCAAGCGTTCGATGCTCAACTCGTGCCCTGTGGACACGTCGAGAACGACGCGGTAGGGCTCGTCGCTGCCGCCGAGGGTGCCATCAAACGCGACGGCTTGAACCCATTTCCCGTTGGGATCCTCCGCCAGCACGCGCCGCTCGTCCTGAACGTGAAACTGCGGACCGAGGCGCGCGCGGAGATCGCTTTCGGACAGCGGATGCCGGGCGGGCGGCAGGGTCTTGGGCGGCCACTTGCCGCGATCGTAAAATCCGATCACCTGGCCGTCGTCCAACGCCACCACGACCTTGCAACTCGCGTCCAGCGCCGGGACACCTTGCACGATGGGCTGATAGGTGAACCGCGCGATCCCGTCCACCTGGCTGGCGTAGGTGCGCACCATGTCCGACAACCCGACCCGCTGCAACCAACGCGACGCGATGCCGGCCGCATCCGCCAGATCCACCCGAGGCTTCCCCGTCGGGCGCGTCCATCGATAGCTGGCGAGCGTGCCCGTTCTCGCAAACTCGATGCGCACCGGTCGACCCATGACGGCGCCCGTCACGAGGACATACGAACCGTTGCGCGGATCGCGGACGTCACTTACCTTCGCCTTGTCGATGCTCCCGCCCACCACCTGCTCCGCTCGCCGAATCCAAGGCGTCGGGTCCTTCGTCGTCGCAGAGGCCGGGGTGCGCTTCGACGCAGCGCTCGATGGCACGACACTCGCCTGTACCCGGGCAAGCGCATTGCGCACGGCCGGCGCGAGTTCGGTACCTGTCCTTCCACCGAGAACGGGCCCCGCGTGCCACGCAATCGGCTCGAGCTGCGTCTCCAGCCGCGCCACGGTTTGATACGCTTGCCGCAAGGCATCCTGTACGCTCGCGCTGTGCGGATCGGCATCTGTCGTCACCCAATGTGCGGCATCGAAGTCGATCTGATGCAATTCCTGGTTCACCCGATGATCCGGTCCTCCGTCGGGAATACGTGCCATGTCCAATTGCGCCGCGTACGCGTATTTCTCCACATCCGCCAGATGCCGCCGAAAGGATTCCGGATCCGCCATGATGGAGGCCGAAGCGAGTGCTGCGCGCAGCGCATCGAGGTCCGCAACCGCCGCGCGCAAAGCACCCGAATACCCAGCGTCCACCATGGCCGCCATGGCCTGTGCCCGGCTTCGCTCGTGATCGCCCCACGCAAAAGCCGCGCCGCCCACCGCGATCACGGCCGCCGCCGTCCCAGCCCACCACGTCCATTTGCGCATGGAACTCACCCCCTCGTCAGACTGTGAAGATGTGATGACCTATCATGACAAGCTCCGGTTGCGCCCACATCCAGGCGTTCGACGTCTTGGCAGGATTGAAGTAATACAGAGCGCCATGCGTTGGATCCCATCCGTTCACCGCGTCAATCACCGCCTGCATCGCCTCTTGATTGGGCTGAAGGTTGATCTGTCCATCGTTCACGCAGTCAAACGCGCCCGGCTGATACACGATGGCCGGAATGGACTTGGGAAACTTCGGGTCATGTAAGCGGTTCAAGATCACCGCGGCGACAGCCACCTGGCCCTCAAACGGTTCCCCGCGAGCCTCGCCGTAGACGACGTGCGCCATGAGGTTCAGGTCGCTCGCACTCAGATTGTCCATCCCATGCGTGAAACCGTCTCCAGAGATCAGGGTGCCGCTGTTACCGGAGGTTGTCGCTGGCTGTGCGGCGCTGGCGGACGGCGATCCCGAAGAAGCGCTGGGAACGTCCATCTTGTAGTTCCAGTTCGGCGTCGCCTTCACCAGCATGATCTTGGTTCGCATGTCGACCTCGCCGGTCACCGGAAGGCCAAAATTGTACTGAAAGGTACGGACAGCCCAATAGGTCTTCCAACCGAAGATGCCGTCAATGCGCCCCCAATAGTAGCCCAGCAGGTGGAGACGCCCCTGCAGTTCGTCGACGTCGTACCCGGTGCTCCCGTAGATGAGATTGCGCGCCGTGAACGCCTGAATCGCGGGCGTCGCGAGGGACGTCTCCGCGGCCATCCAAGCGGCGATGATGAGTGCCCATGCCGAGATTGCGCGTTTCGCCCTGCTCATTCGGCAGCCTCCTTTCGCAGAAGCTCGCATCGGCGACATCCCGTAGTCTGTAGACGCGCAAAAAAAATATGCCCGGGTCAACCCCGGACACATCCCATTCGCCAACCGTCCTCAGCCGATCACTTCGATATCAAAGTCCTTGTCGTTATCGCACAGACAGCGTTTGAATCCCGTCTCAATATTGCCTTTCGAGTCGCGCGTGCCCCGCAGAATGAACGTCTCGCCGCACTTTCGGCAGCGGATCATGACCTTGATCCGATGTGCAGCTGGTGTCGATTCCTGAGCCGACAACGACGACTCTGCGCGCATAGCGATCCCTCCTTCACTTCGGTCGCGTTTCAGATCCATCCGCGCCAGCGGCTCGCCTCCGCCAACCGCTGAACCCCGACGATATAGGCCGCGAGCCGCATGTTGACGCCATACCGAACCGCCACCTGATACACGCGGTCGAACGACTGCCGGACGCGATCGTCCAACTTCGCCTGGACTTCCGACTCACTCCAGTAATATCCCTGGTTGTTCTGAACCCATTCAAAGTACGAGACGATGACGTCGCCGGCAAAAGAAAGCACGTCTGGAATCACGAGAATCTCGCGTTCCGTCAGAATCTCGATGGCATCTTGCGACGTCGACACGTTGGCCGCCTCGACCACGAGCGACGCCTTGATTTTCGCGGCCAATTCCGCTGTGATCGCAGCGCCCGATGCGGCCAGCACCAGGATGTCGCACGGATGTTCCAAGAGCTCGCGATTCGTCAGCACATCGCGGTACAAGCGCGTCACGGTGCCGAACGAGTCCCTACGCTCCAGCAACTCGTCCACGTCCAGCCCCGTTTCACGGTACAGGGCGCCATACGCGTCGCCGACGCCGACAATGCGGGCTCCCCGATCGCTCAGGTACTTCGCCAGGTAGCTCCCGATGCCTCCAAAGCCCTGAACGATCACGCGCTGCCCTTCGAGGGTCTGTTTCCTCTGCCTGACCGCTTCCTCCAGCGTCAGCGCGATCCCGCGCGCCGCAGCACCATCGCGCCCTCGCGTTCCGCCCAAAATCACGGGCTTGCCTGTGATGAATCCAGGACTGTCCGACTCACGAATGTGGGAGTACTCGTCCAACATCCACGCCATGTTCTGCGAATTGCTGAACGCATCAGGCGTCGGGACGTCCTTCGCCGGCCCCACAATCTGACTCACCGCGCGCACGTAACTTCTGCTCACGCGTTCGATCTCGGAGAAGGACATGTCGCGCGGATCGCACACGATGCCGCCCTTTGCCCCCCCAAAGGGCAGTTCGGCGATGCCACACCGAATCGACATCCAGATGGCAAGCGCCTCCATCTCCTCCAGCGTGATGTCTGGATGTAACCGGATACCGCCCTTCGTGGGCCCGATGGCGTCGTTGTGCTGGACGCGATAGCCGGTAAACACGCGCACGGTTCCGTCATCCATGCGCACAGGGAATCTCACCGTCAACACGCGCATGGGGAGTTTCAAGAGATCAAAGGCCTCGGGCCCATATCCCAGGACGTCGAGTGCCTGGCGGACGATGCCCTGCGTCTCTTGAAGCATGGACGCACCCTGTTGACGCTTGTCCGCGGACGCCACAGAATCTGCCACAGTGTGTACCACCTTTTCCCGGTTGTCGACAACATGGAATCGAATGAAGACAGCCCTAGTATACACGCCCACCCGCGTTCCGAAAAGCAGCCGAGATCGCAGGTGGGCACAAAAAACAGAGTAACTAGAGTGATCTAGTTACTCTCGCCTATGCGGAACGATCACGTCGGAAAGTTCCGAAGGAGCTGTTCCACGGCGTGATCGGCAAAAATCACCTTGCCGTACTCTTCGAGCACCCACGACGTCACCCGACTCATCTCACCATACTCCACCAGAATGGAGAACACCTCTTCCCACTGGTCGGGTCTCAGATCGCCGTGGATCACGAGCTGATAAGCCCCCTCGTGATGATACAGCGATGTATGGACCGGATACTGGCGCAACGTCTTGCACGCGTCCAAGAGGTCATCCAAATCGCGGAACGCCATCACCATGTGGGTCGGCGTTGAACGCGATGAAAAGCCGTGATCTCGCTCGAAGTACGTCTCCTCTTCGTCGCCGTAATCCCCGTCATCATGGCCAGCTCCAGGCATGGACGGGATACGCGTGACAATGACCACCACGCCCTCTGTCGGCATCGTGAACGCCTCAACGGAAATCGGACCCGCGATATCAAATCCGACTTCCATATAAGCGGTCTCCATCATATCCCAAAAGAGATCCTGCACCTTTTTTCCATTGTGCCAAATTTCATCGCGATCGATCCCGCGTTCCTCGAGATCGTCGTAACTGATGAAAATCCGCACCTTGTCTCGGGCAATTCGCTCGACTCGCATCGGCGTTCCCTCCTTATCGCCAAAGGCCGAGTGAAAGGGCGTGTGATAAATTATATTATACCTCATTTGTTCCCCATGTCATGGCGTACGGCCTTCATTCCGAGCCTGTCCACGCCCTTGGAGGAAGACTCTCGCGTCCGATGAACACCGTCACGTGGAGGCTCGCTCAACGATGTTGTGCTGTAAAATCACGGTGTAGTTATCCACCGGCTCATCTTGCAAGAGCTTGGTCAGCAATCGCATCGACACCGCACCGAAGTCGTACATCGGTTGCGCGATCACGGTCATCTCAGGGCGCACCATCACAGCGAGGCGTGTGTTGTCAAACGCGATCACCTTGACATCGTCAGGCACTGATTTCCCCATATCTTGCACGGCATGAATCGCAGCCAGACCCAATTCGTCCGAGGCCGCAACCACACCGTCCAGGTCGTGCTCCTCGAAGTACGCACGGATGACGGGAAGAGACGTCTCGTAGCGCCCGCGCCCCGTTCGAATGACGTGAAGCTCCTGCCCGCGCATCCGATTCTGGGCACCCTGCAACCGCCGATCCGCCACCACCGAGAACCCTTCGTCCATCGTGATAAAGCCGATACGCTTGCAACCCTTCTGGAGCAAGAAGTTCACCGCATCCCGCCCCGAGCGATAGTTGTCGATATTCACCGACGGGATCCGTCGCTCTGGATCTTCTGTCGCGCAGAGCACAACCGGAATCTGCGCTTCCTCAAACGCGTCGATCTCACGTGACGTGAGAACGTTCGTCATGTACAAGATTCCATCGACCTGTTTCTCCCACATTGTTCCAATCAAACTGACCTCGCGATCCACCTGAGCATCCGAGTTGACGAGGAGAATGTTGTAATCATACATGTTCGCGATGTCCTCGATCCCCCGAACCATCTCTGCCACAAACGCCGCCGAAACGTCCGGCACGATCACGCCAATCGTGCGAGTCCGCTTGCTGGCAAGTCCCCGTGCCACCGCGTTCGGCCGGTATCCCAGTTTTGCAATCGCCTCCAACACTCTTTTCTTGGTATCCTCTTTGACGACAGCCGTACCGTTGATCACGCGGGACACAGTCGCCATTGAGACCTTTGCTTCTCTCGCAACATCGTATATCGTAACAGGCATGACAACCCCACCTTTCATCCGTCATCGGCAATCCATGGTATTCGGAGTCGTGTCCTTATTATAATCAAGTTTGGCCAGTCTCTGTCCAGTTCTCCGCTCATCAAGTCCACATATGAAAAAAGCCCGCCGAAGGCGAGGCCGCCGATGGGCTTGGCTTACTCTTCTATCGATGCAACACGATTATCGATGCAACTCGATAGAGGAATGAAAGGAATTGGACATAAACAAAGGGCTCGGACCACTCCGAACCCACGCTTGGCTTCAATGCGGGTGGAGGGACTCGAACCCCCACGGTCGCCCGCCAGAACCTAAATCTGGTGCGTCTGCCAATTCCGCCACACCCGCATAAATCTCTCGCCTGGCAACGACCTACCTTCCCAGGAGGCTTCCCTCCCAGTATTCTCGGCGCTGGAGGTCTTCACGTCCGTGTTCGGGATGGGTACGGGTGTTGCCCCTCCGCTAGGGTCACCAGGCTGGCTTCGTTCATCGCTCGCTCACACGGCTTCGCCCTTCGGGCTGCAGATGTGTTCGCTCGCGATTCACTTCGCCTCTGAGTCCCTTCCGCGAAGCCTGCGTTACGAGTCGGTACCTAACCACGCCTCGCTCGCATGTCGCTTCGCATCTGTATCGCATCGGCGAAGACTGACTTGCGAGTCGCTGCCTAGCGGCCCCACACGCTCGCGATTCACTTCGCCTCTGGGTTGCGGTCCTTGCCGTCGTGCATAGGGAGTCGTGCAGGTGAAGCCCTCGACCGATTCGTATCTGTCCGCTCCACGCATCACTGCGCTTCCACGCCAGACCGATCCACCTCGTCGTCTTCGAGGGGTCTTACTTCCTTCTCGGAATGGGATACGTCATCTTGAGGCGGGCTTCGCGCTTAGATGCTTTCAGCGCTTATCCCTTCCCGACTTGGCTACCCAGCGGTGCCCCTGGCGGGACAACTGGTACACCAGCGGTCGGTTCATCCCGGTCCTCTCGTACTAGGGACAACCCCTCTCACGTATCCTACGCCCGCGGCAGATAGGGACCGAACTGTCTCACGACGTTCTGAACCCAGCTCGCGTACCGCTTTAATGGGCGAACAGCCCAACCCTTGGGACCGACTTCAGCCCCAGGATGCGATGAGCCGACATCGAGGTGCCAAACCTCCCCGTCGATGTGAACTCTTGGGGGAGATCAGCCTGTTATCCCCGGGGTAGCTTTTATCCGTTGAGCGATGGCCCTTCCACTCGGAACCACCGGGTCACTAAGCCCGACTTTCGTCCCTGCTCGACCTGTCCGTCTCGCAGTCAAGCTCCCTTTTGCCTTTGCACGCTTCGCGCGATTTCCATCCGCGCTGAGGGAACCTTTGGGCGCCTCCGTTACCCTTTAGGAGGCGACCGCCCCAGTCAAACTGTCCGCCTGACACTGTCCCGCCTCGCGTCCTCACAAGGCCGGTTAGAACAACCGTGTCCCAAGGGTGGTATCCCAACGCCGACTCCACTCAGGCTGGCGCCCAAGCTTCTCCGTCTCCCACCTATCCTGTACATGGAACACCGTTGTCCCATATCAGGCTACAGTCAAGCTCCACGGGGTCTTTCCGTCTAACCGCGGGTAACCTGCATCTTCACAGGTACTACAATTTCACCGGGTCTCTCGTTGAGACAGCGCCCAAGTCGTTACGCCTTTCGTGCGGGTCGGAACTTACCCGACAAGGAATTTCGCTACCTTAGGACCGTTATAGTTACGGCCGCCGTTTACTGGGGCTTCGATTCGGACCTTCGGGGTTCCCCCCTAAGCCCTCCTCTTAACCTTCCAGCACCGGGCAGGCGTCAGCCCCTATACGTCGCCTTTCGGCTTCGCAGAGACCTGTGTTTTTGCTAAACAGTCGCTTGGGCCTTTTCACTGCGGCTCTTCCCCACGGAAGAGCGCCCCTTCTCCCGAAGTTACGGGGCCATTTTGCCGAGTTCCTTAACGAGAGTTCTCCCGCGCGCCTTCGTGTTCTCCACGCGCCCACCTGTGTCGGTTTCCGGTACGGGCACCTTCGGCTCGCTAGAGGCTTTTCTCGGCAGTGTGAACGTCGGGACTTCGGTACTTTCCTTCCCTCCCCATCACAGCTCACGCTTCTCGGGGTGCGCATTTCACTACACCCCACGCTCGCTGCTTGGACGGCCCCTTCCATCCGGCCGCTTCCCTCGTCCTCCTGCGTCACCCCTTCGCTCAAACGCCTACGGTGGTACAGGAATGTCAACCTGTTCTCCTTCGGCTACGCCTTTCGGCCTCACCTTAGGTCCCGACTGACCCTGGGCGGACGAGCCTTCCCCAGGAAACCTTGGGCTTTCGGCGGAGGGGATTCTCACCCCTCTTTTCGCTACTCATACCGGCATTCTCACTTCCATGCGCTCCACCTTGCCTTTCGGCTCAGCTTCGCCGCACATGGAACGCTCCCCTACCATGTCGCCATCCCGAGCTTCGGTGTCCGGTTTAGCCCCGTTCCATTTTCCGCGCAGCGCCACTCGACCAGTGAGCTATTACGCACTCTTTCAATGATGGCTGCTTCTAAGCCAACATCCTGGTTGTCTTCGCAGCGCCACATCGTTCCCCACTCAACCGGAACTTCGGGACCTTAGCTGCGGGTCTGGGCTGTTTCCCTCTCGACTACGGACCTTATCGCTCGCAGTCTCACTGCCAGGTTCCTCGACATTGTGGCATTCGCAGTTTGACGAAGCTTGGTAGCCCTCGCGGGCCCCGCACTCCATCAGCGCTCTACCTCCACAACTCATCCCCTGACGCTAGCCCTCAAGCTATTTCGGGGAGAACCAGCTATCGCCGGGTTCGATTGGCATTTCACCCCTACCCCCAGTTCATCCCCTGGCTTTTCAACGCCAGTGGGTTCGGGCCTCCATGCGGTGTTACCCGCACTTCACCCTGACCAGGGGTAGATCACCCGGTTTCGGGTCGATGCGGACGAACTCGCGCCCTCTTCAGACTCGCTTTCGCTTCGGCTCTGGCTCCTCCGCCTTCACCTCGCTCGCCCGCATCACTCGCCGGTTCATTCTACAAAAGGCACGCCGTCACACCCATCGGTGCTCCGACTGCTTGTAGGCACACGGTTTCAGGTTCTCTTTCACTCCGCTCCCGCGGTGCTTTTCACCTTTCCCTCACGGTACTCGTTCACTATCGGTCGCCAAGGAGTATTTAGCCTTAGGAGGTGGTCCTCCCAGATTCCTACGGGATTCCTCGTGTCCCGCAGTACTCGGGGTCTGTTTCCACCCTCGTGCGCGCGTTTCGGATACCGGGCTCTCACCGTCTCTGGCCGGCCTTCCCAGACCGTTCTCCTACGCGTACACTCGGGCTGGCTACCCTGCAGCTCGCCGCAAACAGCCCCACAACCCCGCATGCGCAACGGCTGCAGCCTTTCCCACGCATGCGGTTTAGGCTCCTCCGCTTTCGCTCGCCACTACTCACGGAATCGCGTTTGCTTTCTCTTCCTCGGGGTACTGAGATGTTTCACTTCCCCCGGTTCCCCGCTCGAGACCTTTCGGCCTCAGCTGCTGGCGCTTCCCGCCAGCGGGTTCCCCCATTCGGACATCCACGGATCCAAGCCCGCTTACGGCTCCCCGTGGCATATCGGCGTTCGCCCCGTCCTTCTTCGGCTCTTGGCGCCTAGGCATCCACCGTGTGCCCTTCCTAGCTTCACCTTCCCAAACTCCCTATGCACTTGCCAAGGTCCTTCGAGAGAGCTCTCGCTCCCTCAAAACTAAACACACGCCACCACCCAAGCCTGTAAGCCCCACAACCTTCTCCCTAGAAAGGAGGTGATCCAGCCGCACCTTCCGGTACGGCTACCTTGTTACGACTTCACCCCAATCATCGACCCCACCTTCGGCGGCTGGCTCCCCTTTCGGGGTTACCTCACCGACTTCGGGTGTTGCCGACTCTCGTGGTGTGACGGGCGGTGTGTACAAGGCCCGGGAACGTATTCACCGCGGCATGCTGATCCGCGATTACTAGCAATTCCGGCTTCATGCAGGCGAGTTGCAGCCTGCAATCCGAACTACGAGCGGCTTTTTGGGTTTCGCTCCGCCTCGCGGCTTCGCCTCCCTTTGTACCGCCCATTGTAGCACGTGTGTAGCCCAGGACATCAGGGGCATGATGATTTGACGTCATCCCCGCCTTCCTCCGACTTACGCCGGCAGTCACCTGTGAGTCCCCGCCTCAACGCGCTGGTAACACAGGTCAAGGGTTGCGCTCGTTGCGGGACTGAACCCAACATCTCACGACACGAGCTGACGACAACCATGCACCACCTGTCTCCTCTGCCCCGAAGGGAAGGTGCATCTCTGCACCGGTCAGAGGGATGTCAAGCCCTGGTAAGGTTCTTCGCGTTGCTTCGAATTAAACCACATGCTCCACTGCTTGTGCGGGCCCCCGTCAATTCCTTTGAGTTTCAGTCTTGCGACCGTACTCCCCAGGCGGAGTGCTTATTGGGTTTCCTTCGGCACTGGGGTGTGTCCCCCCAACACCTAGCACTCATCGTTTACGGCGTGGACTACCAGGGTATCTAATCCTGTTTGCTCCCCACGCTTTCGTGCCTCAGCGTCAGTCACTGTCCAGCAAGGCGCCTTCGCCACAGGTATTCCTCCACATCTCTACGCATTTCACCGCTACACGTGGAATTCCCCTTGCCTCTCCAGCACTCAAGTCAAGCAGTTTCCAGAGCCATCCCATGGTTGAGCCATGGACTTTCACTCCAGACTTGCTCGACCGCCTACGCACCCTTTACGCCCAGTGATTCCGGACAACGCTCGCCCCCTACGTTTTACCGCGGCTGCTGGCACGTAGTTAGCCGGGGCTTCCTCACTCGGTACCGTCTCGCATGGGGCTTTCCACTCCCCATGCCGCTCTCCCCGAGCAACAGAGCTTTACAACCCGAAGGCCTTCTTCGCTCACGCGGCGTTGCTCCGTCAGGCTTGCGCCCATTGCGGAAGATTCCCTACTGCTGCCTCCCGTAGGAGTCTGGGCCGTGTCTCAGTCCCAGTGTGGCCGGTCACCCTCTCAGGTCGGCTACGCATCGTCGCCTTGGTGGGCCGTTACCCCGCCAACCAGCTAATGCGCCGCGGGCTCCTCTCTCAGCGGCCCATTTGGGCCTTTCCCCGCAAGAAGATGCCTCCTCGCGGGCGTATCCGGCATTAGCGCCCGTTTCCGGGCGTTATTCCGGTCTGAAAGGCAGATTACCCACGTGTTCCTCACCCGTCCGCCGCTGACCTCCGAAGAGGTCCGCTCGACTTGCATGTATTAGGCACGCCGCCAGCGTTCGTCCTGAGCCAGGATCAAACTCTCAATCCAAGTGCTTTATCCTGACCTGTGGTCACAAAGACTCACGGGCTCGGTGGTCTCGTGTGTTTAGTTTTCAAGGAGCGAATCCCGCGCCACCGCGCGGATTTCGTGCCGCCTCGCGGGCGGCGAGAATGATACTATCACCGCTTCCCCCTCTGTGTCAAGGGGAATTGCAGAGAAAACGCCTGGAACTTAGTTCTAGTGCGAAACGATCGCAAACCAACTCTCGAAAACAAAAGGAACACGTAAAAAAGAACACGCGCCGTTCTTCATTTCGGCGCGTTCGTCGAATCTCATCTATCTGAATCTGATGAATGGACGCCAAGATAAGCCCGCTTATCCTCGGCTCCCGTGATAATAATCCAGAAGGCGCTCCTGAACCCACTGCTTATTCTCTGTGTCAGCAAACTCCCGCTTGCCCTCCAACGGTGCATGGAGATCCACCTGGTCCGAAAAAACTGCGCTCTGTAACTCTCCACCTTTAACCGGATGACTCCTCGTCATCTTCACCACTCCCCTAGGGTTTCATCCGCAGCTGATCTACAGTTGATCTACAACAGATGATGTATAACAGGTCTGTTTTGTCTCCATTGTATTAGTTACAACCCAAAAAGTCCAGCGATTTTTCACCCAATTTCGAACCCCTGTCGCGCCAGTTCACAGCACAAACTTCAATCCCCGACTCCAGCAAAAAGGGATGGATGCGTCGAGGCGCTCCGCCCATCATCCGAGGCACGAGCGCGTATAGCTCGTGTCGGGCTCGTGTCATGGCAACGTACAACAAGCGCCGCTCTTCATCGGAGTCGAATGTCGTATCGAACGACGCCGACATATCGAGCAACGCGACGACATCCCACTCCTTGCCCTTGCTATCGTGAAATGTGCGAAATTCAACTCCCCTCGCGACGAGATCCCACTTGGCTCCGTATGCTCGCCGAAGCGCCATCCACGCAACCGCCAACTGATTGCGCGTGCGCGCAAGAATCGCCATGGAGTGCCCGCGACCCATCGCGCGGCGGAGCAGATGCGCGACCAGTCGCCATTGCGCTGCCCGGTCTGGAACCTCATACGCCAGGCAAACACCTTCCGCATCATTCACGCCGCGGAGCGGCTTGTCCACTCGAACCTTCACGTGGCGAATCAACTGCGCCGCGTGACGCAAGATTTTTCGGTCGGATCTGAAGTTCAGGGTGAGTAAATATCGACGTGCCTTGGGGAGAACCTCTACCGCGCGCTGGAGATACACGGGCGAAGCGCCGCGAAATGCGTAAATGGACTGATCGTCATCGCCGACCACGAAGGCTAAAGCGCTGTTTCGTTCCACGAGCGACGTGAGAAGCGCCCATTGTAGCTCATTCGTGTCTTGAAACTCATCCACCAAAATGTAGTTCATTTGAAAGAGTCGAATCTTCGACGCCGATCGCGACTGGAACAGATGCAACGAGGCGAGGAGAATATCGTCATGGTCCCAGCGGTTCAGCGCTCGTTTTTTGCGGACGTAAGACTCCAAAATTCTCCTGCTTTTATTGTCCAACTCATCCTGCTCCCGCCTACCTATCATCCGGCTGTACAGCGTGAGGTACGATTGGAGTTCGTACATGCTCGCCGCGTGGCGTTCACCCAAAACGTCCACCATGGCTTCTCGCATCAAGGCGTACTGCTCCCGCTGGCCGAGCACAGGGTACACTTGGCGATCCGCCTCCAACAGTGCTCGAAAAAACACTGCGTGAAACGTGCCCATGGCGCACGACTCCACGTCCACCGGGCGCAGTCGTTCGTGCCCGCGCAGCTTTTGACGCATATGTTCGGCCGCCTGCCGTGTGAACGTCATGGCAAGGATGCGCTGAGGAGGTGTTCGACCCGTTGCGATGACGTGTGCAAGATGCTCCGTCATCACCGTCGTCTTGCCACTTCCAGGAGCAGCTACCACCACCGATGAAGCATCCTTGGGTTCGATCACGGCCCATTGTTCCTCAGTCCACATCGATATCCCCCACCACCATTCAACACCTCGGAGGCACTTGCGTCGATAAAGACGAGGAGAAACCCAACCCTTGCGGGAAAGCCGCCGCTCGGTGCGCCGACGCTGTGAGCAAGTGTGATATCATGGAACGGTCAAGGGGGAACCACCGTGGCCATCTACGCGATCGCAGATTTGCACTTGGATACATCACAAAGCAAACCCATGGACGTATTCGGACACGAGTGGCGCGATCATGCGGAGAAGATCGCGCATCACTGGCAAGACCAGATCCACGACGATGACATCGTCCTAATTCCGGGTGACATTTCGTGGGCGATGAAACTGGAAGAGGCCGCGCCCGACCTGGTGTGGATCGGACGCCTTCCTGGACGAAAAGTGCTCATTCGAGGAAACCACGATTTTTGGTGGGGGGGGATTCAGCGGGTTCGAAAAGCGCTGCCTCCACGCATGTACGCCTTGCAGAACGATTGCCTTGTTCTTGACAACGTGTGTTTCGCAGGCACTCGAGGATGGACGCTGCCCCATCACCCCTCATACAACGCGGAACAAGATGAACCGATTCTCAAGCGGGAGATTCTGCGCCTCGAGTTGTCGCTCAAGGCAGCGGTCAAAGAGGGAAAGCCGATTCTGTGTCTGATGCACTACCCGCCCGTCGATTCGAATCATCCGCACTCTCCGTTTCATGAACTGCTCGCAGCCTACGGCGTCCGGGCGTGTGTATACGGTCACTTACATGGTCCCGCGCATCGGTTCGCATTCAATGGCGAGATCGACAGCGTTCGTTACCAGTTGGTAAGCTGCGACTACCTTCAATTTATCCCATGGAAGATACCGGAGGAATGGCTTCAGCCGTGAGCTCACACCTTCGGTACGAGCATAAACACGCCGTAACCGAGCGTCTGGCCGAAACGCTCCATCCACGCGAAATGCTCGGCCAGCGCCCGCCCGACCTCGCGGTCCCCCAGCATGGCCACATCGGCGCCATGAACGGGGCCTGAAGGCGGTACCTCTCGCGCGAGACTCCAGATGGACCCCGCGCGCAACACCGCAGGCTGAAAGCCCGCAGCAAGAAAGCGATCCCGCCAACTTGAGAGCGTGGGCACTTCTCGAGCTCCATACACACGTGCGGCTTCCTGGTGCCATCCCGATGGCGGATGGGTGGGCGCCACCATCTCCACAAACACGGCGAATCCGCTTGTCTTCAACACCCGACGCACTTCTCGCAACACAACTGGGATGTCCGTAAACACAAGGACCGATTCGCCTATCACAGCGTCAAATGACGCAGGTGGCCAGGGCAGGGCCTCCGCCGAGCCCACGACCGTGTCCAACGCGAGATGAGCCTGTCGCGCCCGGTCGCGCACGCGGTCGATCATTTCCTGTCGAACGTCGAGCGCCGTGACGCGCATGCCCCGTTCAGCGAGACTCAGGGCCGTGGCGCCTGTCCCGCACCCCACGTCGAGCACCGCGGCTCCTGCCCACAGCGGCACCTGCTCAAGCCACCACTCCGTCAACGCGAGGCCTCCGGGGTGAGCACCTACCACATCCGCTCGGCTCAATGCATCCAAGTAGTCCACTCCAGGTTCCCCTTGCCGGATCATACGTGCGCAAGCGTCCGTTGGGCCGGGCGCTTGCGCAGTTCGAAGAACTGGTATACTTGGGCGAGGAGAGGAGGGGCGCTCGTGACCCCAATTGTTCGCATCTATGAGGCCTGCGTTGAGCCGCCGGGCGACGTCATGTTTCTCCCCTCGGCTCTCATGTTGGTGCTCGAGAACGGTCAGTCCCACATCTACAGCGAGGGTTCCATGCACAACTTTTGGCGATCCGCCTGTGCTCGCCACGCTTGGAGCGAATTGGAGAACGGGATCGTCGTCGACGGACATCATGTCCGACTGATGGACATCACCGCGGAGTTGAAGCAACTTGTCCCGCGGCACGCGTGGACGGTCCGCCGGATCGTGCGGGCATGGTACGAGCAGAATCCGCGTCAACGCTTCTATTTGCGGCGACACGTCCAGCGCGGCTCCTGAATCGAACGAGCCTTCCAGGCCGAAATCCTGGGCGTAACAGCTATCGAGGGTCACACCTCGCCCAGAATGGCCTTGACGCGCTGGCGCAGCACGTCGGCTGCGATGGCAAACCCAATTCCTTGAGAGCTCTGGGAGACGGCCGTGTTCATGCCGATGACTTCGCCCCGCAGGTTGATGAGCGGTCCCCCGCTGTTGCCGCGGTTGATGGCGGCATCGGTTTGAATGAGGTTGGGATACTCACGATCGCCGATCTGGAGCGGCCGATTCTTGGCACTGACGATCCCCACTGTCACCGTGTGGTCGAGCCCGAGCGGCGATCCGATGGCCACCACCCACTCGCCGACCTGTACGTCTTTGCTGTGGCCAAGCCGCAAGACAGGTGATGGCACGGGGATGTTCGCCCAAAGCACCGCGATGTCGTGCTTCCGATCTCGCCCGACGAGATCGGCTTCGACCAGGTCCTTTCGCCCGAAGACCCTCAGCATGATTCGATCCGCTTCCGCGATCACATGTTCGTTGGTGAGGATATAGCCCTTGGGATGAAACATGAATCCCGTCCCGATGTTGAGGGCGGTGCGCCCTTCTCGCGGCAAAGGCCGCTCCCACGGAAAAAAGAGGGTTCGGTCTCGGTAGGGGGTTTGGATGACTTCAATGCCGACGACGCACTTTTTATATCGCTCCACAAGCCGGACGAAATTGGGGAGATGAAGCTGAGCGGCACGCTTGCCCGGCGTGGAATGAGTCTTTTTCACCTGTCATCACCCCTTGGCGGGATCAAGGCCGATCCACGATGCGCTGTTCATTGTATTCGCCAAGAGGATGACGCGTGCCGCACGCGGCTAAGCGTCGAGCGTCCGGTACCGCACACCGTAATTGCCCCGCCGCGTGCGGTAGACCTGAACCGACGAGGCGTCCAGCCGCTGACGCGCGCCGGAATCGCGAAGGTTCATGGCCACGTACATCGCGACCGCCTTCGAATCATACAGCCGCGCTTCGTAAATCCAGGTCATGCAAACCCCTCCCCGCCTAGTTTGCCCCCACCTCCGTCGAACATGAGGCGCCACGGTGCTCGGCGACGACCTCATGCCCCGCCCAGCGCTTCACGTTCAGCACGCCATCGTCGAACAAGAGATACTGACCTTTCATCCCTCGAATCACGCCGCCCACAGGCTCGTCCGAGGTAAGCGCGAGCGTGGTGAGCGTGATGTTGAAGCCCGGTTCCCGCGGATACGCAAGACGTTCTGGCCGCACATCGGCAACCAAATAGGGACGATAGATTTCGGCGACAGAAGCTTGTACTTCGCGCGCGACCTCGATCAGCGGGCGGTCCGGCCCAGCCTCATCGGCCAACATCTTTCGCCAATGGGTCTTGTCGGCCATCCATTGCGCGATATGCACTTCCAGATCTCCCGCGGTCTTCCGATCCGGCACCTCGGCGATGACGGCCGCCTCCATCGCGCCTTGGTCCATCCAGCGTTTCAGCTGGCGTCCCTTCCGCGTGATCCCCACCTTGAATCCGCTGCTCCACGCGATGTACACGTAGTGGGGCACCATGCAGTGTTCAGCCGCAAACGCCTCGTCGCGACACGTCCCGAGGTGAAAATGGCATTGGTGCGGCTTGACGATGCACAGATCGCACTCCGCCAGGGTCTGCACACACGGAAAGCAATATCCATTTTGATACAGCTTCTTGACGCTTCTCCCACAGGCCACGCAGCGAAGCGCACCCGTCGGCCGAAAAACCAGCGTATCCCCCACCGCAATCGGGATCGAGCGCGGCCCGTCCCCACTCGCCAATCGCAGGCGGTACGAGATGGGCACGCCGAAGTTGGGTTCGAGTTCGCGCAAGTCGCCGGTCCACAACATAAAACAGTCCCCCAGACGAAACACTACAACCGCTTCATACGAACCTTTTAGGAAAGAGGGAGCACCGGATGTACATCGCGCTCGCCGTTCTGCCCGGACTTCTTCTCCTTGCGCTGATCTATGCCTATGACAAGCTCCACCCAGAGCCCAAGCGGGAGGTCGCAAAGTTATTCGTGCTGGGCGCCCTTGTGGTCCTGCCGGCCGGCGTGATCGAGCGAACACTCCTTGACCACGCCTCCGCCCAACCCACCACCTGGCGCGGGCTTTTGGCGACGGCCTTCTTTGTGGCCGGCATGGTGGAGGAGTTTCTCAAAGCTGCCGTGTTCGAGCGAACCGTGCTCGATCGCGGCCGTATCCATGCGCCCGTCGACGCGATTGTCTACGCGTGCGCCATAGGGCTCGGGTTCGCGACCGTCGAAAATGTCTTGTACGTCACGAGTTCAGGGTTCTGGACCGCGGTCGTCCGGGCACTCACCGCGGTGCCGGCACACTTCATGTTCGCCATCGTCATGGGATACCAGTTCGCACGCGCGCGATTTCTCGGCACATCCCGAGCGTGGGGGTACATCGCACCCGCCATCGCGCACGGCGTCTACGACACATTTGCGCTGGCCGGATCGCTCATCGCAGACTTCGTCCTCGCGGGTGTGCTCTTCGCACTTTGCGAGTACAGCCTGCAGATCCTTCGGCGCACCCGGCAACCGTGGCGCATTCGATGGACGTGAACTATCGAAGGTCGTAGCCCTGCGTGCCGAAGGGGCGCGGGCCGCTGGCGACCCCGCGAAACACCAACAGCCAGGCGCGCTGGGCGCGGTAAATGCTCATCTCGGTGCGCTCGTCCAACATGAGCAGTTGGAACAAGTTCATGTTGGTCTGGCAATACGGACTCATGTGCTCATCCTGCAGGCGAAGGCTGAGGACGCGATGCCGATCCCGCTCGCGTAACTCGATACCGCCCTCTCCGCGAATGTCACCGATGTTCACCTCTAGGCGTGCAGCGTCTGCTCGATCCGCCACGAGGTTCTCGTACAGTTGACGGAGAGAACGCGCCTTGCGGCTGCGATCCGTCACGAGCACGTAATGAATCTTGTCCGATTCCACAACATCCCCTCATCTTTGTCAGAACATGCGCTGCGGCGAGACCGCCTTCGCTGCTGTTACTATACTTCACCCGGGCAAAAAAGAGAATCCGAGCCACCCTCCTGTCCGAGCAAATAGGGAACCCAATCCTCCGCATGATCGCGCACCCACGCGATCGGGACGTTTCGCCTTCTGGCCACTTCGTACAACTCGCGAACCGGCGTCATTTGCAGTTCCGTGCCCACGACGAGCAGCCCTCGCGCTTCCGTCACCCAGTCCAACGCTCGCGCAATGTGGCGCACCTCCTCGCCTTCCAAGACGAACCCGGGGCGAAGCAGTTCGCCGCAGGTTGGACACTTCGGAAGTTGTTCCCTCCACGCCAACTCGGACTGAAAAATACCGCCGCATGCATCGCACCTCAATTCGCGCAGATTGCCGTGCAACTCGATGACCCGCGTGCTTCCCGCGGCCCTGTGCAGACCATCAATGTTCTGCGTGATGATGGGAATCTCTGCTTGAGCCAGTGCCAAATGTGCCCGGTTCGGCCGCTTCCGCTGCCACTCCCTGGCGATGACTCGAAACGCGTGAAACGCCTCAAGGGGTTGTTCCCGCCATATGTTCGGCTGAAACAAGCTCCGAAGTGGAACCCCTGCGACCATATCGTCGACCGTGGGTAAACCACTTTCCACGCTGATGCCCGCTCCCGTGATGGCAACCAGGTGAGACTTCGGCCAAGTCCACAAATGTCGATGGACCCTCTTGGCAGGTGGTTTGCCAGAACAGTAGTATAACATTCAACAAATCCTTTCCGAGGTGATGCAGATAGCTCGTACATAACAGTAAAGTTTATTCCCATTTTTGCATTTACAATGAAGCCAAAGCCTTGATACAGTGTCCGTGAGTCAGACCATGAGGGGTTTCAGGGAGGAGAGCCACGATGAAGGATTCCTTTGGTGCACGTGTGAGAGCCATTCGTCAGAGCCGCGGTTGGTCTCAGCAAGAGCTCGCCATGCGAGCGGGCGTGTCCACGCCTCATATCTCATCCATCGAACGCGACAAGCGGCGGCCGTCCTTGGATTACGCCAAGCGATTGGCGGACGCACTTGGGGTACCTCTGCAGGTGCTATGCGACCCTGAGATGACCTACGAGCCGAAGCGGATGCGAAATTCGGTTTACGAGCTGCCGACGCCGCTCCAACACTTCGTGCTCAACGAGGAATCATTCCCCTATTTGGAAGCCGCCCATCGAATGAGTCAATTGTCCAAAGAGGAGGCATCCTTTCTTTGGCAATTGATCGACGTGCTGGCCCAAAAGAAGAACCTGCTGACCAGACTGCGCTACTTCGAACATCGTTCGGACTCAGACGAATCCTGAGCCAATAGGATCTTGACACCATATCGGCCGCTCCGCGTCTGAAAAACCGAAAGATAGCGCGCATTGCTTGAGGACGCCTCCGCGGCGTCCTCAAGCCGAGCCATGCGGCAGGAAGCCTCAAACTTGGTGTCATACAGCTTGGAATCGTACACCCAGGTCATGAGACGCTCTCTCCTTCGCCGTGATCGTTCGGAGAAGCAAGTGGCAAGACCACCGTGAACGTCGTGCCTTCTCCGAGGTGGCTTTCCACAAGGATCTCGCCGCGATGCTCAATCACCAGTTGGCGGGCGATGGCCAAACCGAGGCCGGTTCCAGACCGCGACCGCGTGCGGGCTTTGTCAGCCTTGTAGAAGCGCTCGAAAATGTAGGGCACATCCTCTTCCGGTATGCCGCTGCCTGTATCGGCCACGCGCACGTAGGCATAGTCGTGGCGAATATCCAGTTCAAAACGAATGGTACCCTGTGCCGTATGCCGAAATGCATTGTCGAGCAGATTCGTGAAGACCTGCTCCAGGCGATCCTCGTCGCCGTCGACCATGACTGGATGATCCGGGATGGAGACTTCGAACGTCAGATGGTCCTCGTCGCTCGCAAGCGCCTGAAATTTGCGCGCCACGCGTCGCATGACCTGCGTGAGATCGACGCGGGCGAAGTGGAGCTTGAATTGTCCGCTTTCCAGCTGCGCGAGGTTGAGGAGATCATTGACGAGGCGCTTCATGCGCAGCGTTTCATCGTGAATAATCTCGGTCAGCTCTCGGCGCATGTCGGGATCATCCGAGATGTCGTCCAGAAGCGCCTCCGTGTATCCCTGCAACATGCTGAGAGGCGTCCTCAGTTCATGCGAGACGTTCGCGATGAAGTCCTTGCGGAGGCGATCCAGCCGCCTCTCCTCGGTGATGTCGCGGAGGACACAGAGTGCGCCGCGCAACGTCGTACCGTCCGTCTCATAGAGAGGGAGCATCGTAATGCCGATGGTGCGGCCGTCCCAGGTGTCCTCGCGGTACACGGCATCCTGCTGTTCGCGCACGCGCACCCATAGGCTCATGAGACGATCGGGGAGTCTCTCCTCATCGACGATCCCTCGCTCCGCCACCGAGAGGTGGCGCAAATGGCGCTTCGCAGGAGGATTGGCCAACACGACGCGGCCGTCGAGATCAGTCGCCACCACGCCGTCTTGCAGCGACGACAGAATCCGCTGCAGGCCTTCTCGCTCCATCGAAAGCTGCTCGATGGTCTCTGCCAACTGACGCGCGAGCGCGTTGAAGGTGTGCCCGAGCCGGCCGACCTCGTCCTTCGTCACCACACGAACGCGCTGACGATAGTGGCCGCGCGCCATCTCCTCAGCGGCTCGCGTCATATCGACCAGCGGACGAGACAGGTTTTTCGAGATCACAAAGGCAAAGCCCGTCGCCAGAATCACGCCGAGTACCGTATCAAAGAGCACCATGTTGCGGATCTCCCGCAAAGGCTCGTCCAGCACGCTCGTGTCCTGTGACACCGCCAACATGCCGGGCTGTGGCGATCTGGCAGAGGGGATCTGCACGTACACGGTGAGCCGATTGACCTTGCCCAAAGCCCCGCGCAGCGTGACCGGCTGACCGCGCGACAAAGCCTGCCTCTCTGCAGGCGTCATCGCGTCATAGGCTGCCTTCAATGCCGCATTGGCGGTGTACGGGATCCCGTACACCACAGTTGCACGCTCAACGCGCTTGGCGATATCACTTGCCACTTGCTCTTTGATGGATCGGTCGGTTGCCGTCGCGAGCACCGACTCGATGGTCAAAGCGAGCTGGGTGAGGCTCGCTTCTTCGCGAGTGACAATGTACTTGTTAAAGACTTGCTGGAGCAAGACGGACAGGAGCGCTTGAATGACGAACACCATGCCGACAATCGTCAGCCACATCTTGGCTACGATGCTGTTGGGTATCACGAAGCCACCTCGAACTTGTACCCGACGCCCCAGACGGTCACGATATAGCGGCTCACCTCGGGAGAAGCCTGCCCTAACTTTTCGCGCAACCGCTTGATATGGGTATCCACGGTGCGCTGATCCCCAAAGAATTGGTAATTCCAAACATCCCTCAGAAGCTCTTCGCGGCTGAAAACCTTGTCGGGACGTTGGGCCATATAGACCAAAAGGTCAAACTCTTTCGGGGTCAGATTGACTTCTTGCCCATTGACCTCGACACGGCGCGCGTCAATTTGAATCTCCAAGCCGGGAAACGTCAGGGTTTGAATGGCATTTCGGGCATACTCCATTTCACCCGTGCGCTTGAGCATGGCCTTCACGCGCAGGACGAGTTCGCGTGGGCTGAACGGCTTCACCACGTAATCATCCGCTCCCAGCTCGAACCCATGCACGCGATTCGCCTCGTCTCCCGCCGCCGTGAGCATCATAATGGGCACATTGCTGTGCTGGCGAATTTGCGCGCACACGTCTCTTCCGTCCATCCCAGGCAACATGAGATCCAGGATGATCAATGCGTACGCCTGATTCAAGGCCTTGTGGAGTGCTTCTTTGCCATCGGCCGCCTCGTCCACTTCAAACCCGTTTCGCTCGAGGTACATGCGAACCAATCGGCGAATCCGTTCCTCGTCGTCCACGACCAAAATTCGCGTTTGTGCCATGCCTACACCTCCGCCTATGGCCCTTCCGTCCCATTATACGGCCAGGAACGTTTGGCAAACAACGCAGCCGACCGAGCACAAGCCCGGCCGGCTGCAGGTTTGAAACGCTCAGGATGGGAACATGCGAGCGACGGAGGTTTTGAAGTTCTGCCACACGCCTTGGACGGGATGCCCCTGCTGCATCATGCGCTGGAAATTTTGAAACCGCGCGTACACGTCTGGATTTTCACTCACGTACACCTTCCGAATCGCAGGGAAGGCAGACGTCACATAGGCCGAAATCTGGGCCTTGTTCTTCTGCTCGGAGCCGGCCGCAGACGGCGCCTGAATCGCGACATAGGCGACGTCGCCCATCACAAAGGCGATAGCACGCGACGCATAGCCGGATCGCACGAGATGGGAAGCGATATCGTTGGCCTGGCGAAAGGTCACCGCTGCTTGATCTCCCATCGCTTGTCCCACGCGATCCGTCGCCTGCCCCGCTCGTTGGACGGTGTTCGCCACAGCGTTTCCAGCTTGCCTGGTGGCTTGTGCGACGCCGTTGGCGGCTTGCGACGCGTTCTCCACTCGGCCGCATCCCGTCGCGATGAACACCATGCACAGTGCGGCCGCAATCCGTGCCGACTTGGTCATCGTCAACAGCACCCCCTCACCGTGTAGGATGCTGTCCCGAGCCCTATCCATGCGCGCAGATCGTTTAGCCGCGACGTGAACCGTGGTCTCTAGCTGACGCTCGCGCTGCTCCTTTTCGCGCGGGCTCACGGCTTATCGTCGGCCGCCGGTACGGCGGTGGCGTCATGCCTGCCGCCTGATACAAAGCCACCCACTCCTCCTGGGTCAGGGCACGCCATTCCCCCGTCTTCAGGTGGCCGAGCGAGACAGGCCCAAAGGCAATTCGCTTCAGCCGCAGCACGGGTAGCCCGAGCCGCTCAAACATCCTCCGGACCTGCCGATTTCGGCCTTCATGGATGGCGAGATGGACGACGGCGACGCCGTCCTCACGATCCGCCTGCCGCAGGACCTCGACCTTGGCCGGAGCGGTCACGCCATCCTCGAGCTCCACGCCCTCCATCAGCGCTCGCCGGGTTTCGCGATCCACAATCCCTCGAACCGAGACGCGGTAGACTTTTTCGATCTCGCGCGAAGGATGAAGCAGCCTCTGCGTCAACTCGCCATCATTGGTGAACAACAGCAACCCGCTCGTGTCGTAGTCGAGCCGGCCGACCGGATACACGCGTTCTCGAATCGGAGGCAAGAGCTGCATGACGGTGCGCCGCCCCAAAGGATCGGACACCGTTGAAAGATACGCGACTGGCTTGTTCAGCACGAGAACCACCGGCTGCTCGAGCTCAATGGGCACGCCATCCACCGCGATGCGCTGGCGCGACGGATCGACCTTTGCGCCCAACTGGGTTACGATCTCCCCGTCGACGCTGACCCGACCGGCGAGGATCAGCTCCTCACACTTTCTTCGCGACGCCACGCCAGCGTGTGCCAACACCTTCTGCAATCGTTCCATCCCGTTCCGAACTCCCATCCTCCTGCGTAAAGAGCCAGGTTCGCTAGACCTGTATCATACCAGACAAGAGCCAAACTGCGAACACCGACGCGAGCACACTGACGAAGTCGCTCAGGAGTCCCACCGCGAGCGCATACCGAAATCGGTAAATCCCCACGCTCCCGAAGTACACCGTCAGGATGTAGAGCGTGGTGTCGGATGACGCCTGCATCGTCGAAGCGAGCAGTCCGAGGTGTGAATCTGGCCCGTGCTTTTGAAAAATGTCGATCATGAAGGCCAGGCTTCCCTGTCCGGTGATCGGCCGCAGGATGCCCATCGGCGCCACTTCGGCGGGAACGTGCAGCCAGGTCAGGACGGGATCGAGCAGGTGAACGAGCCCGTCCATGGCGCCGGAAGCTCTGAATACGCTGACCGCGACCATCATCGCGACCAGATGTGGGATGAGCCGGATGGCCGTCGAAAAACCGCCTTTGGCGCCTTGCACGAATGCCTGATAGATGGGCACTCGCCGCCAGGCTCCCACCACCAAGATGAGGCCAACGACGAGGGGAAGCATCCATTCGCTGATCACGGCCAATGTGTCGCTCATCGCACCTGCCTCCGGTGGGAAACCGCGCGAAAGAGTCGGTCAAGGACGAGCGCAGCACACGTCCCGATGAGCGAGGCGACGAAGGTAGTGAGGACCACGGCCGAGGGATGCGCCGAATGATACTGCATGCGGAGCGCGATCACCGTGGTGGGGATCAACGTAATGCTGGCCGTGTTCACGGCAAGAAGCGTGCACATGGCGTCCGAAGCCCTGTCCGGATGGGGATTCAGCTTCTGCAGTTCCTCCATCGCCTTCAAGCCAAGAGGCGTCGCGGCATTTCCAATCCCTAAAAGATTGGCACTCATGTTGGCCAAGATCGCGCCCATCGCGGGATGGTCGGCAGGCACCGAAGGGAACAGACGGCGGGCGACAGGCTTCAGCCTTCGAGCCAGCCAAGCCACAGCACCGGCGCGCTCCGCGATATGCATGAGCCCCATCCACAGGCTGATGGCGCCGATGAGACCAATGCACAACTCTACGCCGCTTTCCGCGCCTTTCAAGATGGCGTTGGACACCATCTGCATGCGGCCCGTGACCATGGCAGTTCCGACGCCGGAGAGAAACAACGCGAGCCAGATGAAATCGATCACGGCACGGCACCCCCTGCTGGGCGGACTTGTCCCTTACAAGGAGTATGCCGAACCTGGAAACCGTATGACGCGCCTCACATGACGGGGGGATCCGACGCCTTTTGCTTGGAGAACAGACTCTGGATCCGCTCCAACATGGCGGGTGCGAGGTCAATCAGCCGGTCGTACAACTGATTCTGATGATCCGCCGACAGGAGCCGGACATTGTTGCCGTGCACAATGAGAAAGCCGATCGGCGTGATGGAGACGCCGCCGCCCGATCCGCCCCCGAACGGGAGATCCCCCTGTCCTTGACCGTGCGCATCCCCTCCCTCAAACTGACTTCCGCCGGCTGCAAAGCCAAAACCCACTTTCGACACAGGCAAGATCACCGTTCCGTCCGGCGTCTCGACCGGGTCGCCGATGATGGTGTTCACATCCACCATCTCGCGAAGATTCGACATCGCGGTCTGCATGAGGCCCTGAATCGGATGATCCACGTTACGACGCCCTCCTCTTCCAAGCCGTCAACAAGCGAAGTCCTGCAGCTATAACGTACCCCGTGCGAATGCGCACTATGCTCCTTGCGTAGATGGTCAACAAGGCATCCTGGAACGCGGGGGCTATGGAGACGGTCGGAACGCGGTGCATCCTCACGCGGCTGCTCAGCCAACCGAGCACCGTGTAGATGGCGGCGTAGGATACTCCCACGAGCACGCCCGTTCGAACGGACTCCCCGGCGCCCATCCGGGCTTCCAGCCGCAATTCTTCGACGTGGACGTGCGGCGCGATGCGGTCGAGCGCGCGAAGCGCCCGATTCGCGAAGGATCGCCAAGCGCCAAGCGAGATCGAAGAGCGGCGGCCAGGCCGCGGCACAGGGGCCCTCGCTGTTGGGCCGCGTCGTCTGCTTCGCTTCACGCCGTCCCCTCCACTCGCCCACCTCCACCGCAGCCGGACCAATCCATACATCGCGCGAACGTGGGCGCGGATTTCGTCCGATCCCGCCCGCCTGTATTCCACCTCCACGCGGATGGGGGCCGCCATCAAAAGGACGCACAGCGCCACACACACCCCGCATGCGATGCCAATCCAACCGAACCCCATGGGTGCAGGCACCTCTCTCGCACTCAAGAACTAGGGTGCACCCAGAACCTGGTCGATATGCAATCTCTCAGTCCCGCGCGAGATCCGAAGACATCGCAAACAAATCGGGCCGCCCCTCTTTTCCCGCAAAATCGGGCAGCGGCGGCAGTTCGTCCAGCGATCTCAACCCAAACTGGCGGAGAAACTCCATCGTGGTCCCGTATAGGATCGGCCGACCCGGGCCGTCCTGCCGCCCCACTTCTTGCACGAGGCCTCGGTGGATGAGGGTGGCGAGCGCGCGATCCGACTGCACGCCGCGAATCTCCTCGATTTCGGCTCGCGTGATGGGCTGCTTATAAGAAATGATCGCAAGCACTTCAAGCGCGGCCTGTGACAGACTGGAGCGGGCAGGTTGATCTGCCATCCGGCGAAAATAAGGTGCAAACTCGGGGCGCGTCACGAGCTGCCACGTGTCTCCCGTGTGGAGCAGCGTGAGCCCAGCGCCGCGTTCCTCCAAATGCGCGGCGAGCAGGTGACACAGATCGCGCGCCTGACCCTCCGGCACGTCCAACACCTGCGCAATGTCCCGAGTCGTCATCCCCTCCGAACCGGCGGCGAACAGCACGGCTTCAAGCGCAGCGACTAGTTCCATGCTCAATCCCCCGTCCAGACAAGTTCAATGGGACCGAACGGCTCCGCTTGTCGACACGTCAGGCGGCCGTCCTTGAGCAGCTCAAGAATGGCGAGAAACGCGGCCACCAGAGCCCCCCGCGTGAACCGTCCGCCGAGGAGCCAGGTGAATTCCGCCGATCGATATCGTCGCATGCGTTCGGCGATCTCGTCCATCCACTCCTCGACCTTTTCGACCTTTCCACGGATTTCTGCAACGCGCTCCGACGGCGGCAGACGAAGGTACAACTTTCGAAACGCGTCGACGAGATCCCACAGCGTCACATCGAGTCCGTCTGCGGCACGATCCGGCCGATACGGGCGCAGATCCATCGGCTCGCGGCCGTACACTTGCGCGTTACGCGCGGCGAGATCGGCAAGTTGCGCCGCGGCCCACTTGCACCGCTCGTACTCCAGCAACTGTTGCACAAGCGGGAGCCGCGGATCTTCTTCCTCATCGGGCGCGGCTGCCCGCCGCGGAAGCAACATGCGCGACTTAATGGAGAGAAGCGTCGCCGCCATCACCAGAAATTCACTCGCGACGTCGAGCGACCACCGCTCGAGGTCATCCAGATATTGAAGGTACTGTTCGGTAATCGCGGCAATGGGGATGTCGTAAATGTCAATCTCGTTCTTGCGGATGAGATGCAAGAGCAGATCCAGCGGGCCTTCGAACTGCGCGAGTCGAATTTCGTAGGACACCTTGCGCCTCCTCTCACGCGCCGTAGCAGTACGACATCACGGCGTAGACGAGATCGGAAAACGCGCGGTTTGCGGGCGGAAGGAGAAAGATGAGCAACAACAACCACGGACCGTACGCATCCAGCCATGCGAGCGAAAGACGCCAGCGCACGGGCAGAAGCGCGGACAATGCGCGCCATCCGTCGAGCGGCGGAATGGGCAGGATATTCAAGAGCACCAGGGCGACATTCACCTCGAAGGCCAGTCCCAACAGTTGCTGGAAGGCATCGGAGGTCGAAACAACCGGAATGCTTTGAATGGCGAAGCAGAGCGCAGCCAGGATGGCATTCGCCAGGGGCCCAGCCAGCGCGACCCACGCCATGCCGGCGCGGGGATGGCGAAATGCACCGGGGTGGATCTCGACAGGGCGAGCCCAGCCGATGGGTGCCACCAGCATGGCGATGAGGCCCGTCAGATCGAGATGGGCTGCGGGATTGAGCGTTAACCGCCCTTGACGCCTAGGCGTCGAATCGCCGAGCCAGGTCGCCATCGCCGCGTGTGCGAACTCGTGCAAAACGAGACTTGCGAGCACGATGGCAAAGCGCAAGATCCAGACGGGACTGAGCCATGAAGCGAACAATCCGATGCCTCCTGCCGGTGAATGGATACCGGCATTATATCACGCGCGTTCACAGCGCCGATAGGCGCAGAGACCAAGAGACGCGCTCGAGGTCGGACGGACCGGCCCGCATGCACATTTGGCGAAGCCTTGCCGCGAGCTCCTCGTCGCGCGTGGCGATGAACAATCGGTTTTGCGCGGTGAGCGGAAGACCCACGGGAAGATCCAACAGCACGGGGAAGGACGGGCGCATGACATCCAAAAACTCCCTCAAATAGGCAGAGCGATATCCGGACGCGATGAGGTTGTACACCACCGTGCCCCGACTGGAGGTCACGCGAGCGAGACACGACACCGTTTCCGGGGCGAGGCAGGGCTGATAAATGCTCGCCTTCAGATACGCGTCCACGAAAATGAGGTCGTAGGTGGCGGCGTGGGGAGATGAAACGAACTGCACGCCATCTCCAATCCAATAGTCCGCCTCTCGGTGAGAAGGGGCCTGAAAAAATTCGATACCAAGGGCAAGCACCGTCTCGTCGATCTCGACGCCATGAAGCGCCGCCTCCGGGTGAAGGCGGCGGACATGGTGAAGGCTCGTCCCCGACCCCACGCCGATGGCGAGAAACGCGCGAATCGGCTCATGGGCCTCGACCAGAGCCGTGAACGCTCGTTGATACGGAAAGACGGGGCGCTCAGGGCGGGCGAGATCGAGCGCCCCCTGCCAGCCGCCGTTTCGGCCGAAACGCATTTGGCGTATGCCTTTCTCTTCGACGACCTCGATCCAACGATGAACCGTACCCGGTCCGGCGTACAAAAGCTTCGTACCCTTCAACCCCTGTCGTGCGCGAATGTCCATGCTGGCTATTATACTGCACACGACGCGCGTCGGCCGAGAGGTCACGCTGCAGCCACCGCGGGTCGGCGCCACACGCGCGCGATCATCGGCCAAAAGGGGCGCACGAAGCCGAAAAACATCTGAAACATTCCAAAGTAGCGGAAGACTCGGGGCAGAAACGCCAAGATGCTGAGCACGTCGTCTCACCCCCTCCATCGTCTATTGGATTGTATGTCGCGCGGGTTTCGTCGTTGTGGGCGAGTGTCCGCCGGGGTCAAGGTGACGTCGCCCCGCGCGCCAGGCGAGTTCCATGAGAACCCATTCGATGGCGCTCGTGGTGACCGGAGATCCGCGGGCGGGCGCGTCGAGCCCACCCATTTTACCGATGTCGCCGATGCCCACGATGAGCGGCACATCCAAGCCGCAGAGCGCGTCCACGGTGTCTCCGGCGACGAGGTACGAGTCCGTCTCACGGCCTTCCTTGTCGACGGCCCGCTCCACGCGGCGGCCGGTGCGATCGACGCTGAAATCGACAGGGGTGCCGCGCACGCCACCCGTGTGCGAGGCGACGGCCAGAATGGCGGCGATCTCGACCGAAGGGTGCGCGTAGAGGACCCGCAGGGCGGACTCCCCAGCAGCCTCCGCAGGATCTCCGTTGTCGTCCAGCATGACAATGACCGGGTCGCGCTGCGCGCTCTCGATACAGCGCACCAGTTCCACGCCACTCAACCGGGTGGGATTTCCCCCGCTCTGAGCGACGAACGAACACCCTGTGCGCTTCGCGGCGATGGCGAGCGCACGGGCGGCCACGCGGTCGCCGTCCGTCACCACAATCACGCGACGGGGGTGCGAACCCAAGCCGTGCAACCGCCTCACCCCTTCGGTTTTGCGAACACGGCGGCCAGGAACGCGAACACGATGGCGGCTGAGATGCCCGCGCTCGTGACCTCGAAGATGCCGGTGATCACGCCAATCAGCCCGTGAATCTTCGCCTCGTGCATGGCGCCGTGCACAAGGGCGTTCCCGAAGCTCGTGATGGGCACGGTCGCGCCCGCCCCGGCGAACTTGATGAGCGGATCGTAGAGCCCCAAGCCATCCGCCACCGCGCCAGCCACGACGAGGATGGACATGACGTGGCCGGGCGTGAATTTGGTCGTGTCCATGATCACCTGCCCAATGGCGCAAATGGCGCCACCCACCAAAAACGCCCATAAGAACGTCCACGCCGACATGTCAATCCCCCCGTTCGAATGCGATGGCGTGCGAGATGGACGGAATCGTATCCCCTTGCTGAGCGCTGACCTGCGACAGAAGCGCTCCGGTGGCGCACACCAACAGCCGGTGAATGTGGCCGCGCTCCATCTCCCGGAACAGGTGTCCGAAGGTCACCAGGGTGCTGCACGCAGCCCCGCTACCGCCCGAAAACACCTCAGGCTGATTTTCGTCATAGATCATGGCGCCACAATCCTGGACCCGCTCCTCTGCGACAGGCGCGGACGCCACCCCCTGTTCGACGAGAAGATGGCGCAGGATGTCCAGCCCGACGCGGCCGAGATCGCCCGTCACGACGAGATCGTAGTCGCCCAGGGACCGGCCCGTATCCGCGAGATGCTGTCGAAGGGTGTCACACGCCGCCGGCGCCATCGCCGCGCCCATTTCCCACGGCGACCTGACGCCGAAGTCCGCGATCTCGCCGATGGTGGCGTGGGTGATTTGCCATTTCCCACGGCCTCGCGCGAGGATCGCCGTGCCGGCCCCCGTGACGGTGCGCTGGGCCGTGGGCGGGCGCTGGACGCCGTACTCGGTGGGGTATCGGAACTGGCGCTCGGCCGTGCTCGTGTGACTCGAGGTGCCGACAAGGACGACATCCGCAAATCCGGTCGCCACAGCCAGGCCGGCCACCGCGAGCGCCTCGCAGATGGAAGCGCAAGCGCTGTACACGCCGAGCATGGGCCTGGCCAGAGGCCGCAGTCCCATGTAGAACGAGGTGAGTTGCGCGTTGAGGTCCGCGCCAATGACGAGGTCGAGATCGCTCGGATGGGTGGCCGCTTTTTCGCACGCGATCTCGGCTGCGCGGCGAAACATCGCCTGTTCCGCCCGTTCCCAGGTGTCTTGCCCAGCGCGATCGTCATCCAAGCGGAGGTCGAAGGCGTCCGAGAGCGGGCCTTGCGCCTCCAAGGTGCCAGCCACGGTCGAGGTGGCCACGACGCCCACCTGGCGTTCGCCAAATGCCCACGTGGAACGCCCCAGTCTTGCCATACCTCATCGTCCCTTCTAAAGGTGCTCCACCACGTATCGGATGAGCGCGATAAAGAACGCGCTGACGACCCCGTAGACAATGACTGGGCCTGAGACCTTGAACATGTTGCCGCCGACGCCCGCCACGAATCCTTCGCTGCGGTGTTCCATTGCGGCGGACGTCATCGTGTTCGAAAAGCCGGTCACAGGCACGGCCGAACCAGCCCCGGCCCACTGGGCGAACCGATCATAGACCCCAATGGCGGTGAAGATGGCCGACAACAGGATGAGCACTGCCACCGTAGGGTTTCCAGCTTCGGTCGGCTTGAAGCCGCCATATCGCACGAACAGCGCTTGGATGACCTGTCCCAGTTCGCAGATGAGCCCGCCGACGACGAAGGCTCGCACCGTATTTCGAACCATCGGCCGTCCCGGCGTCAGACGATGGACAAGCGCGTGGTACCGGGCTCGCTCCTCAGGCGTAGCGATTGGCATGCAAATCCCCCCCATCTCTTCTCATCTACCTAACATGCCCCGAAGGCGCGAAAAAAGCCGCCCTGAGGCGGCGTCAAGTTGTTCCAAACGTCAAGTCATTCAAGCTCCTGGCGAATTTGCTGAAGAATTCGCTTTTCCAATCGCGACACCTGCACCTGAGAAATGCCCAGCACGCGCGCCACGTCGCTCTGCGTTTTATCGCGGAAGAACCGCATGTACACGATGAAACGCTCGCGCTCTGGAAGTCGCCCGATAATCTCGTGCAGTTCCACCTTGTCAAACTTGCCCTCGGTCTCCTCGTCCGCGATTTGATCCATCAGATAGATGGGATCGCCATCGTTTTCGTACACCGTCTCATGGATGGACGCCGGCGCGCGAAGTGCCTCTTGTGCAAACACGATTTCCGACGGCTCCATGCCCATGGCCTCCGCGATCTCGGTAATATGGGGCTGGCGGCCGAGCTCCTTGGCAAGCCGATCCCGCACGTGGCGGATCTGCTTCGCCGTCTCCTTGAGACTTCGGCTTACTTTGACCGTGCTGTCGTCCCTCAGAAACCGCTGGATCTCGCCGATGATCATCGGTACGGCGTAGGTCGAGAATTTGACGTCGTAGGAAAGGTCGAACTTGTCGACGGCCTTCATCAGGCCGATGCACCCGATTTGGAAGAGATCTTCCGCTTCATAACCGCGCCCGAGAAATCGTTGGACCACGGCCCACACGAGGCGCTGGTTATGGACGATGAGTCGCTCCCTCGCCTCCGCGTCGCCGTTGTGGCTCCGCTCCAGAAGCTCCCGGACCTCTTCGTCGGAAAGTTTCTCGTATTCATCCACATGATGTGGAACGGGACGCTCCTTTGCCTGATCCACGTGCGACCCCCCTCACATCACGTCAGGGGCAGTTCGGAACGTCTTGATGAGCGTGACGCGCGTTCCTTCTCCTGGCTTTGACTCGATCTCCAACTTGTCGACGAACGTCTCCATGATGGTCATGCCCATGCCCGACCGTTCGAGCTCGGGGCGCGACGTGTACATCGGCTGTTTGGCGAGATCCACGTCGGGAATGCCCACACCGCGGTCCTCGACGACGACATGCACGCGATTCCCATACAAGGCGCACTCCACGATGACTTCGCCGATCTCGTCCGGATAACCGTGGATAATGGCGTTTGTCACAGCCTCGGACACCGCCGTCTTCAATTCCGTCAACTCTTCCATCGTCGGATCGAGCGGCGCCACAAACGAAGCGACCGCCACGCGAGCCAGCGACTCGTTCTCCGACCGGCTCGGAAACACAAGGCGCAGATAGTTGTCCACGCGCACGTCTTCGGCCACTCGTTCCACCGCGATCACGCTCCCAATATCGCTGCCACAGCAGCTTCTTCAGAGTCGTAAACGGGAATCACCTTGAGCAAACCGGACATTTCGAAGAGCCGTCTCAACGTCGGGTTGACTTCACAGAGCGCCATCTTGCCTCCGTGCTCGGAGACGCTTCGATAGCGGCCCAGAATCAGGCCGAGGCCCGAACTGTCCATAAAATCGATGTTCCGAAACGACATCACGAGGCCCCGGTAGCCGTGTTCCGCAAGCTGCTGTTCGATCCGATCCCTCATTTGTTCCACCGCGTGGTGGTCCAGTTCTCCCTTCAGCTCGATGACCACGATCCCTCGCTCCAACTTGGTCTCCACGGACACCCTGCATCCCCTCTCCTTATGCGGTCTGGTCAAGAAATTCACGGCCTAAACGGGGAATTCCTGCCCATTGACAAAAGTAGTGGAGAATCTACTGAATTCGACAACCAACCGATGACGCATCAGGGTCTCAAGCGGTACAATGGTGAAGGAGAAGAATAGGAGGCGAGGTATGGAGACGCTTGGTCAAAAGATTCGCGCGCTGCGCAAGGCGCGTGGCATGACCCAGTCCGAGCTCGCTCGAGGACTCGCCACGGCCAGCATGATCAGCCAGATCGAATCCGACAGGACGATGCCCTCCGCCCAACTGTTGGCGCATATCGCGGCACGGCTCGGCGTCGATGTCTCGGAGTTCCAGAGGGAGCTCGCCGGATCGTCCGAGGAGGCTCACACGTACCGCCGCGCCAAGCAACTTGCGGAGCAGGGGCACTATGAAGAAGCCATTCGGCATTTTCTTTCGCTCTCCTGGCCGCTCCACTCGCAGTTTCGCCCCGAACTCGTCTTTCAGGATATGGGCGACTGTTATCTGAAGGTTGGCGACTACGAACAGGCCGCCCGCCTCTACGACGCGTTGGTATTCGCGGGGTTTGCGCGCGGCGACATGTCGAGCGTGGTCCGAGGTTACTATTATGGCGCACTCGCGCGGCGGCGGTTGCAGCGAGACGAGGAGGCCATCCTGTATCTGCAGCGCGCGCGCCAAGCTCTCGCGGCATCCGGGCTTCAAATGCCCCTCCGCCTGAAGATCGAGATGACCCTCGCTCGGCTGCTTCTTCAGTATGGCCCCATGGAGCAGGCGAGAGCCCTCTACGAAGGGATCCTGGCGCGCGACGCGGAACCGATGTCCGCAGTCGATCGCGCCCACGCCCACCACGGACTCGCATGTGCGGCGGCGGCCGTCGGCGACTATCAAGCGGCCATCGAACATGCGCGGCGCGCCATCGAACTGCACGAAGACGCCGGCAACCGCGCCTTGGCGATGCGCTGTCGCATCAATTTGGGAGCGTTCTTGCGGCTCGGAGGAGATGTCGAGGGCGCGTTGTCCCACCTGCTGGATCTTGAGGATAGGACGAGCCCTCGAGACGAAGTGCTTCGCGTCGCGCTCGATCACGAATTGGCGCTCACCTACCAGGCGCTTCACCAACCCGCGCTCGCGATGGAGCGCGTATCCCGGGCGCTGGCGATGACCCGCGTCGGCCCAGAGATCCGAGCCCAGCTTCACCTACTCGCGGCCGCGCTTGGCGTCGAGTTGGGCGATCTCGACCGGGCCGAGTCGGAGCTTCGCGCCCTAGACGAGCTTGTCGCCGAGCGCCCCGACGTTGCGCCTCCAGGCTACCTCCACCTGAAGGCCGAGGTGTATCTGCGCAAGGGAAGCACCCCCGAGATCCTGCAGCTCTGCGAGGAGGCCGTGACCCAGGCGACTCAGCGCCTTCCCGAGCGGCCGTGGGCCTCGCCGGGTCGATTCTGGGTATTTCCCCGCCAATAAGAAAAAACGCGCCCAATCGACATGGTTCGCGCCGCCTGGGGCGGCGCGTCCTGCTCGACTGGGCGTTTTCATTGGGCCTGGCCGAACGTGATCACTTTCTTCACGGTCTTGCCAAGGCTCTGGAAGAACGTCGCCTTCGGCACGTCGTCCTTCGCGACAACCGGCACATTCGCCACAATCTGACCGCCGGATTTCACCAGCACGTGTCCGACCACCTGGCCGCGAGACACCGGTGCCTTCAGCGTCATCCACTGGATCTCGGTGGTATACGCGGTTTTGCTGGAACGCTCGGTGACAAAGGCCACCGGTTCGGCCGTCACCGCCTCGACGCGATCGCGCGTGCCACGCTTGACCGCGACTTGCCCCACCACATGGCCGCGGGGATACACTTGGACCGATTTGTAGTGCGCAAACGCGTAATTCAGCATGGCCGCAATTTCCGCATTTCGGACCGTGGGTTTCGGCTCGCCCATCACCACGGCGATCACGCGAAACCCATCGCGCTTCGCCGTGGCGGAAAGACAATATTTCGCCTCCTGCGTGTAGCCCGTCTTCAGCCCGTCCACCCCGTCGTAGAAGCGGACGAGTTTGTTGGTGTTGACGAGCCAGAGCGGGTGATCCGTGTCCTTGCGCAAGTAGTCGCTGTACACCGAGGTGAACGCCGTGATCTCGGGATGCATGAGAAGCGCCCTCGACATGACGGCGATGTCGTGCGCACTGGAATAATGGTTTGGGGCAGGAAGCCCGTTGCAGTTGGCGAAGTGCGTGTCGGTCATGCCGAGCTCCTTCGCGCGTTGGTTCATGCGAGCGACGAACGCCTCTTCGCTTCCATCGAGGTGCTCGGCCATGGCGACGCAGGCGTCGTTGGCCGAAGCGATGGCGATGCCCTTCACGAGGTCGCGCACGGTCATCGTCTCACCGGGTTCGAGAAAGATCTGCGATCCGCCCATGCTGGCGGCTCGCTCGCTCGCTTGGACGCGATCGGTCCACTTCAACTTGCCGCTGTCGATCGCCTCAAAAATGAGAAGGAGCGTCATGATCTTCGTGATGCTCGCCATGGGCAGGCGCTCGTGGGCGTTTTTCGCGTAAAGCACCTTCCCGGTCGCAAAATCCATCAGGACCGCGGACCTCGCCTGTTTGGCGAGATCGACGCTCGCGGCCGGCGCAGATTGCGTCGGGCCGGCGTCCGCCGCCTCGCGAATTTGAACGATCCCGGGCGCCGAGGCCGCACGAGCGACTTGGGGCGCAGCGCTCGTCGCGACGAGACACAGGGCGCCGAGGCCGAGCCCGAGGGCGCGAGAATGCCGCTTCATCCTGCAACCTCCTCTCTCGGAGTCCACCGAATCGAAATCGGCGTTAGTGTGTGCAAGACGAAGCGGCACTACGCATCCGATGCCACGTAGGGTCACGCAAGGCGGAGATCGCGAAGGAACGACCTCCCGACGGGTGGAAGCGGCACGTCGAAGTATTCCGCCACGGTGGCGCCGAGATCGGCGAAGGTGTCTCGCTCACCGAGCTCGACGGGCTGGGCCATGTTCACGTGGTAGGCGAGAATCGGGACGCGTTCGCGCGTGTGATCCGTGCCAGGGACCGTTGGGTCGCAGCCGTGATCGGCGGTGATGACCAGGAGATCGCCAGGGCGAAGCCGCGACAGCACCCCCTCCAGATCAGCGTCAAACGCCTCGATGGCGCGTGCGAATCCGACGGGGTCATTTCGGTGCCCGTACTTCGAATCGAAGTCCACCAAGTTCGCGTAGATGAGGCCCGAGGTCTCGCTGTCCATCGCCTCCACCAGCTTTTGCATGCCATCCCGATTGTCCACGGTGTGCACCGCCCGCGTAATTCCGCGATGGTTGTAGATGTCTGCGATTTTCCCGATCCCGACCACGGGGTACCCGGCGGCCTCGATGCCATCGAGCACCGTCGGGCCGAAATCCAGCGAATAGTCCCGCCTCCGATCCGTCCGCACAAACCGCCCCGGTTCCCCGACGAACGGCCGCGCAATCACCCGGCCCACGGCGTGAGGTCCAACCAGGATGGATCTCGCGTATTCGCACCAATCGTACAACGTCTCCACCGGCACCACGTCTTCGTGCGCCGCGACCTGAAAGACGCTATCCGCCGAGGTATAGACGATGGGCCTGCCCGTCTCGAGATGCTCTCTCCCATACGCCTCGATGACCCAGGTGCCGGACGCAGGGCGATTGCAAAGGACCGGTTTGCCCACGTACCGCTCGAACGGCTCGATGATCTCGGGCGGAAACCCATTTGGATACGTCGGCATCGGCTGCGACAGGACGATGCCCACGAACTCCAAGTGACCGTTCGTCGTGTCCTTGCCGGCGGATCGCTCCACCATCGTGCCGTATCCGCCCACGCCGACAGGCGCAACGCCCTTGATCGGCGCAATTCGCCCAAGGCCAAGGCGTTCGAGGTTGGGAACCCGAAGTCCGCCTACCGCCTCCGCGACGTGCGCGATGGTGTTGCTCTGAACGTCAGCCTCCCCATAATCGGCGGCATCGGGCGCCGCGCCGATGCCACAGCTGTCGAGCACAATCCAAATGAGACGCTTGTCCAACCCATATCCTCCATTCGTGATCACGCCCGCGGATGCGCATTGCGATACACCTCGCGAAGCCTGTGCGGTGTGACGTGCGTGTACCGCTCCGTCGTCGAGATATCGGCGTGTCCCAAGAGCTCCTGCACCACCCGGAGATCCGCGCCGCCCTCCAGCAAATGCGTGGCGAACGAGTGCCGAAGCGTGTGCGGCGTCACCTCGGCGGACACGCCCGCCTGCCGCGCGTAGCCCTTCAGGATATTCCAGAACCCTTGCCGGGTCATCCGCCGGCCGAGGCGATTGAGGAACACAGCGCTTTCTCCCCGGTCTCGCACCAGAAGCGGCCTGCCGTAGCGCAGGTACAGCCCAAGGGCGTCCTGGGCGATCTCACCCAGTGGAACCACGCGCTCCTTCTTGCCCTTTCCGAACACGCGGATAAACCCCGCTGCGAGCTCGACGTCTTCGAGCGACAGCGCCAGAAGCTCGCTCACGCGCACACCCGTCGCGTAGAGCGTCTCCAACATGGCGCGATCGCGCAGTCCCATGGCATCCGGTCGGCGCACCGCGCCGATAAGCCGTTCGACGTCCTCTTCAGAGACGACCCGAGGCAGGTGCTCGTCCGGCGCCGCGACCTCGATATTCGCCGTCGGGTCCGCCTGAAGGACGCCTTCCCGCAGCAGGTAGCGAAAGAACGAGCGAAGCGCGGACATCCTTCGGGCGATGGTCGTCGATTTCATCCCTCGCCGCTTCAGGTCGGACAGATAGCGGAGCACGGCCGTCCGGTCCGCGTCCCGCATCGTCCG